>VGXS01000002.1 GCA_016873225.1 Planctomycetota bacterium | reverse complement strand
AGATCGCTTTCGGACGCCACGAAAGGGCACAGTCTGTTTGAGAAATGCGACTTCTTTCTCAAGTGCTTGAATCTTCGCTTGCATTTCGTTTGAGTCTTCAGGCATTCCGACAACCTTCAGCGGTAACTTGTTTTTAGGCTGATCAGCCTATTACCTGTAGGCCGCAACTTTGCAGCCTATCATGCAGGCGTTGTTGTTTCGTAAGTGGATTTATAATCGTCTCTTGCGCGTCTGTCACGCCAGTTTGCGGGTGATAGGCTGTTTCAGCCTATCACCCATGGGGCCGCCGAGCCAGAACGTCGGCGGGGCTGCGAACTCCCCGCCCACCTCGGTTCAAAACATGGGTGTAAATCATCGTCGTGCGAACGTCGCTATGGCCCAGCAATTCCTGCACGGTGCGAATGTCGTAGCCGTCGGCTAGCAGGTGCGTAGCAAACGAATGCCGGAATGTGTGGCTGGTGACCCGTTTGGTGAGTCCTGCCTGTCGGACGGCGGCCGACACTGCCCTCTGAACCAGAGATTCGTCGATGTGATGACGACCTTGTTCGCCAGTCTGAGGGTTGCGCCAGCGATGCTCTTGCGGGAACACGAACTGCCAGCGCCACTCGCGGTTGGCGTTCGGATATTTCCGGGCCAAGGCATGCGGTAGCTCGACGCGACCGTGCCCGTCCGCCACGTCCTGCTGGTGAATTGCCTCAACGCGCCGGAGATGCTCCTGCAACGGGCGGATGACCGCTTGCGGCAACATGGTGACACGATCTTTATCGCCCTTGCCCTCTCGAACGGTGATTTCACCGCGTTCAAAATCCAGATCCTTGACCCGCAGGCGAAGTGCTTCGAGCAGTCGCAGTCCGCCGCCGTATAGGAGCATCGCGATCAGCCATTTGTCCCCGGTGAGGCGCGTCATGACCCGCGACACCTCCTCGATGGTCAGCACGACCGGTAGTCTTTTCGGGCGACGCGCGCGGACGACGCCTTGGATGCGGTCGAGCGGTTGTTCCAGGGCATGCTCGTAGAGGAACAGAACGGCGGACAAAGCTTGGTTCTGTGTCGAGGCGGCAACGTGTTCAGTGACGGCCAAGTGAGTAAGGAAGCGGTTGACGTCGCCTTCGGCCAACTGCCGGGGATGCTGGTGTTCGTGGAACTCGATGTATCGGCGAATCCAGTGGAGATAGGCCTCTTCCGTGCGGCGGCTGTAGTGACGAACCCTCAGAACTTCGACGATGCGGTCGTAGAGACGAGGCACAGGCTTGTCGGCAAACAAGCCCAAAGGCGTTCGGTTTTGCTCCGTTGATGTGGTCATGGTCCAAGCCTCGCCGGAAAGCCAGAACTTATCAACAATTAGAGCGGCCAAGCGACGGGAAATCAATCAGCGGACTCCGTCAGAGGAATTTTGCCAGAAAGTGTTTACGAATCGACCCTGCGGCAGGAAATAAGGGGATAGACGGGCAAGGTGCCCACAAATGGTTTCCAACTGAGGAGGAGAGAGCATGGGTACGGGATTGACCTTCGACGAGTACATCGAGCTAAGGGCCTTGCCGCTTGCGGGCGCGGACCCGGTTTTTGTCCAGGCGGTCGAGAAGGAACGGGAGCGGATGTTCCCGTGGGCGTGCCCTACAGCCTGCAACTTCAGGTGACTGGCGGCGATCCGAGCAAGCCTTTTGCCTTCACCCTGAGATCGCTGAGCACCCCGCTGCCCACCGGATTGATCCTCAGCCCAACCGGGCTTTTGAGCGGCACGCCCACCCGTTCGGGCCCGTTTCAGTTGTTCATGGTCATCAGCCAGCCGAACGGCCCACGGGGCACCAGCCCACTGCCGCTCCAGGTGAATCCGGCGAATCCGGGTGTGTTGCTGGTATCTCCCGCCACGCTACCGAATGTGAGCATGTCCCAGGTGGTGAGCCAGCAGTTGTCGGCGTCGGGCGGCACGGGAACGGTGGTGTTTGCGTTGAGTTCGGGGTTGCTGCCTGCGGGGCTGTCGTTGTCGGGAACGGGTCGGCTTTCGGGCGTGGTGCAGTCGACGGGAACTTATACCTTCACGGTGCAGGCGACCGACTCGAACGGCAGCACGGGTTACCGGCAGTACACGGTGGTGAGCACGGTGGCGCCGCTGGTTCCGGTGCTTCAGCCGCCGTCGATCGTGGCGGGGGCGTTGTCGGGCAACCGGGTGACGGTTTTTGACCCCAGCGGCCCCCCGCGGGCGAGTTTCCGTCCGTTTGCCGCGGCGTACAAGGGTGGCGTGAATGTGGCTCAGGGTGATGTGAACGGCGACGAAGTTCCCGACCTGATTGCGGCGGTGGCGGGTGGAGCCGGTCCGATCGTGCGGGTGTTCAATGGCCGTGACCTGTCGTTGATCAGTTCGTTCACGGCGTACACGCCGAACTTCACGGGAGGAGTGCGGGTGGCGTCGGGAGATGTGGATGGCGATGGGCGCGCGGAGGTGATCACGGGAGCCGGTCCGGGGGAAGTGTCGCGGGTGAGGATATACAACGGCGTGACAGGAGCGCTCCAGGGCAAATACTTCCCGTTCGCGCAGCAGTACCGGGGCGGGGTGACGGTGGCGGCGGGAGATGTGGATGGAGACGGCAAGGCGGACATCATTGCCGGTTCGGGGACGGGGATGCGTTCGACGGTGAAGGTGTTCAAGGGGACGACGGGTGCGCTGCTGTCGACGATCCAGCCGTTCGCGGCGGGCTACACTCAGGGAATGACCGTGGGATCTGGCGACATCAACGGTGACGGTCATGCCGACATCGTGGTGGGCATGGCGGGCGGAGCGGGAGGCGCGGTGAAGGTGTACAGTGGCGCCAACAACGCGTTGCTGCGCGCGCTGAACCCGTATGGCGCGGGATACACGGGCGGGATCAACCTGTCGGTGGCTGAACTGACGGGCGACAGCAAGGCCGACATCGTGACGGGAACCATGCAGGGCAACATCCGGCCGGTGGTGAAGGTGTTCAACGGCGCCAACTACGCGCAGGTCGACTCGTTCTTCGCCTACTCGGGCCTTGTGGGCGTATCGGTCGCGGCACGCTGATCAGGCCAAGGAGTCATTCCCCGGGCGCCTTGGAGCAGGTTCCTGATCATGGATGGCTTGAGGAGATTTCATGCCTTCCGCTTGTAGATGAAAGTGCTTTTGAGTGCGAGGGATCGAGATTGCCGACTTTCGCACTCGGGCCCCTCACTCCGTTCAGGGCTCTGAATCGCCAAACGGAACTGGGGGGTGCGAGCCAAACAAAGTCAGTCGATGCCTAGGAGCCCTGAACGAAGTGAGGGGCAAAGCGATCACGAGTCGGATTCGATCAGAAAATACAGGGGCATTCCGAGGTTCACCTCTGCTTTTTCAACACTCCCGGCGCAAGCCAACACGGCATCGGAGGAGCCCAAGCGCGGGCGCGTGGCACCGGAGTGAGTGGCTCGATTTCGTTGTCCAGGCCCACTCAGCCAGCCTTTGACAACAGTCGGAGATCCTTTGTGTTTTTACTATGAATTTGATTTTGCGCTAGAATTTCAGGATCATGTTGAAGCCGAGCATGAGTTGCTGGGTTTTGGTGCCGTCGTTGTAGGGCAGGGCGTCGCCATCGTAGAAGTCCCAGCGAAGTTCGGGGCGGATGAGCAGGTTTTCGGTTGGCAGGTAGTTGGGGCCCACCGTCAGCGAGAAGAAGTTGCCGGGCAGGGGCGGCTTGTTGGGGTTGGACGGGCGGTTGAGGCCCACGCGGGTGCCGTCGGTGTCCTGGAACCACTCGAAGCGAGCGCCAGCCTTCAGTTTTTCGGATACCGAGTAGTACAGGTATTGGTCGATGCCGGTCCACAGGGCCGTGCCGCCACCGGGGGCGCCGTCGGCCTGGGTGCCAAGCCACTGGTGGAAGACATACTCCACCCGGTTGGTGGGCCTCACCTCCACGAGCAGGCTGTAGCGGGTGCGGTTGGAGTTGGTGTCGGCCACCGTCGGCAAGTCCGCCACATTCGAGTCCTGGTTGCCGGTGATGATCGCGAACGAGGCGGCCAGTGAATTCTTGTCGTTTTGGGCGCGAACCTTGCCGAGGAAGTTCAAGGCGTTGGTGGTGCCGACGATCGTGTTCCAGCCGTTGACAAGGCCGGCGTCGACCTGGATGTTCTTGCCCGGTTTCCAGGATGCCAGGCCGCCCCACTCGGTGAACGGGCCGGCGAACTGGTAGCTGTAGGCCTTGGAGTAGAAGAAGTTGCCCACGGAAGGGACGCCTTCATAGCCGACGATGGTGTAGAAATGGCCCAGCTTGATGGAGAATTCGCTGGTGCCGAATTCTCCATACAATTGAGGAATGGCTAGTCCGTAGTATTCCCCGCTGTTCCAGTTTCCCGTGTCGGTGGTTGAAATTTCCCATCCCTGCGACATGGCCAGGAAATAATCCTCGCCGTAGAGCAGGTCGACCCGGCCGCCAAGGCCGAAGCTGCCATCGGTGGGAAGCAGGAATTCCCCGATGAGGTAGGCCTGGTTGAACATCGCCTCGTTGGCGCGGTCGACGGCGTTGTAGGGGCCGTTGAACTTGCTGGCCGGGTTTCCCGTGTTGCCCATCAGGCCGCCGTCGAGCCAACCGCGCACATGGAGGCGGTCGCCTTGCGGGAACAGGTACCTTGCCTGACCCTTGGGGATGATGCCGGACATGACCTCGTCATTCAGTACCGGATCGCCGGCCTCAAAGCCGCCGGGGCTTTCCCTCGGGGCCAAGGGTGCCTCGGGCGGTTGGCCCATGGCCACGCCGCTTGCAAGAAGGCAAAGAAGCGGTAACGACGATAGACGGAGAAACCCGAGGTTGGCTCTCATGGACTGTCCTTCCCGGCATGCTGGGCCATCCATGGCCTCGCATTCCATGTTTCGGCCGATTGTTCGCCTGCCATGGGCAGTGTGTGCCGCCGTTCCCGGCAAGGTCGTCGAATGCGTTGGCGCCAATTGGCAAGGTTTGCCCAATCGTTAAGCTTTGCCATGCGCGCTGTGCGATTGATATGGATCGAGTTGGCTGAATGTTCAGGGCGAAAGCGGGTTTTCGATGATTCGCAGCGTCGCGGCGTCGGCATCCAATTCCACGAGGCCGCCATGGGGAAGGGTGGCGTTCGCCGGGGCGTGTCCGGAAGGGAATCCCATCAGCACCGGTACCTTCAGCCCTCCGAAGTATTCGCGCAGGATGGCTTCGATCTTGGGCGGCTCATCGGCTTCCTTCGTCGTGAAGCTGCCGAGCACAACACCCGAAATCCGGTCGAGAACCCCGGAAAGCCGCAATTGCGACAGCATGCGGTCGACCCTGTAGGGCGCTTCGTTCACATCCTCCAAAAGCAGGATGGCGCCCTCCGGTTCGATGGCATAGGGAGTTCCGATGGTGGCCGCGACCAGGCTGAGGTTGCCGCCCATGAGCCTGCCCCGCGCCTTGCCGGGGGCCAGTGACCTTGGTTTTTCCGGGGGCTTTGGCGTTTCCACCAACCCGGCGCGCGGCGCCTCCGGCCCTGCCAGGATCATGCGCCTGAACGAACGGTACGCGAAGGCATGGGGTTCGGTCTCCCCCTTGTGAAGGCTGTGCATGGGAAGGGGGGAATGGAATGTGATCACCCGCGCCTTGCGCGCGGCCGCCAGATGGAGCGCCGTGAGATCCGAATAGCCGGTGATGATTTTCGGATCGGCGGCCAGGGCCTTGTAATCGATCCGGTCGAGGATGCGGGTGAGGCCGTAACCGCCGCGAACCGGAAAGATGGCGCGCACGGCGGGATCGCGCAAAAGGGCGTTGAATTCGTCCGCGCGCTGGGCGTCGGTTCCTCCCAGGTGGCGGTCGCGGCGCCCGAGCATTCCATCGGGTATCCGCACCTTGAACCCTTCCCGCTCCAGTGCCGCGGCGAACGCCTTCACCGGCATCTCCTCGGCCGCTCCCGCCGGCGCGGCGAACGCGATGGTGTCCCCCGGCCTCAAGGCGCGCGGTTTTTGCCAGCCAACCTGCCCGCAGGCCAGGCATATCGCAAGGACGGTGGTTCCAATCATGGTGGGCTTGGTCCAGGAAAAGGCCCACCATTCGAGGCGGGCCAGGGGTGGTGACGGTTCGCGGGCGGGCGTCAGTTGTTCCCCGAGGTGCCGAACGGGTTGGTGCCACCGGGGGTGCCCGGCGCCCCCGACTTGCGGATGTCGTCGATCTCCTTTTTCACCTGCGAGACCCGGGCGTCATACGACTTGAGGCGCTCCTTCCGCTCGGGATCAATCTCGGTCATGGCGCTGTTGCGGCCCAGCAGCCTGCCGTCGGTGGTGAGGATCATCGATTCCGACCAGGTGTCGGGGTCCTGCTTGGAATTGAGGGTGGGGCGCTTGGGATCCTCGATCCGCGTGGTGCTTTGGCGCCCATCCTTCCTCTCGACCCGCTCATGCAGGAAGTAGGGGCCCTCGACATCGGCGAGGATGAACTGCACGGGGGTGGTGCCGCGGCGAGCCACGAGGTTCACCATCACCGAGGGTTCTCCCGTCGCCTTGGCTCCCGCCTGGGTGGATTGATCGTGGAGGAAGTCGGAACCGTGGATCGACCGGTTCCATGTGGGCACCCCCTGGACGATGGTGTCGCGGCCGATGAAGTCCCCGCGTGAAACCTTGTGCCTGGCCACCACCACCCATTCGCCAACATCGACATCACCGCCTCCCACCGTGGTTTTTTCAACCCAGTGGTGGATTTCCAGGCAGCCCTTGTTGCGATCGGCTTCGGGCAGGAGGCCCTCGTTGACGGCCGGAATGGCCGCGTACATGAACTGTTCCAGCGGAGAAGTCACGGGCGGGAGCTCGCGCCACGATTCGGGATCGGGGCGGAGTTCCTCCTCCTTGGCGTAGCTTTCTTGGGCCACATCGCTGCGCATGTAGTTGGGGTTACGAAGCTTCACGCGCATGCGGTACTGGTAGGTCTTGCCGCTTTCCAGCGTGAAGTCCATGACGCGGATGAGGCAGTCGTCGGGAGGAGGCAGGTCGGCCATGGCGGACGCCGGGCCACCGCTGCCGGGCATGCCGCCGGCACCCGGGGTGCCCGGCGGCATGCCCGGCATTCCGCCAAGCCCGGGCCTCGGTCCCATTCCCGGGCCGCCGCCCGGGAATACGCCGGCGCCGGGGCCTACTCCGGGGAACCCGGGCGCGCCTCCGGGGGCCATCCCCGCCATGGCTCCCGGTTGGTCGTCATCCTCGTTGCGATCAAGGAGAGACTTCCGCTTTTTTCGCTGCTCCTGGAGCGTCTTGCTGGTTTCCGCCTGCTTGAGCCGGTCCTGCACCTTGGCGAGGCCTTCCTCGAGGTTGGGATACATGCCGTCGAAGACGGCCTTGGGACGCTTCCAGTAAACGGGCGAGACCGGCTTGCCTGCCAGGCTCATTTGAAGCTGGACGAGGTCGAGCCAGCGGTCGTCGTCGGTTTCGAACTGGTTGAAGGAGAGGTTGCGATACATGTCGTAGTCCTTGCGGACATCAACGCCTTTGTAGTCGCTCCATTTGCCATCGGGAAGCTTTTCCCTGCGCTCCACCTCCACTCCGGAGAAGTAGGGAAGCTCATATTGGCCCTCCTGCAGGCGGAGCCTCGCGCTGTATTCCTCCATTTGCTGCTTGAGCGGGAATGTCGCGGCGATCTCCGCGATCCGCACGGCCTTCACATCAATCGCCGGCTGGTAGCCCTTCGCTTCGAATTCCTGTTCCGTCACCATCTCGGCGTTGTAGATCGGCCTGGGGTCGTCCTTGGCCTTGCCAAGTTTTCCGGTGTTTCGCTTGGCGGTTCCCGCCGCCCGCTTGGCGATGTTCTTGAGCAGGTCGGCGTTGCCCATGGCCGCGGCCGGGCCCTTGCCGGCGGCAACCGCTCCTGGAACCATCCCGGGAATGCCCCCGGCCGTTATTCCCGTTCCGCCATCGTTGGCGCCGGGGAAACCCGGAACTCCACCTTTGGCCGCCATGGCTCCAACCTTGTAGTCCTTGAGCACCAGGATGCGGGTGCCGCGCTTGTCATCCCCGTCCACAATCAGGGTCTTGAGCGCCAGGAGGGCGACCGCCGCCTTGGCGTCGGGTGAGACCTGGAGAATCTTGGGTTGCTGGCGCTTGGGCGACGCCACGGCCTCGTCGGTGAAGAACGGGTCGGTCTGGTAGCCCGAGGGGGGGATCGGCTTGAACTCGGCGTAGGCCAGCTTGGCCCGGTCCTTGCCAGGTTTGTCGGCATCGGAAGGTTCCGCCGACGCAAACCGGCCGTCGACATCCTTGTTGATCTTGGAAAGTGCCGCCTTCTTGGCTTCAGGGCTTTCCGCGGTTTGCGAGTAAACAAGGCCCAGCACCAGCAGGATCAGACCTAGCGCCGAGAAAATTCCGAGTCCCAATTTTTCGCCATTGGCGATCAGGAACTGCTTCCAGTCGAAACCCTTGAGTGCCATGGTTGCCGTCTCCTTGGGCGATGAACGGGATCGTTAGTTGATTGAGGCCGCCGGCTGGGCGCCGTCGGCCGGCGCGCCGCCATTGAGTGGCGCGCCCGGTTTCGGCGGATAACGCTCATAAAGCGACGCGATGGCGTAAATCGTCAGGTCGATCAGGTTGCCATCCTCAAGTCCGAGGCTGGCCAGGGCTGGGTTGCTGCCGACGCCCGGTCCGCCCGGGGCGCCCACGGGAGGCCTGCCAGGCACGCCGGGGATCCCGCCGGGAGCCATGCCGGGCCCGCCAGGGGGCAAGCCGGTTCCCGGCAGTCCACCGGGAGCCAATCCCGGGCCGCCGGGGGGGAAGCCCGTGCCCGGCATTCCGCCCGGAGGCGCTCCGGGAAAGCCGAATCCCGCGCCGGGCATCCCACCCGCCATCAGCATCGGACGGGAACGGGGAACATGGTTCCATTCCACCTGCGTGATCTGCATCCGCAGCTTGTTGTTGGCCAGCGTGGACAGCACGGTGTTCACATAGGCTTGGTCGACCTGAAGCTTGACGGCGATGGGGAGGTGCCGGCATACCTCGTTGCTCACGAGGTATCGGGCCCTGTCGAGGCGGTTGAGCGCCGTGGCGTTCTGCGGTCCCGCCGCGCCACCGGCACCCGGCTCGCCACCGGGGATCATCGAACCCATGGCTCCACCGTCCATGCCAGGAGGGCCACCGGGCAGGCCCGGAGCGCCATCCGCGCCGCCTCCCGCCAGGTCCTCACCCTTCTCCTCGGGCAGGGTGGCGCGGATTTTCAGGTCGGCGGGCTTGAAGTTGCGGATATCCTGGCCCAGCGTGCCAATCTCGATGGCCGATACCTTGCGAAGCGGGCAATTGGCCTGCTTGAAGACCTGTGTCGCCAGGAATTCCTGCGAAAAGTCGAGGGTGCCGACATTCATCGCGCCGAATTCCTTGAAGCTCCTGGCCTGGCCATAGGGGAGGGGGTCTCCGTCGAAGCTCAGGGTTACGCGGGTGTTGGCGCCCTGCGCCAGGAGGAACTCGGTTTTCCATCCGAGCGCCTTGTCGTAAAGGGCCTGCGGACGCCCTTGGCCGTGCACATTTCGCAGCGTGCTTTTTTCGGAAAGCTTGCCTCCGGCCTCGGGAATGAGCGTGAGTTCCCACGCCGCATTCACGAGCACCACGGCGCCCGGATTGTCGTTGGGTGCCGGCTTGCGCGTCATCACCGCCATTTCGGCGAGCGCCTTGCGGAGGGTGTGCACCATCTCGCGCCTCACCGAAAGGTCTTCCTGGAGGATCCAGAATTCCTCGGGATTGGGTGGAACGGTGAAGGTCGGCAGCTCCCCCAGAATGCCGCGGACGCCCGGTGAAACGCTCACGGGGGCGCCGCCCGCGGCCATTCCCGGCCCGCCAGCGCCTCCCTCGCCCCTGGATAAACCCGGTCCGGGTCCGGCGGGCATGGCGGGAGAGCCGCCGCTGTCTCCACCGGCGAATCCAGGCATTCCGGTTGCCGATCCGCCAGCCCCGCCGAAAACGATGGGCGAGGGGCCCTGCATCAGCAGGTAGCGGTCGGTTTTGCCGCCTTTCTCGACCTCGAACCTCGGGCTTGAGACCTCGGTCACGAAGCGGTCGAACTGGGCCTTGTAGTAGCGGTCGCGATACGAGGTGAGTTCGGCGCTGGTCGGCTTCTCATCGGGATATTCCAGCTTCTTGATGCCGACGGGGAAGTAATAGATCGGTTCCTGCGGCTTCCAGGCCTTTTCCCAGATCACATTCTTTTCGGCGGTGAACTCGTCCTTGCGCTCCTTCCAGGGGGGCAGGAACTTCTCGTTCTTGAAGTCGTTGATCGCCTTCATCTCCTTTTCCCGGTCCTGGTATTCCTTGCGCTGGGTGGCGGCGGGATCGCTGATGAGGAGCAGGACAATCGCCGCGACCTGGATGAGCGAAACAACACCCAGAAGGATCCAGAACAGGTTTTTCTTGATGATCTCGATGTCGAACTTGGCGGCCATGACTCGGGTCCTCCTGTGTCAGCGTCCGGGCGCCGGAGCGGCGGCTGGAGGGGAAGCGGGTGATCCCGCGGGCGCGGGTGGCGCAACGGCGCCAAGAGCCGGCTCGGCTCCCTTTGGCTGGGTGGCCCCCGGGGCTGGAGGCGCTCCACCGGCTGGTGGAGGATTGGCTCCCGGAGCGGGTGGGGCTCCTCCGGGAGTCGGACGGGGCGCGCCTGGCGCTGGAGGCGTTCCACCCGGCGCCGCGGGCGCGCCGCCCGGGGCCGTCACCCCTTCGGGCAAAGCCGCGGGGTCGCCCGGCGCGGCGGGCGGCTTTTCAAACGGTGGAAGCGGTGGCACCGGATCCTTGGGAAGGCCTCCGGTCCGTTGGGTGAAGGGAAGCTCCCGGGCCGGCCGAATCATGGCCGGGGTTGTTTTTTCAGCATAGAACTTGGCCGAGGCGCCCGCCTCCGCGGCGGCCGCGGCGAAGTCGCGCAGTTCGTCGGAAGGCTTGGGCTCTTTCCAGATGAAATAAATCAGGAACTCGGTACGCAGCGCTCCGCCCGGTTTGCCGGCGGGCCCCGCGGGCATTCCGGGGCCTCCGGGCATTCCCGGACCACCGGGCATTCCGGGCCCCCCCGGCATACCTGGCCCGGCGGGGGACATTTCGCCGCCTGTGCCGGAAAGGCCGGGAATGCCGCCACCGGCGGCACCGCCCGCGGCGCCAATCGGTTTCCAGCCGGCGCGGGAGGCGCCTCCGCCCGTGTCACCCGAACCTCCGGGCATGCCACCCGGCATGCCGCCCTCACCGCCCGCGGAGCCCATGGGGCCGCCCGGAACACCGGGCATCCCCGGGGCCCCGCCGGTTCCGCCACCGATCAGCGTGGAAAGGATGGCTCCCGGCTGGTAACGGAAATTCGAGCGGCTGGCGGTCGACGACCTGTCGTATTGGAACAGGGTGAAGTGGCTCATGCGGTTCACCACGGGGCCGGCGGTTGGCGGGGGTGTGACTTCGGCGGCGGGCGCCGCGCCGGCCTCGCCCATCGGGGCACCGGGAACCGGGGGCATGCCCGCGGCGGGCGGCATTCCTTCCGGCATCGGCACCACCGCGGATGCCACCAGGTTGTTGCGCACGCCCCAGGCCGCGAGGTTGTCGAGCACGGCCCTGTTGACGAAGTTCACGTCATCCCAATGGAAGGTGTAACCGCGGAGTTCCACGATCCATCCCTCGCCCTCGGGAGGCGCCTTCTGGTGTTCAATCGGGCGCACCCATTCCGATTTCATTCTGCTGAAAGTCTTGTCCTTGAGCATGCCGTTCCAGAAATTGTCGAGCTTGTCGGTGTAGCGGCAGGTCACCGACTCGATGTTCACCTGCACCAGGTCTTGGGAGCCTTCGGGAAGTTCGCCCGTGGATGACTCGCGAACCTGTCCCTGGGTGGACCGGTAAAGGTCGAAGGCTTCCGAACCCTTCTTGGGCCGGAAGAACGCCTTCTTCTCGTACTTGGCCTGCTGGTATTGGTCCTGCACGGTTTGGAGCTTCTGGTCCGAAAGCGGGAACGCGGGCAGCGGCAACAGTTCCAGGTCCTTGGCGTTGCTCGCCTTGAACTGGCGGGCCCAATCGGTCTGAAGGCTGGCGAACCACTGCTTGAGGATCTGCTGCCGCTCGGGGGTGGGCGCTGTTTCGATCTCCTTGGCCCAATCGGTCCATGGCACCCTCCAGCCCTCGAAGTACTCGCGCGCCTTGGGAGCGAAGAGGTTGGTGCCGTCGGGGCGGGGAACGGCATCGTTGACGAAGGTCATCAACTCGAGCCAGTTGTAACGCTCTTCCTGCCCGGCGACCGACGACTTGACCTTCTTCTCCTCGGCCGTGGTCTCCTCTTGGATTTTCTTGAACTCGGCGACGCCTCCGTCGACCTTGCCCTTGATCGACTTGGCCGTGCCGACTTCCCGGATCACCTCCGGGTCGATGAAGGGGCGGGCCTGGTAGTAGCTGCCGGCAGCCAGGCCGGCCAGTCCCAAAAGAAGCATGGCGGCCGCGGCCGCGGCCCAGGGTTTCTTCGCCCGGATCATCCGTTCGAACTTGATTTCAGGGGGCAACAGGGTGACCTTGATCTGCCCCTTGCCAAGTCCCTGAAGGGCCAGCCCGTAGGCCACCGAGAACGACAGGAAGTTGTCCTTGAAGGAGGCCTGTCCGCCGATTTCGTCAAGGTCGGCGCGCTCGAAGGTCGTGGGCCTTTTCACCTCGATGCCCAGCTTGTCCTGCAGGTATTTTTGCAGTCCCGGCAGCTTGAAGGCGTTGCCAAGGCCGACAAGGTAGGCGATTTCAGCGGACCGGTTCGTGTTGGTGAAGTAGGTCAGGGCCCTTTGGAGTTCGTTCACCAGGTCGGTCAGCACCGGCTTGAGCGAAGTGAGGATCGTCTTGAGGTCGGGGCCGTCCTTTCCAAGCCCCTTGGCGGCGTTCCGCTTGAGGTGCTCGGCCTTGCCGAAGGTGAGCTTGAAGTCCTTGGTCAGGGCGCGCGTGAAGTGGTTGCCACCGACATTCACCGGACGCTGCATGATGATCTTGCCGCCGTCGGTGACGACAAGGGTCGATTCCTCGGCGCCGATGTCCAAGGCCGCGACGCATTTGCCGCCGCCCCCCATGTCTCCCATTTCTTCCGCGCCGGGTTCCGGCGGGTCGATCCGGAGCAGGTCGTGGACGAGGTAGTTGGCAAGCGCCAGCGGCCCCATCTGGATGGTGGTGACCTCCAGCTTGGCGTCGCGGTAGCCCTGCATCTCCTTGGAAATCACATCGCGTTTCATCGCGAACAGGCCGACTTCGGTGTCGATGGCCAGTCCGTCGATCACCATGCCGCTGCCGATTTTCTGGAAGTCCCACACGACTTCCTCAAGCTTGAAGGGGATCTGCTGCTTGGCTTCGAACGCGACGATGTCCTTGACGCGCTTTTCCTCAACGGGTGGAAGCTTGACGAAGCGAACCAGGCCGGCCTTTCCGGGCACGCTCACCGAAATATGGTCGCCCCGCCACTTGTTCCGCTGCATGAATTGAACCAGGGCTTCCCGCACCAGGGAGTCCTTGTCGGCGTCAGGCTGGCTGAGAATCTTGGCGTGCTCGATGTAATCGAAATGGGTGGCAACGATTTGTCCGTCGCGTTCCTCCAAGCGGATGGCCTTGAGGCCGCATTGGCCCAAGTCCAGTCCCCATATGCCTTTGGGAGCTTTGCCCTTGCGGGCGGAAGAGGCCTTGGGCTTGGTTCCCTCGCCTTTTTCCTCGGGCGCCGCGGCGTCATCCCCGGTCTTTCCCATGGCTTGCCTTCCTTCCCCGTCACCCGCCATAGATCAATCAGCTTGGCTGAACCTAACACCGGTGGCAGCAAGGGTCAAATGCCGCCGAAATTGGGTTAAACCCAGTCCAAGGCTTTCCATCCACCATTGCAACACCGGTCGGGCCGTTCCTGTTGGCGCCGCCGGTCAAGATGCCCGGCATGCCCGGCAAGAATGCCGCCAAGTCGCTATCTTGTCATTTCGGGATGGGACTCCAGGGATGGGACGGGGGCGGCGACATGGGTTTTTTTGGCTCTAGGATTTCGTTCGCCAGGTTTCGCCCCACCGGTTCGAGGCCCGATGTCTTCTCCACCGACACCCTCGACGCCCTCAATAAGCACAAGATCGGAAACGGCAGGGCGGCCATCGCCTCGGCCGATGGAATCGATTCCGGGTGGATCGCCGGTGACCATATCCTCGACCGCAAGTTCGACCTGGCCAAGAACATTGTCTCCGACACCCTGCAATGGGCCCTGCGCATCGATGCCTTCAAGATTCCCCCCGACCTCCTGCGCGCCTACGCCGCGGAGGAACTCGAGTCATTGTCCGCGTTGAACCCTTTCGGGAACCCCAGCAACCGCCAAAGGCGCGAGGCCAAGGACCGGGCCAAGGAAAGGCTCGAGGATGAGGCCCGGGACGGACGCTTCGTCAAGCGCAAGGCCCATGGGCTTCTCTGGGACCTTCCCTCGGGCGAATTGCTCGTTTCGGGAGCGGGCGCCCCGGCCCTTGACCGGTTGTTCCCGCTTTTTGACGAAACATTCGGGACCGGCCTCGAACCCCTCTCGGCCGGGCGGCACGCTTTCCTTCTCGCGGAAACCCGCAACCTGACCCGGGCGATTGATGACGCCACGCCATCGGCGTTCGTCCAGGGAAGGGCCACCGACCGGATGCACTGGTCCCCCGACCAGACCAGCCGCGATTTCCTCGGCAATGAGTTTCTGGCGTGGATGTGGTTTGTCGTCGAAGAACGGGGTGACACCGTCAAGCTGCGCGATGATTCCGAGGCGGCGATCCTGCCGGTGCGCACGCTCACCCTGGAATGCCCGGCCGGCGAGACGGGCAAGGAAACTATCACCAGCGACGCCCCCACCCGCCTGCCCGAGGCCCGCCGGGCCCTTCAGTCGGGGAAGTTGCCCCGGAAAATGGGATTCATCGTGTCCCGGCACGACCAGCAGTACGAATTCACGCTTTCGGCCGAGACACTGGCCGTTTCCGGGCTCAAGCTTCCCGCTCCCGAGGGGGACAACGAGCGGGTGCGGGATGAGGAGCGGATCGGTTATCTCCGTGATTTCCTGGAGACCCTTGACCTGATGTTCGACGCTTTCCTGGCCATACGAGCCGCGGACGGATGGGCCGCGGAACTCGACCGCATGAGGAATTGGCTGGGTCGGGCCGAGCGGGGTGCCCGGGCCGCCCGATGACCATGCATGCCGCCCGGAAGGCGTCCGGCGTCATTTGGTCCTGAAGCGGAAAACGCCCGACCAGTCCGGCGGCGGCGGCGACAATACCATGCTTTCGGCCCTTTCAAGCATGATTTTGGCCACGGTGTCGCCGGGGTATTCCGACACAATGGCGGCAAACCCGTCCCGCGCCGAGGCGAAATTCCTTTCCTGGTAAGCGTTGCTGGCGGCGGTTGTCATCTGGGCCTGGCGGATTTCGGCATCGGTGGCCTCGCCTCGCCACGCCATGAGTTCGTGGATGAGGTTGGACCGGAGTTTTCCCTTGACGGCGACGAGGTCGACGGGTCGGGTGAGGAATTCGTCGCCCGCCTCCGCGCGTGTCGATTCGCTGATGAGGATCGAGGTGCCGTATTCCTTGTTGAGGCCCTCGAGCCTGCTGGCGAGGTTCACGGCGTCGCCGATGATGGTGTAGTTGAGCCTGACGATCGATCCGATGTTGCCCACGATCACTTCCCCGGTATGGATGCCGAAGCGTGTCTCAAAAAGCGGAAGGCCCTTTTCCCGCCAACAACTTCCCGCCACGGAAAGGATCTTCCTGCAATCCAACGCGGCGGCGCACGCCTCCCGGGCGTGCCTTTCCAGCCGGATGGGGGCGTTCCAGAACGCCATCATCGAGTCGCCGATGTACTTGTCAACGGTGCCCCGGTGGACCGCGACGCTGCTGCTGAGGATCTCGAGGTATTCGTTCAGGTGGCGGACCAGGCCGATCGGATCCCGCCTTTCCGAGATGGTGGAGAAATCCTTGATGTCGGTGAACATGATGGTGGCGGGGAAGAGTTCCCCGCCTGTTTCGGCCTTGGCACCGGGGGTGAGGTAGCGCCTGAGGAGTTCCTCGGGAAGGTACTGCAGGAACGCCTTGAGGCCCGAGCGCATGGACTCGATCGCCTTGGCGAGCTTGTCGACCTCGACGATCCTCGAATCGGTCCGGCAGGTGGCCGCTTCGAAGTTGAGCTTGCCCATGTCCAGGGCGACGGAGGTGATTTCCTCGATCGGCCTCGCGGTGCGCAAGGCCGCCCAAATCGCCAGCGACAAGGCCATGACCAGGCCGCCCGCCACGATGGCAAGGTTCAGGGCGAGCCTTCGCCATAGGGGGGCCAGCAGGTCGTCCTTGTTGAGCAGGACGCACAGCGACCAGTAGGGCTTCCGGCCGGGCAGGACATTCATGAAGGTGGCCAGGTAGTCGCCCACCGGGGTTCGCAGTTCAACATGAATCGGTTCGGCGTTGTCCATGAACGAATCGTCGCTCGCGATCGTCCGGACCGCCTCGTCCAGCAAGGGGTCAATAAGACTTTCCGGGTGCACGACTTCTTCCCCGCTGTCATCAAGGATCCCGGGTTCCATGGCATGGGATGTATACGCGATCATGTTCAGCGTTCCATCAGGCAGTCGATCGACCACGAAGGATTCCGACTTTCCCGAGAACTTCTGTATCGACTTGTTCAGGTATTCAATGATCCAATCGGTGGTGATGTCGATCGCGATGACGCCGACCAACTCTTCCGGCCGGGAGGGATGCCGGACCGGAATGTAGGCGTTGATGCCCCGGCTATTAGAATTGTGCCAAGCGCCGGAGAACCTATGGAAATCTCCCATGCTTAGGGTTCCATTCAGCACGGCGTCCTTGTACCACTGATCGCCTCGCATGTCGGGAACGGGTCGCTGTATTCCCGTGATGGGGTCGATGGCCTTGAATCCGCCTTGCCCGTCGGCTTTCACCGATTCCAAGGTACCCTTTCGATGGAAGATGCATCCCTCCCCTTTTGCGGCTCCAATGAAAACCATGCCGCATTTGAAATGGTGGGTGGAAGTCCTGTATCGAACCAGGAACTTGGCGAGCGAATCGGCCAGATCGGGGCTTCCCGCATGGTCCTGAACGAAAAGCGCGCTTGTCATGAGGACGCTTTCCGCGTCGATGATCAGGTTTTCGATCGCCTCCAATACGTCGACGGCGATCTCATTAGAAAACCTCTGCGCGAATTCGAGCGAGGTGCGAATTGCCCCGATCAGCGAAACCATGATGATCAGTGCGCCGATGGCCGCGGTCACGGAAAGAGTCACGAGCGAGAAGACGGTTCTGAGGTTCAGGCGAATCATTTCAACCAGCCGATTTCTTTTTCATTTGGTGTTGTATCGGAACACCCCTGACCAATCGGCAGGTGGCGGATCCATTTCCAGTTTCGCGCATCTTTCGGCCATCACCAGCGACAGGACGTCCGCTGGATGCGCGGCCATGATCGCCTGGTAGGCGAGGCGGGCGCGGGTGAATTCGCGGTTGGCAAGCTTCGCGTGAGCCTTGGCGGTCGAATCGGCCAGTTCCCTCAGGGTTTCCCGGCACACCTCACGCTCGCCCATCAGTTCATGAATAAGCACGGGAACCGATTTTCCCTTGACGGCCACCAAATCCACCGGCCTGGTGATGAACCTCTTTCCCGCCTTGTCGCGGGTGGCCTCGGTGATCAGGATGCTGGTTCCGTAGATCCTGTTCAGGGATTCAAGCCTGCTGGTCAGGTTCACCACGTCGCCGATGATGGTGTAATTGAGCCTCGAGCTTGATCCGATATTTCCAACGATGACCTCTCCGGTATGGATGCCGACGCAAGGTTCCCACGCCGGCAGGCCCGAGGCTTTCCATGCCTTGGCGGCGGAGGAGACCCGGGCGAGGCAATCAAGCATCGCCTCGCATGCCTTGGCGGGGTGCCCGTCGATTTTTCCGGGCGCGTTCCAGAAGGCCATGACCGAATCGCCGATGAACTTGTCGATGGTTCCGCTCCGGGAAATGATCGGCGAGCAGACTTCCTCAAGGAACGCGTTGAGGTGGGTGACCAGCTCCATCGGCTCGAGCCTTTCCGAAACCGTGGAGTAGTCGCGGATATCGATGAACGCGATGGAAACCTCCCGAAGCATCCCGTCGGTGTGGGCATGTTTGCCGCTGGACATGTAACCCTTCAGGAGTTCCTGCGGCACATACTTGAGGAACGATTTCAATCCAATGGCGGCCCGGCCAATGGCCCGGCGGAGGTCGTCCACTTCCCGGATGGCCGAGGCTTTTCCCTGGTCCGTCTCCTCCACCTCGAGCCGTTCGAGTTTGCCGGCCAGGGCCGTGACCCTTTCAATCGGCTTGACGGCAAGGACCGAGATCCACATGCTCGCGCCAATCGCGAGCGCGAGCCCGATCGCCACGGCGGCCATGTTCCTCAGCAGGTTGCGCCTCGACTCGCGATAGAGGTCGGCTTCATCCATCAGAAAGCAGATCATCCAGTCTGGAGGCCTTCCGGGGAACGCCGCCATGTATGTCGCGAGGTAGCTTCGATTGCCGGACGAAATGCGCTTGTGGATCGGTTTTCTCAAATCAAAATCCTCCTGCGTGTTGGGCATGGCCCGGACAGCGTCCGCTAAAAATCCCATCCCCATAAGTCAGCGCGTCGACGAACCCCTCCGATTGTCCCTCGGCGAACATGTCGAGCTTGTCCGTTTCCTCCTCGGTATCGGCGATCAGGTTGAGCGTGCCGTCGGCTTTTTTCTCCACACCGAACGACCGGGTCGGAAACGCCGAGCGGTCCATGGCCTCCATCAGGAATTGGCGGTACCAGTCCATCGTGAGTTCAAGGCCGATGGCGCCGATGAACTTGCCGTTCCTATCGATAACAGGTGTGTGGATCGTGATGCAGCGGCGCCATTTTCCATCGAAGGGGCAGAGGGTGGGCCGCATATCCAGGTAGCCGACTTCCTTTGATTCGCGCGCCGCCTGGAACCAAGGCTCCTGTCTCATGTCGGGAACGATTCGGGTTTTACCGGTCCTGACATCCAAGGCCAGGAAAGAACCGTCAATTTGCCGGGTCACGATCTCTTCGGGGCTTTCCCGGTGCGCGATCACCCCGGCACCCGATAATTTCGAGTATTTGAAAGCCCCATGGTTGACAAAGTTCTTACTGAGCCTGAAGTTCTTCCAATATTTTATAAGATTGTCAACAGCCTCCTGTTCGGGGCCCCCATGTCCGATCATCGTGGCGACGCTTGAAATGAGCGATTCCCGTACGCCAATCACATGCTCCACGGCGATCACGCCCGAAACGGCCTGCTGCGACGCCGATGAGATGGCGGCATCGCGGGCGGCGCTGGTGGAGGTCCACAAGCTCCATATCGACAGTCCTGTTCCCAGGCTGACGACGGTCGTCGCCATCAGCAGGATCAGGATTGTGCGAAATTTCAGGATCATGTTTCTCCGGGCTTTTGGGCCCGTCCTACTTTGACTTTGGCCTGTGGATTCCCGACCAGTTTGCCGGGGGCGGATCAAGGTCGAGATGACGCGCGCGGTCCATCATGGTTTTCGAAACGCCGTCTTCCGGCCAGCGCGCGACGATCGACTCGTAGGCCTGCCTGGCCAGGGAAAACCTTTTCGCGCGGTAGTTCTCGTGCGCCATGGAGGTGAGTCGCGCCAGTTCAAGCCGGTCGTCTCCTCGGTCCGGGCGCCAGCAGATGAGTTCATGCACCTGAATAGGTTCCGACCTGCCTTTCACGGCGACAAGGTCGACAGGCCTGGTGAGGAATTCGTCCCCGGCGCCAATCCTTGTTGTTTCACTGATGAGGATCGATGTGCCATATTGCTTGTTGAGGCTTTCCAGCCTGCTGGCCAGGTTCACCGCGTCGCCGATGATCGTGTAATTGAGCCTGACGCTCGAGCCGATGTTGCCGACAATCACATCCCCCGTGTGGATGCCGATTCTCGTGTGGAAGGATGGAAGGCCTTGGCTTTGCCATCCCCGCCGGGCCTCCTCTAGCGTTCTTTGGATGTCGAGGGCGGTGGCGCATGACTGGCGGGCGTGCGCCGGCACGCGGTTGGGCGCGTTCCAGAACGACATGACCGCGTCGCCGATGTACTTGTCGAGCGTGCCTCCGTTTCGGGAGATGACCGTGCTGACCGTCTCGAGGTAATCGTTCAGTTGCCGCACCAGCACCATGGGGTCGGAACGCTCGGCGTGTGTTGAGAATCCCATGATGTCGGAAAACATGACCGAGACCGGGATGACTTCACTGTCGAGTCCCGCGGTGTTGGCGGGATTCAGGTACCGCCGCAACAGGTCCTCGGGAATGTACCGCAGGAACGACTTGAGCCCGGATTGCATCGACTCGACGGCCCGGGCCAGTTGATGGATTTCACGGATGCCCGAACTGACGCGAGGGTTCGGGGCGAGGTCGAGGCGGCCTGTGGCCTCGGCCACCGCGGTCAACCTCTCGATCGGGCTTGCGACCCTCAGCGAAAACAAGATGGCCGGTGTCAGCAGCACCGCGAGGATCCCCAGGGTGATCCCGAGGTTGGCGAAGAGTCGTCGGCGGGCGGGATTGGTGATCTCCGAGTCCCTGATCACCTGGCACAGGATCCAGCGCGGTGGAGCTCCCGGCTTCAGGTTGGTGTAGGTGGCGTGGTGAATTTCTCCCTTAAGTTCCATGCGCCGCGTGTGGGGAATGCCGTCATCGAGGGGGGTCGCGAGGTAATTGGCGGCCACGGCGCTTGTCACTTCGTCGCCGCATTCGGAAGGCGAAATCGGAGATTCCGAGTTGGACAGCTTCGAGTTGACCGAGTCGTCGGTGTGCGCGATCAGCAAAGGTTCCCGGCCATTTCCGTTGTCGGAGATCATGAAAGCCATGGCCTTGATGCCGTGCCTTCCAATCGCTTCCAAAAGCCTGTTCCGCACCCATCCGACGGAAACCGAAATCGAGATCACCGCGTCGACACGCTTGCTGAGCGGGTCGGACCGGATCGCCTGGTAAAGGGAGAATCCCTGCTGATCGGAAAGGTCCTTCAGGTTGTTGGTGAAGTGACGCACGGTTGTCCAACCCGTGTCGGAGGAGGCATCCGGATCGGTCGCGTAATGAAACCAATCGAAAGTCCGCATGTCGGTGACGGGTCTGCTTTCCCGCGTGGAGTGGGATGTGGCCACGAAGCCTCCGCGTCCGTCGGGGGCCACGATTTCGATTTGATCTCCCTGGATGATGAACCCGGAGCCATTCGTTGGATCAACAAAATTCAGGGCGTTGTTCTTGAATTTCGTCATGGAAAATTGCCGCCAGATTTCCCGCGCCGCGAATGGCAGCGACGGATCGTGAATCCTCTTTGAGAAGACATTCGCGATAAGGCGGATTCCCTTTTCTGAATAATTTTGCACCGATTCGATGTTGGCCTGGCTTCCGGCGGAAATCTCAACGGCTATGCCGTCGGCGAAATTCCGCGTGTTGATCAGCATCGTGGCGTAGGTGGTCAACGAGATCACGCCGCCGGCCAAGGCCACGGGGACGAAAAGCAGCAAGGCCAGAATGGTCTTGAAGTGAGGGCGGAGATTCATGGGATGTCCATTCGGTTTCCGCTTTCCCTGCCATTGACATCTTATGGATCAAGCCGTGGGCTTCCCAATCCGGGATCACCCGGGCGTCCCGGTCGGGCCAGCCTGAGGGGCGCCAGCCTCGGAAAGCGATCCGCGGGACAACTCGCTCCGGGTGGAATGTCGTTGAGCATCAATCCGGCGTATCGGAGGCGCGGCCAAGTCTCCGTGGAAAGCTTGGAAATGCCATCCGAGCTGAGGCCGTTGCGGCCGATTTCGAGCCAGACAAGCGATTCCCGTGAAGCGCAAGCCGCGAGAAACCCCGCGGAATCTCCGCCTAGAAGGTTGCTTTCAAGGCCCAGCATCTTGAGCCTATGGCCCAATGAAGGCGCCAGTTTGCCCATGCCCTCGTCGCGCAACGAATTCTCGGCAAGATCGAGTTCCACCAGCCTACCCATCCAGCGCGCCCGGGCTATATTCTCGGCTCCATCGGGGCCCAGGTGGTTCGATCCCAGCGAGAGGCGGCGAAGGGATGGGGCATGCCACCCGGCGATGGCGTGGGCGCCGTGCTCGGCCAGGCTGTTTCCCATCCAGTCGATGCTCTCGAGGAAGCCGAGGCAGGGCGCCCCTGCCATGATTCGTGTGCCGCGGGCCTCGGCGTGGTTGCCTGCAAACCGTAGCACCCGCAGCCTGGGTGGCCCGCCATCCCGAAAAAACTCGGTTCCCCAGCCGATGTTGTTCCGGGAAAGGTCGATTTCCCGAATGCCGGTTTTGGACATGAGCGACCAAACCTCCGCGGCGCCTTCCGCGCGCAGGATGTTGGCTGAGGCGTCGAACCGCCTGAGGCGCGGCCATGGCCTTTCAAGAATTTCCCGGGCGGAAACGGCTTCAAGGGCGCCATCGGTGATTCCCAGCGAAACAATGTCGGATGGAAGGATTCCCGAATCAAGAAGGCGCGCGACATGGCCCCGCCAGCCGAGGCCGGCCAGGGAGACTTCCAGGGCCCCGGCCAGCATGCCTTGAGGAAATGACGGCGGGCCGTGGCCGGCTGGCGCCCACAGCTTCCATGACCTGATGACCCTCAGTTCGCCCCGGGGTTTCGCGGGCCACGCCTCGGTACCGCCTTCAAACCGCCATGGCAGGCCGGCGCGGAAGGAGATGTTCCTTCCAACGGAGAGTCGAAAGGTGGCGCGCCAAGTCCTGGCGTAACGGTTCCAGAGCCGGGCAAGTCTTCCATATCCGGGGATTATCCGCTGCCGCCAACCCTCCATCGGCCCCGGTGGCCATGCCCGAACCTGGCCCGGGCCAAGCAGCAGCCCGGGGTGGGATTCCTCGATGGCCGCATGCAGGCGAATGGCCGCCGCCCTGTTCGCATCCCCATTTCGCTCAACGAAGTCGGCGTATACCAGTCGCGAGAAGATGTCCAAATGGAAACGCGCCGTCTCATCGGCGGCGCGGATCGATTCGCACAACTGGTTGGCCAAATTCCCCATGGCCGGGATCCGTGTGGCGTCAGCCTACCTCGCCGACCTTGAATCGGACGAATGACTTGGCCTTGAGTCCGGCGGCCTTGAGCAGTTGGCCCACGGTCTTGGTTTCGTCCTTCACGAAGGTCTGTTCCTCGAGGCAGCTTTCCTTGAGCCAGGTGTTGACCCGGTTCTCGGCGATCTTCTCGACGATGTTGGCGGGCTTGCCGGCGGCGGAGGCTTGCGCCTGGCTCTTGGCGATTTCCTTCTCCTTGGCGATGAGTTCCGCGGGAATCTCATCACGAGACACGGCGACCGGGAGCTTAGCCGTGATGTGCATGGCGATGTCGCGAAGCAGGGTGGGATCGGGCTTACCCTCGCCCTCGGCCACCACCATCACGCCAACCGAACCATCGTGGTGGACATAACCGCCGACGGCGGATCCCTCGAGCCGCTTCATCCTGGCCACCTTCATGTTTTCCCTGAGAAGGCCCACGACTTCCCCGACGCGTTCATTGACTGAGCGCCCCGATCCGGAGTGATGCGGTTGGCCCAGCAGTTCCTCCGCCGATGCCGGAACACCCTTGGCGGCGATATGGTTGGCCAAGTCGTTGGCCAGGGAGACAAAGTGCTCATTCTTGGCCACGGGTGCCGATTCGCATCGCAGTTCGACCAAGCCGCCATGCTTGCCGCATGGCGAGACAAAGAGTCCTATCCGCCCCTCGCCCGCCTCGCGGCCGGAGGTCTTGGCCTGGATGGCCGCGTTTTTCTTGCGGAGCACCTCGATGGCCTTGTCCAGGTCGCCGTTGGATTCGACAAGGGCCGCCTTGCAGTCCCCAAACGGCGCGTTCGTGCGGTCGCGAAGCTGCTTGACAAGTTGGGCGGGAATTTCAGCCATGGTTCTTCCTCGGGAAAGGCTTGAGCGGTTTCGGCCCCATGATTGGCTGCCTCGGATTCGGTCGGGGCTTTTCCCCGTATCCGGGAGGCGGATTCACCTTGTAAGGCCGGAATCCGCCAGGCTGGGTTGACTTGCCTTGTGTGGGATGAGCCCGGAAAACTAATCGCGATCCCTATCGCCCAACTGCCGCTGGGGCCGGGCGCGGGGTTCGTTGCTTTCCTTGGCCACGACGGCGGCGCGTCCTTCGACCACGGCATCGGCCAGCTTGGCCAGCACCAGTTCGATCGACCGGATGCTGTCGTCGTTGCCGGGAATCGGCAGGTCGATCAGGTCGGGGTCGCTGTCGGTGTCGATGAGCGAGACCACGGCGATTCCCATGCGCTGGGCTTCCTTGACCGCGATGTGCTCGCGCTTGGGATCCACCACCACCAGCGCGTTGGGCAGCTTGGTCATGTCGCGGATGCCGGCAAGGTTTCGCTGGATCTTCATGAGCTCGCGGCTCAGGGTGGACACCATCTTCTTGCTGAAGGTGCGGATGTGGGCGCTTTCGGGCGCCTTGGCCAAGTCAAGCCGACCCGTTTCGTTGAGCATCCCCTTCATGTAGGAGTTCAAGTCGGCGTTCTTGGGGTTTTCAAAGGCGGGAAGCCACATGGCCTCGAGTTCGGTGAGGCGCTTCAGGCGGTCGCGGATCGTCCGGTAGTTCGTGAGGGTTCCGCCCAGCCAGCGCTCGGTCACATAGGGCATCCCGCAGCGGCGGGCCTCGCGTTCGATCGCTTCCTTCGCCTGCCGCTTCGTGCCGACGAACAGGACCAGGCCGCCACCGGCGGCGGAAGTGATGTTGTTGAGATACTTGTGGGCCCGCAGGAGGCCGCGGACGGTCTCTCGCAAGTCGATAATATGAATAAGGTTGCGCTTGCCGTAAATGTAGGGGCGCATCTTGGGGTTCCACCGGCTTGCCCGGTGACCGAAATGCACGCCTGCCTCGATGAGATCCTCAACTCGAACGATCGACACGCCGTCACCTCACTGCCTGGATTCAAATAATTTCACCCCACCGAGGGAAGGAACATCCGTCCCCGGCACTTCGGAGCGAATTGGTAATTTAACAGATAGTCTCGCCGGCGCAATGGTGGGCAACTCAGTCGGCGGGCCACACAACCGATCCGGGAACCTTCACCCTCGCGGCGTAAAGCACTCCGCCGCCCGTGACATAAAGCGTCTTCCGATCCGCTCCACCGAAGGCGCAGTTGGTGACCTCGTCGGTCGGGATGGGAAGGAAGTCGAGACGCGCTCCCGATTCGGGATCGATCACATAGATGCCGCCCTTGACGGAGGGGTCCGGTTCGTGGGGCGGGTTGGGCTTGTTCAGGCCGCCAGCGACGAAGAGTCGGCCCTTCGAGTCCTGCTTGATGCCGTCGGGTCCGCGCCCGGTTCCCCAGTCGTGAAGAAGCTTTCGGGCGGAGGTGTCGACCGATCCGTCTGGCTTGAGGTCGAATCTCCAAAGTTTCCGGGCGCCGCCGGGAGTGTCGTTGTTGTTGTCAGCCACGAACAGTCTCTTGCCGTCAAGCGAAACCAGCACGCCGTTGGCCCTTTCCACTTCCCTGCCGATCACGCGGGAAACCTTTCCATCGGGATCAATCCTGTAAACGCCCTCGATCGTCCGGCCCTGGGCATCGCGTTGTTCCATGCCCTCGCGGGAACCATAGCGCGGGTCGCTGAAATAAATCCGGCCCTTGGTATCCACAGTCAGGTCGTTGGGCTGGTTGTAGGGCTTGCCGCCGAACGAGTCGGTCAGCGCTTTTACCTTGCCATCGGGCGTGGTGCGGGTGACACGGCGCAGTTTCGGTTCGCAAGCGATGAGCGAGCCGTCACGATCGAACAACAGGCCGTTGGTTCCGGCATCGGGCCGATGAAGCACCGATTCGCCCGCGGGGGTCAAGCGGCAGATTCCGCCCCGGCCGCTCGAGAACACTCCAAGAGTCGGGTGCCACGCGGGGCCTTCCCCAGCGGCGCCTTCGCCCGCCAGAACGCGTGTTCCCGGTTCAAAGACCTGTTGGAATCCCAGGCCGGAAATCGCCATCAGCGCGGTAAGAAGCATTGTCAACTCCCGCTGTCAATTTCTGGCCGGCAGTGCGCCGTCGTTCCCAAGAAGCTTGGCGAGCAATGGGGGTTCCTTACCAAACTTCATCCGGTATTCCTCGAGGGTCGGAATCAACCGGACCCGCACCTTGGCGTCGTGGTGGAGCGAGATGTCCGCCAGCTTGTGCTGGAGGAACGGGTTGCGGAAACGGTCGAGGACATCACGGGCGAAACCGGACGGATCGACGCACCTCCCCGCGAGCACCGGCACGATCTCGTTGTCGAGGAGGTTGCCAAGCCATGGTCCCAGCTCGGGATCGTTCACGGCGTCGCGGACGATTTCGAACCCGCGGGGCCACGCTCTTATGAGCAGGGCCGTGTGCCCTCCGTTGAGGATCCTCACCTTTCGCAGGAAATAGGGGAGAACATCCGGGGTCCATGCCACGGCTGGATGTTCGAGCAGCCTCGGCACACCGGGAATGTCTTGGATCGCGAAGAGAGCGTAGGGTTCGCATGCCGTCAGCATGGGGTCGCTGGCCAGCAGGGGATGGTTTTCCGGGGTTCCCGTGACGATCCGGTCGACCAGTGTTTCATGCCACGAACATGAGTTGATGTAGTCGACCACGCCCGTCGACACCTTCCAATCGGCCGCGAGGTTGAGCACGATCGAGTTGAGCAATGATGCGTTGTTCTCTCGCAATTCGCACGGAATGACCCTTACAGGCCCGAGGCCGGCGGCATGGCGCGCCTGGAGGACCTCGACAAGTTTGGCCGGAAACGACTTCGGCGGCTGCATGGAGGGCTTGTCGTCAGGAAATAGGTCGTAGCCGGCCTCCGTGGTGTTGGACAGGATCGCCTTGAGCTTGGGCGAACAGGCCACCCGCAGGACTTCGGCCCATTCGGAACTGGCGGTCAGGGCCCTGCTGACCGATTCGCAAGGCTCGACCCGGTCGACCACCTGCCCGTTCTCGAGGCCCCGGACCAGAACATGGTATTTGCCGCCAGACCCGCTGAGCGCTCCGGCGCGCTGGTTTCCCGTCGACTGCACGATCACGACCCGGCCGACATCCTGGCCCTGGGCGTTGGCGTGATGGATGAAGAGGTCGGCGAAGGCGCGAAGGAATCGCCCCGAACCGAACTGCAGGATGGTCTCAGGTAGGCCGGTCATCTCGGGATCCTCAAGAAATGGCCTTCTCAAGTCGTATCGTCAGGGGCGCGGCGTCAATTTTGACCTCGGCGGCATGGGCGCCGCCCTCGGCCCATTGGGTGGCCAGCGTCTCCCCGGCGATGGTGGCGCGATGCTCTTGGATCGCCTTGGAAAGCTCCGCGTTCGGGCTGGCCAGGTGCAGAAGGATGCGGTCCTCCATTTCAAGCCCCGCCCGCTTGCGAAGATCCTGCACCTGGCGAACGATGTCGCGCGCCATGCCCTCCCGGGCCAACTCAGGGGAAATCCGGGAGTCGAGGGCCACCTGGGTCTCGCGGTCCGCCACCCCGGACCATCCCTGGGGACCCACATGGGAAACGAGGAGATCGGCGCTGGTGATAACTTCATGGCCATCGGCAAGCGGAAGGGAGTAACCCTCGGAGGTGCCGGCGGCCGCGGCGACCTTGGCGTGATCGGCTTGGGCCAGCGCCGCCTGGGCCTCCTTGAGACGGGCCCCAAACCTGCCGCCGGCCGACTTGAGGTTAAGCTTCACCTCGGTGCTGAGGATCGCCCCGCCCGATGACGGGACGACCTCGACCCGCTTGATGTTCAGCTCATCGCGAAGTTGGTCGGCGAACCGTTCCGCGGCGCGCCTTTCGGCGTCGTTGCCGGGGCGGACACGAAGGGTCGCGAGCGGTTGCCTCACCTTGATCTTCGCCGCGTTGCGCGCGGCCAGTCCCAGCGAAACCAGCCTCAGCAAGGCTTCCATGTCCGCGGAAAGCACCTCATCGACAAGTTCCGGGCGCGGCTTGGGCCAGGGTGTCAGGTGAACGCTCGCCTCCCTGATGTCGCCGACAAGGTTCGCGTACATGTGGTCGGTGATGAACGGGATGAATGGGGCCAGCACCCGCGTCAGGGTCAGCACGCACTCATGCAGGGTCTGGTAAGCGGCGGTCTTGTCCTCCCCGGCTTCACCCTTCCAGAAACGGCGGCGGTTGCGCCTCACATACCAGTTGCTGAGCTTGTCATCGACAAATCGTTCCACCTCGAGGCAGAAGGCCGAAATGTCGTAGTTTTCAAGCCCTTCCCGGGCTGACTCGAGGAGTTTTTGGAGGTCGGAAAGGATCCAGCGGTCGAGGTCGGGCCGCCTTTCGAGGGGCACGGGGCGCCCGTCGGGGTCGAAGTTGTCAAGCCGCGCGTAATTGCACAGGAACGAATAGGTGTTCCAGAGCTTGAGCAGGAAGCGGGCCCGGATCTCCTCGGCGGGCACAGGCCCGAAATTGATGTTCTGGGACGGGTTTTGGCGGCAGAACATCCAGCGCACCAGGTCGGCGCCCATGGGCGGGTGCTTTCCCAGCTTTCCGTCCTTGCCCCGGATCTCATAGCCGTTGTCCGCGGCACCTTCGAACGGGATCGAGTTGCCCTTGCTCTTGTGCATCTCGTCGCCGGTCTGGTCGCGCACGAGGGCGTGGCCCAGCAGGGCGCGGAACGGCGCCTTGCCCTCGAGCATGGCGGACATGGCGAGCAGCGAATAGAACCAGTTGCGGAATTGGCCCGGGAAACACTCGGTGATGAGGTCGGCGGGATACCACTTGGCCCACTCCTCCCGGTCGGTCCGGTAGCCCATGGTGGAGAACGGGACGATTCCGGCATCCAGCCATGGATTGCCGACATCGGGGATGCGCGACATCAGGTTGCCGGTTTTCGGGTTGCGGATCTTGATCTTGTCGATCCAGGGCTTGTGGGGCGAGCGCCCCTCCAGCGCCTCGAAGCCTTCCACGGCGCGCGATCGAAGTTCCTCCCGGGAGCCGATCACCTCGAAGTCGCCCGTGGACTCGTCCACCCAGATGGGCAGGGCCAGTCCCCAGAAGCGCTTCTTCGAAATCATCCAGTCGCCCATGTTCTTGAGCCAGTCGAGTTCGCGCTGGAGGCCGAACTCGGGAATCCAGCGGATGTCGTGGCAAATCCTTGCGATCTCTTCCCTCCACGACATGCCGATGAACCATTCGTCGACCAGCCTGAACAGGACCTCGGTCTTGCAGCGCCAGCAATGGGGGTACTTGTGCGGGTATTTCTCGGAGGCGAACAACCTGGCTGAATTCTGCAGGATCCCGATCACGCGGTCGGCCGTGGCCGGGTCGGCGGCGGAGGCCCCCGTGAGTTCGCCAAAGCCGTCCACATAGTTCCCGAACTCATCCAGTGGAGCGACGACCGGCAACCCGTTTTCCTTGCCGAGGCCGAAGTCCTCCTTGCCGCATCCCGGGGCGATATGGACGATGCCCGTGCCCTCGGTTTCGCCCACATCCCGCCATGCGATCACGCGGTGCGCCTCGCGCGCCGCCGGGATATCGCGCCCGGGAGCCCGCATGGCCGCGACCCGGGCCACCTCGGCGGGAAACCCTCCCCGGGCATTTTGGGCGGGCAGTTCGTCGAACGGTCCGTGGTACCCTCGCCCGACCAGAGATGAACCGGGGACCTCTCCCTCGATCTCGTAGCCGCCTTTTTCCTTGAACATCTGCTCGAGCGACTTGAGCCGTGGAACGCCGTCGAGCCATTCCTTGCGCCTGAACTGCTCCTCGAGGCGCTGGGCCGTGAAGGCCCCCTTGGCCATGTAATACAACTCGTCCTTGTGGCGAACCTTCAGGTACGAAAGCTCGGGGTTCACCGCCGCGGCGACATTGCTTGTCATCGTCCAGGGAGTCGTGGTCCAGACAAGCAGGTTTTCGCCCGGAGCATCAGCGAGCGGGAACTTCACGAAGATGGCCCTGTGGGCGACCATCTGGTATCCCTCGGCCATTTCCATTTGGCTCAGGCCCACCGAGCAGCGCGGGCACCAGGGCATCGCGTCGTGGGCGCGGTACACCAGGCCCCGGTCATGGCACTTTCGCAGGAAGCCCCAGATCGTGTCGTTGTTCTCGTTCGACATCGTGAAGTAGCTGCGACGATCATCAGGCGGCTTCTTCCAGTCATCGCCCCGGTCCCAATCCATCCAGTAGCCCAGGCGGATCGACTGGTCGGTTTGCACCCGGGCGAACCGGTCCACCCGCCGCTTGCACAAGTCGACGAACTTCTCGATGCTCGCGAACCGGTCGCCGGGAACAAGGTTCTCGATGTCGCGCTTGGACTTGAGCCCCAGTTCCTTCTCGACCTCGACTTCCACCCACAGGCCCTGGCAGTCGAACCCGTTCTGGTGCCGTTGATGGCAACCCAGCATGGCGTGATAGCGCTGGAAAACATCCTTGTAGGTGCGGCCCCAGGCATGGTGGACGCCCATGGGGTTGTTGGCCGTGATGGGCCCGTCAAGGAACGACCAGCGCGGCCCGTCGGCATTGCGGCGACGAAGTTTTTCGAAAATGTTTTCCCTGTCCCAGAACGAAAGGACCTCGCGCTCTAGCGCGGGAAAATCAACCTGCGACTCCACCTTCGAAAATGGCATGCCCCGGTTCCACGGACGAACTTGGATCCAAGGGATCAATATAGCGGATGGGGGTGGGGGCGGTCGGCGACTATTTCAGGCTCGAACGCTTGAAGGTGTCGGCCGGCCACGCCGGATTGATCCGGATGTCGCTGAAAGAATATGAGCCCAAAAGCTTGCCCCTGTCGTTGAACATCACGGATCGAACCTGCTGGCGCGTCTCGGCATCGATCCAGATGGTCAGGTCGCTGATCCCGTCTTCCTCGGGCTTGGGATATCGCGGTCGCCTCAGCACATGGCAGGGCCTCTCGTCGCACTCTGGCGGCCTTTGGATACCAAGGTATTCGATCACCAGTTCGTTGCGGGCCTTGGCCGCCTCCCATGCCGATAGCGTGCGTTTCATTCCCTTTTTCATGCCGAAACCATCAATGCGATAACGGTTTCCCCGCTGGGCGTCGGATGAGTCGATCGCCCGCTCGAATTGCCCGGCCAGCGACAGGATTCCTCGGGGTTGCGCGACGATCTTGTCATCGTTCTCACCCTCCACATAGAGTGCGGAATTGGCGATTCCGGCACCTCTCCGCCACGACATCCGCACGGAGAAGGGCTTTTCCCTGAAATCGACCCAGATCTCCTCGGGTTGCTGCATCGAGCCGTTGATTCGCTCCTGCTTGTTGAGCAGGCAGGAATAACCATGGATCCGGGCATCCTGAATGGCGAGGCATTCCTTCAGGAAGCCAACGGGGTCGCCCTTGATGCGTTCGGCATCGGGCACCCCGGCGGGAACGGCCGGCGCCTGGGGTTGGGGGGCAACGAGGCCGGTGGCCCAGGCCATGTTGGCTTGGGACGATGGGCCAAGGCATCCGCACATGCAGCAGACAATGATTGAGCAAGCGCTCACGCCGGAAGATAATCGGCGGCTGGCCAAGGTTTGCCTCCAGGAATCCTTCCCGAGAAGTGGGAGCGGGCCCCGGCGGTCAGGTGCCCTTGCCCATGAGTTTCACGCGCACCCGTTGCCCGATCCGGAGGGGAGGCTTGCCTTCCGACTCCTCGATTTCGATCAGGCACTCCAGCGTGCGCACATCATTGTACTGGAGCGGTTCAAGGATGATCGAACGGCGATGTGAATACCAGTCCGAAACCTTGGTGACCTTGCCATTGTAAACCGGTCCGCTCACGGTGGTGTCGTCGCGGATCTCGGCTTTCTGCCCAGCGTGAACCCGACGGGCGAATTCCTGCTCCACCTCGGCGCGAACCACCTTTTTCCCTGACCGGCAGAACATCATCGCGGGGGTGCGGGGGGCCGGCCCCAAGGTTTCGCCCTCATGGATGTACCATCTCAGAACCGAGCCATCGGCGGGAGCCTTGATCTTGGTCTCCTCCAAGGCGAAGCGAGCCTTTTCCAAGCGGGCCTCCCGGGCCTTGAGGTCGTTGCGGGCCTGTTCAACGGCGATCTCGGGTTTGAGGGTTTGCGCCGCTCGCAGCTTGGCCTGCTCCACCTCAACGGCCTTCTCGCCGGCGCGCATCAATTCGGAGGCGCTTTCCAGTTCCTCGGGCTTGGCCAGCTTGTTTTTCACGAGGCTTTCCAATTGCTTGAGTTTCGCCTTGGCTGAACCCAGTTCGAACTCCTTGGCCTCGATTCCGGCCTTCTGGGCGGAAACCGATTGTTTCTGCTGCTCAACCAGAAGCAGGGCCAGCTTCACCTGCTCGCCACCGGCGGCGACATCCGCCTCCGCTTCGGCCAACTGGGCTCGGGCCAGGGTGTTTTCCATTTCCATGAGCGTGGCGCCGGACTTCACGGTTTCGCCTTCCTTGGCGACGACCTTGAGAACACGACCGGGTTGCAGCGGATAAAGGGGCACGACACCGTTTTCAGCGTCAACGAAAGCGACGCAAACGACTCTTTCCTCGCTGTCCAGCGCGGCGGCGGATACGGGGCCGCCGGGCAATTCTGAGCCAGGACCCGCACCCTTGCGGAACATCGGCATCGATTCCAGTAGTTCGGGTTGGGTCGCCACCAGCGCCGCGACCCCAGCCACCAAGATTCCCAACCCGACCAACACGGGAACGGGATTGCCCCGGCTCGAAGCCTTGGGGCGGCGGGGTTCTGGTGGCGATGTCTCGTCGGCTGGCCCCGGCATGGGCACGATTCGCGGCTTGGTTGACTGGCTCATGGGGCAATCCTTGGCCTGAACGAGACGACATCATCCGGACCCGGCAAAACTTCTCCGGGTTCCGGCAGGGTTACGATGGCTTCTTCCGGATGGCTCATGAAGCCGTAGCTTTGCCTCACAAGCCGGCCATCCTCCATATGGAACACCCGGTCGGCGAACGGAACCAGCCTGGGGTCGTGCGTCACGCAAACCACCGTGGCGCCCTCCTCGCGGGTGAGGTTCCTCAGCAGCTTGACCACTTCCTCGCCATGAGCCCAATCCAGCGCGCTGGTGGGTTCATCCGCGAACAGGATATTGGGATTCTTGATCAAGGCCCGGCCGATGGCCACGCGTTGTTTTTCGCCGCCCGAAAGCTCCGAAGGACGCAGATGCTCCTTGCCGCCAAGTCCAAGGCGCTCCAGGAGATTGTCGGCGCGGCACTTGGCTTCATTCGCGCCCAGATGATTGCCCCATGTGGCCACAAGCTCAAGTTGCTGGCGAGCCGTCAGCGCGGCGAACAGGTTGTAACCCTGAAAAATGAATCCGCAATGCTCGAGCCTGAACTGTTCTCGTTCGACATCGCTCATGGCCCAGATGTTTTCACCCAGGCAATGAACCGTGCCGCCATCGGGGCGAAGGAGGCCCGAAAGAATGGCAAGCATGGTCGACTTGCCGCTGCCCGAAGGGCCCATGATCAGGACGAACTGGCCTGAAAGCACCTCAACGGAGACATGATCCACCGCGAGGGTGAACTGGGAGCCCACCCCGAATCCACGGGTGAGGTTCTCAGCCTGAAGGATCGTCTCCCCAAGTCGCAAAGGCCCGTCTCCCTTCATGTTCAGCCTATCGTCGGCAGGAAGTCCGTAGAGACTAACGCAGAAGCAGCGCCGGTTCGACATGTTTCAATGATCGAAGGGCGTAAAGTCCGGAGAATACGGCCATGACAAGCGTAATACCGGAAACGCTTGCCAACATTCTCCAGTCGAGCAAAACCTGCACGCCGTAAATGTCGGCAACCCGCGCGAGGCCAAAGATCCCCGGAAACGAGAGAAGCACCCCCACGACACCCACCCAGGTGGCCTGCGACATCACCAGCACGGACATCCGCCATCGCGGTATGCCCATGGCGCGCAGGACGGCGAACTCGCGCATGGAGGCCGCCGTGGCGGCATAAAGGGTTTGGCTTGTCACGACGGCCCCGACCATGAGGCCCAAAACAGCGGCATAACCCAGCGCGAAGCCCGCCTTGGTCTTGGTGAGCCAGTGCCAACGCGACCTGAAGGAGAATTCATCGGCGGCGAACACCGAGATATCGGTGCCATGCGCCTGGCGCAACCGCGCCACCACCTTGGCGGCATCGGCCGAATCATGGCATTTGCCCAGCACATAGGTGATCTGTTCCGGCATCAGCCTGAGAAGGGAGCGTGCCGTGGTGACCGAACACATGACATAAGGACCCGCCAAGCTTTTCACTCCCTTGGTCAGTCCTACCACCCGCACGCGGTTTCCAACAATCTCAGCGGTGTCGCCAACCTGCTTGAGGCCGAGCCGGTTGAGGTCGGATTCGTCGACGACGATCGAGCCGGGTTCGGTCAACTGATGGTGCAGTTCGGGGGTTAGCTGCTTGATTCGGCCCAACGACTGGTCGTCGAGGCGGCAGCCGATGACCATGCACAACTCCATGCCTCCATTGGGTTTGGCCCAGTAGGCGAAGCCTTGCAGGTAGGTTTCGCAACGATCGACCTCGGGATTGGAGGCTAGTCGATCGACGGCTTGGCTTTCCCTGATGGGCCGGCCGAGGTCGACGCTGAGCGCCTGCGGCGCCCCGAGCCAGATGTCGGCGCGGCTATTGTCAATCGGGATGCTGACGATGGAGAAAAGACCCAAAAGCAGGCCAAACTGCAGGCAGCCCAGCAGCGAACTGAACCCCACGGCCAAGATGGCCGGAAAGTAACGCTGGCGCTCGTACCAGAGCGTGGTCAGTGAATAACCCATGATTCAAGTTTATCGGATCAAACAAGCAGGCACCAGCAGTCGATCCGCAATCAGTAGCTTGCGTTGAATAGATAAGGCTGGAGGTTTGGGCCTAGTTGATTGGCGGGGGTGTCCATCCGGGCAGATCGCATAAGACCGGCTCGATATAAACATGGTGCCAAAGCTGAGTGGCCACCAATCCCGCCAAGCCCATTTCAATCGAGGTTCGCCTTGGATCGTTTCTGGCGAATCTGGGGTAGGCGGCCCTGGCTTCCGCCAAGCCCTTGCCGGAGAAGTACCCGGTGCGTCGCAGTGACTCCTCGGATAACAGCTGAGTCACATAGGCCGGCGCCCCCTCAATGTGAAATGAGTCGAACGGCGCCCGGAACATCGCCTTGCGGCGGCGGGCGATATTACGGGGCAGCCAGCGTTCCGACATTTCCCTGAGGATGTGCTTTTCCCTGAGGCCCTTGAACTTGTAGTCGGGGTGGATGTCGGCGAGGAAACGGAACACCTGCTCGTCGAGGAACGGATAGCGGGCCTCGACGGAATTGTGCATCGCGATGCGGTCGCCCTTGGCGTTGAGCAGGAGTCCGGGCAGGTGGCAGCGCCCCGACATGTACAGTTCCCTGTTCATCGGGTGGATCTTACGGAACCGTTCCAGCGGCAGTTCAAGGTCGGAGAAAGGATTGTGGGCGAACGCCGTCTCCAGCATCGGGTCGGAGAACAGCCTCAGCTTCGACATTCCGACGATGCCGTAGATGTCGAGCCAGCCGTTGTAGCCACCCACCGACTCGCGGACACGCCTGGCCATGCTGGCGGGGAACTTCCTTCCCGGCGCCATCGCCACAAACAGGTCGCGAATGGCCGTGCTGAAGGGCAGGCCCGTGAGCCTGTCGATGAACGAGGTCACGCGGAAAGTCTTGTGCCAGGGATATCCCGCCATCCACTCGTCGGAACCCTCGCCGGTGAGGGCCACCTTGTAACCCTGCTGGTGAACCGCGCGGGAAAGCATGAGCAAGGCCGCGCACGAGGTGTCGATGACCGGGGATTCGGCCGCCTCGATCAGTTCGGGGTAGGTGTTGAGCGCCTCGCCCGGCCCGAAGTCGACCACGAATGGCTTGCACCCGATCTTGTTGGCCGTCTCCATGGCCCTGTCGGTTTCGTCGAGGTGCGGATCGGTGATGCGGATGGTGAAGGATGGTATGGGCCGGCCAAGCGCCTTGCTCGCCATGGCGACGACGATTCCGGAGTCAACGCCTCCTGAAAGGTAGCTGACGACGGGCACATCGGCGCGCAGCCGGCGCTCAACGGCCCCGTAGAGGACCTTCTCGAAGCGGTCGACCAATTCCCCCAGCGGGGCGCGCACCTCGTCGCCCCTGTCGGGGAAATCCATGTCGAAGTAAGACCGCCTTTGCCAGACGGCGTCGCGGCCGGGCGTGAGGAAGATGTCGAGCAGTTGCCCGGGCCTCAGCGCGTGGATTCCCTCGAAGCAGGTGCGCGGGCCGGGGACGCCGAAAAATGAGAAGAATGAGCTGATTCCCTCGCGATCGGGGCGCGCCTTGACGAGTCCGGAGGCCAGGATCGCCTTGATCTCTGAGCCGAAGACCAGCCACTTGCCGGCATCCTCCTCGGCCAGGGTCCAGTAGAGCGGGCATATGCCGAACCTGTCCCGCGCGATCACCACCCTGTTGGCGCGGGAATCGTGCACGGCGAACGCGAACTGGCCGCGGAGGCGGTCGACGAGGCGGTCGGCATGGTCTTCCCACAGGTGGGGAATCAGTTCCGTGTCGCAGTGCGACTTGAAGATGTGTCCCCGCGCCTGGAGTTCTTGTTTCAACTCGGGATAGTCGTAGAACTCGCCGTTGAACACGGCCTGGACCTGGCCATCCTCGCTGCGGACCGGTTGCTGGCCGTCGGCGAGGCCTACGATGCTCAGCCGCCTGTTGGCGAAACCGATCCCCGGCTCAAAGAGGAATCCTTCCTCGTCGGGACCGCGATGAATGATCGCCCCGGCCATGGCGCGGAGCCGTCCCGGGTTCACCGGCCTGCGGCGCCCCGACAAATCCACCATTCCAGCGATTCCACACATTCCGTCGCTCCGAGTCGGCCTTTTCAGGTGTTCGCGTAAAGCTGGCGAACCTTGCGGGCCAGCAGGCGGCGCACGATTCCGGGGAAGAACCGGCGCGTGAGCAGCATCCAGTAGGAATCGCCGCCGATCCAGGACTCTCGCTTGCCCGAGCGCAGCATGCCGACCAGGGCCCGGGCCACGCGGGCCGCCGGCATGCCCTCATCAAACCTCAGGTCGGCCTTGCCTTCCAGCCTGGCGCAATTCGCGAAGAATTCGGTTGAGGTCTTCCCGGGCAGGGCGAGAAGGACATCTATGTCGAAACGCGCGAACTCGGCCCGCATCGATTCGGAGATGCCGACAAGCGCCGCCTTGCTCGCGGAATATTCGGTCCATGACGGCAAGGCGCATCGACCGCACCGGCTCGCGACATTCAGGATCGCCGGCCGGTTGCCAAGCCTCAGAAGCGGCAGCGCCGATCGAACCAGTTCCACCGGAGCGAAGAAGTTGGTTTCCATGATCGACCGGAAGGTGGCCTCGTCACCCGCGCCGACATGGTTCCAGGTGCCGATGCCGGCGTTGTTCACTAGGCCGTCGAGGCCTCCCATGGCGTGTTCGGCGTGCCCGACGAGTCGCTCGCGGAACTCGGGGCTGGTGATGTCGCCGGACAGGTAAAGGCATTCGTCCCCCGCCGCGGCGGCATCCGCCGAAAGGCTGGCGAGCGCCGATTCGTCGCGGCCCGTGGCCAGCACCCTGGCGCCTGATGCCGCGGCCTGAATGGCCAGTTCGCGACCGATGCCGCGGCTCGCCCCCGTGATGATGACTCGCCAGCCAACAAGGTCCCTGCGCACGATTGATCCCCCCGTTTTCCTTAGTTGAACCGGAGGGTTGGCCCTTCTGCGATACCGGTTTGCCTTTCCCACGCGGCACATTTTACCGGGTCAGGCTTGCAGCCGTCATAGTCGGCATGACCGGCATTCATTCGCCCGAACGACGGACCTCGTTGAATCGATGCGGCCTGGTTGACCTCGTGACCATCCATCGACTTGATAGGGCGAACGAATCGGACTGGACCTTGATCCCGGCTGGATCGGCCGGTCCGGAGTGCGCCACCAGCAGGTAACGCAGCACAAGGGGCTTTTCCCGCTTCAGGGTGATCTCATCGGTCCGGGTGAGGGAGGGGCCCATCCAACCGTCGGCCCGGACATGCCAGCGGGCGGGGTGTCCCGGGTTTTCGGGGTGGTCGATCAGCGTGATTCCTTCCTCGTGGCCCGCTTCCACGCACGAATAATCCATCCACGCGTTGGGTTGGTTGAACAGTGCCGGTTCGCCCGTCTTGCCACTGGATCCGGTGATTCTGCCCCTTCCGAAATGTTCCGAGACTTCCCGCGCCACGCGGACCGCGAGCAGTCCGAAGTTCGATTTTTGGAACAGCAAGGTTGGCGATGCCGGCCGGAGGGTGGCTTGGATTTCCATCGACCATTCGCCCGGCTTGCCAAGCGGCGAGGCGGAGAAAACCACATCCTGCTCGAGCAGGTCTCCGGCGTCATGGCCATCGTTCCATCCCAAGCGCACGGCCAGAACGGCCCGGTTGTCGCCGTCCTCCTGGGCCAGCCATTCCTTTTGCCGGATGCGCGGGCCCGGCTTGTTCGACCAGAAATCAATTCCAGCCACGGCGGCGTGGGCGAACCAGACTGACAAGTGGTGATCGTGATTCGGGGCGCCCGGATGGCCGATCCGGGTCAGCGACCTGCCGGAGGGGCCTCTGATTGGAAACAGGAAAGGTCGGGGATGGTCTTGCCCGGCCTGCCAGCAGGAGACCTCGTTTCCATCAATCATGAAGGCAAAGGAGTGATGCGGGCGTGGCTCGACGCGGCAGCGGGGAGGGAAGGCCATCTGTCATCACCATGAAACGGTTTGAGAATGTCGCTGGGGAGTGTTCAATAATCCGGCCATCCGGGCGGGCAACCCCTGACAAGAAGAGTAGGGCGCCCGCCCCATCCCACCAACAAAAACATGGGCCGCTCACAATCGGCCAATGCCGGTTTGTCTCGAGGCGTCAGGCACCGGGCGCTGTTCCATGCCAGGCACAGGCCGGCTGGAAAATTCATTCAAGCGGTGACGGGGATTTCCACCTTCCCTTGTAAAGGGCCTCCCACTCCGCTCCGGGTTTGTCGATCAGGCGCACCAGCGAGCCATCGCTCATCAGCCTGACTTCCACCTTGCGGCCATCGTCTCGAAGTTCAACGAAGTCGGGGGTCCTGCGGACTTCCTTGAATAGGTATGGCTTGCCGAGCTTGCGAAAGGTTGGCTCGTTCAATTCGTGCCATGTGCCGTCGTTCGACTTGGAGAACCATCTGCCTTCATACACCCAGTAGGTGCGTTTTTCGGCGGGTTCATCAGCGCTGCCATGCCTGCCCATCACTCCAACCGTGAGAGCGATTGCCAATATGAATGAGCGCATTTGCCTATCCTTTGTGCTGTTGACTGCAAAATCCCGATGACTGATTGTAAGTCCCGTGGCCTGTTTGATGAAGGACCAGTTGCCGGTGAGATGGCCGGCAACGGCCGGCTGGGCAGTCAGTTGCTGGCCTTGATGTGCGACAAACCGGCGGCGTGGATGATTTTTCCTGCCACGGGAAAGCTTAGCGCTTGGCGGGGACGGGCGTCACATATTCGATGTAACCGAGCATCATCTCATCGGTCGTCTGCGGGCCCCAACGGACGGTTTTTTTCGGGTCGGGGTTGGCCGGGTTCCCCGGGCTGTTGTCATACCAGCCGGTGGCCTTGATCACCGTTCCGGAAGTCAGCAATTGGGGCTCGGCAAGGCGATAATAAAGCTGCCAATTGAAGTCGTAGCGCGGGATGTCGAGCGCCGTTTCGGTTTTGCCGCCGGGAGGAGTGATCTCGTAGCGGAAAGCCTTGCCCCGCAGGTGCATGTGCGGAAGAAACCCGAGCATGGTGGCGTTGGCGGGGACGCGCAGGACGGCTTCGACGGCATGATTGTCGGCGCCGGGCGGGACGCTGAGGCGCGGATTCACGATGCCCACGACTCTCACTTCATGGTCCGGCGCGGTTTTCGAAAAAACCAGGCCGATTCGTGTCTTGTCCTCGGTTGCGATGCCGCTTGGTGTGTAGTGCATCTGGAATCTCAGTCTCGATCCCTTTGGCAACCTCTTGGCATAGCCTTCGGGGTAGCTCAGCACACTTTGGCCCGGCACATACACGGCGAAGAACCCCTTGCGTTCCTCGGCGGCCGAATCACGCGAATCATCCGCCTCATTCATTCCCGGCGGCACCACGAAGACAAGCACATGATGAACCACGGCGCGGGCCGACGGTCGCACCTCCACCGCCTTGACCCATTTGTCTTCCTCAATCCCCGTTTCAACCACGACAGTCTGGTAGGGCATGGTGCCATTCGCCTTGACCGCGACAGCCTTGGGGAACTCGAACACGGCATCGGGTTTCCCAATGAGCCAGCCGTCGGAGTAGGTACGGGGCAGGGGGGCGTCGGCTGGATCACCCTTGGGCCGGTCGCCCTTGAGCCAGGCGAACAGGTCCGCCTTGTCGGCGGCGGGTAAACTGCGGTCGTTGGCCCAGTGGCTTGGCTTGCCCTCACCGGCCGTGGCGGCGAACCATGGTGGCATGGTGCCCTTTTCAACCACCTTGCGAATCATCCCCGCGTGCGCGACCACATCCTCGTAGCTTTCGAGGCTGAACGGACCAACACCGCCGCCGCGGTGGCATTCGATGCAGTTGGCCTGCACGATTCGCGAGATGCGGTTGTGGTAGGTCACGCTGGCGGGGGCCGCCTTCGCGGTCGACGGGTCGAGTTCGCACCCTGGGGCGGTGGTTGCCGCGGGATCCGCTGTCCGATCCGTCAACAAAGCCGTGGCGGCGTCGAGCAGGTAAGCCCGCCTTGGGGTCTCATGGGAGTAGCCGAGGCCGTACTGGTCGTCGATCGCCCCGCGATAGGCCACCGTGCGTTGTTTGTCCAGCAGGAACACCTCGGCGGTGCTGGCCGCGCCAAGCGACTTGGCGACGCTGCCGTCAAGGTCGTGAATGTACGGGCCTTTCAGCTTGTGGGCCGCGACGAATGCGGTCATGTCGTCAGCCTTCTCGTTGGCGGTCGGGTTGACGAATAGCACCGCCAGTCCTTTCGCAGCCAGGGTTTCCTCCAACTTTGTCAGGGTCGGGCCATACTTCTTGCAGATCGGGCAGGTGGTGTTGGTGAACGCGATGACAAGACCGTTCTTGCCAAGCAGGTTTCGCAAGTGGAGTTCTTTGCCTTGGAGTGATTTCAACCTAATGTCCGGCATCATCCTGCCGATGCCCGCGCTGTTGGGTGCCAGAACCTTGGGTGCCTCGCGGATGGGAGCGGCGGGTTGCGATTCATTTCCGATTTTCGGCATCAGCGCCTGGGATGCGAGATGTTTCAGGATTTCATCAAGGGTGAGGAACCCATCAGAATTCCCATCGGCCCCCTTGAGGCGATTCATCACCTGCGGCGCCGCCTTGAGTTCCTCCACGGAAAGCTTTCCGTCTCCATTCGTGTCAAGTTGCTTGAAGCGCGACATGATGAGATCGCGCTGGCCCATCAGGGCGGATGTCGTCAGCAATGTCATGAGCAGGATGGCAAGGTTTCGCTTCATGGCGATCATGGCCTCAACGGACTGCGCCCACCTGGTTTCAGCAAATGGACTGGGCACACCTTGATAACGCGGGGCCCACAATCAAATTACATTATTTGATGGGCCTACCACCGTAACGGGCCACTTCACGGCAGGCATGTTCACCAGGCGGAGCAAGGCGTTGTGGGGCGGGGGGTAGCCTTTTGCCGGTTCCATCATCAAGGAGCAAGGTTGTTGTCTGATGCGAAACCGGTTCCAGTTTTTCCCTCGCCAGTTCATGGGACATGAAAACCCCTTCTTGTTGGCACTCAGCCAACGAGACAACGGCATGAACCGGCCATGAGGTTTGTTGGCCGTCGGCTGACGATTGCCATCATCAAGGGCATCCAATCAACCGCGGTGCCGCACTTGCCTCATTTCTTCTTTTTGGCAAGTGAATCCCTGTAGAAGTTCCAGTTGGATTCCCCGAGTCCCTTGAGGAGGGCCATCGTGTCGTGTCCAACGCCGGGCACAAGCGTGAAATCGTGCTCGAACTTTTGCTTTTGCATGTGTTCTGAAAAGGCTCGATTCAAGTCCGCCGTGAAGTCACGGCTGCCGACCGCCACACGCACCTTGGGCTTCGCCGCTGGATTCGCCCCAGCTTTCGACACCGCGGTCAGCGGGCTTTTGGCTTTGAAATCCTCAAGGTCGCCTCCGAAAGTGTTTTTGAGGATCCGCTCACGGCCGGCCGGGTTGCCCTTCGCGCGGGGGCCTTGGAATTCCAGGTCCAACGGCCCACCAGCCAGCACGGAGATGGCCCCGAAAGTTTCGGGATAAAGGAACCCGAGGCGGGCCGCCCCGTAACCGCCCATGCTGAATCCTTCCAGGATCCTTCCATTCCGGGTTGCCAGCGTGCGAAACGATTGGTCGATGTGCGGCAAAAGTTCCTTGACCACGACGGTCTCCATCGGCACCCGGCCATCCTTCGAGTCGCACCACATGCTGAGTTCGAGGCCGTTGGGAAACACCACAAGCGCGGGCGGCATTTTTTCCTTGCGGATCGCTTCGTCAAAAAACTCGCTGAGCGGTTTGATCCCCGGCAAGCCGCCGCTTGACCCGTGAAGCCAATACAGCACCGGAAATCGTCGCTCCTTGTCCTGGCCGTAAAGCTCTGGCGTGTAGATGTGGTAGCTCACGGTGGTTTTGGCCGCGGCGCTTTCAAAGGTGCGGCGTTCCACGCGGGTCGCCCGCACAGATGGTGTTACCCAAGGTGCCGAAGATGGTTTGTTTTCTGGCGAAGAATCGCTTGCCTTGGAGTTCGGTGGAAGTTCGGTGCGCGGTTTCGGCGCCGGTTCGATGCCACTCCGTTTCGTCGGCTGGGCCACGAGCCCGAGGTGGCCACGAACTTCCTCCAGACTCAGGGATCCATCCTTGTTCCCGTCGCCTGCGGCCAAGCGCGATTGGACGGAGGACGGCGCCTCGTTCAATTCATCGGACGAAATCTGGCCTGTGACCCACGACGCCTGAATCAGCACCATGGGAAGGATGGCAAGGCTGCGATTCATGGGTATCCGGCCTCCGTCCGCAAAGCCCGGGAGTAAATGACATCCCAACACAATAACCCTCAACTTCTGTTGAAATGACAACGATTCATGACAGCAGTCTGGAGAAGTGGTTGCTGCCGAACCTGATTTTGCCCGCAGTTTTGAGACCACGGCGTGATTGCAAACCAAGAATTGCTGCGCCCAGTCTTCAGGTTGAATGGCTTTCGCGTGCCATAAGTTTTTTCGGATGGAAATCGACAACTCCAAACACTTTCAACGAATGAACTGCTCGATGTATTCGCTGCCGAGGCCGCAGGCGGCATAGTGATTCCGGCATTTTTCAAGGCGGGTGAACACATCGTCGAAGCCGGTGACATTACCGTCGGGGTCGACATAAATCATCGCCCCGTTCACTTGGAAGAATGTGATCATTTCGTCCACATGGGGATCGACTACGAGCGTGTGGGTCTCGCCCGGCGTCTCGTACACATAGCTGCCCTCCCGAGCGATCCAGTCGTGCTCGAGGTATCGCCATTCTCCCTTCAGGACAAGCCCGTGAACCGGCAGCGGATGGCGATGCCGCGACAGCACGCCGGACCGCCGCACGCGAAGCAGGTTGCACCAGTAACCGCGCGACACACACATGAGCAGTGGCCGAAACCACACATTCTGTTCGACCGGAACCCATACCCGCTCATCGGTCGGCATCACGCTCGGCACCAGCAGTTCAGGCGGCGACTCGGCCGGCTGCCTATGCCGGTAGGGAACCCACTTGTCGGAATCCGACATCTCATATCCTCCCTTGCGCCATGATTAAAGCCGGTGCCTGGAACCCCGGATCGGCGTTGAACAAACGGCCGGAAAAAATCATCACAAGCACAGGTAGCCGCCATCGACCGGGATGATCGCACCCGTGATGAAATTCGCCTCTTGCGAGAGCAGGAAAGCCACCGCGCCGGCGACATCGCCGGGCTTCCCCCAGCGGCCCATCGGCGTGCGAGCCATGAGCGCCGCTGAACGACCTGCATCCTCCACGAGGGGCCGCGTCATTTCCGTTTCGATCCAACCGGGAGCGACAGCATTGACGCGAATGCCGTCGGCGGCCCAGGCCGCCGCCAGGCTTTTCGTGAGTTGCGCGACGCCTCCCTTGGACGCGGAATAGGCTGGGACGAAAGGCGAACCGAAGAAAGAGAGCATCGACGCCGTGTTGACAATGGCCCCTCCCGCCGCGAGCAATGCTTTTGCCGCGAGGCACACGCGCATCGTGCCGACCAGGTTCACCTCGATTGTCCGCCGGAAGCGTTCAATCTCGAACTCGGCCCCGCCTCGTTGGAGGATACCGGCGCAGTTCACAAGACCCGCGAGTTTCGGAAGGCCGGCGACCAGCGCCGAGACGGAGCTTTCATCGGTGACATCCAGCAGAACGGTTTCAATTCCATGCTGCGGCGTGAATGCATCGCGTTCATCCTGGCTGATGCCCGCCGCGAGAACACGATATCCCAGGGATGCGAGATGCCTCGACACCCCTTCGCCGATTCCACGCGTGCCGCCGGTGACCAGCACGGCGCGTTCCTGGTTTTCACTGCGCATGCCGCACTCCGCTTCTCAATAAACGGGCTTTTCTTGTCCCCGCGGATTCCATCCGCGGGCTTTCCGCGATTGCCGAGGGAGTGGCTGGCCTCCCACACTCCAGTCTCTTTTTATGAAGCCATTCAAGGCTCGCCTGTCGCGCCCCCGAACCTTGCCGCGATCCTCGGCTTTCCCACGGGTTTTGCGGCGCCGGCAATCCGTCGGCTAGAGAAATGGCAGAAATAAAATGGGCACAGCAGACAGGGCATCATGGGGAAAAGGTTGGGACGCCACCGGCGTGCCGACCGGCCACGCCCCCAGAGCCCGGAAGCTGCCGTGGGTTGTCTGTTGGGGGGATCCAAGGGCGGAAGCTATTCCGTCCTCCAGACCGCGAACCGATCAGATGCCAGTTAGTCGTTCGTTGGAGTCTCCGAATCGGTCGAGTTCCAGGCCGCCCCAATCCATGAGATGGAGAAACAGGCTGCACATGCGCCGGTTTGGCGAATTCAGGTAATCGAGCGCCCGTCCCCCGCGAAGTTTGCCCCCCGCGCCGCCTAGCAAGATGATCGGCAACTGATTGGAGTCATGGTTGCCGTGCAGCATGCTCGAGCAGTGCATGATCGCGGTGTTGTCGAGCAGCGTGCGGTCGCCTTCCTTCACCTCCGACATCCGCTCGCAGAGGTAGGCGAGTTGCGACATGAAGAACTGGTTGAGGGGAACAAGTTCTTTCGGCTGGGTGTGGGCCATCTGGTGATGTTGATCCCTCGCCCCGCAGTGCGTGTGAGTCTCGGCAGAGCCGTCGTTGCAATACTTGAGGGTCGCGATCCGGGTGGTGTCGGTGCGGAAGGCGAGCACCATGATGTCGTTCATCAGTTTCCAGTACTCGGGAATCTCCGCGGGAATGCCGTCGGCAGGCCGGGGGCGGTCCGGGGAGGCGAGGGTGGGCTTCCAGGCTCCGGGATCCCTCTCCTTGCCCGCCCGCTTGATGCGTCCCTCGATCTCGTGGACGCTCCCGAGGTATTCCTCGAACCGTTGCTGGTCCGAGACGGAAAGCCGCCGCCTGAGCGACTTGGCGTCTTCAAGGACGGCATCGACAACGCGCCGGTCGCCGCGGTTCCGGTCGGTGCGGAAGAGTTGGTCGAACGCCAGCGCCGGACGCGTCTCGGTCCATGTCGGAGACACCGCCGTGCTCCAGGAAATGTGCGAGCTGTAAAGCAACGGATGGCCATCCTGGAGGCCCGGGATCGGGCCTTCGCAGCCCAGCACCAATGACGGAATCCGGGTGCGGTCGCCAATCCGCTGCGCCATCAACTGGTCGAAGCTCACGCCCGTGCGCACTTCGGTCTTGGACATCACGGCGCCGCTGAGCATGTTCCCCGTCTGCATGCAGTGGATGACACCGTTGTTGGCCTGCTCGTTCCACAAGCCGCGAAGGAACACCAGCCGATCCTTCCATGGTTCAAGCGGCTTGAGGCACGGCCCGAGTTCCATGCGAGCGCCTTCGCCCTTGGCCCACCAGTGCTGCGAGTGGAAGCCCATGCCGGTGAAAGTGACCAAGGTGCGGGTAGGCGGTCGTGAACCGCTCGGGGCCGCCACGGCGGACGGCAGCGACTCAAGCCATGGCAAGGCCATCGACACACCGAGGCCACGCAGCATGGTGCGCCGTGTGATGTTCGAACCCGGTTTGGCGTTCATGGTTTTTCCTCGTGGGTTCCGCTTTCAAGTTCAGGGTTTTACCGCGACGGCCTCAGGACGAATCGAGTGAAACTGCTCGCTTTGAACGATGGCGAGAAGGGCATCCGACCAGCGTCCGCCGGCGGCCATGCTCCTGCCCACCTCGTCAACCAGTTTGCGGTCCGACAACTGGACCGATCGGCCCAGGGAGTAGCCGACCAGCTTTTTGGCCAGGGATTGCAGCAGGTCCTGCCGCCTTGGGCCCGCCAGATACTTCCTTAGCCCGGCGAAGTCGTCGATTTCCCTTCCATCCGCGAGCGTTGCCTTGGTGTCGCCCGGCTTCAGTTCCCGGGCGGGCCTCAGCCGGCCGATCGCGTCGAACCGTTCCAGCGCCATGCCGTAGGGATCGATGCGAATGTGGCAGTTGGCGCAGGCCTGGTCCTTGCGGTGGCGGTCGGTGATCTCGCGAACGCTCAGCCCGGGTGGCGGCGTCTCCGGCAGCGGCGGCACATTCGGCGGAACCTTGGGCAGGCGCTCACCCAGAATCTGGACCACCCATGTCCCGCGCTTGACCGGGCTTGTGCGGGAGGCGGCCGACTGCTTGGCGAGCACCGCGCCAAAACCGAGCAGGCCCCCGCGGCCATGGACTTCCACTTTCTCAACCCGGCGCCAATTCGCCCCTTTCACGCCCGGAATTCCATAATGGCTGGCAAGCATTTCGTTCACGACCACCGCGTCGGCGTCGATCAGGTCGGCAACCGGACGGTCGTTCAGCAGCAGATCCTCGAAGAACCTCACCGGCTCCTCGGCCAAGGCGTCGCGCAACGCCGGGGTGAATTCGGGGAACTGCTTCAGGTTGCGGCCATGGCTGGTCGCGAAGTCCCGCACCCCGAGCCAGCGGGCGCCGAACTCCTCCGCCATGCCCCGCACCCGGCTGTCCTTGAGCATCCGGCGCAATTGCTCTTCCAAAACCATCGGTTCGTGAAGCCTCGAGGCTTTCGCGCGCAATTCGTCGTCGGGAATGGATTCCCAAAGGAGGAAGCTGAGCCGTGTCGCCAGTTCCGCGCCTGACACCGGCCCCCAGCGAGGCCCGGCCGCCGGCTGTTCGACCCGGTAAAGGAACCAGGGCGATGAGAGGACACGCGCAAGCGCGGCCCGGAATGCCGGATCGTGCTTGACGCCTTCCTTGCGGTCGGCGTGGTACGACGCGAGGATCACAGCGCGCTCATCCGCGTCGAGCGGACGACGCCATGCCTTCGCGGCGAATGCCAGGAGGGCCTCGAGGTGCCTTGGTGCCGCCGCGGCCTGGGCCTCGAGAAACGCCTTCTCCTCCCGCTTGATCTGCTTTTCAAACTCCTGGATGTAGAAGAACATGATCCGGGCGCCGTCGTTCGGCTTCCGGTAGTATTGGACGAGTCCTTCATAGGCGATCGGGGTGGCGAGCGCCTGCTCGCTCACGAACTCCAGCTCGCTCCAGAGCCGATTGATCTCCGACCGGCCGGCGTCATCAAGTAAGAGTCGGCGCAACGGTTCGTCCTCCCGGCGGTAGAGGAAAACGCTCCCCTGCGCGTCTCGCGGGATGATTGGCTGAAAAAGGACCGCTGGCGGGAACAGCGCGCGGAACTCCGCCGCCGGCTTGGCCCGTTCCGCCGCGACGCGTGGATGCGAGATCCGCGCGGCCAGGGGGTCGTCCTGCGTCGCCTTGGCGACCGGTTCGGCCAGCCTGCCACCTCCACCCGTGGCGGCGATCAGGAATGCCTGAACCGAGGCTGTTTCCGGACTCGCCTCATCGAGGCTCACATCCGCCCGGAGGAACCGGGGCAGCGTGAGCGCCTTCTGCATTTCCGCCGGCAATTTTCTCAGGTCGATGACGACCTCGGCACCGGCCGCCGTGACGAGGGCGGACTTTGGCACCCCGCGACCCTTGGGATGCCGGCCGAACCTGAGTCCGGAGGCTTGCTCGATCGCCGCGCCCCATTCGGGATGCTCGGCGAACACCAATGCCGGCCCGTCGCCACCCTCCAGCCGCAGCCGGTCCCAAACCACGAATGTGTCCGGCTGGGCGGGCAAAGACACCATGCGGAACAGCGGTTCACGGGCGGCACCTTGAACCCTTTCCATTGACACCTCGCGGCGCACATCCTGCCAGGCTGGAAACCCATTGCCAACAGCCATGGCCGCGTTCTTCCCGTAGTTTCCTTGAAACAACTGGTCCTGCATGGCCTTGATCGCCGCAATGACCGGTGCCGGGTCGGTGGTGGCTTCACGCCACTTTTCCCGCACCACGGACAGCATGTCGGGCGGCAGGCCCGCATCCGGACGAACCATGGGCCTGTTGCCTAGCTCGGCAAGCGCCTTTCCCAATTCCGGGGCCGCGACATGCGACAGTTCGAACGACACGCCGTCGCCGCCGGACGGGTGGACATCGGCAACGCGGCCCGTGGCCACCAACTCACCCGAGATGGGACTCGTCCAGGCGATGGCCACATTTCTCTTCTGGCCGGGATGCGCGAAGACCGATCGGGCGGGCAGGGTCGTCCATGCCTTGATCGGTTCCGCTCCCGAGTTCACGAAGACCGACGGTTCGGAACCGTTGCTCCACGATTTCAGTCCGGGATGCCCGGCGAAGCCGTCGCGATAGTCGGTCAGGAAAACCGGGGTGGAGCCCGCTTCCAGGAAGCTCCAACGGGCCTCATGCTTGTCCGGCCATGGGTTCCCCTTCAGCAGGTTCGGCACCACATCGGCGATGTTCCAGGTTCGCTTTTCACCGTTGGTTTCACGAACCGTCCATTCGATGAGCGTGCTGTCGGCCCCGTGATTTTGGTTTGGAAGAACGGTGAGGAGCAGTATCTCGCCAGGTTGGACGGAGACCTTTCGCTCGAATGCGACGGAACCCGCCTCCGCGACTTTCGACTCCGTGAGGACCCGTCTCGACGCGGCCCAGCGTAGGTCCACCAACTTCTTGGCCGATTCGAAAGCTGTCTGCCTTCGCCGCTTCTCGGCTTCGTCCCGAACCGCTTTCTCATGCCACTGCCTCGACTGGGCGATCGCTTCCGCCGGGGAGGCCGACTTGCCGTTGAGCCCCGCCCAAAGCGCGGCCAAGTATGTCCGGTTCAGCTTTTCCTCGGTGGCGACCTCCGCGATGGCGGCCGCGCCGCCGCGGGTGAGCCTGTCGCGGTGCTTGAGGGTCGCGGCGAGGTGGGCCGCCAGCGGCGGTTCCCCGTTGGGCCCGGCATGGCGCGCGTGGAAGCCGCGGATTTCACCGAGAACCTCGTCGGTCCAATCCCGGCGCTCGGTTGATGGTGAAAAGCGGAACCCCGATGGAAGGAGCACGGCGTGCGCGGCGACATCACGCGCCGCCTGATGGTAGCGTTCGACAAGTCCCGGCGTCACCGGCATCGCTTCCCCGACATTCGCGAATCCCTCGCCGCCGACGCTGTCGGCGGGAAATTCGCGCACCCGCGTCGGTCGCATGTCCACTCCGGTAAGATCGCGAATCACATTGTCGTATTCGGCGTTATTCAGTCGGCGCAGCGTCACCGGTCCGGGGTCGCCAATCCGCGCGGTCGCCTCCGCGTCGAGGGCCGACTTGAACCAGGCCAGCAGTCGCTCGCGCTCGGCCTTGCTTGGCTGGGGCGCTTCACGGGGTGGCATGTCACCTGCGTTCAGGCGTTCCGCGATATCGGCAAGAACCTTGGGCTTGGCGAGTAGTTCCCCGGCTTTGCCAAACCTCGTGAGATCGAGGTCGTTGTCCTTGGGCGTTTTCCCATGGCACTTTCCGCAGGTTTTGGCCAGCAGCGGATGGATTTCCTTGTCGAAAACCACATCCAGACCCGACGACGAACCGGTCAGCGGTACCGCTGGGTCCGCCGCTGGAAAGCGACCGCCCCAGGCCACGAGGGTCAAGACGATCATGACCAGCGAGAAAGCGAGGCGTTGGCGATTCACATTCGGTCCCTGGCTTGTTCACAGTTTGGTAGCACTACAAGATTGTCTGACAATCTTATCGTGTCAAGAGTGGCCTACCTGACTTTGACTGGCCCGACCATTGCTGGTTTTGGCCCCTTTTGCCGCGTGGGGAGGACAAACTCCCGGTAGGGATGGAATCGACCTTCGAGCCGATAACGACACCTCGGACGGCGGGGCTAGTTTTTCAACGCCTCGTTCACCTTTCGGCGGAAGGCGTCGCGCGCCGGGCTACGGTAGTCCTGCGCTTTCAACATAAAGACGGCGAACCGTTTGCGCTCGCGGTCGATCCGGAACCAGGAGCGGTTGGCCACGGGGTTTTCCCGCGGGAATATCCCATGAGTTGGGACTTCGATCCTCCCCGATTTGGTGCTTCACCCTTTCGAGTGGTTCGCGCTCGTTCAGATTGATGCTTCCGCTGTTGCCTAGATATGGCTTCAAATAGATGAGTTGGATTGATAATCCCGGTAAAAATGCAAATCAAGTCTATTTTAATATGTCCCCATTAATTCAGCCCGCAATGGGGATCTTTTGTTTCTGCTGTGGCTCCTGGTGTTGTTCCTTGATCGACTCGCCCCTCACTTCGTTCAGGGCTCCTTAACGATGAATGGATCTCAATATGAAGGCCACACAAAGGCTGACGATGCTTAGTAGCCCCCAGCGAAGTGAGGGGCCCTCGCAGGCATTCAACAATCTGGCGCCAGTTCAGAGTTCACTCGCGCCGTTCGACGCTTCAGGGGCATGAAAGGGCTAACAGAATAATGGCGGGTGCTGGGGTCTTGTGCAGGTCAGTTATTTGAAGTTTGTTCTAATGCCAGAGTGGGCCGTATTGAATATCACCCGCTCACTCCGGTGCTTCGCGCCTCCGTTCGGGGCTCAATGGGTGGCAAGTTGATGGAAGGACACGGATCAATCCCCGCGGGAATGTTTCGCCGGGCTTGACTTGAGCCAATGCTCGGCTTGCGGACCGAGCCAGCGGCTGAGGATCTCGCGCCTCCTGTCGGGGTGGTGGTCCTTGTCGAATATCTGGAAAGGCTCCGAAATGTTCCCCTCGAGGCGGAATTTCGCGTGCTCGACGGGCCTGGACTCGATGAGCGTGAAGGAGACTACCACGATCCCGTCTCCCCGCCTGCCGGTCCTGCGCAAGGTCAGCTTGCGGACGGCCTTCGTTTCCGCATCAAGCTCGACATCCGCCGAACGCAACCAGGCATGGCGCGCCATCAGGCGCGGTTCCGCGTGAATGACCCTCGGATGGTTGGCCGCCTGCCGCGGGTCTTCCCTCAACCGGCAGTTTCCAAGCATTTGCGTGAGGAGCGTTTCCGGGCGCAGGCTGTATAGCTCCGCCATCCACGACAATCCCGGACCTTGCTCGTCGGTGCCAATTCGCAGCCCTCGATGCGGGCCCGAAGCGATCCAGACCGTTCCATCGGATTCCCTGCCCCACGACCAGCGAATGATGCCTCGCGTCAACTCCACCCGGAATTGGTTGTCCGCCGCCACGACCTTCATGCTTCGCGTCGGCAAGGTGTCGTCAGCCGGCGCCTCGCCTTCAGGACGAACCTCCGCGAGATAACAACGCTCCAGTGGCAGCCGGAAGTGCTCGGCCGCCTCCCGTATCGCCGACTCGCTGCGCGCCTCCGCTGAAGGGGCGAGCAGGAAAGCCAGCAGGATCGTCGCCGCGATTCCCGCCATCCCCAGGCCCAGGCCCCACCTGGCCATCCTTCCACCCGGATTCAAAAACCAATCCGACCGGTGCGTTGCCTTTGAATTTGCCAGGATCCGCCCTGAAAGCGAACCGGGATCAATATGCCTTTCTGTTCGCGCGATGTGTTCGCCCACCGCGCGCAGGACTGGATCGTCATGCAGGTTTTCAGATGGTTTCATGGTCGACTCCGAGCAGGTAGGGGCCAAGTTCCTTTCTGAGCGCCTTGCGGGCGCGATGGAGCAGCACACCCGCGTTCACCCGGGTGACTCCGGTCATTTCAGCGACTTCCGGCAGGGTGTATCCAAGGCATGTGAGGTGGACCGCGGCGCGTTGGCCCACGGAGAGGCCTGCCATCGCCTTCTCGATTTGCTCCCCGAGTTCACGGCCAACCACGGCTTGATGCGGGTCCGGGGTTGCCTCATCCGCCGGATCGGTGCGTGTTTCCTCATTTCCGGAATGGAGGCTCAAGAGCATTTTTTCGCGCGACTTGTGGTCGATGCAGGCGTTGGTCACCGACCGGATGAGGATTTTTAGTCCGTCACGGGGAAGGTCGTACCTGTCTTTCCGTTCGATGAGCCGGCAATAGCAGTCTTGCACGACATCCTCCGCCGTGACGGGGTCGCGCAACAGGGCGCGGGCGTATGCCAGGGCGCGGGGAAGGGTTTCCCGCACCCATGGATCCAAGGGGTTCAACTCAACTTCCCATCAGTTTGGCCAAGGGGGCTTGGAATCCACCCTTACAACGGCCGCGCCTCAGGATCGTTACACGATCGGGAAGGCAAATCGATCCCGCTCCCGTTGGCCAATCCGTTGTCTGTCGCATTCGATAAGGCCAAGGGTCTTGAGGTTAAAGGACGCAAGCGCGTTCCCGAATCGCGGCCCAATAGGACCTCTCGGCGCATACGCCAGGCAAATTTTGGCCCATGCCGGGCCCCGGCAGGCTATGCTGAGAGTTCATTCGAGCGGTCGCGTTGGGGCCTGAAGACGATACACGGGGGGAAATCGCAATGATGGCATGGCCGACGATCATTTCCGGGGTGCTGTTGATCGCCGTGGGAGTCACGGGCTACGCCACATCCGAACTGGAAAAGGCTCCGGTCACGGCTTTGATCCCCGCGGCGTTTGGCGCCATTCTCGTTTTGTGCGGGGCCCTGGCCTTCAATGAAAAGCTGCGCAAGCATGTGATGCACCTGGCGGCGATGGTGGGCCTGTTCGGTGTGGTGGGCGGATTCATGCCGCTGATTCGGCAGATTGCCGGCGGCGGATTCGACCCCCTGAAGCGCTCGGCGGTGGCCGGGGAACTGACGGTTGTCATCAGCGCGGTATTTGTTGGCCTCTGCGTGAATTCATTCATCCAGGCGCGCAAGGCGCGTCAGGCGCGCGAGGCCGCCGAAAAAGCCGCCCAAGCCTGACATACCGCGCCGATCGCCTCGCCAATGGCTGACGGAGGATTCGCCTCCATGTCGGGCACCGCAATAATGCGAGGTTGGCTTGACTCATGGCCTTGGCGGGCCCGCCGGCGCGTGAGGATGGCGTTTCCCTGTCCGGCCTGCCTGCATCCGCTTTTGGCCATGGTGGAACCTGAACTCGAACTCGAATGCCCCGAGTGCCACACCACCTTCCTGGTTCCGGCACCGCCCGCGCCCATCATCAACATTCCCAAGGCGCCGCCCATCCCAGGCGTGCAGCCGAATCCGGTTTCCGAAGGCTTTTTGGGAATATCGTTTGTCCTCGGACTGATCTCCCTGGTCGTGGGTACCATCTTTTCGTCCGGTTTTGCCTTGTTCATGTTCATCGGGATTTTTGTCACCGGCACGGTCGTGGCCAGAATCAAAAACGGGTTCAGGCGACGAAAAAATCCGCTCTTGCCCAAGCTGACCTGGTCGCAAATCGGGTACGAAGGCATCAGGGCGATCGGCATCACCGTGATCGCATCAGTGGCCGCGGGACTTGGCGCGGGAATGTTCATGGGCGCGGTTCAATATGTTCTTTGGTTGAATCAGCGCCCCCCCCTTTAAGATTCTCACATCACCAAAACGGCTTCTTTTCTGTGGGTGGCAGTATTGATTTCACGGATGGCATCATGGTGTTTGCCCTGTCGTGAGCGGCCATGGCCGTTTCTTGCCTCATCCCATGGAAGCTTCGCCGCAACCAGGCCGAATCAAGGGAATTTCTTTTGCGAGAACCCGAACAAGGCTTTGGCGCATGCGGTTGTCCTTCGGTGAGCCTGTCTCGCCCGGGATCATTTTCATGCGTGGCCAAGATAATGGCGGCCCAGCATGCGCCTGAAGGATGTCGATGATCGGGTGGCGTACGGCTTGCCCCTTATTCACCCGCGCCCCAAACTGTTTAATTGAATCTGTTGGGAGAGAATTGCATGGGCATGGCATCAGGGCGCTTCGCGATTGTTCCCGCCGGCATGGCGCGGCGGGATGGCATTGGCCTCAAAGGGCTTGATGGCCATGTGATCAGCCTCAATTCTGAAACTGGCGAACGGGTCGACAGCATTTCCGGGGACGAGGCGTTTGGAGGGCGGCCGATCAAGGTCGCCACGGCCGTCTATTTCCTGAAGACCTCGGCCATTGTCAGCATGACGGAGGCTAGGTACCGCGGATTCAAGCTGGAACTGTTGATACCGTGACTCTAGACGCGGAATCGCGAAGGCGCGGCCTGACTTCTCCGCCGCCGGCACGGGCGGGGTCGTCGTCTTGCCACCTGCTGGTGGTGGGGGCCGGACCCGCCGGATTGGTGGCGGCCGTGGGAGCGGCCGGCTTGGGGGCCCGGGTGGTGCTGGCCGAGGAGCGGTTGCTGGGAGGCGATTGCCTCCATTCGGGATGCGTTCCTTCCAAAGCGTTGTTGCACCTGGCCCGCCGGCATGGATCCGCCATGGGCGTCGTGGAGGCGTTATCAAAGGTTCGTGAGCGCCGGGCCGCGATGTCCGAGGCCGACAGTGCCGGCAAATTCCAATCGATTGGCATCGATGTGCTGGGTGGCCGGACGCGATTCACGGGTCCCGGCTCGGCGATGGTGGGCGCCCATGAGGTGAGATTCCGCAAGGCGATCATCGCCACCGGATCCGGCCCGTTCATTCCAGGCATTCCGGGCCTTGATTCCGTTCCTTACCTGACGACCGACACCATTTGGCAACTCCCTGAAAATCCCGGTCGCGTGCTGGTGTTGGGTGGCGGACCGGTGGGGTGTGAATTGTCGCAGGCGCTGGCCGGGCTGGGATGCCCCGTCACGCTGGCGCACCATGGCGAGCGCCTGCTGCCCCGGGATGACGCCGAGGCTGGCGAGGCCATGGCCGGGGCGCTCGCGGCATGCGGGGTGACCGTGCGGCTTGGAATCGCGGTGCGGTCGATCGCGCGCGATGCCGGCGGCATGGTGATCGCCGCCACGGATTTCGGGCCGATTCTCGCCGACACGCTGCTGCTGGCCGCGGGCAGGCGGGCCAACCTCGACGGGCTGGACCTCAAGGCCGCTGGAATCGCCACGATGGCGGACGGCTCTTCCGTGCCCGGGTGCGATGGCATTCGCGTGGATGGTTACCTGCGCACCACGAACGAATCGGTTTTTGCCGCGGGCGATGTTGTCGCCGGCGCGCCCCGCTTCACACACGCGTCCGATGCCATGGCGCGACTGGCGGTGCGCAACGCGCTTGTCGCCAAGCCTTGGCCGTTCGGATTGTTGCTGGGCTCCACCTGGCAACCCAACCTGGTGCCTTGGTGCACCTGGACCGATCCGGAAGTCGCGGGCGTGGGAGAACCCGGCCCGGTGCTGCACCGGATCGACATGCAGGCGAACGACCGCCACGCGTTGGAGGATTCCGGGCCCGGTTGGCTCAAGGTTTGGACCGACGAGAAAGGTCTGCTGACGGGCGCTTCCATCTATGGCAGGGGCGCCGGCGAACTCATCGGAACTATGGCCCTGGCCCTGCGGGAACGCTGGCCGCTTCGGAGGCTCTCGGGCTGGATCACGCCCTACCCGTCGCGCAGCCAGGCGCTTTCACGCGCCGGCGACGCCGCGGCGAGGTCAGCCCTCACCCCCGCCGTGGCCAAGTGGCTCAAATGGTGGATGGGGAATACGAGCCCTTGATGCCGTGATTCACGATGATCGGGCTGTAGCGAGGCAAAAAGCGAGTTGAAGTGAGCTTAATAGCCGTCTTCATTTCATTGGATTTTTTGAAACACATGTCCTTCAAGTCATTTCCGAATCATGCCCGTTCGCCCCTCACTTCGTTCAGGGCTCCTAAGCATCGTCAGCCTTTGTTTGGCCTTCATATTGAGATCCGCTTATCGCTTAAGAGCCCTGAACGAAGTGAGGGGCCCTCGCGGACATTCAACAATCTGGCGCCAGTTCAGAGGTCACTCGCGCCGTTCGACGCTCTAGCGACATGAAAGGACTAACAGAATGATGGCGGGTGCCGGGGTCTTGGGCAGGTCAGATATTTGAAGTTGGCTTTAGGAGCCCCCAGCGAAGTGAGGCTCTAGTCGATCAAGGAACAACACCAGGAGCCATAACGGAAACGAAAGAGCCCCGAACGCAGGCGCGTAGCGCCGGAGTGAGCGGGTCGATTCCGGATCCAAACCCGCTCATTCCGCCTTCAACTGCGTTCGGAGCTCTACTGGTTTTACTCACCGAACATTTGTGTTTGTTCTGTCAGCGTCAACAATTCAACTCATCCATTTGAAGGTTGCTCTGGAGCCGTCTTCATTAGCTTGAGGTGACGCTTTGCGGGTGTCGGACTTTGCCGCTTACCTGAACATCGGCGACTTGGCATCCCCGCGTGACAACAGGTAAGCCAGCAAGTCCATGACCTCGTCCTCCTTGAGGGAGTCGATCAGGCCGGCGGGCATCATCGAGTTCTTGGCGGGGTGAACCGATTCGATCTTCCGGCGGTTGATGGGCGTCAGGCTGTTGGGTTCCAGCATGTTGGTCATCACCATCATGTTGTCGCCATTGAGGTTCACGATCCTTCCGGTCGTGAGCTTGCCGTCGTCGGTTTCGATCACGACCGCCTGATACTGGTCGGAGACGGTCTTGCTCGGATCAAGGATCGATTCCAGAAGGTCCCGGGGGGAAAACCGCCCGGCCACACCGGTGAGGTCGGGGCCTTGCGCTCCGCCCTCGTTGCCGTAGCGGTGGCATGAGAAGCATGTGGTTTGTCCGAACAGCACCCGGCCGCGCTCGAAGTTCCGGCCACCGGCGAGACCCTGGGCGAGCTTGCCATCCAGGTCGGCCATTAAATATTTCTTGACGAGGGGCCGGGGTGGCGCGGCCGGAATGGCGGCCACATCACGCTTCTCCAGCTTGGCGGCATATTTGGCCTTCTCGGCGTCGGTGAAGGTGGCCACCGTGTCGCGCTGGATGTTGTCGAGGAAGCCGCCGAAGCTGTTTCCGCCCCGGTAGCCGCGTGCCTTCACGAGCCATTCCACCTGCGCGTCCCGCAGTTCGGGAGTCCAGCCGGCCTTGAGCATCCGAAGCGACTTGGCCAGGTCCATTTGCTCTTCCTGAGTCGGGGCGGAGGCCAAAAGCGGCACGACGCGCTTGGCGGCGTTGGGCCCTTGCAGGAACACCAGCAACTGGGCCAGGTCGCCGTCGACCAGCTTGCGGCCCGAGGGGAAGCGGGACTCGAACGCCGAGGCCAGCGCGGCGCGCGCGGCGTCTTCCGGCCCGCCCATGCGGACAAACACGATGGCGTAAACACGCAGCAGGTCGGCCTGCTGCCGCTCCGTCAGCGAGTCCCACTTCGACTGCAGGCGGTCGAGCGCCTTCAGGATGGCTTGCTTCATCCCGCCGTCCGGTTCGGGCGCGCCCGGCTTGAGGTGGGCAGGGTCGGTCGCGCTGACGCGCGCGAGGGCGAGAAGGGCTCCCAGCGCCTTGTCGGTGTCCGTCTCGGCAAGGGCCTTGTCCTTCCAGGACGCCGCGTCCTGGTGCTCCAGGGCGATGCGCGCGGCGCTGCGGATGGCCCTGTCCGCGCTGCCCAGCTTTCCCCATGCGGCACCGATGGCGGCCGGATCCTTCACCCCGTGGAACTTTTCAAGGGCCAACCTGGTTTCCCTTGGTTCGCCCGAGGCCATGGCCGGGGAAGGGCCCGTCGGTTCGTTTCCGATGTAACGCACCCGGTAAAGTCCCGATTGGGTGCGCCTGCCTCCGACGGTGAAGTACAGGCATCCCTCGGCCGGATGCACGATCACATCCGTCAGGGCGAGCGGAGACCCGCTGACAAACTCCTCGAGTTCGCCGGTGTACGAGGCGCCATCGGCCTTCAGGTGGGTCGCGTAGAGCTTGCCATAGCTCCAGTCGCAGATGAAAAGGGCGTCCTGATACTTGGCGGGGAATCGGGTCCCGTGGCCGAAACAGACACCCGTGGGGGATCCGGGGCCGACATTGACCACGGCGCCCATGCTGTCGGGGTAGTGCGCCGGCCATTTGCCGGCGCCATTGCGCCAGCCGTAATCAACACCCGAAAGCACCTGGCAGACGCGTGTCGGCCGGTACCACGGGGTGTTCACATCCCATTCCATGTCGGCGTCGTAGGTGAAGAGGTCGCCCAGTTTGTTGAAGGCGGCATCGAACTGGTTGCGGAAACCCGTGCACAGCACTTCCCAGTTCTTGCCGTCGGGGCTCACCTTATAAATGGTGCCGCCCGGCCCGAGCACCCCGGCCATGAAGCCGCGGCCGTCGGGCATTCGGGGAAGCAGGTGGTCCTCGCCCCAGTGCGGCGGAACCCGGGTGGAGTCGTATTCCATCATTTTGGTCTGGTTGCCACAGACCACCACGAGCGATTTTCCGTCCGGGGTAAGCAAAACGGCGTGCGGGCCGTGCTCACCGGCGCCGCCGGTTATGGGGTGGAGCAACTCGACCTTGTCGAGGACATCGTCGTTGTTGGAATCGGTTACCTTGTAGAGGCCCGACGGGTATTCCTTGCCCCGGTTCACGACCACATAAAGGCCGTCGAATGCCCAAAGCAAACCTTGGGCCTCGCCAATCTTCGCGGGAACCGGTTCCACCTTGGTGTCGGCGGCGCCTTGGCCCGGAGTCACCCGGTAAAGCGATCCGTACTGGTCGGAAACAATCAGCCTTCCCTTGGGATCCACGCACAGGTTTACCCACGACCCCTGCTTGTCCTTGGGCACCGAGTAGAGCAATTCAGCCACGAAGCCCGGCTTCACCTTGAGCTTTTCCGCCGGCGTCGCCGTGATCTCCCTGCCCCCGACAAACGGCTCTTCCTTTTTCTTTTTTCCCTTGCCCTGCTGGGCCACGACCAGCGTGGCGCTGCAGACGATGGTGGCGACGAGGGTGAGCGTGCGAATCAATCGCATTCCATGACTCCAATAGCGGCTTTCACTACGCAGTATCACCGTGAATCATGGCCCGATTTCAACAGAAAGCGGGCCATGGCCCGAAACGGTTTGCCGGCGGTTTACTTGAGTTCCTTGAGCATGATGTCCTTGAACTGGACCGTCATGGGGGGGCCGACATGGATCTGAAGGGCAAGGATTCCATTCTTGAGCGCCTTGGGTGACTCATCGGTGACCTCGGCGGTGACATTCCCATTGATGGAATGGATGAGTTTGTTGCCCTTGGCGACGATCACATACTCGTTCCAGTCTTCCTTCTTGATGGAGGCCTGGATTTCCGCCGAGGTCTTTTCCGTTTTGCCGAGCGATTCCTTCTTGTTCTCGGCGTTCCACTTCACCTTCTCGCCCCGGCCACACATGATTCCCCGGCCACCAGCGATGCCTCCCTCGTCGTAAAGGATGCCACTGTAGGTGGTTCCGGCCTCGAAGTCGGCCTGGTACCCGCCGACTCGCGGCCCGAATTCGCCCTGGCCCATCAGCTTGCTGCGATACTGAATGCCCGAGTTGCCGCCGACCATCTTGTACTTGAAGCGGAGTTCGAAGTCGGAAACCTCTCCTCCCTTCCAGACCAGGAAGGTGTTGTGCTTGAGCTTGTTCTCGGGATCATTCCCCGTCACGCCGGTGATGGCGCCGTCCTTGACACTCCACAGCTTGGGATTGCCTTCCCAGCCCTCGAGGTCCTTTCCGTTGAAGATCGACTTGAAATCCTGGCCCCGTGCCAGGGAAAGCGAAGCCGTGGAAAAAGCGAGGAGGGCCCAAAGACCGACGCGCATGGAATGAACTCCGGCGAAGAGGTTAAGCTGAACACGAATCATTGGACACCCGGCGTTGCCGATCCGCAAGTGGTCTGGATGGGCATTCCCCCTTCACCAGTCGGCGGCCCGCTGGTATAATCATGGTTTCGACAAGCGATCGCGGCTAAAAGTCGCGACAACAGGCGTCACGGGACAGGTGGGCCATGCCCAAGCACAAGAGTCACAAGGCCTCGCGGAAGCGCTTCAGGGTTACAGCCACGGGCAAGCTCAAGCGCCTGCAGGCCGGCAAGAAGCACCTCAACAGCCACAAGTCCGGCAAGCGGAAGATGGGGCTTCGCAGCCCGATCACCAGCGGCGGCGTGTTGGCCAAGAAGTATGTCCGCATGATGCTTGGCTCCAGCTGAACCTTTTCCCGACCTGACACCATCATCCGTTCACGCTTTTCGCATCGAGGTTCATCATGCGCGCTCGCAGTGGCAAGACAGTCCTTCGCAAGCGGGCCCGGTTGCGTCGCCTCACCAAGGGCTTCCGCGCCGGCCGTCACCGCCTCTACCGCCAGTCGGCCGTGGCCCTCATGCGGGCCCGGGCCTACGCCTATCGCGATCGTCGCGTACGCAAGCGCCAATTCCGCCGCCTGTGGATCGTGCGCATCAACGCGGCATGCCGGATGAGGGGACTTCGCTACAGCGAACTCATCGCCGGCTTGGTTGCCGCCCGCATCAGCCTCGACCGCAAGTCGTTGTCTGAACTGGCGATCCACGATCCGGAAGCGTTCACCGCCGTGGTCGATTTGGTCAAGAAGACCATCGCCAAGAAGGCCTGACGCTCGCCATGGGCGAACTGGAACAACTCGAGGCCCAAGGCAGGTCCGAACTGGCCCAGGCGGCCGATGACGCTGCCTTGGCCGCTTGGAACCTTCGCTGGTTCGGCAAGGCGGGTCTGGTTCCACTGGCCCTCAAAAAGCTTCCCGAACTGCCACCACCCGAGCGGAAGGGTTACGGTCAGGCTGTCAACAAGCTCAAGGAAACATTGGCAGCTGCTTTTGCCAATGCCGAGGCAGCGGCACGCGAGCGCGCCCTTGAGAATTCCATCGCCAGCGAAAGGATCGATCACACCCTGCCGGGCAGGCCCGTCACCACCGGCGGGCTTCATCCGGCCACCATCACGCTGCGCCGCATCCTGGCGGCGTTCGGCGAACTGGGGTACGAGGTCTATCACAGCCGCGAGGTGGAGGACGACGAAACCAACTTCGGCATGCTCAACATGCCGCCGCATCATCCCGCGCGAGACATGTGGGACACCTTCCACACGACCACGCCCGGGATCGTGCTTCGCACGCACACCTCCCCCGGCCAGATCCACGCGATGCGTGAACGGGCGCCCCAACCGCTGAGGGTTGTCCTTCCCGGCCTTGTCTACCGTTACGAGCAGATCACCGCCCGAAGCGAGATCATGTTCCATCAGGTGGAGGGCCTGTGCATCGGCGCCAACATCGGCCTCACCGACCTTTTGGGAACCCTAGAGGCGTTCATCAGGCGGTTGTTCGGCCCCGACCGCAAGGTGCGCGTGCGCTCAAGCTACTTCCCGTTCACCGAGCCGAGCATCGAGGTGGACATGGACTGCATCCTGTGCGCCGCCAAGGGATGCCCCGTCTGCAAGAAGAGCGGCTGGCTCGAGATCCTCGGCGCCGGGATGGTTCATCCGGTTGTCCTGCGCAACGGCGGCTACGATCCCGCCAGCCACTCGGGCTTCGCGTTCGGCTTGGGCGTCGAGCGCATCAACATGCTGCTGTATGGCATCGAGGACATCCGGGCCTTCTGGTCCGGCGACCTGCGTTTTCTCCGATCCTTCTAAACCCCCGACCGGGCCCCGACCATGCATGTCTCGACCCGCTGGCTGGCCGACTATGTCGACCTTCCCCCCGCCGCCGAACTGGCCTCGATGCTGTCGCTTTCGGGCCTCGAAGTCGGCTCGGCGCGCACCGTCGGGGTCGAGCCGATCGCCGGCGTGCGCATGGAAGATCCCGGCCCCGTTTGGGACAGCGGGAAAATCGTCATCGGCCGGGTCGTGTCGGTCGGCAGGCATCCCGATGCCGACAAGCTCAAGCTGCCCAGGGTGGCTTTCGGCAACGGCCGGGAAATGACGCTCGTGACCGGGGCGCCGAACATCGCTCCGGGTGATTCCGGGCAATGGTGCGTGCTGGCGCTCTCGGGCGCCAGGGTGATCGACGGCCATTCCAAGGAGAAGGTTCTCAAGGAACTCAAGCCGACCGTCATCAGGGGCGTGCCCAGCGAGGCGATGCTCTGCTCGGCCTACGAGCTTGGCCTTTCGGAAGACCACGAGGGCCTTTTGTTCCTCGACCCGGGAACGGCGCCCGAGGGCGCCCCGGCGGCCGACGCCCTTGGCGATGTCGTGCTTGAGATCGACATTCTCCCCAACATGGCCCGATGCCTGGCCCTCACCGGCCTGGCCCGCGAGGTCGCCGCGCTCACCGGCGGGCGGGTCCGCGAACCCGAAAGCTCGGTTCCGGCCGGTGCCGGCGCCTGCCCAGTGAAGGTGGCCATCGAGGCGCCCGAGGCTTGCCGCAGGTACATGGGCCTCATGGTGGAGGGCTTTCCCGGAGGCGTGTCATCCGAGCGCGTCCGCCGGTTGCTGGCGCAGTCGGGCATGCGGCCGATCGGCGCGGCGGTGGACATCACCAATTTCGTGATGCTCGAGCAGGGGCAGCCGCTCCATGCGTTCGACCTGGACAAGCTCGAGGCTCGCGCCGCCGGAAAACCGGTGGAAATCACCGTGCGATACGCCCGCGCCGGCGAGACGCTCACGACCCTGGACGGCGCCGACAGGATCCTGGCCCCCGACATGCTCGTGATCGCCGACGCCTCGGGGCCCGTGGCCCTGGCCGGCGTGATGGGCGGGGCGGCCACCGAGGTCGACTCGAACACCCGGCGGGTCTTCCTCGAGTCGGCGCATTTCGATGCCGTCGCCATCAGGCGGGCTTCCCGCGCCTTCAACCTGTTCAGCGAGGCGAGCACCCGCTACACGCGTGGTGTTTCCCCGGTGCTCGCGGCGCGCGGGATGGGCCGGGCGGCGCGGTTGTTCCTGGCGGGCGGCGCCTCGTCGGTGAGCGAGGCGGCTGATTGCCATCCCGCGCCCGAGGCTCCCCGCGAGGTCCGCTACGACTGGGCGGCCGCCCGTCGCCTCGCCGGCTGCGAGATTCCCGCCGAACGCGTCCGGGCGATCGTCTCCGCCCTGGAGTTCCATGTCGTTTCCGAGGACGCCAACGGCCTCACCCTGAGGCTTCCCTGGCACCGACTCGATGTGCAGGAGGGCTTGCCCGACATCGTGGAGGATGTCGTCAGGCTTTACGGCTACGGCAACCTTGTTCCCCGGCTTCCGGCCGAGGCGCCCCCGCCGCCGCGGGCCAACACCCGCCAGCGCTTCGAGGATGGCCTCAAGGACCTTCTCGCCGGCATTGGCCTGCGCGAGGTCATCAGCTACGCCCTCACATCGCCCGCCGCCGAGAAGGTGATTCTCGGCGACGAAGCCGACGGGCCCGCCGTGGCGCTTGCCAACCCGATCAGCCCCGAGCGCGCCATCATGCGTCGCAGCGTGTTGGCCGGCCTGGCGGCCTCGGCGCAGGCGAACGCGGCGCGCGGCGACGCCGTCCGGGTTTTCGAACTGGGCACGGCCTTTTGGCCCCGGCAGGGTGAGCGATTCCCCGGGGAGGCCAGGCGCCTGGCCATCGCCATGTCGGGAAGCCGTCATGCCGAGTCGGTGCATGGCGGCGCATCGGGCGCGATGGACTTTTTCGACCTCAAGGGTGTTGTCGAGGGGATGCTGGCGGGCCTTCGCGTCATGGGCGCCTCGTATGTGGCCGGGGCCCACCGCGCGCTTCATCCGGGAAAGCAGGCCCGGGTGGTCGGCCCGGGCGGTGAGGAACTGGGGTTCCTCGGTGAGTTGCATCCCCGCGCCGCCGTCGCCCTGGGCGGGACCCCGAGCCGGATTCACCTGGCCGAATTCGACGCGGTTTTGCTTGAAAAGCTCTCCAGCCAGTCGTTCAGGGCGCGCTCCATTCCCAGGTTTCCCGCCGCCCGCCGGGACTTGGCCGTGGTGGTGCCCGAGGCCTGCCCCGCCGCGGATGTGGAGGCCCTGCTCAGGGAGGCCGGGACGCCGCTTTTGGAAACCGCCCGCCTTTTCGACCTGTACCGCGGCGATCCTTTGGGTGAAGGCTTCAAGAGCCTGGCCTACGCCCTCGACTACCAGGCATCCGACCGCACCCTGACCGACAAGGAGGTCGAACAGGCCCACTCACGGATCGAAACCCGCCTCAGGGCCAAGCTCGGGGCGCGCATCCGGGGCAAGGACATCGCCTAGCGTCGGGCGGGCCATGGGTTAGAATCGTGCTTCCGCCGGGGAGTCCGGCGCGCCGGTTCATCCGGCGACCCCGAATGGAGTGTGTCCTTGGTGAACGGCGGGGCGGAACAAGGCTCCGGCGCCGGAGGCGCCCCTCGCGATTCCGCCGGTGCGGGCGTGGTGCATCCCCAGCGTTTCCTCGCCGGCATCATCAAAAGCCGACTGATGGACCGCAACGAACTCAAGGCCGCCTTGCAGGGCGTGCCCGGCTTCCTGCACGACAACACCAGGGGATTGTCCGACCACCTTGTCCAGCACGGGGTGATAACCCGCTTCCAGGCGGGCAAGCTCATGATGGGCGTCACGCGCGGCCTGAGGCTCGGGCCTTACATGCTGCTCTCGCCCATCGCCCGCGGCGGCATGGCCACGGTGTACCTGGCCCGTTCGGCCGAGGATCCGCGCCTGCTGGTGGCCGTGAAGGTGCTGCCCCCGGCGATGGCCCCGCAGCCGAGGCACCTGGCCCGGTTTGTCAGGGAGTGCGACCTGCTGGCCGATGCCCCCCGGCATCCCAACCTGTGCGGATTCGTCTCCAACGGCGAGGATTCCGGGGTTCATTACCTGGCCATGGATTTCGTTCCGGGGCAAAGCCTCTACCGCAGGGTCGTCGAGCGGGGGCCCTTGGAACCGTTCGAGGCCGCCCGCGTCGGGGCGGAGGTGTCGCGCGCCCTGGGGGCGCTTCACGCCGCGGGCATCATCCACCGCGACATCAAGCCGAGCAACATTCTCATTTCCCCATCGGGAAAGGCGTTTGTCATCGACCTCGGCCTGGCCTATCGCGCCGGGGAGGTCGGCCAACCCGTCGATGTGGTCGGCGGTCCGGGCTACATCGTCGGCAGCATGGATTTCATCGCGCCCGAGCAAACGATCGACTCCTCCCGTGTCGACGGCCGGGCCGACCTCTATTCCCTGGGCTGCACCCTTTACTTCGCGCTCTCCGGAAAGCCCCCGTATCCCTCGGCCGGCACGAGCAAGGAACGGATGGCGGCCCACCGCAGGATGCCCGTTCCTTCCGTGCGCGAGGCGGCGCCCGAGGTGTCCGAGCGGTTCAGCCAATTGATCCGGTCGCTCATGGAGAAGGATCCGCAGTCGCGCTTCGGCTCCCCCGCCGTCCTGGCCGCCGACCTCCAACTGCTGGCCGCCAACCCCCGCGACCTGTTTCCCGATGGCCCCGATGGCGACGGAATCAGGCTGGTGCTCGACGAACTGGGGTTGCACAGCCCCGGCGGGCGAACGGCGGTCGAGGAGCTGGTGCTGGGCGAGGAACAGGCGGAGGAAGCCCCCGAACTGCTTCCCCCGCAGTTCCTGCCGGCGGACTGGATGGCGGCTGAGACGGCATCCATGCCTCCGGGTGGCCCGGTTTCGCCTCCGGTGCCGACGGTTCCTCCGTTGCCGGCTCCACCAGCGGCGCCCGCTTGGGAAATGTGGATTTTGGGAGCCCTTGTCGCCGTTTGTCTTTTCCTGGTCGTTGCAATCGTCCTGCTGCTGGCTGGCGTCTTCTGAAAAATGCGTCTGTCGCATTGCCGCCGGCGGGGCGGTCCGTTACTCTAATGGGAACAATTTGGTGGGTATCTTATCCAGAGTGGCAGAGGGTCAGGCCCTGCGAAGCCACAGCAACCGGTCGGTCCGGGGCGTATGCCTCAACTCGATGCTGGTGCTAATTCCTGCCCGGGCCACCGGGGGAGATAAGGTCGCGGCGAAAGCCCGTGCATCTGTTCTTCATGGCCGGAACGAGTGTTCCCGCCGGGTATCTGGTCCCAAGACACCCCCCTGTTGACGCCCGCTGGCGCGCCTGAAGGGGAGTTTGGCCATGACAACCACGAATTCCTGCGGTACCGGCAAGGGATACGCCGTCGGCATGCGGTGCCGGGTGTGCGGCAAGCTTTGGCCCGTGAGCACCACCAACTTCTGCGAGGACGACTTCGGTCCCCTTGAGGTGGACTACGACTATAAGGCGATCGCCTCGGAGGTTAGCCGCGAGCGCATCGAGGCCCGCCCGCACACCATGTGGCGATGGCGGGAATACCTGCCCATCGACGGCGCCCCGACCGTGGGCGTTCATACGGGTGGCACGCCCCTCATCAGGGCCCACCGGCTTGGCAAGGCCCTCGGCCTGACCAACCTCTGGGTGAAAAACGACGCGGTGAATTTTCCCACCTTGTCATTCAAGGACCGGGTTGTCGCCGTGGCGCTTTCCAAGGCCAGGGAGTTCGGGCTTGAGACCGTGGGTTGCGCCAGCACGGGCAACCTGGCCAACAGCGTCGCCGCCAACGCGGCGGCCGCCGGCCTTACCAGCTTCATCCTGGTGCCCTCCGACCTCGAGAAGGCCAAGATCCTCGGCACAAGCGTCTACGGGGCGACCGTGATCGGCGTGAAGGGCACCTACGACGAGGTGAACCGCCTCTGCACGCAGATCGCCTTCCAGTACGGCTGGGGGTTCGTGAACATCAACCTCAGGCCGTTTTACGCCGAGGGATCGAAGACGATGGGCTTCGAGATCGCCCAGCAGCTTGGCTGGCGCACGCCCCGGCATGTCGTGGCCCCAATGGCCGGCGGCGCCCTCATCGGCAAGATCAACAAGGCGTTCCGCGAACTCCATGAGACCGGGCTGATCGACCAGCCCGCCACCTCGTTCCACGGCGCCCAGCCCACCGGTTGCAACCCGATCGCCGGCGCCGTGCAGCAGGGACTCCAGCAGCACAAGCCGGTCCGCCAGCCCAAGACCATTTGCAAGTCGCTGGCCATCGGCGATCCCGCCGACGGCTTCTTCGCGATCAAGCTCATCCGCGAAAGCAACGGATGGGCCGCCGATGTGTCCGACGACGAGATCCGCGAGTCGATGGTGCTGCTGGCCGAAACCGAGGGCGTGTTCGCGGAAACCGCCGGCGGCACGACCGTCGCGGCCACCCGCAGGCTCGTCGAGCAGGGCCGAATCGGCCGCGACGACGAAACGGTGATCTGCATCACCGGCAACGGCCTCAAGACCCAGGACGCCGCGGCGGAGGTTCTCGCCGAACCCGCCGTCATCAATCCCAGCATGGCCGACTTCCACGCGCTACTCGCGCCGGACGCCGCCCGTCCCGCCCGGCGCCGCGAAACGGTGCTGGCCTGAACCCGAGCGAAATCCCCAGGAACAACAGCATGCCCGTAGCGATCCAGATTCCTCCCCCGTTGCGGCCCCATGCCGGCGGCCGGGATGTCGTGGCCGTGGAGGCCGCGACCGTGGAGGCCGCCCTCGCCGCGCTCGTGGCCGCCGAACCCGGCCTCCAACCCAGGCTTTACACCAACGGGGCCCTGCGACCGTTCGTGAATGTCTACCTCAACGACGACGATGTCCGTTACCTCGACAACGGCTTCGCCACCCCGATCAAGGATGGCGACCAGTTGGCGATCATTCCCGCCGTCGGCGGGGGTTGACGGAGGGGCCATGGGCGGCAGGAAACCTGGCGGAAAGAAACCCGGCGGACAGGCGCGCAAGCCCGTGCCCGGCCATCAGCACCCCGATTCGGGCAAGCCCCGCGAGGAGGACTTCTTCGAAGAACCCGAGGGCATCGCCTCCCTGCCGGAAATCCCCCGCGAGTTAGGCATCGACCCGCTTCTGCTGGCTGTCATGGAATCGGTCGTCTTCCTCAGCGGATCGGACGAGTCGGTCGTCCATCCGGATGCCGCCGAATCGGTCCTGTCCCGGATCATCGGCACCCTGACCCGCCTCGACGACACCCGCCGAAACCGCGTCCTCGAGGACCTGGCGACCCTCAAGGGCCATGTCTCCGGCCCGCAGTGGCCCGACGGCATGGCCGAGTTCCTCGAGCAGTTCGCGCGGGAAATCAATCCCGGAGACGCGGAATGACCATGGAAGAGCCGGACATCCTCGAACGCTACAGCCGCCAGATGAGGTTCCACGGAATCGGCAGGGCCGGCCAGGAAAAGCTCCTGGCCTCACGCGTGCTGCTGTGCGGCGTCGGCGCGCTGGGAACCGTGCTGGCCAACACGCTCGTTCGCGCCGGAGTCGGCTTCGTGCGCCTTGTCGACCGCGACTTCGTCGAGTCGAGCAACCTGCAAAGGCAGGTGCTCTTCGACGAGTCGGATGTGGCCTCCCACCTTCCCAAGGCGGAGGCCGCCGCCGCCAAGCTGCGCGCGATCAACTCCGGGGTGGTCGTCGAACCGGTTGTCGCCCACATCGACCGCTCCAACATCGGCGCGCTCTCCGCCGATGTCGACCTGGTCCTCGACGGGTCTGATAACTTCGAGATCCGCTATCTCATCAACGATGTCTGCGTGCGCGACGGCAAGCCCTGGGTGCATGGCGGCTGCATCGGCAGCCATGGCCAGACCATGACCATCATCCCGGGCAAGACACCCTGCCTGCGGTGCGTCTTCGAGGCGGCACCCGGCCCCGGCGAGGCCGCCAACTGCGACACCGCCGGCGTCCTGGCCCCCATCATCTCGATCATCGCCAACTTCCAGGCCACCGAGGCGATCAAGATCCTTGTCGGCAAGCCCGAGACCATCAACCGCGAACTCGCCTATGTCGATTGTTGGGAAAACACGCTCCGCAAGGTGAAGATCGCCCGCCTGCTCGAGGTGCGCGACTGTCCCTGCTGCAAGCGGCGCGACTTCGAGTGGCTCGAGGGCGCCCAGGGCGTGCAGACCACGAGCCTCTGCGGACGCAACGCCGTGCAGGTGGTTCCCGCGTCCCCCTCCCGGCTCGACCTTCCGGCCATGGCCTCCGCCATTCGCGCCGTTTCGGAGGTCCACCTTTCGAAGTTCCTCCTCCGGTTCAACGCGGACGACTGCGAGTTCACCGTCTTCCCCGACGGACGCGCCATCATCAAGGGCACCCACGAGGAGGATCGCGCCCTGACGCTCTATGCCCGATACATCGGGCACTGACGGTCCGCGCCCACCAACCCCATGACCACCTACCTCGACAACGCCGCCACGAGCCATCCCAAGCCAGAGCCCGTTTATCGGGCCCTCGACCGGTTCGCCCGCGAGGAGATGGCCAATCCCGGGCGGGCCGGCCACCGGATGTCGCTGGCCGCCGAGCGTGTTCTCGATGATGCCCGGCACAGGCTCAACCAGTTCTTCGGCGGCGCCTCGCCCGACCGCTGGATCCTCACCCTCAACTGCACCGACGCCCTCAACATCGCAATCAAGGGCATCGTGCAGCAGGGAGACCATGTCATCACCTCCACGCTGGAGCACAACTCCATCAGCAGGCCGCTGCGCGCGATGGAACTCGCGGGGAAAATCACCCTCACCCGGGTGGAGGCCGACGAAAGGGGACTCCTCAGGCTCGACCAGTTGGAGAAGGCGCTCGCGCGCCCCGCGCGGCTTGTCGCCATCACCCACGCCAGCAATGTGCTCGGCACCGTGCAACCGATCGACGAGATCGGCGCCCTGGCGCGCGCCCGGGGCGCGGCCTTCCTAGTCGACGCGGCCCAGACCGCCGGGGTGCTGCCGATCGATGTCTCAAGGTCGAAGATCGACCTGTTGGCGATGGCGGGACACAAGGGCCTGTTCGGACCCGTGGGAACGGGCGCCCTTTATGTCGCCCCCGGCCTGAATCCGAGGCCCTGGCGCGAGGGGGGCACCGGCGGAGATTCCTCAAGCGAAACCCAGCCCGCCCTCTACCCTTACCACCTTGAGGGAGGCACCCCGAATGTTCTCGGGGTCGCCGGCCTGGTGGCGGGGTTGAAATGGCTGGCCGAGAAAGGAATCGGCGCCATCCACGATCACGAGGTCGCCCTGGCCAGGAGGCTGGTTGCCGGCCTGGGTGAGATTCCCGGCGTCGAGGTTTTCGGCACCGACGACTGGTCCCGGCGCGTGGCCACCGTGCCGTTTCGCCTCGAGACCGTGCCGGTGGCCGATGTCGGCGGCATCCTCGATTCCAGCTTCAACATCGCCGTCAGGCCGGGTCTCCACTGCGCCCCCTATGTGCACAAGGCCATTGGCACCGCTCCCGAGGGACTTGTGCGTGCCAGTCCTGGCCCGTTCAATACCGAGGCCGACATCGACGCGCTGATTTCCGCGGTCCGTGAAATCGCCTCCTGATCCTCTCCCGGGGAAGGCCATGACCGATCGCCAAAAGTTGCTGGAAGCCTTAAACCGGTTCCGGCAGGGACAACTCGATGCCGAGTCGATCGTCGCCCTCGTCGAGTCGGGAACCGGCACCGCCGAACTGGGCTACGCCAGGCTCGACCTGGCCAGGCAAGCCCGCTGCGGCTTCCCCGAGGTGATCCTTGGCCAGGGAAAAACCCCCGAGTGGATTGTCGGCACGGCGACACGCCTGTCCGCCGCCGGGCAGGACTGCCTGGTGACACGCCTGCCCGCCGAGGCCGTGGGCCCGTTGACCCTGGCGCTGCCGGCCGGCGAGCACGATCCTGTCGCCCGGACATTCTGGCTGCCCGCCTCCCCGAGAAAGGCGACCGGCCGGGTGCTTGTCCTCACCGCCGGCACGGGCGACATACCCGTGGCGCGCGAGGCCCTGGTCACCGCAAGGGCCATGGGCGCCGAGGTCGAACTGATCGCCGATGTGGGCGTGGCCGGTCTTCACCGGGTTCTGGGTGTCCTGCCGCGCCTGCTTGAGGCGGATGCCATTGTCGTGGTCGCCGGCATGGATGGCGCCCTTCCGAGCGTGGTGGGCGGGCTCGTTTCATGCCCCGTGTTCGCCGTGCCCACAAGCATCGGCTACGGCGCGGCTTTCCAGGGACTTGCCGCCCTCATGACCATGCTCAATGCCTGCTCGGCGGGTGTTGCCGTGGTCAACATCGATGGCGGATTCAAGGGAGGCTACCTGGCCGGCCTGGTGGCCACGCGGCGCAAGGCCTGATTGGCCCGCCAACGATCACTTCGTGGAAAGTTCGAAATCCTTGCTGTTGCTTCCGGCCTTCACCTCGATCTTCAAGGTTGACCTCGCGTTGTATTTTTCGGGAACCACTTCCTTGGTGATGTCCACCATTGGGCTGTCGGGCGTGTTGTAGGCCTTCCGTTGCCCGATGACCTTGGTGGAGGTGATCTCCACCTTCGATTCACCCGGCGGGGCCATCAGGGAGTATTCGCCGTTTTTGATCTCGCCGCCGGCCGGCGACGCCTCTCCCGTCGGCGAGAAGCGGATCGATCCATTTTCCAGCGGGGCGCCATCGAGCGTCACGCGCCCCTTCACCGGATGGGTCGGGGCATCCGACCCGCAACCGATGGCCACCATTGCCGCCATCAGCACGATTGCCGTTCGACTTGGCATCGTTGTTCTCCAAATCGTGTCTTGAAAGTCAGTAGTTAGAGATCGCCACTCCGTCGGCGGCCGAGCCAAGGTAGCGCCATGTGGAGGCCTGGATGCTGTTCGTGAAGAACTTCACCGATCCGTCGGCCAAAAGCGCGTTCACGCCGCCGGAATGCCGGCTTCGGGCCGCCTGCTGGCCGTTGGTGCCCGCCGCGGGGACGCAGGGCATCGCCTTGTCGCCGTTGCTGACGCACCAGATGGCGTCGGAAACGGTCGAGTTGGGCGTGTTGAGCGTCATGAACATCGAGCCGGGATTGGCCCTGTCGTCGTTGTAGAAGTCGCCCCGACCGTCCCACGCCGAGTTCTTGTCCTGCTTGGCCACGATGATCTCGCTCATCAGCAGGGTGTTGGTCAGGCCATCGGTGATGTCGCTGAAGCGGGATTGCTTCGGGTTGGCGCCGGCGCTGCCGAAGACGCCCTGGTCGGCGGCGTTCGTGCCGCCCACGGTGAGGAATCCCCAGGAAACCAAATAGTTCCCGCGGGCCCGCCAGTAGGTGTCGTCGGTCCAGATCGCTCCCGGCCGGTCGCTGGGGCAATAGAACATCTTCACGGGCGTCGCGAACAGCCCCGTGTTGGAGTTCCGGACGATGAAGGGTGGCAGGTAGAAGTTGCTCACATTCGTGTCGAAACCCTTCACCACCCCCGACTGCTCGATATAGGGCAGCAGCATCGGCACGAAGGTCTGGCGGAAATTGGTCTTGGCGGTGTAGGGCAGTTTGCCGACGGTGTCGTGGTGGCCGTGCATGGCCAGGCCCCACTGTTTGAAGTTGTTGGTGCAACTCATGCGGTTGGCGGCCTCGCGCACCTTCTGCACGGCGGGAACCAGCAGGCCGATCAGCACGGCGATGATGGCGATGACCACGAGCAATTCGATGAGGGTGAAACCTGGTCTTGTTTGGCGTTTCATGGAAGCTGACTCCGCGTGAATAGTGATGAATGAATTCAGGACTTGCCCTTGTCTCCGTCTTGGGGGGCCCCTTGCGGGGTTACATCCCCCTTGACGCTGACATGCCGTTACAGCTTGAAGCCGCCGAAATTGGCGTATTGTTCGTATTCAAGCCCCAGCATGCTCCTTTTTGGTGGGGCGCCGCGTCCGGCCGTTTCCAGGTTAGCGCGCGCTTGCCGTTTTCTTGTCCAGGTCGATCTCGACTTGGATTTCCTTCGCGTCTGTAATTGTTAGGGATAAGGGGGACTTGTCCTTGCTGAATTGGTTCTTGAACTCGTCAGGGAGTCCCCTCGCCCCTTTCGCAATGATCACCTTGTACTTCCCGAGGGGCAAGCCGTTGGATTCAGCGGTCTTGACTGAAAAGGACCCGTCGGCGGGGTTGAATTGCCCTGAGAAAAGCAGGCCCTCCTTGCCACCATCCTCAAGCTTGAGGAACTCAAGCCTGAAACCAGGTTCGCCGGGCGGAAGCTTTTGCGCCGTGAATATGAAGGGCTTGCCATCCTTGATGACTTTTCCACCGACGGGAACCGTTTTCACGGTTGAGTCGCCACAACCCGCAATGATGAACAGCAGCAAAGGCAACGCCTTTCGCATGAATGTTTCCTCCGCAAAAAGGACTTGCCGTTGTCAATAAGAGGTGTTGGCTTCACCGCCGTCGGCGGTGCCAAGGGATTGCCATACAGCGGTGTTGATCGAGTAGGGTATGAACCTGACTGATCCGTCCGCCATCGCCATGTTCAGGCCACCCGGATGGGAAGATCCGAACCGTTGCTGTCCGTCACCCGTCGTGGGGTCCGGCGAGGGTGGATAGGTGGGGCTTGCGTATCGAAGTATGTCATGGTCCCAACCCGAGGTGTATCCCTCGTTATCGTCGCCTTGGTAGCTACCAATCAGGGCCCTATTGAGTCGCTTGTCCCCGATCAGCATCGTGTTGGTGGTTCCATCGGTGATTAGGGACATTCGGGCACCGTCGAAGGCGTTGCTGGCGTTTTGGCGTATGACGCCATTGTTGCCTGTGCCGGCGTTGCTCGCGTAATCCGTCCCGGCGTGGGCATATGTTCCCCCGGGACCGGTTCCGCCATACCAGCACGGATTGGGTGGAAGTTGGCCCGGTGGTCGTCGGCTTGGGCAGAACATCGTCTTGATCGGCGCTCCAATCACCTGTCTTTGGGCGTCGGCGATTGTGGTTGTTCCCGACCCTTTCCAAACGCTTTCTTGCTCGAGGTACGGGAGAATCTGGTATCCCCAACCCGCGTTCTGGGCTTTTCCCGTGGCGGGTGTTCCGACTCCGGTATAAGTGGGTGCGTACCACCAACCCCAACCGCCATGCGGCATGAACCCCAACTGGTCATGCTGGTTATGGCAGGCGATACCCATCTGCTTCAGGTTGTTGGCGCACTGCATTCGGTTGGCCGCCTCGCGCACCTTCTGCACGGCGGGAACGAGCAGGCCGATCAACACGGCGATGATCGCGATGACCACGAGCAATTCGATGAGGGTGAATCCGGCTCGCATGCCGGAACTTCGTAATGGGAAAGGCATGTTAGGACTCCATTGATGAAGAAAACAAGAAATGATGAGACACATATAACTTAATCGGCAGTTTTTTCATGTCCACAAAGAACGGATATTAAAAATGTGATTTTCAAAGGCACAAATATCGAGCTTGCCTAATGGATTGCGGGAAATTAAAAGTTGTTGGAATGAAATGGGATTACAATGGATTTCGACTGGGGGTAGGGGATTGGCTTTTGTGGCTATACTGATACTGTATGAAATCTTTGTATTTTTATGATATATCGGCGTTCTTGCTTGAATCCGTTTATCGACCTCAATTCCTTTGGCCACAGTTTGGAGCCTGCTTCATTTTTTTCGATTGTCTCAAGCACAGGTTCCGCAAATCATTTCTAAATCATGCCATTTCGCCCCTCAACGAAGTGGGCGCCACATACGGGTTACGGATTGCGGTTCTCTCAAGTCGGAAGATGCGATTGGGCTGTGCTAAGGCCTTTATTCCAGCGTGAAATCATAGGCGCCCGCGGGCGCATTGGGAACAACCTCGGCGCGAAGGTTGGTTGTCTCCGGTTTCGTGTAATTGACCGGAACGATCCAGATGGGAATCCATGAAAGGCTCTCCTGCGGTTCGTTCTTCGTGGCGATGATCATGACCTTGTACCAACCCGGCTGCACACCCGGCTTTTGCAGCGTCTGGGCCGTGTAGGTGCCGTCGGGGTTGAGTTTGCCGATGCCGAACTGGAGATGCGGGTTGCCTTTTTCGGCATCAGGAACAAACACGATCTCCCCTTTGGCAACCGGCTTGCCCGCGAAGCTCACTCTTCCGGTCACCGGATGCAGCGTAATGGGCCGTTCTCCCGAACAGCCGGCCAGCATGAAAGCGATGGCTAACACAGGCGCGGTTTTGGCCATGGGTATTTCACTCGAGGTTGACAGCCTGTCCGTCATCGCGGGTGCACAGGTACTTGAGCACATCGAAGGGCATGGCGCTGGTAAGGAAGGAGACGCCACCATCGCAGCGAACCATGAAGGCCCCGCCGGAGTGGGCGGACTGGATCGGCGTGTTCCACCCGTAGCGGGCGATGCCGTCACTGAAGTTGACGCGTGATTTGGTGTTGATTTGATAGCGGACCGTGACGGCTGACATTCCCTCAAGCTGGCTGCCGGCCCACTGGCCGGCTCGGAAAGTCTGGCGGATATCGTGCGGCTTGCGAACCGTGCCGCTCGGGTCGACGCCCGGATCGACGCCCCAGTCGGATTGCTCGCCGACCAGCATGGTGTTGCTGGTGCCGTCAAGAATGTCCGCGACGCGGGTCTTGCTCAGATGGAAGATCACGCCATTGGTGGCAAGGATCCCGCCGTGGTTGTACTGAATCGAGGCGGCCGGACGCCTGTCGACGACGCGGGAACTGGTGAGCCCGCTTCCCGGTTCGGTCGCGGAGTTCGGCCCGTTGCAGGCTCCCATGATGGCGACATAATTTCCCGCGAGAATGCGCTTGCCCCAGTTGATGGAATTCAAATCCTCCGGACAGATCAACTTGGGCAGCGGACTTGATGGACAGGTGTAAACGCTCGGCGCGAAATCCTTGAGCGCATCGACATTCGGCAACGGACCCGGAGCGGGGTTGGTCACATCATAAAACCGGGTGTTGAGATCGAGTCGATCGTACATGGACTGCTGTTCGAGGTAAGGCAGGATGTATACCGCCCAACTGGCGAAGCAATGGTTGTTTGTTCCGGGAGGAAAGGCGTTGTGCGCGCCATGGTAGTTTTGCATCGCCAGGCCGATTTGCTTCAAGTTGTTTTGGCACTGGGTTCTGTTGGCGGCCTCGCGCACCTTCTGCACCGCGGGAACCAAGAGGCCTATCAGCACGGCGATGATGGCAATCACAACGAGCAGTTCAATCAGGGTGAACGCCAATCGAAAGGGCTTGGGATGCGCCGTCGAAGGTTCATGGTGAACTCCCAGGAGTGGAAGATGGCATGAATGAATCAGGTATGCCAATCCGCGGGGAGGATGCATGATTATTGCCGGAAATGCTGGCTGATTTCAATCAGATTCCAACAATTGGCCAAACTTTTTGTATGCCGGGAGAGCCAGCTAGCCACTGGCGGCTTGCTGGCACTCCCGGATATTGATTATCCATGAAAACGGGAGTTGTTTTCGCTTCGCTTGATCGGCTCCGTCGTATCATTCGTGAATAATAACATCCAGATAATCTTAAGTTTGCGGTGATTGGTTTCGTTGCCCTTGGGTTCAGCGATCCAATCGGGCCCGGTCAATGAATTACCTGGCGCCCACCAACATCGTGAATCAGGTTTTGGGCGACTCCCATGCGGATTAGCGATGTTCATCAGCCCCCTTCATGAAAAACAACGCCCTTGCCAATCGACAATTGTTGCCATCCATTTTGGCCTTGGCTTGGATGCCTGGCGGCATCGGAATCCTTGAGATTCGTGTCCGGGAAACTTCCAAAAACCGGCGATGCTTATTCCTTCCGTCCTTGCCGGAGGAGCGCATTGTTAACCCCCAACAGCGAAGACATCCCCAACAACGGCGCATCCTTGTTCACCACCATCCGAACCGCCGATCCGGTGAACTTCCGCATCAACCACTCGTCTGGCCTCCTGCCGGCAAGCGTTTTTTCAAATCAGGTCGGCCCTGTTCGTTTGAGCCTGGCTTCGTTTCAATTTCTCCGGGGCGCGGCATGGCGCGCGAGTTGCCACCGGAAAACAGTCAACAGACAAGCCGATGAAGCATGAAATGGCGTTCTGTGGCCAAAGGTGTGCTGCTTGCGGATGCGAAAGTCGGGAGAACCATGGGGACAAAAGAACACGGCGCCTTTGTGGGGCGCCGCGCGTAAGTGCTGGATTTGTAAGGGTTTTCTTTTAAGAGGCCCCTCCCGGATTCGAACCGGGGGTAGCGGATTTGCAATCCGCGGCCTTACCGCTTGGCTAAGGGGCCTTGAACTTGGAATATATCGGCCGGGAACCGGGTGGTCGAGAGAATCTTCGGGCCTGATGGCTCATAAGAAGCTGGCTATATATCTGCCTTTAATTTGACGGCCCAAGGTGCTGGGACTCGCCTTTTCACGGTGCGTTCAATCGACCGCTTATTGGTTTGGGAAGGCTTTCTCCCGTTGGGTTTTCTTTCGGAATGCGACCTTCTTCAATCCCGGCGGAGTTGCCCACGATTTCCTTGGACGGCCGGGCGGACATCTTGCATTTGATGTCCAAGTCGAGACCATGGATTTCCCATGAGCCAAGCCACCACTTTAATACCAAACCTGACCCTGCGGTGCGATTCACACGCCGTGGCGCCCGCCCGGATCGAGCGTTCGGCGGCGGGGGCCGTGCGGTTGGGCCGCCATGCCGACAACGACATGGTGTTTGCCGACGAGCAGGTCAGCCGGAGGCATGCGGAGATTTTCTCGCGGGGCGGCGACTGGGTCCTCCTTAATCTCAGTGGAACCAATCCGGTTCTGGTTGACGGGGTGGCGCAGTCGGGCGAGTTCGTGCTGTCGCGGTCGCAGGTTCTCCTGCTTGGAAACACCAGCGTGCTGGTGGAAGTGGGGGCCGGTTCCGCCGATTCCAACCGCAGGCAAGGCGAGGAAATGGCGGGCCTGGTCGAGTACCTGGCCTTCCTCGAGACCGTTTCATCGGCCGAGGCGATGGTTGAGGGAACGCTGGCGCTCTTGCACCGTCATTCCCACGCGACATGGACAGGTTTCGTCGGCAACGACGCCGAGGACCTGCGGCTAAGGGCCCAATTTCCGGAAACGACCGCGGGCGGATCTTTCCTCAGCCGGGAACTCAACAGGAGGGCGCTCTCGGAAATGGCCCCGGTGTGGCAGGCATCCGTGGGCTCCGGGGGGGATGTGAGTGAAAGCCTTGGACGGGTGGGGGACAGCCTCGGGATTCCGCTGGTTGAACGAAAGGGGGGAGTGTCCCGGGCTATCGGGGTGATCCACCTGTACCGGAGACAGGGGCGTTTTGTCGAAAGGGAAACCCATTTCGCGCAGGTCGTGGCGCGCATGGCGGCGCTCTGGCTCGCCTCCGACCGGGAGAGGAGCGCCCTTGGCGCCGAAGTGAGGCGACTCGCCGCCCGCGCCGGCGCGCATGGTCGAATTGTCGGCGAGAGCCCGGGCGTCGTCGAGATGCGCCGGCGGATCACCCGGGTGGCCCCCAGCCCGATGTCCGTGCTCATCCGCGGGGAGAGCGGCACGGGCAAGGAGCTGGTGGCCGAGGCGATCCACAAGGCGAGTCCCCGAGCGGGCGCGCCGCTGGTGGCGGTGAACTGCGCGTCGATCGACCCCGCGAGGGCGGAAAGTGATTTATTCGGACACGAAAGGGGCGCTTTTACGGGAGCCGATTCCCGCCACGCCGGTTTTTTCCAGCAGGCGCATGAGGGCACCCTTTTCCTCGATGAACTGGGCGAACTGCCCATGGAGTGCCAGGCCAAGCTGCTCAGGGCGCTCGAGACGGGGATCATCCGCCCGATGAAGGGCAAGGAACGCGTCGTGGATGTCCGGCTGATCGCCGCGACCAACCGCGACCTTCTGGCCGAGGTCGCCGCGGGAAGGTTCCGCGAGGACCTTTATTACCGGATCGCCTCGGTGGTGATCGAGGCGCCGCCGTTGCGCGATCGAGGCGGCGACATCGCGCTTTTGGCCCGGCTGTTCCTCGAGGGTTTCTCGGCGCAGGGCCACCGCGCCACCCGCCTGGGCCAGGGGGCCATCGAGGCCTTGCAGGCTTACGCCTGGCCCGGGAACATTCGTCAGCTGCGATCCGTCGTGGAGGCGGCGTTTCACCTGGCCGAGGCCGAGGAGATCGGCCCTGAGCACCTGCACCTTCCGAAGGTTCCGGCCTCGGCGGCCGCCGAGGCTGACTGCAACCTTGAAAACACCGAGAAACGCGCCATGGCCAGGGCCCTCGAGAAAACCGCGGGAAACCTGACCAAGGCGGCGGAGTTGCTGGGAATTCATCGGGAAACTCTGGGAATCAAGGCGCGGAAGCACGGTTTGCTTCCGCCCTGATGAATTCCCGGCGTTTCGAAATCTCAGTTCAAGCTGGGTGGAACGGGGTCGGCAACCAACGGATCAACCGCCGGCATCAATCGGGCCTCGATGGCCTCGATCACTTCGCTGCGGTGCACGGAAACTTCACGAGGCGCCACGATGCCCAACCGCACCTTGTCGCCGCGGACTTCAACAATCGTCACAACGATCGAGCCGTTGATGACGATGCTTTCGTCCTTCTTCCTTGAAAGAACCAGCATAAAAACATCCCTCCTGGACGCTCCCGAACGGGAAAACGCAGGCGAGCAGGCCGCGAAATCGCATCATTCGGAGTGGCGCTGGAGTTCCACCCTCCCGGTGGAACACGATCGAGGGTTCCGGCTTGCTGGGGAACCGGTTGCCGGGCATCGACCTTGCTCCGACATAGCCTTAATATCATCTCCGGGCCCCACCCCCGTCAACGCCCGTGAGATGAAAAACCTGTTAAGTCAGCGGGGTTCCACCACGGAGAACGGAACCCTTGTGGTGGTGACGGGCATTCCCGCGGCCTTCCTGTCGGTAGCCTTGATCTCCAGCGTGAACTGGCCGGCGCGGTTGGGCTGGAACGGGAAGCGTATGAGGTGAAAGCGCCTGGCCTCGTCTTCCGGCACGGTGATCATGCCGGTGAAAGGCTTCGATGCCACGGGCTTTCCCGATTCATCAAGAACCTTGATGGTCACCTCGACATCGCTGCGGCCGGACTTGTCATCGACGGTGAACTGCGACACGACGAATGTCAGCAAGAACCCCTGTCCCGGGGTTCCCAGGGGCGGCGCGGTGTCACCCGAGGTGGCGTACATCCAACTCAGCCTGATCAGTGAGAACGACCTCGGAACGATCTCGAACGACTTCTCAAGGGTTCCCGTGCGCCCGGAGAGGCGGTCCGTCACCTTGACCCGGAACAGGTAGCGGCCCGGCTTCAGGTCCGGATCGGTGTCCGCATAGGCGAATGTCGGCACCAGGTTGCCGCCGAGCGGACAGAGCGCCTGCGATTCCCGCAGCCTCATTTCCTCCTTGGGAAACAGGATTGCCCCCTTGGAGTCGAGGAATTCCACACCCAGCGCGTAGCGGCACAGCCCCTCGGGGGTCGACTGCAAGTTGGCGAGGTCGAACGAATAAAGGATCAGTTCACCCGGCTGGAATTTGTCCTGGTCCTTGCGGGCCGGACCCAGCAGTCCCATGGTGGCGCGGACATTACGGAATTCCACGGCGCCTTCGGGAGGGGCCACCGGCCCCTGGGCTTGTGCCAGAAATGAGATCAAGGCCAAGGCGATCATCGGCGTTCCTCCCCCAAGGGATCATCGGAAGGAAACCACGGTTGCCTTCAGCCTGCCCATCACGCGGAGCACGGGAAGAAGCGGCGCCAGGCTCGGCGCTTCCGACCAGGTGGTGTCCGCCACCTTGACATGCCCGGGGCCGATTTTCCCCTCGCCCATCGTGGCGTCCAATCCACGCCACCCTCCGTCGCAGTAAACCTCGGTCCACATATGGAAACCGAGTGCCGGTTTTCCGGAGGCACGGTCGATGATATAGACCAATCCCAGCGCCGTGCGGGCGGGAATTTGCCGGGCTCGGCACAGGGTGGCCAATAGCATCGCGTGCTGCCGGCAATCTCCCTTGAGTTCGCGCGCCACCTGGCCGGCGGTGGCGAACCCGATTCCGCTCGTCGTGCTCATCCGGTCGTGCACCAATCGCTCGAGCGCCTTCGCCACTTCCCATGGCTGGTTGCCTGCCGGACCTGCCGCCAGCGCGGCCACGGCCTTGTCGGAGGAGTCGAGGAAGAAGTTGGGAGCCAAGGCGTTGGCTCCCGGCTTCGGAGAAGGCGTCAGCGTTTCGCTCGTGACCTTCAGGTCGAATGCTTCGCCCTTCGCCTGACCCGCCGACTGTCTCCAGTCGATGGTGAACGATGTCGCCGGACTGGAGTCTCCCGGCAGGGTGAAGCCGTAAACGACTTCCGCCTTGTTGTGGATGTCGGCTACCGGCTTGTCGAGGAACACCAGCGTTTGGGATCCCAGGTCGGGCAGGGCCGCTCCACTGGCGTCGGCCTTGCGGGCCGCCTCCTCCGGAACCCGGTACATCGTGATCGGGCCGAGACCCGGCATGTCAACCCTCGAACGGACAACCTCGCCGCCTTCAAGCCATTGGTCAAGCGCCGGCAGGGGCGTGGCCTGTCCGCCAATCTTGACCGGATCGCAGGTGATCTCGCACCGGACCAGTTCCTTGGGTTCGGGGGCCAGCTTGCCATCCCTTTCGATGAGGACATCGGTTTTTTCGGGGCCGATGACGCGGCCGTTGAGGACTGTCGGCACCTGCAGGGAAAGCTCGAAGGTGTCCATTTTCCAGGTGGCGCCGGTCTTGCCCGCCTGTTCGCGAAGAATCTGGCTTTGCCTCCACGGCCCGATTGCCAAGCTGGGAAGGGGCACGCGCCGCTCACCCGCCGTGCCCTGGCTCTTGATGATGATCGAGTCGCCATCGACAACGCCGGTGGCCCGCTGGTTTCCCTGGTCGAGGTATTGGACGATTTCCATGCGGACCATTTTTCCGGCGGCATCCTCCACGGTTGTCTGCTCCATGCGCATGGGCACAACCTGCCCATACCGCTTGACGCGCAGGTCCATGAAAACGCGGGTCTTATACAGCTCGGGTGGCTGGGAGGAACGCTCGACCGTGGTATGCACCGTGCCGGCGCGTGAACCGTCGAGGTAGAACGCCGCGTCCCAGCCGTCGAGGATACCGATGCCGGGAACTTCACCCTGCACAACCGCCGGACGCCGTCCGCAACCCGCGCCGGCCACCAGGGCCAGCCAAGCCACCGCGAAGGCGACCGGCAGCCGGGCCATGAGGAACCTGATCGGGCCAAGGGACATGTCTGCGTGCTCCGGAGGTGTCGGAATTCGGCGATGCGGGCTTGGATCAAGCCTTTCGCGCCATGGCATCATTGTCTAAGATAAGGTTTCGTTTGGATACGGTATCACGGGGCCAACCATGTTCGCACCTCTCTGGGCCGATTGGATCACCTTCATCCTCAACTCGCTCATCATTTTCCTCAGCGTGATCCTGGTCTTTTTCATCTTAATCCAGAGCGGCAAGGGCGGCGGCTTGGCCGGTGCCTTCGGCGGCCCGGGCGGGCAAAGCGCCTTTGGCAGCCGCAGCGCCGACCAACTCACCTGGTACACCGTCGGCCTGGCGGCCGTTTGGCTTCTGCTGGTGATGTTCGTCGTGGCCTATGTCCCCCGCACGGTGATCCGCAACCAGCCGGTGTCGGAGGAGATCGTCGAGCCCGCCAGTTCCGCGCCCACGCCACTTGTTGACCCCGCCCCCGACTCCAAGTGACGCTGATCCGATGCTGCGCAGCATGACCGGCCATGGCGAGGCCAGGAAAGAACTCCCTTCCATTCGCGTCGCCATCGAAGTCCGTTCCGTCAACCATCGTCACCTCAAGGTCGCGGTTCGGGGCCCCGACTGGTTTCAGGTCCGCGAGGCCGAGGTGGAGAAGGTGGCCCGCCGGTTCGCCAAGCGCGGAAGCCTCACCGTTCACCTCGATTGGCGAGAAGAGGGTGAATCGCCCGTCGCGGGCCTGAACCTTGCGGCAATCGATTCTTACATCGGCCTGTTGAAATCCAGGATTTCGAGTGTGCCGCCGGAAATCCTCGGCGCCATTTTGCAACTGCCTGGCGTCGCATCCACCCATTCGGGCGAACCCACCGACCGTTCCGCCGATTGGGCCATGCTGGAACCCGTGCTGGTGGAAGCCATGGCCAGTCTCGCCGCCATGCGCCTGCGCGAGGGCGCCGCGATGCGCCGGGAATTCGTGGAAGCCCGCGACCGGCTCATGGCCGAGGTCGCGGTCATCGCCGAGCGCGCCCCGAAAATTGTGGAGGCCCATGCCGAAAGGCTGACCCTTCGGGTGAGGCAGGCGCTCGCCCAGGCCGGCATCCCGGCCTCGGAAACCCGGGCCGACCTGGTGCGCGAGGTCGCCGTCATGGCCGAACGGCTGGACATCGCCGAGGAACTCGTCCGCATCCAGTGCCACTTCGACCAGTTCCTGGCCCTTCTGGATGACGAGGATTGCCCGGGCCGGAAGATCGACTTCCTGCTTCAGGAAATGCTGCGCGAAACCAACACCATGGGCAGCAAGTCGGCTGATGTCGAGGTGGCGCGCAGGGTGGTGAACATCAAGTCCATCCTTGAACAGGTCCGGGAACTGGTGCAGAATGTGGAGTGACGGCCTGGCGCCGCTGATGGTGCTTTCCGGCCCCAGCGGGGCCGGAAAGACCACGATCCTCACAGGCCTGATCCAGCGGACCGGGTGGCCCATCAGGCAATCGGTCTCCGCCACCACCCGGCCGCCCCGGGCAGGCGAGGTTCCCGGGGTTCATTACCACTTCCTCGACCGCGCCGCCTTCGAGGCGGAAGTTCAGGCGGGGGGGTTCCTTGAGCACGCCGTGGTTCATGGGCACCTCTACGGAACGCTCGTGCGCACGGTTGAAGACAACTCCCGCGACGGTCGGGCCACCGTTTTGGCCATCGATGTCCAGGGATTCCGCAAGGTGCGAGGCCGCAGGCCCGTCGACTCATCCGTGTTCGTGAGCGTGCCGTTGCCCGAACTGGAAAAGCGGCTCAGGCTGCGCGGCATGGATTCAGAGGAGGCGATCGCCCGCCGGTTGGCCAATGCCCGGGGCGAATTGGCCGCGTCGGGTGAGTACGACGAGATCCTGGAGAACCGCGAACTTGAAGCCGCCATCGAAAAACTGGCCATGATTTGGGAAAGGTTCTTCCACATGGAAGCCTGAGTTCGGTTACAATGTGCTTTTGCCCGGAGGGTGACGCGATGCATGACGACCTGAAGGAAGAATCGATCATTGACAAGGTGGGTGGCCGGTTCAAGCTTTCGGCCCTCATCCAGAAGCGAATGGCCGAACTCATGCGGAACGCCAAGCCGCAGGTCGACTATCGCGGGCCCGATCGCCTCGGGCTCATCATTGAGGAAATCAAGCAGGGCAAGATCGTGCTCGACACCAGCACCGCAACCAAGCAAAGCGTGCTGGGGGCCCAGGAAGCCGTCAGGCGGGCCATGGCGGGTGACATTTCCGGCGACCTTTCCGCGGACTGACCCATTGTTTCCCCGGAGTCGGGACAATCATGAGCGACGGCCTTGCGGCGTCGCCCGGCGATGAGGCGGGTGGCTCCGGATACAGCAGGCTGAGTCTCTTGGCCGTCGCCAGCTTCGGGTTGGGCGCCCTCACGGCCGTTGGCCTGGCCCTCGGGTTCGCGGTCGCACTTCTGAGGGATGTGAGCTTTCTCCTACCCTCCTCCTACCTGGCCATCGGGCTTCTCCCGTTGGGCGGATTCATTTTTGGATGGATTTCGCTCAGGAGCATTGAAGCGGCCGAAGGGGCCCTTTCCGGGCGGACGCTGGCCAGGGCCGGTCTTTGGGCCTCGCTCGGCTGCATGCTGGTCTATGGGGCCTATCACGGCGCCACGCTGATGGCCATCCAGATGCGCGCCGAGGGGTTCGCCCGCATGTGGCTCGACCTCATCGCCGACCGGAAACCCGAGGACCTGGACACGGCCTTCGTCTACACCCTGGTGCCCGGTTCCCGGCCTTCGCTTGACGGAGACCGCTCCGACGCGCGCGCCAAGCTCGAGATCGAATACAACCAACCCGGTGAACTCACCGGCTTCGGGCCGTACTCGACTTTCATCAACTCGCCGCTCGTGCAGTTGCTCCATCTTTCATTGGCGAAGCCCGTGGCGGTTCTCCGACGGGTCTCCGAACCCAACTTCGTCGACAACGGCTACGAAATGGCCCTCGAATTTGACATCGAAACCCCGGAGGCGCGATTCAGGCTAGCGGCGGTCATCCACGCGGCGATGAGCAACAACCTCGCTCCCATCAGGAAGTGGCAGGTCCGCCAGCAGGCCATCTCGAGCGCCTCGGGACGCGACCTTCCCGAGTTGCTGGGTCCCGGCAAGGCCCACATGCTGCGGGTGGACATGGCCAGGCGAGCCGCGTTGGAATTCAGCGAGTCATTGGATCCGCGCAAGCGCGATTTTCCGAGGGCCTATTCACTCACAGTCCCGGGCTCGAGGATTCCCCGCGTGAAGCCCGACGACGCAGCGATGGCTGGTTTCCTGCGCGGAATCAACGGCGCCGATGGCTCCGGATTCGTCACGGCCAAGCCGCCTGTCTTTTGGGCCTCTCCGGAGGTCCGCGAGGACTTCATGACCTACTTGAAGGCCGCGCTTGATCCCGACTACCTCGGGCCCGACTTCCAGTGGTTCGCCATTCCCGCCACCCCCACTTTTCCCGCGATCGAGGTTGCCGCGGGGCGGGCGCGTGTCCGTTTTCCCGTCAAGCTGATGATGCTTCCGCGGTATGTGGGCGCAGCGGAACTAGAATTGAGCTCGCCTTCTGACCGCGCCGATCGGAAGGAGGCCTGGCTTGTCGAGAAACTCGTTTTGACATCGGCCAGGCTGGCGCCGCAATCACCCGAATTGAAGAACGCCCCTCCCGATGCCATGAACGCGTTCCTGCGCAAGCGCTAGGAAAAAACCCGAGGGACCCGCCATGACCATCAGCCAGATCATTCTCCTGACGACCTGCTCTGCCATGGGCGCCGACACCGACACCTTCATGAACGCGCCCGGCCTGGTCGAACTCCACATCCTGGTCGGGCCGAATGAACGCAACCAGATCAACGCCCAGCCCAGGAACTATGTCAGGGCGCGCATCCATGAGGGCGCGCTGCCGGCCAACCAACCGCTCGCCGCCAACCAGGGGCTTGAGGTCGGCTTTCACCTCAAGGGTGCCGCCGGCAGTTTCCGCGGCTTCGACGACCGGCCCGCCATCACCATCAACATGGACAAGTACATCAAGAAGCAGGCGTTCCATGGCATGGACAAATTCCACCTCAACAACTCCGTCCAGGATGGCGGATACCTGCACGAGAGCATGGGGCGATGGATTTTCCTCAAGGCCGGCCTTCCCGCCAGCCGGGCCAGGCACGCTGTCCTCAGGCTCAACGGCAGGGACCTTGGCCTGTATGTCCTTGTCGAGGGATTCGACAAGCCCTGGCTCAAGCGCCAATTCGGCGACTCGAAGGGCAACCTCTACGACGGCGGATTTTGCCAGGACCTCGACGGGGGCAAGAAACTTCTCGAAGGATCGGGAACCGACCAGCCCGACATCAAGAAGGTGTGGGCGGCGGTGGGCGAACCCGATGCCGCCAAGCGGCTGGAGAGGCTTTCCGCCCTGGTTGATGTCGACCAATTCCTTTCGTTCGCCGCCATCGAATGTTTCCTCGTTCATTGGGACGGCTACACGAACAATGTCAACAACTACAGGCTCTATTTTGATCCGGCAAAGCAGGGACGCCTGATTTTCCTCCCCACCGGCATGGACCAGTTGTGGGGCGACACGAACTTCTTGTTGTTTCCCGGCCGGGGCGGACTGTTCAACCGCCTGCTGGAGTGCCCCGGGGTGAGGGCGCGGTATGTGGCGATCCTGCGAAGGCTGCACGCCAAGGTGCATGATGTTCCCGCGTTCGACGCCCGCGTGGATGCCATGGTTGCCGCCGTGAAGCCCCGCGCCGACCTGACCAACCAGGGCAAGGATCTCAAGAGGCGGTTTGCCGAGCGGGCCAACCGGGTGGGACAGTTGCTGGCCGCCATTCCGGAGACGCCGATGTTCGCCCAGGGGACTCCGTGGAAGGTGACGGGCTTCGAGGGGAAGGTCGAGCAGGGCGCGCTCAAGGTTGACGCCGCGCCCGCGGGCAAGCCCGTCGCCTACAAGTTCTTCGGTGGTGCCGGCGTGGCCAGTTTCCGCCGCGCCGTCCAGTTGGATCCCGGCACCTACCGGCTTGAGGCCAATGCCAAGGTGAATGGAGTGGTCGGCAACCAGGAGCCTTACACGGGCGCCGGCGTCAGGATTTCGGGCGGAACCCGCGCCAACTCCCTCGTCGGCACGGCCGGACCCACCAAACTCGCCCATGAGTTCACCGTTGCGGCGCCTTCCCAGGTGACCCTGGTGCTGGAACTCCGCTGCCAGAAGGGCGAGGCGGAGTTCGATCCCGCCAGCGTGTCCTTGTTCAAGGTGAAATAGCCCGGCACTGGAGGGCGTTGGATGCGCGTGATTGTAGCCGGAGCCACCGGATGGACCGACGAGACGGCCATTCGCCGCGAGTTGGAGAAACTTCCTCCCGGGACGATCGTCGTTCACGGCGATTCACCGGGTGCCGATGCGCTGGCTGGCAAGGTGGCCCGCCTTCTCGGGCTTGTCGTGGAACCGATGTCCAAGAATGCCGCTGACAGGGCCAGGCATGGCCGAGTGGCTTGGAAAGGGCTCAACGAGCGGATGCTCGCCACCGGGCCGTCGATGGTTTTGGCGTTTCACGCCGACTTGAAAGAGAGTAACGGTACCAGGCACCTGGTCAATTTGGCCAGGCGGATTGATGGACTTGAGTTGATGGTCTTCGCGGAATGAGAAACTAGGAAGTTGATACCCAAGGTAGTGTCAGGAGCCTTGCTCCTCGCCATGGTCGGGTCCAGCCGGTTCAGGCTTGCCTGAACCGGGCAGGCGGTACTTTTCCCCGAGCCACCTGCCGAGGTCGATGACCTTGCAACGGGGGGAGCAGAATGGAAGGGAAGGCCACTCGGCGGCGGGGCCCGGCATGTCGGAGTGGCAAACGGGGCATTTGAGTCCCGGCCGGGGCGCGTCCGGCATCAGTCCTTGCTTCCCTTCTTGGGCGAAGCCGGTTTTGCCTCGGCCGGCTTGGGTGTTTCCGGCTTCGATTCGGCGGGCGGACTCGCGTCGGCCTTGGCCGCCGACTTGTAGCCTTCGCTGCGATAGTCGGTCTCGTAAAACCCGGATCCCTTGAACAGGATCGCCGCGCCGGTTCCGAATTGCCTCTGCAACTTTTTCTTCTTGCACTTCGGGCAGATGGTAAGCGGCTTCTCACTGAAAGTCTGGAACTGCTCCAACTGGTGCCCGCAGGCGGCGCACACATACTCGTAGGTGGGCATGGCTCACTCCTGGGCCGCGGCGACAGGCGGCGCGACGGCCACGGCGACCGACGCCGGCCTCAACACCCTGTCATGGTGCATATATCCCGGTTCCAAGACTTCAAGGACGGTCATGGGAGGGTGCTCCGTCGTCGGAATCTGCGTGACGGCGGCATGCTTCGCGGCGTCGTAAGGCTGGTGCCTCGCCTCCATCCGAACGATGCCGTGGCGCTTGAGTTGGTCGAGCATTTGCTGGATCACCATCTGGATTCCGGTGGCCAGAGGGCCGGAGTCGCCGGATTTTCTCGCGGATTCCAGGGCTCGGTCGAGGTTGTCGATGGCGGGAAGAAGATCGAGGGCCAAGGGGCCCTGCGCGAACTTGCGTTCGGCGGCCAATTCGCGCTGCTGCCGCTTCTGGTAATTCTCGAATTCCGCCCTGACACCCTTCACCATGTCGCGAAACTCGTCGCGTTGCCTGATGAGTTCCGCCATGTCCGGCGCGGATTCGGCGCCCGCTTGAGCCTGCTGGTTCTCAGGGTTTTCCATCACTTGCCTCCCGGAGCCGGTTGCTCCGTCTGCCGGGCCCCCTCATGGCCCGATCCCGTGAAGAAGTCCTTGATCCGGTCAAGGAACGATTTTCGCTGGGGTGAAACATCCTTGTCCTCGATGGCCGCCAGTTCCCGGAAGAGTTCCTCTTGCCGGGCCGTCAGGTTGCGCGGTGTTTCCACGCGGACATGAACGACCAGGTCGCCCGGCCTCTTGGATTGCAGGTTCGGCATCCCCTTCCCGGGAAGGCGGATCTCCTCGCCAGTTTGCTGGCCCCGCTCAAGGCGAATGGGGGTGGGACCATTGAGAAGGGTGGGAACCGGGATCTCCCCGCCGAGGGCCGCCTGGCTGAAGGTGACGGGCACCTCGCAGTGCAGGTCGGAACCGTCCCGCTGGAAAAACGGATGGGGGAGGACCTGGTAAAACACATAAAGGTCGCCGGTTTCACCGCCGGGCCCCGCCTCGCCGTAACCGGCGATCCGCCCGCGCATGCCATCCTCGATTCCCGCGGGGAAACGCACCTCGATGTCCTGCTTCACATCCACGCGACCGGATCCCCGGCAGTTGCGGCAAGGGTCGGGAATGGTTTCACCGCGTCCGCCACAGGCATGGCACGGCCTCTGGATACGGAAGAATCCTTGGCCTTGCAGGATGACTCCTTGTCCATTGCAGGTGCGGCACTTGGCGACACGGGTGCCGGGGGCGGCGCCTGATCCTGAGCATGTTCCGCAGGCTTCCTTGCGGTTGACCGAGATGGTTTTGCTGCCACCACGGGCGGCTTCGGCCAAGTCGAGGGCCATGTCGAGCCGGAGGTCGCGTCCACCCTGCTTGCGGTTGCCGCCGCCCCCGAAAAACGACCCGAAAAGGTCGCCGAAGGCGTTCATCATGTCCTCGGCGCCGGCGGAGGCCGAGCCTCCGCCCATGCCATCGGAGAGGCCGGCGTGTCCGTAGCGGTCGTACCTGCGGCGCTTGTCGGGATCCCTCAGGATTTCGAAAGCTTCCTGCACCTCGCGAAACTTGACGGCGACGGCCTCGTCGCCCGGGTTGCGGTCTGGATGATATTCGAGGGCCAGCTTGCGGTAGGAGGCCTTGATCGCGGTGTCATCCGCGTTCTTGGTGACATTCAGGACTTCGTAAAAGCACCGTTTGACTGGCATGAACGGCACCCTGCTCCTTGCTTGGGCGCGCCCGGACATGGAAAGACCCCGGAACCGGGCGGGGTTACGGGGTCGGAAACCCGAATCAGCGGACGGCGCCGACGACCTTGCTCGCCGGTTCCTCGTCGTCGATCTTGGTCACCATCACCTCAGTGGTGAGCATGAGGCCCGCGATGCTGGCCGCGTTGGTTAGCGCCGATCGCGTCACGCGGGCGGGATCGAGCACGCCGGCGTCGATGAGATCCTCATATTCCTTGGCGGCCGCGTTGTAGCCGATGTTCGGATTCTTCTCCCCGCGCAGCCTGACTTCGTCGACCACCACGGGGCCGTCAAGGCCCGAGTTCTCGGCAAGGGTCAGGATCGGCTTGGTGAGGGCCCGGGCCACGATCTCGGCACCGATGCGCTCATCACCCCTTAGTTTTTCGGCGACGGCCTCGGCGGCGTCGACCGAGCGGAGCAGGGCCACGCCGCCACCGGGAACCACGCCGTCGGCAACGGCGGCCCGGGTCGCATGAAGGGCGTCCTCGACGCGACCCTTGGTTTGCTTCATCTCGGCTTCCGTCGTGCCGCCGACCCGGATGATGGCCACGCCGCCGGTGAGCTTGGCGAGCCGCTCGGAGAATTTTTCCTTGTCGTATTCGCTTTCGGTTTGCTCCATTTGCTTGCGGATCTGGTCAATCCGCTTTTCGATGCGGGCCTTGTGCGGTCCCTCGAGCTTGGAGTTCACGATCGTCGTGTTCTCCTTTTCGACGGTGACCTTCTCGGCGGAACCGAGGTGTTCGATTTTCACATTCTCGAGCTTCATCCCGAGGTCTTCGCTGATGAAGGTACCGCCCGTCAGCACGGCGATGTCGCCGAGGATGGCCTTGCGGCGGTCGCCGAAGCCGGGGGCCTTCACCGCGCAGACCTTGAGCACTCCCTTGAGCTTGTTGATCACCAGGGCGGCGAGGCAGTCACCCTCGACATCCTCGGCAATGATCAGCAGGGGGCGCCGAGTGCCGGCGATCTGCTCAAGCAGGGGAAGAAGCTCACGCACATTCGACAGCTTCTTCTCATGGATCAGGATGAGGGGATTCTCAAGCTCGGCGGTCATTTCCGGCGAGGTGATGAAGTAGGGGCTGATGTAGCCCTTGTCGAACTGCATCCCCTCGACGAAATCCAGGGTGGTTTCAGAGGTCTTGCCTTCCTCGACGGTGATCACGCCGTCCTTGCCCACGCGCTCAAAGGCGTTGGCCATCTTGTCACCGATGAACTTGTCATTGTTCGCGCTGATCGCTGCGACTTGGGCAATCTCCTTTTTGGAAGACAGCTTGACCGAGATCTTCTCGACATGGGCCAGCACGGAATCAACGGCCTTGTCGATTCCCCGCTTGACCGCCATCGGATTGGCGCCAGCGGCGATGTTGCGGAGTCCTTCCTGGTAAATGGCCAGGGCGAGAATGGTGGCCGTGGTGGTTCCGTCGCCGGCCACATCACTCGTTTTTTGGGCAACGGCGTTGACCAGCTTGGCGCCCATGTTCTCGAACGGGTCGGGGAGGTCGATTTCCTTGGACACCGTCACGCCGTCCTTGGTGACCGTGGGGCCGCCAAAGCTCTTGTCAAGGATGACATTGCGGCCGGTGGGCCCCAGGGTCACCCCGACGGCGCGGGCCAGTTTTTCGGCTCCGGCGAGCAGTTTCTTCCGTGCGTCCTCGTCATACATCAGTTGCTTGGCCATGGAATTAACTCCTGTGTGCGCTGTTGGTGATCCGGAAAATTCACTTGGTCAGGCGGGCGAGGATATCCCCTTCGCGGAGAATCTTGACCTCGCTGTCACCGACTTTCACATCGTTGCCGCTGTAACGGCCGTAAACCACGACATCGCCGACGGCGACAGTCAGGGGAATCAACTCGCCGGAGTCGGTCCGCTTGCCCGGGCCGACGGCGAGAACCTTGCCGCGCTGGGGCTTTTCCTTGGCCGCCTCGGGAATGAAAATACCGCCCGAGGTCTTTTCCTCGGCTTCGAGTGGTGAAACCACCACACGGTCCTCGAGGGGGCGGATCGAAACGCTGTCCTTGTCCTTAGCCATGGTCCAGTCTCCTCAATGAAATCCTTGAATGTCCTGATGAATGAATGGTAGCGGTAGGTCGTTGGATAACTTACATCATCCCGCCCATGCCTCCCATCCCACCCATGCCTCCCATTTCACCCATGCCGCCGCCACCATGACCGTGGTCGTGGTGAAGGTCGCCACCCGGCTTCTTCTTCTCCGGGATGTCGGCGATGATCGATTCGGTGGTGAGCAGTAGCGATGCCACCGAAGAGGCGTTTTCAAGGGCGCTTCGCGTTACCTTGACAGGGTCGATCACGCCGGCGGCGCGGAGGTCGAGGTACTTGCCCGTGTCGGCGTCGAAACCGATGGTCTTTTCCTTGTGCCTGAGGATGTTGTTGACGACAACCGAGCCATCGAGCCCGGCATTTTCGGCGATCATCCGGCAGGGCATCTCAAGCACCTTGTGAAGCAGGCGCGCCGCGGGGGCCTCGGCTTCAAGGAACTCGGTCTTGTCGAGAACCTTGCGGGCGTGCAGCAGGGCTACGCCACCGCCGGGAACAATGCCCTCGGCGATTGCCGCGCGTGTCGCGTGCAGGGCGTCCTCGTAGAGCGCCTTGCGCTCCTTCATTTCGGTTTCCGTTGCGGCGCCGACCTTCACTTGGGCCACGCCACCAGCCAACTTGGCCAACCTCTCCTGAAGCTTTTCGCGGTCGTAGTCGCTGTCAGTCTTGCTGATCTCCTTGCGGATCAGTTCGCAGCGGCCTTCGATGGCTTTCTTGTCGCCGGCGCCTTCGGTCACCGTGGTGTTTTCCGAGTCGATCTTCACCTTCTTGGCGCGACCCAACTGAGCCAACTTGATGTTGGACAGGTTGATGCCGAGATCCTTGAAGATCGCCTGGCCTTTCGTGAGGACGGCCAGGTCCTCGAGCATGGCCTTGCGGCGGTCGCCGTAACCGGGAGCCTTGACGGCGCAAACCGACACCACTCCCTTGAGCTTGTTGAGGACCAGCGTGGCCAGCGCCTCGCCTTCGATGTCCTCGGCGATGATCAGGAGGGGCGCCTTGGCCTTGCTGATCTGTTCGAGCAGCGGCACAAGATCCTTGGCGTTGGAAATCTTTTCCTCGTGGATGAGGATGTACGGGTTCTCAAGCTCGCAGATGACTTCCTTTTCGTTCGTCACGAAATTCGGGGAAATGTAGCCCCGGTCGAACTGCATGCCCTGGACAACCACGACCTCAGTGTCGGCCGTCTTGCCTTCCTCGATCGTGATCACACCATTGCTCGCACCGACGCGATCCATGGCTTCGGCCAGTTTCTTGCCGATTTCGCGGTTGTTGTTGGAGGCGATGGTCGCGACCTCGGCGATGACGGACTTGTCCTTGGAGTCGATTTTCTCGGCGAGCTTGTGAAGCGACTCGACAACCTTGGCCACGCCCTTGTGAATGCCCTTGGACAGGGCCATTGGATCGTGGCCGGCGGCGATCAGCTTGAGCCCCTCGCGGAAAATTGCCTCGGCCAGAACCGTGGCTGTCGTTGTTCCGTCGCCCGCCACATCGCTGGTCTTGCTGGCGGCCTCCTTGATGAGCTGGGCGCCCATGTTCTCATACGGATCCTGCAGTTCGATATCCTCGGCGACGGAGACACCGTCCTTGGTGACATTGGGGCTGCCCCAGCCCTTGTCGAGAATCGCGTTGCGGCCGCGGGGGCCGAGCGTCGCGCGAACGGCCCGTGCCAGCTTGCTGGCGCCGCTCAGCAGCTTCTGCCTGGCGTCTTCGCTGTAAACCAGTTGCTTTGCACCCATTCCTAACTCCTTCAGATCTATTCCGAGCCGATGATGGCGCGAACTTGCCAAACCAATTGGTGACCCATTCAATGCAATGATCGTGCCAGAGAGAGGGCTGTAGGAGGAAAGTCAATCAGAGCCTAGGTTTGCGAAGTTGGAGGCGTGATTGAAGCTGGCGGGGGCTGTCAGATTGGCAGGAAGGGTTTGAAGGCTGGTTGAAGTTTTTGGCACCCTGATTTATGGTACGGACAGAGCGGAAAGATTCACTCGTCATTCTCGTCTATAACAGCGATGCCCGCGTCTTCCAGAGCCGAGATGAGAGTGTCAAGTTGAGTCGGGTCAGCCTCGTTTTCCACAAGCGCCCCATGGACATCGCCGAATGTCACTGATCCGGTTGACTTGCCTTTTTCAAGAAGACTTTTCAGGGCTGCATCTACCAGGCGCATGGCGGCCTCCTGTGCCTAGAGCGACCGGGGGAGTCGATTAAACACATTTAATACTGTATAGGCTGTGGATGAGGTTGGCCAAGCACCCTTCCAAACGATTTCGCCCCCGTCCCCGTCTTATCCGGGAGAGACCATGAGCGTCGGTGGTGCCCAAGGTCGGTTGAGCGGCCCGCTCCATGAGCAGGCTTCAGCACCCATTGCCGACGATTTATTGGTCGCGGCGTTTGAGGGCATGCGCGATGAATTGACAAGCACCTTGGCATTTTTCCTGCGGAACAGGGAGGACGCCATGGATATCGCGCAGGAGGCTTTCCTCAAATGTTGGAGGAATCGGGAGGAATGTGGTCGGGTCAGCAACCTCAAGGCATGGATTTACCGGGTCTCGCTCAACGCGGCTCGCGACCTCAAGCGGAGCGCGTGGCGGCGCAAGTCGCGGGCGATGCCCGAGCAGGAACCACCCATGTCCGGCGCTGGAGGTGCCGACCTCGCCCAGCAGGAAGAGGAAAGGCGCAGGGTGCGGGACGCTGTCACGCTCCTGAGGACGGAGGAACGCGAGGTGTTTCTTCTGCGGCAGAACGGAGAACTCACCTACGAGGAAATCGCCGATGCGACTGGCCGTCCCGTTGGCACGGTAAAGACCCAGATGCGCTCGGCGCTTCAAAAGCTCAAGGACTGGCTCGGGGAACCCGGTGAAGCCGGTCGGACGACAGAGGAAGAGTCATGAACTGTGAAGATGTTCGCGGCCGGTTGGCCGAGTGGATTCACGATCTTCTGGAAGGCGCCGAGGCCGATGCGTTCGGAGGCCACCTTGCCGGATGTCAGGCTTGCGCCAAGGCGCTCGAAACCGAACGAAGCCGGCAGGCCTCGTGGAAATCGGCGGTCAGGCAGCCGTTTCCCGACCTGTCGTTCGTGCCACCGCCCGCCAAGGCGATATCAACAGGCGCCGGCACCCGCAGGCTGCCGAGGTCGCTCGTTTACGCCTTGGCCGCTTCCGCGATGGTCGCCGTCGGCCTGGGCGGGGCCAACCTGTTCTCGGGCCTGAGGATGGGCGCCGCCGATTCCTACGCCTCAAGCCAGCGCGCCTCGCTGGAGGCCGCCCGGGCCAAGGAATCGCAAGCTCATTCCGCCTTGCAAACCATGCGGGCTAAGGGAGAGGAGGTCCGCCGGGGACTGTTCGCCAAGGCTTTAGCCGCCCCTGTCAACATTGTCGTCAACGGCCCCGCGTCGATCGTCGCGGGCGCTCCCTCGGTCTATCGGATCGAAACACTTGGTCCCGACGGGCTTCCCCGCCAGGCGAAGTTGTCGACCCGCCTGAGGCAGGCCGGGGCCGCCGAGTCATTCGTGGCGCTGACTCCGAGGAAAACCCCGGACGGAGCCCACGAGCTTGTCGTGCCCGCTGATGCCGTGCTCGACGGCCCAGGCCAGGCGATGCTCCGGATCACCGCGGATGTGGAAGATCGGCAAACCCGCAAGGTGATCACCGTCGACGAGACGGTGCCCGTGGGCCTGCCGCCGCTTGTGACGCATCTGGCGACGGACCGCCGGCTGTATCTTCCCGGTGAAACCGTTCGATTCCGTTCGCTGACGCTCGAGCGCGCAACCCTCAAGCCGGCCGGCGAGCGCCTCGGGCTTTCATTCATTCTTGTTCGCCCTGACGGCGCCGTGACGGATCTTGGCCATGGCGATGGTCGACTTGTCCGCGCCGAGAACGGCCCCCCGTCCAATGGCCCGGAAGGGGTTTCCCTGACCGGTATCGGAACCGGTGAAGTGGGCCTGGAGGCCGACGCGCCGGGTGGCGAATATACCCTGCGGGTGGAAGATTCCCAGAGGCGATTCGCTCCCCGGGAAAGGAAGTTCCTCGTGCAGGAATACCAGCCCCAAAGGCTGGCCAAGGAATTGGTGTTCGGCCGGCGCAGCTACGGCCCGGGAGACACGGTCGAGGCGATGTTGAAGGGGACTTCGGCCACGGGCGAACCGCTTGCCCGCTCCACGGTGGAAGTCAGCATCCGTGTCGATGACAGGCAGGTTGACGCCACGGGCAACGATTCCGGAGCGTCGATTCCCGTGGTGCTTGACGCGTCGGGCAAGGGTGTGATTCGGGCCAAGCTTCCCGCCGAGATTCGCCGGGGCGATGCGACCCTGACAGCGATCTTCACCGACGGGGCCAACCGCGAGACGCTCGTCAAGCCCGTGCCCCTGGCGCTGAGGAATGTCACCGTCGAGTTCTTTCCCGAGGGTGGTGAATTGGTTCATGGATCGGCGAACCGGGTTTATTTCTCGGCCCGCACGCCGCTGGGCAAGCCCGCCGACATCCGCGGGCGCCTGCTGGAGGATGGCAAGCCGCTGCCCGGCGAGTTCACGACCTTCACTGACCTGGAAAATCCCGGAACAGCGCAGGGCTTGGGCGTGATTGAATTCACCCCCGCGCAAGGCAAGTCGTATTCGCTGGAAATCCTGTCGCCCGAGGCCGGCCGTTCACACCCGCTTCCCAAGGCCGCCGACGCCGGGACAGGATTGCGCGCCGAGGGCGGAGCCAACCATGGAGATGCCGTCGCGGCATTGATTTCGCCAGCCCGTGCGGCGCGTCACCTCGTCGGCCTTTACTGCCGGGGCAGGTTGCTTGACTCCAAGGTTCTCGAACCCGGCAAGCACCGCGCCGACCTGAAACCGGCCGACGACGCGGGCGGCGTGGGACGGGTCACCGTCTTCCGCATGGAGTCGGGGGCGGAACTGCCGCAATTGGTTCCTGTCGCCGAACGGCTTGTTTGGCTGCCCACCCGCGGCGCCCTTTCCGTCGGCCTCGATGTGGCCAGGGTCGGTTCCGGGGCAGGATCGCTGTCGCCGGGAGATCGGGCGCGACTTTCGGTTTCGGCCAAGGATTCCTCCGGCAAGGCCAGGAACGCCATCGCCCTGTTGTCGGTTGTCGACCTTTCCAACATCGTGCTGGCCGATGAGAAAAGCGCCCGTTCGATGCCGACCCATTTCCTCATTGGAGAGGAAGTGCGCCATGCCGCCGACCTGGAGTATGCCGATTTTCTCGCCAAGTCCCATCCCCAGGCCCGCAAGGGTATCGACCTGCTTCTGGGCGTGCAAGGCTGGCGCCGTTTCGCCGAACAGGACCCCGCGAAGTTCCAAAGGCAGTTTCCCGTGGAATCCGCCAATTACCTGATGTCGGCAGGCCAGAGGGACCACAGGGCGGTGAGCACCGTCAAGATCGCCCTCGAGCGCGAATTGAGGCGGCACGATGACGGCCAGCGCGAGGTGCTTAAGCCCGCCACCGTGGCGGTCGAGTCGGCCCGGGCCGAGACGGAGAAAGCCGCTGACGCCGCCCACTCGGCCTTCCAAACCGCCGATGCCGCCCGAAGGTTCGGTTCGCTTGTCGGGTTCTGGACGCGCTTGTCTGTGGTTGGCGGAGTTTTCGGCGGCATCCTGTACGGGTTGGTTCTCGGGCTTTCCCTGGTTCCCAGTGTCATGGGACGCATCGCGATCGGCGGCCTTTCCGTCGTCGGGATAGTGGCTTGGATGGCCAGTCATGCCGACAACCCCGCTTCCCTTGCCGATCCTGTCTCCCAATTTGTTCGAAATGGCGGGGCCGACCCGCGGTTTGTGACCAAGTCGGCCATGGCTCCGAATGGGGCACTCGCGGCGATGGACAACGAATTGGCCAAGGCCTTGCCAATGGCTATGGCTCCCGCCGCTGGCGTGGCTGAACCTCCCGTCATGATGGGGGCCGTGATGGATGGTGGGCCGGGGGGTGGCCGGGGGCGGCCCATGGCGATGCCCATGAACGCCATGCCGGAAATGGCGCAGCGGCGCCTTGGAATGGCGCAGCCCAACGCCAAGCGCGCCAAGCAAGCCGATGCCGACCGGGCCGACAACCAGGCTCCCGAACGGCGCGCGGCGATCCGCAAAAACATCAAAGGCGAACGGCGCCCCGGTATGGCTGACCGCGCGGCCATGGCGGGCATGCCCGCCATGAATGGATTCGCCATGGAAAGAGATGCGCGAGAGCTGTTCGATCCGGTGCGTGTGCCCGACCGCCCGATGCTTGTCAGGGAGTATTCCCATGCCCGCATCAGGGGCAGTGACGGGGCGAGGTCCGACTTCAGCGAGACGCTGCTGTGGCAACCGGCGGCGGTTCTCAATGAGGGTGGCGCCACCGCTGAATTCGACCTGTGCGATTCCGTGACGCGCTTCCAGGCCGTCGCCATGGTCCACACGGCGGACGGTGAACTGGCCCAGGCGGTCACGACATTCGAGTCGAGGCTACCCTTGAGTGTTTCCGTCAAGGTTCCGTTCGAGGTGACCGCCTCGGATATCGTCAAGGGTGTTGTTTCCGTCGAGGGCCGGCCGGGAACAGCCTCGGTGGCGCTCGATACTTCGGCGATCACGGGCGCCGTGGGCGATGGCTCCCCTTCCGCCGACCTCGCCCTCTCGCAGGCCGGCAGGGGACGCCGGGTCCTGTCGTTGCGGCCCGGCATGCTCGATCAGGAGATTGGTTTCGCGATCGGCGCCACGGGAGGCGGATTCACCGATTCCGTTCGTGGCAAAATCAGGATTGTCCCCGAGGGATTCCCCGTGGAGGGAGCCTTGAGCGACCGCGTGGCCGGCGCGCTTGAGCGAACCCTCCGCCTGCCCAAGGAATGGGTTCCCGGATCGTTGCGACTGGAGGTGGATGCCTATCCCTCCACCCTCGGGGAACTTGCCAAGGGACTCGACGGCATGCTTCGCGAACCACATGGATGCTTCGAGCAGACTTCCTCGTCGAACTATCCCAACACGATGATCCTCGGGTTCCTCAAGGCCAGCGGAAGATCCAACCCCGAACTGGAGGCCAAGACACGGGAACTCCTGTCACGCGGTTACTCCCGCCTTGTTGGCTTCGAGTGCATGGATACCAAGGCGGGTCGCAAGCGGGGCTTTGAATGGTTTGGCGCCGCCGACCAGCAGCATGAGGCGCTCACGGCTTACGGACTCATGCAGTTCTCCGACATGAAAGCCGTCGGGCTGGAGGCCGTCGATGGCGAGTTGATCACGCGAACAAGGGAGTTCCTGATGTCGCGGAGGGACGGGCAGGGCGGATACCTCCGGAATGCCCGGAGCCTCGACCAGTTTGGCGGCGCGCCCCAGGCGACGACCAACGCCTATATCACCTGGGCGCTTTCGGAAACGGGTCCATGCGCGGAAATCAGCGCGGAAATCAACGCGGTGAAGGACTCGGCTTCCGGTTCCCCCGACCTTTATCTAAAGGCATTGGCCGCCTGTTGCCTGGCCAATGCCGGACGCCAGGAAGAGGCCGAGGCGATGGCGAAGTCGCTTGCCGAGGCCCAAAACGCCGAGGGAATGGTTGCCGGCGGCAAGGCCTCGGTGACCCGCTCCATGGGCCAATCGCTCGACATCGAAACGACGGCGCTTTCGGCAATCGCGCTGATGAAGTTGCCCAACCGGGGCCCGTTGGCCGTGGCGGCCCGAAAGGCCACTGATTGGATTGGCCGCCAAAGGGACGGGCTTGGTTCCTATGGAGCCACCCAATCGACCGTCCTGGCGCTCAAGGCCTTGGCGCAGCAGGCCAACCTGTCGAAGGGTGATGTCAAGGCGGGGGAAGTCAAGCTAGTTGTCGGCGACAAGACCTTTGCCAAGGCTTTCCCGGCCGGGGCCGTTGACACGGTCAGCCTCGTGATCCCCGATGCCGAGCGCGTGTTCAAGCCCGGTGACAACAGGGTGCGATTCGAGATCACGGGAGGCAGCGAGATGCCAGCCAGCCTGACTTGGCGCTACCACACCCTTGTGCCACCCTCGTCCCCCAAGTCTCTCGTGGACATTCAGGCCAAGCTCGACCGTGAAGTGGTGAACGAGGGAGAGTCGGTTCGCCTGGAGGTGGCGGTTGCGAACAAGTCGGATGCCGGTCAGGGAATGGCGATCGCTGTCGTCGGCTTGCCGGCGGGCTTGTCCGTGCCCGCGGACGCCAAGCAAATGACCGACCTCTGCCGCGTACCCGTCGATGGAACTCGGGCCAGGTTGTCGCAATGGGAAGTCCGTGGGCGCGACCTCGTTCTTTATTGGCGTGACATGGCTCCCAAGGAAACCTTCAACCTGTCGCTTGACCTTGAGGCGAGGGTTCCCGGGGTTTACCGCGGTCCGGCCAGCCGCGCCTACCTGTACTACACTCCCGAGCACCGGACCTGGATTGAGCCCGTCCGTGTGACGATCAACCCGGCGCCCTGAGCCGATGCCGCTCGGGTGGTCGAACCCACCCAGTTTCGCTAAAATATTGATGTGATGAATAGGCAACTCCCGGGGAAACCCCCGGGAGTGGTTCTTTGAAGGGGGCAGGGCGTATGAGTTTCAAGTATGTGTATTTTTTCGGTGGAAAGTCCGCCGAGGGCGATGCCAGCATGCGGAACACGCTGGGTGGCAAGGGAGCGAACTTGTGTGAAATGGCCCGAATCGGGCTTCCCGTGCCAGCCGGTTTCACTCTCACCACCGATATCTGCACCTACTTTTACGGTCACAACAAGCAATATCCCCCCGAACTCAAGGCCCAGGTTCTTGAGGCGCTCAAGAAAACGGAAGATGAAATGGGCGCCAAGCTTGGTGACCCCGCCAATCCGCTTCTGGTTTCCTGCCGTTCTGGAGCCCGGGATTCGATGCCCGGCATGATGGACACCGTCTTGAACATCGGCCTCAACGAGAAGACCTTGGCCGGCCTGATCGCCAAGACGGGAAATGAGCGGTTCGGCTGGGACACCTATCGCCGTTTCGTCCAGATGTATGGCGATGTCGTGCTGGGCCTCAAGCCGACCGACAAGAAGGAGATCGATCCCTTCGAGAAGATCATGGAGGAACTCAAGCACGAGAAGGGCGTGCACCTTGACAACGACCTGACCGTGGACGATTTGAAGGAACTGGTCAAGCGATTCAAGAAGGCCGTCAAGGATCGCACCGGCCTCGATTTTCCCGACGATGCCCACGAGCAGATGTGGGGCGCCATCGGCGCCGTGTTCGGCTCATGGATGAACGACCGCGCGATCGTATACCGCCGGCAGTACAACATTCCCCACGAATGGGGTACCGCCGCGAACATTTGCGCCATGGTCTTCGGCAACATGGGTGATGACTGCTGCACGGGCGTGGCGTTCACGCGTGACCCGGCCAGCGGCGACAATGTGTTTTACGGGGAATACCTGACGAACGCGCAGGGTGAGGATGTGGTCGCCGGCATCCGGACGCCCAAGAAAATCGCGGAACTCAAGGATGAGATGCCTGCGGTCTATGGCCAGTTGGAGGAAGTCAGGAACATCCTCGAAAAGCATTACCGCGATGTGCAGGACATCGAGTTCACCGTGCAAAAGGGCAAGCTCTGGATGCTCCAGACCCGAAACGGCAAGCGTACGGGCTTTGCCGCGGTGAAATTCGCCGTCGACATGGTTGACGAAGGCCTCATCGAGTGGAAGGAGGCCATCGGCAAGAACAGGATTCCTCCTGATGACCTCAACCAGTTGCTCCAACCGATCTTCGACATCAGCGCCAAGAAGGTGGCGGTGAACGAGGGAAGGCTTTTGGCCAAGGGTATCAATGCCGGCCCGGGCGCCGCCACGGGACGGATCAAGTTCTTCGCCGAGGACGCGGAGAAATATGTGCAGACTCACGGTCGCAAGGACGACCACAGGGTAATCCTCGTGCGCCGGGAAACCAGCCCCGAGGACATCCGGGGCATGCAAGCCGCCGACGGCATTCTCACGGCATTTGGCGGAGCCTCGAGCCACGCGGCTCTTGTAAGTCGTCAAATGGGCAAGGTTTGCATCGTGGGATGTTCGGCCCTTCAGATTGACTACGAGAAAATGACGCTCAAGGTTGGCGAGCATGTTCTCCACGATGGCGATTGGATCTCCATTGATGGCTTCACGGGTGAGGTCGTGGCCGGCAAGGTTGCCACCAAGCCCAGCGAGGTGGTTCAGGTCTTGATCGAGAAGAGCCTGAAGCCGGGCAAGGCGCCTGTTTACAAGCTCTTTGAGAAAGTCATGAAGTGGGCTGACAAGGTCCGCAAGCTCGACATCCGCACCAACGCCGACCAACCCGACCAGGCCGAGCAGGCCGTGGCATTCGGCGCCGAGGGGATCGGGCTTTGCCGCACCGAGCACATGTTCTTCAACCATATCCGCGAGATGCGGGAAATGATCCTTGCGGCCAGTGCGACCGCCCGCAAGGCGGCGCTCGAAAAGCTGCTGCCATTCCAGCGCGAAGACTTCGCCGGTTTGTTCCGGGCGATGAAGGGGATGCCGGTGACCATCCGCACCCTTGATCCCCCCCTCCACGAGTTCCTCCCCCACGACCTGAAGGGGCAGGAAGAGATGGCCCGCGAAATGGGCGTCTCGGTTGCCGAAATCGAGCACCGAGTCAAGGCCCTGCATGAGTTCAACCCGATGCTCGGCTTCCGTGGTTGCCGGTTGGGTATCGTGTTTCCCGAGATCACTGAAATGCAGGCGCAGGCGATCTTTGAGGCCGCATGCATCGTCAAGAAGGAAGGCATCGAGGTGAAGCCCGAGATCATGATCCCGCTGGTCGGGTTCAAGCGGGAACTCGACCTTCAGGCGGGCGTGGTGCATGCCGCGGCAAAGAAGGTGTTCAAGGAGCAGGGGGCCTCGGTGGAATATCTGGTGGGAACCATGATTGAGTTGCCACGGGCCGCCATGGCAGCAGGTGAAATTGCCGAAACCGCCCAGTTCTTCTCCTTCGGCACCAACGACCTGACCCAGACCGGGTTGGGCATGAGTCGCGATGACTATGGCAGTTTCATCCCCACCTATCTGGAACATGAAGTGGTCAAGAAAGATCCATTCCAGGTGATCGACTTCCCCGGCATTGGCCGGCTAATGGAGATCGGCGTGCAAGGGGGAAGGGGCACTCGCAAGGATCTCAAGATCGGCATCTGTGGCGAGCACGGTGGCGAGCCTGATTCCGTAAAGTTCTGCCACAAGATCGGATTGAATTATGTGAGTTGCAGTCCATTCCGAGTACCCGTGGCCCGATTGGCGGCGGCTCAGGCGGTGCTGGAGGAGAAGGCTGCTAAGAAGAAGGCCAAGGAAGCCAAGGCCGCCCAGAAAAAGGCTGAATAAGCTAACTGAAAATAGCCTTGTAAACCAAATAGGCCGCATCCGATGGATGCGGCCTATTTTTTAATGCCGTTCGGATGAAAATATTACTCTTCGGCAGTCACATCAATGTTGTGCTCGGTCTTGAAATAAAGTCGAAGAGCACGCAGCGCAATGGTCGTGATGGTTCTTTCTTCCTTCTTGGCGATGCGACGCAGCTCGGCGGCAACGGCAGGGGGAAGGCGCAAGAGAATGCTGGTGCCTTTGGTTGTTTCTCCACGGCTGGAAGTTTTTTCGTCAGCAGGCATCGATAGATTCCTTATGCAAATGGAAATATCTGAACAACAAAAATTTAATAGATAGATAAAAAAAACGCAACAGATTTTTTATAGCAAGATCCGATAGTTAGCTTTTCTTGCTGTTACCTCAATAAAGCTGACATCAATTCCTACAAGGAAAATATTCACGGGGTCATGCCGCGTATTTTTTTGAAATCTTCGTCTGGAGTCCATGTTGCGAGATCAAACCCGGGCAAGTTGTTGAGATCTTGACGGGTAAAGAGTCTTTGTGCCCTGTCAGGGGTGATTTCAGGTGTGGTGAACTCACCGAACCGCATCGTCATTTCCAGTTGTTCGGAAGGCCAGATAAACCTGATTTTCTGGGGAAGAATGGCGCCTGTCTGGCGATGGATCTGCACTTCCTGGATGGAAACCGAGCAGATGTCTTTGCCGAATTCATCGCGGAGCACATGACCCAAAACCTGCGGCTTGCCGGGAGCGGCAGGAGTTCTCAGGAACACCGTGGCCCGGGTGACCGGCCGGCCTTGCGGTGAGGTCATTTTCTCCACAAGTTCCGTCTGGTTGCCGATTTGCTTGACTTCATAAGGCTTGGTTGGGTCGTATTCGGAAATACCCATTGCCGCGAGAATCATCTCGGGTTGGATGGGAATGGGCATCCGAACCTGGCCGCTGTCCATGGCCTTGTAGTCGCAATGAAAGACATACGGGACAGGCTCGGCCTTGCTGATCCAGTACCAGAATTCCTGTTGGTTGGATCCCAAATCCACGGCGGGTTGCCCCAAAACCTTGCCTTTCAGTCGGAATTGCCGGGGCTTTTGCACCACCAGAAGGCCGTCCAGTCCGGGAATGTTCTGGTTGGCCTGCTTGCTATCGATGGCAACCTGATTGCACTGGATCGCTTGAAGCCTTCGGGCATTGTCGTTCAGGTAGGCAACCATTTGCTCGGCGGTTGGGTTGCCAGTGGCGGCCGGAGCGGGGGAGTCCTTGTTCTTGAACATGGGCCCGAGTGTGTTGCAACCCGAAATCAAGAAAAGGATTACGGCGACAATGGCGAATGTGGGAATGGATCTTGGCGTCATGTCGACATTCCCTTGGATATTGTCAGCGGTTGATGTTGGCGCACCGAAGGATGGCTTCCCTTCCAGAATCCGGACATCGTGCCAGAAAAAGACCTTCCTGATTGGGAACACGGCTCAACTGTATCTTACGCTTTCGAGCCAACCTTTGGCACGCATCCCAGCGGATGTCATCCGCCGTATCCTCCGAAAAAACCACCTCGGTCAAGGCCAACTCAGCCGTCGGCTTGTTTCCCTTGATTTCCGCCGGAACCGACGCGTGCCAGATCGCCCAAGCGTTCTCCGGCAAGCCCTTGCGATGGGCTTGCAAGGCGTCGAGGCGTTCGATCAACCCGTCCTTTCGGTACAAGGCCACGACGATCGAGTCGCCTGGTTCGAGGCTTTTTCCAGTGACAGCACATGTTCCCGTGCAAGGGGGAATATGGTTTGTCAGGGTTCCGGGAACCATTGGGCCTCCTGACCGCTACCGTCTAACTTACGCTTGAAAGACTGCCCAAGTGCGATAACGGGGAGACGGCGGATTGGTCCATCTCGACCAATATTCCGGATGGGAGGCCTTTGACGGTCGTCACTGGGTTGGCTTGGACTTGAGCAACCGATTGATGTGGCTGGAGCAATCGATCCGGCTTTCAACGCCCCATCCATCGAAAATGCCCACGCATTGGTGCCGCGAATCGAGCAAAACGAGGCGAGGGGTCGATTCAACGGCGTAACTGATGCGTAATCCCGATCCATCCAGGATCGGAACGATGAACGAGGTGTCGCGAGTCAGGCGATCGATGTTCCTGGCTTCAGGCTTGATGGCCAAGACCACCACCGAGAGCGCGCCACCGGAGGATGCCTTCCATTCCTTGCATGCGAGAAGAACCTGTTCAGCGACAGGTGTGCCGGGCTGCACAAAAACCATTAGCAAGGGCTGGTCTTTCCAGACGCTAAGGTTGGCGCTGCCTGTTCCACCCCTGAGAAACGGCGCCAGAAAATCGGGGGCGGGCCTACCCGCCGCAAGGGCGCCGGCGGCTTGCTGTGAAACGGCGGGCTGGTTCCAGGCCACGGGCTTGATGTCTGGTGGGGGCAGTTCACCCTTGCGGGCGGAATCGATCGATCGGCGCACCTGTGACATCGCGGCGCGATATGGACTGGTTGAAGGGGATTCCGAAACCGAGTCGGCCTTTTTCAACAAGACAGCCAAGGCTTCAGGGGCCGCCCGACCCTTGAGCAAGGGTTCGGCGGCGCGGGAAAGGTTCCAGGCCAGATCAATATCCCGCATGCGGTCTCCCAGAAGCGAGGACGGATATTGGATGCTGCTGTCGAGTTCATATCGGACCAACCGGGTCTCGGTTGTCGTGTCCCTGGCAGGCTCCCGACGCTCCATCCGGCGTTCCACCTTCACGGCCACACCGTTGCGAAGCCCCAGCCATACGGTTTCGGAACGCCGCCAGGATGGCCTGTCGGCCCTGGGAAGGTGCCATTCGGCTGTAACCTGCTCGCCCTCGATCTTCAGGCAGGGAATCGCCTGAACCGTTTCCCTGGCGGTCGCGCGCCAACGGACCACGGGCAGCCCTTTCTCAGGGGTTTCCCAGATATCACCCATGGAAATACCGCCGGGTGGGACTTCGAGGAACATTCCCCTTTCACTCATGGCGTTGGCCATCACCGAATGGCCGGCCTCGGTGGAGGAATCCTGTAACCGCCCCAAGTCGTCGATGCCGCAGACCTGCAGGGAAACCGTCGTGCCGGGGACCTGCCCCATGGGGGGGCGGCCATTCTCCCGCTCGCGCAACTGGGTGAGAATCGCGACGGAGCGACGCCCCTGGCGCTCGCCAATGGCGAGCGCCCGCGTTTCAAGACGGTAGGCGCGCGAGTATTCGGCCTGGCCGCTTTGGTAATTCTCGCTGACCGTTCCCCGATAGAGCCATTCCATTCCCACGGGAAGTTCGGGGCGAATCCTGACAATCCGGTCAAGCGGACCGGAAACCGTTGCAGAACCTTGGCATGAGACCAGTCCCGCCATTGTCAACCAGCAGGCCAACGATTCCATGGCCGACCCTCGTCTTTTTTCTGGAAAGCCCGGCAGATTCAAGAAACCCTAGATGCCTATATCCGGGTCGGCGCGCCTGCCTCAAGGCGGATTGCCCTTCGTTCGTTTTGCAGGTGCCCTTCAAATCGTATGCTGACCCATGTCGTCGGGTTGTCGCGGGAGCGTCGTCATGTTGATGCTGATCGTTTTTCTTTTCGTGCTGACGATTGTCACCATGGCTTTGGTTGGCGCCGTGGCCTATGCGATGCAGGTCAGGTTGTACGAGCATCCGGTGGATGGGCTCGTCTGGCGTGTTCCAGCCAGCGTGGGCGCCGTGACCGTATTTTGGTGCCTGTGGATCGCGCTGACTTTCGCTTACCCAGGCCACACCCGTCCGCTTCATCAGGCATCGCTTGACTCCGGACCGGCACCTTTTGACGAACTGCAGGTGGTGACGACCGACGACAGGGTGGAAACCTACAGGCGCGAAAAGACCAACGCCCCCGGTTATCCCAAATACAAGAACATCAACGAGGCGGACAGGCCCCTGCCCCGCAGGCTCAAGGAGGTCAGGGTGAAGGCCGATCGCAAGGATGCCGCCTATGCCGCCACATTCAAGCCTGAGTCGGTTGTTTCCAATGATGCCCGCAGGCAAAAAACGATCGTCTACAAGGATGAATCAGGAAGAATCATGGAGGAGGATGGGCTTGGAATCATCAAGACCTCGGGTTCCGGTTGGTTCGGGGTGCTGCTTCTTTTGAACTTGTCCTATGTCGGCCTGTGGATGGCGGTGTTCACCGTCGGCGTCGGCCTGCCGTTCGAGGCGGGCGCCGGTTTGGGAATTGGTTCCGCCCTGCTGACGGCATTCACCACGATGCCGTTCCTTGTGGCTCAGGTCGAGGCGTTGGCACTCAAATGAGGGCGCTCACTTCTCCTGCCTGAACAAGCCTTGGATTGTCAGTATCCCGACGCAAGCCAGCGTGGCCAGATTTAGAATCACGCTGGCGCCGTGCGCCTCACGGAACGGCACGCGGGCGGCGATCATTTCCCTTTCCATGGAGGCCCGTTCCGCTTCGGTGGCGTTCACAAACCTCGAGGTGGCTTCGTTCCTGTCCAATCTCAATGCCTCGACCCGCCTTTCGAGCGTCCATCCGGATATCGCCAACAGCATGGCCAAAGCGGCCATGCCGAAACGCCGGCGCCCTTGCCCGGCGACGGTTCCCAACAGCACGGCCCCCATGACGGCCTGAATCTGGAAATACCACGGAAATTGGGCTGAAACCGATATGCCAGCCAAAAGAGATCCCTGTTCCTTCCTCAGCGGATGCGGAAGCGGCAATGCCGGTGACGCGTCCCTGGTCATGGCTTCCGGCAGGGGGATCCAGTAGGGGCGCGGTTCCTCCAGGCTCAGCCTTTCAAAGGCCGCGAAGGTTCCCAGGCCGGTGACGAAACTGAAGAACAGCCCCATTCCAAGCCAGGCGGAACCGGTGGCCAGCGCGACCCTTCCTGGCACCACCCGGAAGAGAAAGCCATCGGGCAGACGGTTTTCTGTTCCCTTGAGGATCCGGAATATGTTGCCCGCGTGCTTGGCGATCACCAGGAACCCCGCCAGCCAAACCGCGCCCGGCACCAATCCGAATCCGCTGGTCTTGAACACCCAGGAGGCCCAGCAGATGAGCACCTCCGCCGCGACAACCGAACCGGCCGAGATCATCCGCGTCGCCAGGACGGTCAGCACCCAGGCAAGCAGCGAACACAGGAAAGGTCCGGGAACGAGGCAAGCCATTATGCCGGCGCCCGTGGCGACGCCCTTGCCGCCCTTGAAGGCGAGATAGATCGGGAAAATGTGGCCGAGAAAAGCGGCGGAGCCACAGGCGACAGGTGCCAGTCCCTCTGGCCAGGTTTCAACTTCAGCAAGGCGTCCGAGCGCCACGCCCGTGGCGCCCTTCAGGAAATCCAGCGCGAAAACTCCATAACCCCACCATTTTCCCAGCACCCGGCCGGCATTCGTGGCCCCGATGTTGCCACTGCCCGTGGCACGCAGGTCGACACCCTTGAGCCGGCCCGCCAGGAACCCGAATGGCACCGACCCGATCAGGTAGGCGGAAATGACCAGCAAATATGGAAGGATCATGATACCTTGATGAATGGGCTGGCACAGCTGTGAAAGCCATGGCTGCTGGAAAGGGATAAGTGTAGCGGAATCGCTTGGCCGGCATAATGGCAGACGGGCTTGCGGGGTGACGGGCCCAACCTGTATGGTTTTTTGTCGCCTCCGGCGCGAGGCGGGTGTAGCTCAGTGGTAGAGCGCCACGTTGCCAACGTGGTTGTCGTGGGTTCAAGTCCCATCACCCGCTCTTGGATTCATGCGAGGTCCGGGCTGTTGCCCGGACCTTCCGCATTTCAGGGTGGTTCGGCCCGCTGATCAGGGTGCCCTTTTCCCGCAAAGCCTCAGCCCCTACACTATCGTTTTGCCCCCGGTCAACGAAATCCAATGATCCGGGCGAATCCGACCATGATTTTCAGGAAACCGAGACAATGACGGAAACGGAAACCGCAAGCGCCACCGCCACGGCCGAGAAAAAAAACTCCATCCGCCAAACCGTCGATGTTCGTGACGCCGGACCGTGCAAGAAGCACATCACCGTCACCGTCGAGGCCGTCGAGATCAAGGAACGCTTTGAAACCAAGCTCCAGGAATTGGCGGGCGACGCCCAGGTGAATGGGTTCCGCCCCGGCCGGGCCCCCAGGCGGCTCATCGAGAACCGTTACCGCAAGGAAATCTCGGAGCAACTCAAGAATGAGTTGCTGTTCCAAAGTCTCGAGCAGATGTCCGAGGAGAAGAAACTCAACCCGATCAGCCCTCCCAACCTCGACCCCAACCGCATCGAGATTCCCACGGAAGGCAACTTCATCTACGAGTTCGAGGTTGAAGTTCGGCCCGAATTCAACATGCCCGAATACAAGGGCCTCAAGCTTAAGAAACCCGTTCACCACTATTCCGCTGAGGAAATCGCCCGCGAGGAGCGGCGCATCTTGGCTACCTACGGCGAACCCAAGCCCAAGGAAGGCGCTGTCGCGCTGGAGGACATGGTTGTCCTTTCCGGTCCGGTCAAGTTCGGGGAACAGCAGATCGGGATGATCAAATCCCACCAGTTCCGCGTGGATGGCCAGCTCGCCTTCAAGGATGGTGTCGCTCCGAAGTTCTCCGAGCATGTCGTGGGCAAGAAGGCCGGCGACTCCGTTGAGGTGGATATCGTCCTGCAGCAATCATTGTCCGTTCAGGAGTTGCGAGGCCAAACGGTCAAGGGCTTCCTGACGATCGATGAGGTGCTCGAGGTTCCGATGCCGGAACTCGACAAGGAATTCCTCGGCATGTTCGGTCTTGAAAACCCCGACGAATTCCGTGAGCTGGTCGAGGCGCTCCTGAAGCGGCGCCTTGAGCACGCGCAGCGCCAGTCGGCCCGCGGCCAGTTCATGTCTTTCATCAACCAGGAAATGAACTGGGAGCTCCCCCGCGACCTGCTCATGAAACAGGCCCGCACGGCGATGGCCCGTCGCGTGATGGAAATGCGAGCCGATGGCATCCCCGAGGATGAAATCGTCAAGCGTCAGCGCCTTCTCTCGCAGGACATTCTCAAGTCAACCGAGCAGGCTCTCAAGGAGCACTTTGTTCTCCAGAGGGTCGCCGAGGCAGAGAAACTCGAGGTCGAGGAAGCTGACATCGAGGAGGAAATCCGGCGCATCGCGGCGCGCGAGGGTGAAAGCTACCGCAAGGTGCGCGCCCGCATGGAAAAGGAAGACCTCATCGACGCTTTGGCCGCCGAAATCCTCGAACGCAAGGCCGTCGACCTCATCATGGACAACGCCGAATTCGAGGAAGTGCCCCTGGACGAGTCCGACAAGCGCGCACCCCAGGTGCACGCGTCCGAGGCCCAGGCTGTGGCTGGCGCCGATGCTGATCCGGCGTCCGAGGAAATCCCGTCGACCTGATCCCATTTCCAAGACCGTTCGCTAGAAGCCACCGAAGGATTTGATGGAGTCCAGCATGTCCGCGCTCCGAACCGGTTCCCACCCACTCGACGCCGTTGCCGCCCGCTACAGGGACGGGGAGGGTGGTCGCCGTTCCACGGGCGATGTCCTGCTCGACAACCGGATCATTTTCTTCGGCTGTTCCGGCGGCACGATTTACGAACCGGTGATCAACGACCTGACCGCGAGCATGGTCATCCAGCAGATGCTTTACCTGCAAAACGAGAACCGAACGCAGGAAATCTCGTTTTACATCAACAGCCCGGGCGGTTCGGTGACGAGCACGCTCGCGATCTACGACACCATGCAGTACATCGACTGTCCTGTGGCCACCTATTGCATGGGCATGGCAGCCTCCGGTGCCGCCATCCTGCTTGCGGCCGGAGCCAAGGGCAAGCGGTTCGCCCTTCCCCATGCCAAGGTCATGATCCACCAGCCTTGGTCGAGCGGGATTGGCGGCCAAGCCTCCGATGTCGAGATCGAGATGCGCGAAATCCTCAAGATGAAGCGGCTTCTCAACGAAATCCTGGCCAAGCACACCGGCAAGCCGATCGAGGAGATTGAGGCGGAGACCGAGCGCAACCGCTACTTCAATTCCAACGAGGCCAAGGATTTCGGCCTGGTCGACGAGCTTCTGCTCAAGCCTGCCGACGCCAAGGCCAAGGCCGGAAAATGACTTGGCTTCCGGGCCTGCTTTTCTTGTCAGTTTTCATGAAGTTCGCCTCCGCCGGGAACCGATGACACGGTTGGTTCTCTGGCGCGGGCCGGAGAGAGGATGCCATGCCCCAGATTCCGTTTGTTTTGGAACGCCGTGGCGAGCAGGAACGGGTCCTAGACCTATACAGCCGGCTATTGGAGGATCGCATCGTCTTCATGTTGGGCGAGGTTGACGACGACAGCGCCAATCTTGTGATTGCCCAGATGCTGTACCTGAACAAGATCGACAGCAAGTCGGACATTCATCTTTACATCAATTCTCCCGGCGGTTCGGTCACGGCCGGCATGGCGATGTTTGATGTCATGCGCTACATCTCATGCGATGTGGCCACCTACTGCATCGGTCTGGCGGCAAGCATGGGATCGACCCTCCTGGCCGCGGGAACCAAGGGTAAGCGATTTGCCCTCCCGCACGCCGAGGTCATGATTCACCAAGTGCTTGGCGGGGCTCGTGGTCCGGCCACGGACATCGAAATCCGCACCAGGCACCTTCTTCGAACCAAGAACGAGATGAACAAGCTTCTGGCCGCCTTGACGGGCCAGCCGCTTGAGCGGGTTGAGAAAGACACGGACCGTGACAATTTCATGACGGCCCAGGAAGCCAAGGAATACGGGCTGATCGATCATGTGATCGATCGCATGCCCAAGGTCTCCTGAAACCCGGATCGCACCCCCGGTTGGCGGAGGGCGGTTCGGGCGATGCGCAGGAAGCGCCACCCGACGCGCCGCCTTAGGCTGGGGGACTTCATGCGTTTTCACACAATACTGGCCCGCTGCCTGCCTCTTGTGCCGGCGCTTCTTCTTCCTTCCTGCCGTTCAGGTGGGAAGGACAAGCTCGAGTCCACGATTCGCCAACGGGATCAGCGGATCATCCAGCTCCAAGAGGACATCGACAAGCTTGCAGGCTACAACATGGCCCTGCAAACCGAGGTGCGGATCATGCGGGGGCAGCCGCTGCCTTCATCCTGTGATCCATTCACCCCTCTTTATCCTGTTCGCTCCGTCGTGGTCGGGCGGTCCACCACGCCGATTGATGATGATCGACTTCCCGGTGATGAGGGAGTGCAGGTTGTCCTTGAGCCCCGGGATGCCGATGGCAAGCTTCAGCGCGCCCCGGCATGCGCCTCGGTCACCATTGTCGAGGTCGATGGGCAGGGGCTGAAATCGCCGATCGGCACCTGGGACTATTCACCCGAGCAGATGCGGGCAAGCTGGAAGCAGGGGTTGCTGACCTCGGGTTTCGTGCTCAATTGCCTGTGGCAGGCCCCTCCCAAGTCGGACAGGGTCAAGATCATGGCGAGCTTCACAATGGAGGACGGTCGCCGATTCGAGGCCGAAAAGGAGTTGGCAATCAAACCTCCCGTCGATCGTTCGGGCGCCTTTCCAGGTTCGGGAACCGCGCTTCCCGCTCCCGGTGCATCCACGCCGGGCGTGCTTGAATTGCCAGTTCCACAACAACCGGTTCCGCTTCCCCTTCCAAGGATGAACCCCGTGCCCGGGCCGGCGCCCGTCGAACCCGCCAAGCCCACCGGTCCGACTGGTCTGCCGAATGCCGTGCCCCCGGCGCCCCCCGCCGCCGTGCTGCTTGATCCCCGGGTGAGCTAGGTCCCGGGCCGGCCGGTTGTTTGCCGCAGAGTTTCAACGGGGTTAAGATCAGGTATCCAACCTGTTCCACCCTCGTGGAGATTCGCCCCATGGCCCGTCCCCTGCTTGTGATTGCAGGCTGGATGCTACTGATTCGCGCCGCGACCGGCCAAGGATTTTCACCCGAGCAGGCTGTCGCCCGCATGGCGACCGAAAAGGGATTCGAGGCGAGGCTGATCGCCTCGGAACCGTTGGTGCGCCAGCCGTTGAGCGTCACCTTCGACGGCAAGGGCCGGATGTGGGTCATCCAATACCTGCAGTACCCTAATCCGGCCGGCCTTAAGGCGGTGTCGCAGGACCAATACCTTCGAACCGTTTGGGACAAGGTTCCCGAACCGCCGCCCCGCGGCCCCAAGGGGGCCGACCGCATCACCATCCTTGAGGATCCCGACGCCACGGGCCGGTACCAAAAGGCCAAGGACTTTGTCGGCGGGCTCAACCTGGCCACGGGCCTGGCGCTGGGCCACGGGGGCGCCTTCGTGATGCAGTCGCCCTATCTGCTGTTCTATCCGGACAGGAATGGCGACGACATTCCCGATTCCGATCCCGAGGTGCTTCTTTCCGGATTCGGCATGGAGGATTCCCATGCCCATGCCAACAGCCTCGTGTGGGGTCCCGATGGCTGGCTTTATGGGGCCCAGGGAAGCACGGTGACCGGCAAGGTGCGGGGCATCGAATTCCAGCAGGGAATCTGGCGTTACCATCCCGTCACCCGCGCCTTCGAGTTGTTCAGCGAGGGCGGCGGGAACACATGGGGCCTCGATTTCGACAGGAACGGCCAACTGATCGCCGGCACCAACTACGGCGGCCACGCGATGCTGCACCAGATGCAGGGGGCGTACCATGTGAAGGGATTCTCGAAGCATGGCCCGCTTCACAACGCGCATGCCTACGGTTACTTCGAGCATGTGCCCTACAAGAGCTTCGAGGGCGGGCATGTCACCTGTGGCGGCGTGGTCTACCAAGGTGGCGCCTTCGGGCCCGCCCGCGAGAACCAGTACATCGCCGGCAACCTTCTCTCCAGCGTGGTGAACTGGCACCGCATCGAACCAACCGGCTCCACATTCAAGGCCGGCCACGCCGGGACTGCGATAGACGCCAAGGATTCATGGTTCAGGCCCATCGACCTCCTTGTCGGCCCTGATGCCGGGGTTTATGTGGTCGACTGGTATGACAAGCGCGCCACCCACCTGGATCCCCTCGACACCTGGGACAGGAGCAATGGCCGCGTTTATCGCCTTCACCTCAAGGGGGCGCCTCCCGTGGGGGCGTTGAACCTTGCCTCGAAATCCGACCTCGAACTCATCGGCTTGCTTTCCAACGCGAATGCCTGGTGGCGCCGCGAGGCCAAGCGGCTTCTCGCCGAAAGGCGTCCCACCGCGGTCTTGCCGGAACTCGACAATTTGATGGCCGGCGGCGACAGCCATCTGGCCCTGGAGGCGCTTTGGGCGGCGCATGGAATCGGCGCGCTTTCCGCCGAGCGGGCCCGGGTGGCCCTGGCGCATCCCTCGGAACATGTGCGCGCCTGGGCCGTCAGGCTGCTGGGTGATAACGGGCGCGTTCCCGAACCGCTGTTCGCCTCCATGACCGAGATCCTCGCTCGGGAGAAATCGCCCCTTGTTCTCGCCCAGGCGGCAGCGACGGCCAAGCGCCTGCCCGACGCCCAGGCGCTCGCGCTGCTGGCGCCGGTCTTGAGGGATGCCTCCGTGGTCTCGGATCCCTATGTTCCGCTGCTGTCGTGGTGGGCCGTCGAAGCGGTCGCCGGCCGTTCGCCGGGCGCCGTGGCGGGCTGGATGGCAGATGTGTCAGCGTGGGATTATCCTGTTTTCCGCGCGACGGTAGCCTCCCGTTTGGCTCGCCGATGGATGACTTCGCGCACGGACGCCGAGGCCGCCACCCTGGCCCGCGCGTGGAACGACGCGGGGGCCACCGACCCCGAGCGCCGGAAACAGCTTGCGGATGGCATCGAGCAGTCGCTTGCCGGGTTGGCCCTGCCTTCGCCTCCCGAGGGATTGAAGGCGTTGGCGGCTGAATTCGGAGGCAGCGGAGACGCCAGGCTGATCCGCCTGGCGGCGCGGTTGGGGGATGCGGCCACGCGCTCGCGGGTGCTGTCCAAGGTGTCGGATGCCAAGGCTTCCCTTGCCGAGCGCGCGGCGCTCATGGACCTGGCCGTCGCCATCGATCCCGCCGTGGTGGCTCCCGTGGCCAGGGAGTGGATCAAGGGGCCCGATGCCGTGGCGCGCAAGGCCGCGCTGGCGTCGCTGGCCCGCTTGGCGGGATCCGATTGGTCTGCCGACCTGCTCGCGGGTTACAAGGGCATGGCGGCGGGTGAAAAGACATCGGCGAGGTCGCTCTTGATCTCACGCGCTGAAACAGCAACGGCCCTGGCCAAGGCGATTGACGCTGGTTCGGTTCCCGCTTCCGATCTCGGGGTCGAGGAAGCGAGGAAGATGGCCCAGTTGAAGGACAAGGAACTCACGGCATGGGTGGAAAAGCGGTTCGGCAGGCTCACCTCGACACCCGGCGAGAAACAGGCCCGCATCAGCTACATCAACCTCGTTGTCAACAGGCATGGCAAGGGAGATCCCAAGCGGGGGCAGGAATTATTCAGGAAACAGTGCGCCAACTGCCACCAGTTTGGCGGCGAGGGAAAAAAGCTGGGGCCTGACCTCACCACAGCCGACAGGTCGAACCTGATGCACCTGATCGGCAACATCGTCGATCCCTCCGCCTCGATCCGGCCCGAATACCAATCCCAGGTGATCGAGACTTCCGAGGGACGGGTCCTCACGGGCGTGGTGGTGGAGGCGAACGCCAACGCGGTCGTCGTCGCCGACTCGAAAAACGAGCGTGTTTCCCTGCCGAGGTCGAGGATCGAAACCATCAGTGCCTCGCCGCAGTCCCTCATGCCTGAAAAGCTGCTTGACGGCCTGCCCGACGAGGACTTGGCCCATTTCTTCGCGTTCCTGCGGGGAACGCCTCCGGGACGCTGAATCGAGGTTGATGATGATTTCATGGCTGATGCTTGTCGCTTTCATTTCGGGGCAGTCCGACAGGCCGCTTCCCGCCGAGGTTGCGGCAAGGAACCTCGTCGTTCCCAAGGGAATGAAGGCGACCTTGTTCGCCTCCGAGCCGAAGGTCTCGCAACCGATGGCGCTGACGACGGACTCCAGGGGCCGAGTCTGGGTTGTCGAAAATTTTTCCTATCCAAAGTGGATCACGAATGGGTCCGGCGGCAAGGACCGGATCGTGATCCTGGAGGACACCGACGGCGACGGACGGGCCGACAAGCGGACCGTGTTCGCCGAGGGCCTGGTGAACGCCTCGGGAATCGCGTTGGGCGCCGGGGGAGTCTGGCTTGCGGCAACTCCCAATCTCTCGTTCATTCCCGATGCCGATGGTGATGACAAGCCGGACGGCCCAGCCGAGGTGATTCTCGATGGCTGGGACCTCAAGGCGAAGCACAATGTCGTCAGCAGCCTCAAGTTCGGGCCGGATGGATGGCTTTGGGGGTGCAACGGCATCCTTGGAAATGCCTCGATCGGCGCTCCCGGAGCGCCTCAGGACAAGAGGGTGAAGTTCAATTGCGGCGTCTGGAGGTTCGATCCCAAGGGGCGAATTTTCGAGGTCGTCGCCCACGGCACCACCAACCCCTGGGGCCTCGACTTCGACCAGAACGGCGAGGCGTTCATCTCCAATTGCGTCATCGCCCACCTCTGGCACGCCGTGCCCGGTGCCCGGTTCGAGCGGATGTTCGGAAGCGACCCGAATCCCCACGCGTACCAATTGATGAAAACCATTGCCGACCACCTGCACTGGGGGGGAGGACACTGGACGAGTTCCCGCGGCGGCCAGGGCGTGCATTCCGTGGCGGGCGGCGGACACGCCCACGCCGGCCTTGCGATCGCGAGGCATCCCGACCTGCCCGCTGAAATCAACGGCTGCGCCCTGATGGCCAACATCCATGGCAAGCGGGTGAATTCCGATTTCCTGCAACCCAACGGTTCGAGTTTCAAGGCGACTCACCGGCCCGACCCGATCGTCTCGGACGACCCGTGGTTCAGGGGCCTGATCGTCACGCAGGGACCGGACGCCTCCCTATTCGTGACCGACTGGAACGATACCGGTGAATGCCACAATTACGAAGTCACCGATGGCGTGACGGGGCGGATTTATCGGGTGGCACCGGAGGTCGTCGGCAACAAGGGAATTCGTCCGGCCAGCCTGCCTTCGGCCCGCTTGCCTGAACTGCTTTCGTGCGGTGATGCCTGGCTTGAGGAGCAGGCCCGCCAGACCCTCCGCGCCCGTTTCGAGCGGGATGGGCTCGGGGCTGACCGAGGTTCCGTGCTCGCGATGCTGGAAAAGAACGCCATCGCCGCGAACATGCCCGGAAGATCCCGACTGGCGGCCATGTGGGCCCTCGCTGTCTCCGGGGGAATTCCCGCCAGTGTGCTCGACAAGGCCGTGAACGACCCCGACGAGGCGGTCAGGGGTTGGGCTTGCCGGTTGGGCCTCGCCTCCCGAGCTTCCGCCTGGGTCTCCCGGGCGAGGCGGGGGGAGCCTTCCGCGCGCGTCCGCCTGGCGATGATTTCCGCGTCGATCCAACTGCCCCCCTCGGAGCGGTTCGACCTGCTCGAACCCCTTTCCCGCGTGATGGAGGATGCCGGGGATCCGATGATTCCCCTTTTGTTATGGTATCGCCTTGAACCGTTGCTGGCCGAATCGGCGTCGGCTCGGGAAAGGTTGCTTTCGGGGCCATGCCTCCTCCCTATTGCCAGGTTCACGGCCCGCAGGATTTCAGGATCCGCGGAGGGAGATGAATGGCTGGCCAAGGCGGCCGCGGGAGCGTCCGGAATTCACCCATCCCATTCGGCCCCCCTGCTCGCGGGTTGGGCCGACGGCCTTTCGGGCAAACCAAGTCCAGGGGCCCCCGCGGGATGGATCAAGGCCCAGGCCGCCATGGCGAAAAGGCCGGAACCCGAGATCAGGCTTGCGGGAATGAGCCTGTCACAGGTGTTTGGTTCGCCCGATGTTTCAGCGGCGCTTGTGGCCATGGCATCTGACGAATCCATGCCGATTGATGTGCGCTCCGGGGCGATCAACGCCTGGGCGGTCAGGCCGAGGGGCGATTTGCGTTTCCTGCTGGCCTACCTTGCCAACGAGGAATTGGCCGGACCCGCCCTGGGCGGCATGGCCACCGGGTCCGATGTGTCGTTGGCCGGTGAGTTGGTCCGGGCGTTCCCCAAGTCGGGGCCCCGCGCCAGGCAGTCGATTTTGGCCGCCCTTGCGGGCCGCAAGGCTTGGGCCGCGGAACTCGTCGGGGCCATGGAACAGGGGACCATCGACCACCGCGAGGTGCCCGCGCACCTGGCCAGGCAGGTGGCGGATTTCAAGGATCCCCAGTTGAAAAACAGGCTTGAAAAGGCCTGGGGAAGCGTCCAGGCCATCAGCGGCGACCGCAAGGCCATGGTGGAGAAGTGGCGAGCCCAATTGTCCACTGGCGAGATCGCCAAGGGCGACGCCAAGAGGGGCCGAGCCCTGTTCTCCCGCAATTGCGCCGCATGCCACCGGATGTTCGGCGAGGGAGGTAACCTTGGACCCGACCTCACCGGCGGCCAACGAGGTGAGTTGCGTTACTGGCTTGAGAACATCATCGATCCCTCGGCCGTGGTGGGCAGGGAGCATCAGCGGACCGTGGTGGAGACCAAGGACGGCCGGGTGGTGGCCGGAGTGGTCGCGGCGGAGTCGGCCTCCCACCTTCTCCTGCGCTCCGCCGAGGGAGAATTCAGGATACCCCAGGGCAATATCGAGTCGCGGGTGGCGACGGGCAAATCGATCATGCCCGACGGCCTTCTCGATGGCTTGAAGCCGGGCGAGCCGGCCGACCTGCTGGCGTTCCTCATGTCGGGGCTTTCCAAGTGACGCTGGCAAGGACAATCCATTTCGGCAAGCCGGCATGGCCCTCCGGTGCCGGCCTTCCTTCGGGCGCGAAGCTTGGGTTGTGGATGGATTCCCGATGACGACCAGCGGTCCGCGGGCATCATCTTCCCTGAACCTGATCAGCGACGCTGTGTGCGCTCGCTGCGGCTGCGCTTGCGACGATATCGAGCTTCTCGTCGAGGCCAATCGGGTGCGCGAGGCGCGCAACGCCTGCCCCATGGGCGCCGAGTGGTTTTTGGCCTCTCCCGAGGCTGGATTGCCGAAGGCCTTGATTGGCGGGCGTGAAGCGTCGCTGGATGCCGCCGTCGCGGAGGCCGGGCGAATTCTTTCGGAGGCGCGCTTTCCGTTGGTTCACGGATTGGCCAACGCGACATGCGAGGCCCAGAGGGTCGCGGTTTCAATCGCCGATCGCATCGGCGCCTGCCTGGACACCGCGATGCCGCTTCACCGCGGTCTCTCGGGAATGGCGTTTCAGGGCGTGGGTGAGATTCACTGTTCGCTGGGTGAGGTGAAGAACCGCGCCGACTTGGTGATCTTTTGGGGATGCGACCCGGGCCGTACCCACCCCCGCCATGGCGAACGGTATTCCATTGGAGCCAAGGGCCTCTTCACGCCGCTGGGCCGCCAAAGCCGAAGGATCGCGCATGTGGATCTCCTGCCCGATTCCTCCGGACTCAACCCCGACCTGTTCGTGCCGCTGGAACAAGGCAAGGACTTCGAGGCGCTATGGACGCTGCGGGCGTTGCTTCGCGGCCATGAGATTCCGGCGGGCGCCTGTCCGGGCGCGCCACTTGAAGCCTTGCGCGCGCTGTCCGATGCCATGAAAGGCTCGCGGTTCGGGGTGCTTTTCCTGGGGACGGGGACATCGTCCGCCGCCGACAGCCACATGGTGGTGGATGCCGCGTTGGCCATGGCGCTCGACTTGAACAGGCACTCCCGCTTCTATGTTTCGCCGATGCGGGGAGGCGGTAATCCCGCCGGGGCCGACAATGTGGTGACATGGCAGACGGGCTACCCGTTCGGCGTTCATCTGGGGCGCGGATATCCGCGGTTCAACCCGGGCGAGTTTTCTACCGAGGAGGTGCTGTCCCGGGGGGAAGCCGACGCGGCGCTCGTGGTCGCGGCCGACCCGGCCTCCGAGTTGAACCCCGCGGCGAGGAAGCACCTCGCCGAGATTGGGGTGGTGGCCTTGGATTATGGTGAAACCGAGACGACGCGCTCCGCGCGTGTTTCGTTCATGCTGGCGCCCTACGGCCTTGCCACCCCCGGAACCATCTACCGGATGGACGATGTGTCGCTGCCGGCGCGGCCCGCCGTAAGGTCGGCTTATCCGTCCGCCGAGGAAGTGCTGCGGGGGATCGCGCGCGCGGTGGGGGCCCTGCCATGACGCTGACGCGGATCCGCGGCGGCACGGTCCATGACCCGGCCAACAATCGCGACGGCGTCGTCATGGACCTCTGGTTCCGCGACGGTGTGATGGTCGAGGGACCCGGGCCCGGGGAACTCCCTTCCCGCACCCACGACGCCTCGGGGCTCGTGGTGATGCCCGGCGGCGTGGACATGCACTGCCACATTGCCGGGCCCAAGGTGAACCTCGCCCGGAAGATGCGGCCGGAGGACCACCGGGAGGCGGCGCCGGTGCGCCGCACGCCGATCACCCGTTCCGGCACCGCCGGAAGCGTGCCCAGCACCTTCGCCACCGGATACCTGTATGCCGGCCTGGGGTACACGACCGCCGTTGACGCCGCCATCCCGCCACTCGCCGCCAGGCACACGCACGAGGAGTTCCACGACACGCCGATCCTCGACAAGGCGTTCCTGATCCTGATGGGCAACAACTATTACGCCCTCAAGGCGATCGCCGAAGGTGAATACGAGCGGGCGCGGGCGTTCGCCGGGTGGCTTCTCGAGTCATCCCGGGCCTACGGGATCAAGGTCGTGAATCCGGGAGGCGTGGAGGCGTGGAAGTCGGGCTGGAACAACATCCATTCCCTGGATGAGGAGGTGCCCCACCTGCCCGTCACTCCCAGGATGATCCTGCGGGGCCTGGCCCAGGCCTCGATGGACCTGGGCTTGCCGCATCCGGTGCACATTCATTGCAACAACCTCGGCCTCCCCGGAAACGCCGCCACCACGATCGGAACCATGGAGGCGCTTGAGGGCAGGAGGGCCCACCTCGCCCACATCCAGTTCCACAGCTACGGGGGCGAGGTATCCGACCAGGCCTCGTTCCGCTCCGATGTCCCCAGGCTGGCCGACTGGATCAATTCCCATCCCGAGGTGTCCGTCGATGTCGGGCAGGTGTTGTTCGGATCCACGACCTCGATGACGGGAGACGGTCCGCTGGGGTATTTCCTTCATCAGGTGACGGGAAGGAAATGGACGAGCGCCGACACCGAAATGGAGGCTGGATGCGGCATTGTCCCGATTGTCTACAAGGAAAAGAGCTTCGTTCACGCGCTCCAGTGGGCGATCGGGCTGGAGTGGTACCTGCTGGTGAAGGATCCTTGGCGCGTGGGCATGAGCACAGACCATCCCAACGGCGCCAGCTTCGTCGCCTATCCGGAGCTAGTCGCCCTGCTGATGGACCGCGGCTACCGCCGCGATGTGCTCAACCGGGTGCATCCGCGCGTCAGGGAGAGGTCGATCCTTCAGGACCTCGACCGGGAATACACGCTTCAGGAGATCGCGATCATCAGCAGGGCGGGTCCGGCCCGCCTGCTGGGGCTTTCCACCAAGGGGCACCTGGGAGTGGGAGCCGACGCCGACATCACCATCTACAACTCCGACCGTGACAGGCGCCGGATGTTCGAATTGCCGCGCATGGTCTTCAAGGCGGGGGAACTGGTCGTCGACCGCGGCGAGATTCGCGCCGAAAGCCGCGGCCTCACCTGGCATGTGTGCCCCGGGTACGACGACGGCGTCCTTCCCGATATCAGGAGGTGGTTCGAGTCTTACTACACCATCAGGTTCCGCAACTACCCGGTGGATGATTCGTGCCTTTCGGGAGGCGGGGCCGTCTCCCCGTGCGACCGCGGGAAAAGAAATCCATGAAACTCATCGTGGCCATCATCAATCCGTCGAGGCTTGAGGCGGTGAAGGAGGCCCTCAACGAGGTAGAGGTGTTCCGCCTCACGATGGTCGATGTGCAGGGGTTCGGCAGGCAGCGAGGCCAGTCGGAGGTGTATCGGGGCCAGGATCATGGCGCCCATCTCGTCCGCAAGGTCCAGTTGCAGATAGCCGTGAACGAGGATTTTGTCGAACCCACGGTGAACGCCATCATGAAGGCGGGGCGCACCGGTCCGGAGGGGCGCACCGGAGATGGCAAGATCTTCATCCTGCCGCTTGAGGACTGCATCCGCATCCGAACTGGCGAGCGGGGGCCCGAGGCCATTTGACAAGAACTCCGCCGGGCCAATCCGCTTGTCCGCCGTTGGGCCCATGGAGCCTTGGTTCCTCCACTTTGGTAAGATGCCACCAGCCCAATCGATGCTCCCAATTCCTCCCGGAGGTTGTCATGAGACCGCTTGTTTCGCTTGCCGTTGCCTTGGCTTTTTCCCTGCCGTGCATGGCCTAGGACAAGATTCCCCTCTTGATCATCGATGGCCAGAACAACCATAACTGGAAGGCCACGACGCCCGTGCTTGAGGGAATCCTCAAGCGCAGCGGCAAGTTCAGCGTTGATGTGGCTACCTCACCTCCCAAGGGGGACAAGGCCCTGGCCCAGTTCCGGCCCGAACTCAAGAAATATTCCGTGGTGGTGCTCAATTACAACGGCGAGACCTAGGGCAAGGACCTCCAAAAGGATTTCGAGTCCCTGGTCGGTGAAGGAAAGCTGGGAGTGGTGGTGGTTCACGCCGCCAACAATGCCTTCGGCGGGTGGAACGAGTACAACCAGATGATCGGCATGGGCTGGCGCGGCAACAAGGGTGGCGATCGGCTTTACCTCGACGACGCCGGCAAGCAGGTGCGCGTTCCCAGCGGTGAGGGCGATGGCTCGGGCCACCGCTACACCGGCGAGTTCACCGTCACCCTGCGCGACGCCGAGCATCCCGTGGTGAAGGGGATGCCCACCGAATGGCTTCATGTGCGGGATGAACTTTATGACAACATGCGCGGCCCCATCAAGGACATCCACCTGATCGGCACGGCCTACTCCAAGGGCACGAAGGTGCATGAGCCGATGATCTGGACCGTGTCGTTTGGCAAGGGCCGGATTTGCCACACCCCGCTTGGCCACGACGCCAACGCCATGAAGTGCCTGGGATTCGCTTCCGTGATCGAGCGCGGTTCGGAATGGGCCGCCACCGGCAAGGTGACGATTCCCCTGACACCCGAATTTCCCACCGCCAAGCAAACCAAATCGGCGCCCTGATGCCGAGCCAATGGGCGGATTTCCTAGCTGGAAATCCGCCCGGCGTGGCTGTAGATGTTCATCGAACCGGCGCGGGCGAAACCGGCCAGCATGATTCCACCCGATTCCGCGAGTTCGACGGCCAGGCCGGTGGGTGCTCCCACGGCGACAATGGACGGAATTCCCGCGGCCAGCGCCTTCTGGATGATCTCGTAACCGACCCTTCCTGAAATGGCCAAAACATGACCCTCCAGGGGAATCCGGCCGGCTTCCAATGACGCCCCGACAACCTTGTCGAGCGCGTTGTGCCTTCCCACATCCTCCATCAATGAAACCAGCGCGCCATCCGGGCCGAACAGGGCCGAGGCATGGGTGCCGCCCGTGACGGCGAACAGGGGTTGGTTCCGGCGGGCGATATCCGCCACCGATTGCAGCAGGGAGATGGGAATCGACGGTTGCGCCCTGATCGCGGGGCTACGGATGGCCAGTGAATCGATGTCGCGCTTGCCGCAGGCTCCGCAACTGGATGTGCTGTAGAAGAATCTTTCGATCCCTCGCCCCCTTGAGGGACTGTCCAGGCGGACATCGACAGCGGCGCCCCCCATCGGTTGACCATCATCCTCAACCGGGTCGATGGCCAGGATGTGCCTGGCATCCGCGATGACTCCCTCGCAGAAGAGGAATCCCGTGACCAGTTCGCGGTCGTTTCCCGGTGTTCGCATCAGCACGGCGGCGGGCCTGCCGTGCAAACGGATTTCCAGCGGGGCTTCCACGGCCACCAGGTCGCCATCGGCCGTCCCTGGAATTTGGTTGGAATTGACGCGATGAACGCAAACCCGCATCAGATCGGGCCGATTCGAATCGAATTCCTGTGGAGAATTCATGCCAGACGAACTCCCGAAGCATTCCGCATCATATCTGATGAATGCCTTGACGCATTCATCGGGGCCGGCGGGGGTTCAACTCTTGGTGAATCACCTTATGGTCGATTAAGGTGTAAGTAAGGGGTTCCTTAAAGTAGGGCCCTTCGTCATGGGAGTTCCAAGCCATGGGCAGCAAGATCAAGTTCTCGGGAAGGCCCCGTTTGACCCACCCGCTCATTCGTGAAGGCGATGGGTTTCGCCGGGCCTCGTGGGAAGAGGCCTTGTCCGTCGTCGCCGGCGCCCTGAAGGCCAACCGGGCGAAGCACGGCGATCGCGCCTTTGGCATCTTCAGTTGCTCCAAGAGCACCAACGAGATGAACTTCGTCGCCCAGAAGTTCGCCCGGGTGGTGATGGGCAGCAACAACATCGACAGTTGCAACCGCACCTGACACGCCCCGAGCGTCGTCGGTCTGGCGACAGTGTTCGGGATGGGCGGCGGGACAAACTCCTACCGCGAGATCGAGGAGACGGATGTCATCCTCCTGTGGGGATCCAATGCCCGGGAGACCCACCCGATCTTCTTTCATCACCTTCTCAAGGGCGTCCACAATGGCGCCCGCCTGTTCGCCGTTGATCCGCGGCGAACAAGTTCCGTCAAGTGGGCCGACACCTGGGTAGGCCTGGATGTCGGCACCGACATCGTCGTGGCCAACGCCATGGGGCGGGAGATCATCGCACGGGGTTGGCATGACAAGCGGTTCATCGAGCACGCGACCTCGGGATTCGAGGATTATCGCGACGCCGTGGAACCGTTCACCCTGGCCGAGGCCCAGCGGTTGAGCGGCGTTCCGGCCGCCGTCATCCATGACATGGCCAAGGCGTACGCCACCGCCAAGCGCGCCATGATCTGCTGGACCCTGGGCATCACCGAGCATCACAACGGCGTGGACAATGTCTCGTCCCTGATCAACCTCGCCCTGTTGACCGGCCATGTTGGGAAGTACGCCAGCGGACTGAATCCCCTGCGGGGGCAAAACAATGTCCAGGGCGGCGGGGACATGGGCGCCCTCCCGGACCGTTTTCCTGGCTTTCAGCATGTGGAAGTTGAGGCCCACCGCCTCAAGTTTGAAAAGGCCTGGAATGCGCCAATACCGGCCAAGCGCGGCCTGAACCTGACGGCCATGCTTGAGGCGATGGACCATGGTGAACTCAAGGCCCTTCTCGTTCTGGGCGAGAATCCGCTGCAGTCGGAGGCTGACAGGAAGCACGCCGAGAAAGTTCTCGGCAAGCTTGATTTCCTCGTCGTGCAGGACCTCGTGCTGACTCCCACCGCTGAAATGGCCCATGTGGTGTTCCCGGCGGCGGCGGGGTGGTGCGAGAGCGAGGGCACCGTCACCAACAGTGAGCGCCGGGTCCAGCGTGTCCGCAGGGCGCTTCAACCGCCCGGCGAGGCCAGGGATGACGGCCAGATCCTCCACGACCTCGCCAAGGCGATGGGGCACGACTGGGGTCCGTTTTCCGCCAAGGCCGTTTGGGATGAGCTGAGATCCCTCAGCCCGGTTCACCAGGGCATGTCATACGAACGGCTTGAGGCCGGTGGTGGCTTGCAATGGCCGTGCTACGACGAGGCGCACCCCGGTGAGATGTTCCTGCATAGCCGCCTCTGGGAGGTGCCACTCAACGGGCCGAGGGTCGCCTTCCAGGTCGTGCGCCATTCCCCTCCCGTGGAACCGCTGACGCCGGAATTTCCGATCCGTTTAACCACGGGCCGACGGCTCGACGACTACAACACGGGGGTTCAGACGGAAGGTTTCGCCTCGCCGCTGAGGCGCGGTGAAACCATCGACTTGAGCCCGGAGGACGCGGGCGCGCTGGGGCTTGCCGACGGGGAAGTCGCCCGAGTGATCTCTCCACGGGGGGAAATACGCGCCCCCGTCAGGTTGACCAGGTCGCTGCGTCCCGGCCTGGCCTTCATGACATTCCACTTCCAGGATTCGGTGAACACCAACATCCTGACGATCGACGCCACCGATCCCCGGTCCGGCACGGCCGAGTTCAAGGCCTGTTCCATCCGCGTGGAAAAACTCAACACCGCCATGCTGGCCTGACGGGGAATGGTTTGATGGACATCGTGGTTCGCGGCCCGGAACCGACGGATTCGGAAAGGCTGGCGGTGGATGCCGTGCTTGGACCACCCGTGTCCGCCTGGGCCGGCGGTGTCCGTGACCTCGGGCGAGAGGGAAGGATCTCCCTTTTGGGAGGCTCCGAGGCCCGCAGCCAGCGGCATCTGCTGTTGCCGGCGCTCCATGCCGTTCAGGACAGGTTCGGCTGGCTGCCCCCGGGCGCCTTGGCCCACATTTCCCGAAGGCTGACCATTCCGCCGGCGGAAGTTCATGGCGTCGCCAGCTTCTACCAGTTGTTCCAACTGAAGCCGGGCGCTCGGTCGCAGGTGCATGTTTGCGAGGACATCGCCTGCAGGCACCGCGGCGGCTTGGCCCTCGAGCGCGAACTTCGAGAGAGGCATCCCGGTTCCGAAGCTGTTGATATTCACGGTAGTCCCTGCCTGGGCGTGTGCGAGCAGGCGCCCGCGGCGCTGGTTTTGCGACACGGGGAAAAACCGGGCGGAGGCGCCATCGGCGGCGCGACGGCGCGGGCCGTGGAATCGGCCATCGAGTCGGGAAGCTATCCCGACGCGGGCTTGGATTGGCTCAAGTGGGCCGTGCCCCAATCCTTGCATCCCGAAGCTGACCTGGCCCTTCTCGCGCGGGTCGGCCGCTGTGATCCGGCCAGCCTGGAGGATTACCGGCGATCGGGCGGATACTTGGGTCTGGCCAAGGCCTTGGCCCTTGGCTCCGAGGCGACCATTGCCGAGGTTGTGGCCTCGGGAATCGTCGGGCGCGGAGGCGCCGCCTTCCCCACCGGGCGGAAGTGGGATGCCGTGGCCAAGGCCGCCGACCCCGAGCGCCTTGTCGTTTGCAATGCCGATGAATCGGAACCCGGCACCTTCAAGGACCGGGTGGTGATGGAAGGCGATCCGTTCGCGCTCGTGGAAGGGATGACGATCGCCGGGTTGGCCGTGGGAGCCCGCAAGGGATACCTGTACATCCGCGGGGAATATCCGCTGGCCGTCCGGCGCATGGAAGGCGCGATCAAGGCGGCGCGCGCGGCGGGCCTCCTGGGCGACGCGATCTCGGGTTCGGGCGTGTCATTCGACATCGAGATCAGGCGCGGCGCGGGAGCCTACATCTGCGGCGAGGAAACGGCGCTGTTCAACTCCATCGAGGGGCAGCGCGGCGAACCGCGAAGCAAACCGCCATTTCCTGTTCAGAATGGTCTTTTTGGCAAGCCCACCGTCATCAACAATGTCGAGACCCTGGTCAACATCCCCCTTGTCATGCGGGAGGGTGGCGCGGCCATCGCCGCCATGGGCACGACCGGATCCAAGGGGCGCAAGCTGTTTTGCGTCTCCGGGAATGTGGCCCGGCCGGGTGTCTATGAATTTCCTTTTGGAATCACATTGGCTGAATTGATCGGCAAGGCTGGCGGCGTGCCCGACGGGCGGCCCGTTCAGGCTGTTCTGCTCGGCGGCGCCGCCGGCGCCTTCGTCGGTCCGGCGCAACTCCAGGTCCCGCTCACCTTCGAGGGCACCAGGGCCATCGGCGCCACCCTCGGTTCGGGCGTGGTGATGGTTTTTGATGACACCGTCGATTTGGGAGACACCCTCCAGCGCATCGCCGCCTTTTTCCGCGACGAGTCGTGCGGCCAGTGCGTTCCTTGCCGCGTCGGCACATCCCGGCAGGAGGAATTGGTGGGACGGATCCGGGCTGGCAAGCCCCTGGGAAGCCTCGCTGAAGAATCGGCGCTCCTGGACGACCTGGCGCAGGTGATGCGCGACGCCTCCATCTGCGGATTGGGGCATACCGCCTCAAGCGCGTTGCAGTCGGCTGTTCGCCTGTGGGGGCCCGGCATCCTCAACGGGGCAAAGTTGGTGGATAATCATGGCTGAGCCCTTCCGCGAACCCCCGATGTGGTTTCACGCGCCACCCCGCCCCACCCGCGTTCCCATGCCTCCCGCCGAAGCCAGTCGTCCGGCTGTGGACCTTGTCGTGGATGGAAAGGCCGTGAGCGTGCCCGCGGGTGCCACGCTGCTCGACGCCTGCGCCAAGTTGGGACTCGACATACCAACCATTTGCCAGCACCCGAACATGACGCCGGTGAATGTCTGCCGCGTCTGCGTGGTTGAACTCGAGGGGGCGCGCACCCTTGTACCGTCGTGTTCGCGCGTCGCCGAGTCCGGAATGAAGGTCTCGACCAACAGTGATCGCGTGCGCGCCTCAAGGCGCATGGTTCTGGAACTGTTGGCGTCTTCCGTCGACCTGTCCACGGCACCCGACATCCAAAGGCGTTGCGCGGAGTACGGCGCCCGTCCTGAACGGCATGGATCGCCAGAACCCGCCAGCCCGGAAGGCGAACGCGACCAGCGCGTTCCCGGTCACCATCATCTCCCGGAACCGGGAATCGCCCGGCGCGTGGCCCAGCCAGTCAAGATCGACAATGATTTGTATGTCCGCGACTATTCGAAATGCGTGCTTTGCTACAAGTGCGTGCAGGCCTGCGGCGACGAGGCCCAGAACACTTTCGCCATATCGGTGGCGGGTCGGGGATTCGACGCGCGCATCTCAACGGAAAACGCGGTGCCCCTCACCGACTCGGCCTGCGTTTACTGCGGCAACTGCATCGGCGTTTGCCCCACAGGCGCCCTGATGTTCAAGAGCGAGCACGACATGCGCCAAGCCGGCACATGGGATGAATCGGCCCAGAAGCAGACGGATACCATTTGCGGGTATTGCGGCGTCGGTTGCACGCTCACCCTTCATGTGCAGGACAACACCATCGTGAAGGTGACCTCGCCGGCGGACCGTGAAATCACCCATGGCAACCTGTGCATCAAGGGCAGGTTTGGGTATCAATCGGTCCAAAACAAGGCCTGAAATCGGCGGTTTCTCAGCCGTTTCTTCGCGCCGCGACCCCTTCGCTGGGCACTCGGCACCAGGTTGCCGTTCTTGAACGCATCATGACGCTTGAATTTGCCGATAATTCATGTCCTGTCGATTCTGCTGCTGCCGATAATGATGATGCCAGCATTTTCATTTTTGAGGCGTTGGCATGCTTTGGGCCGCCCTGTTTCTTTCAGCGAGCCAACCGGCGCCCCAGCCTGGCGATGGACCTGATTCTGCTGGCGTGATGCGCATCTCGTTGCCCGTGGCGTTGCAATTGGCCCAGGTCAGGCCGATCGACATCATCGTGGCTGGCAGGAGAATCGAGGTTGCCCAGGCGCAGTTCGAGAAAGCCAGGGTGCTTTGGCTTCCCGACTTGGTGGTTGGTTTTGATTACCTTCGCAGCGATGGCAAGATCCAGCGGATTGAGGGGGAGATCATCAATGCCAGCAAGGGCGCGATCATGGCGGGCGCCGGCCCGGTCGCCGTCTTCGGCCTCACCGACGCCATCTACGCGCCGCTGGCCGCGCGGCAGGTGGTTCGTGGCAAGGCGGCGGAACTCCAGGCCACCCTCAACGACACGATGTTCCAGGTCGCCGATTCCTACTACACCTTGCAACAGGCCCGGGGTGAACTGGCCGGCGCGCTCGATACGCTCGAGCGGATCCGGGAGCTTGAGAGGCGAGTGGTGAAGTTGGCTCCGGGGCTCGTGCCTGATGTGGAGGCAAGCCGCGTGAGGGCGGAGAGGGTTCGCCGCGAGCAGGAGGTCGAGCGCGCCAAGGAAAGGTGGGAAGTGGCCAGCGCCAGCCTTGGCGCCGTGCTTCGTCTGGATGATGTGGCGCTGTTGAGCCCCATGGAATTGCCTCACCTCGTCGTGGAGCTGGTGGACATGGACCAACCGGTTGAGGCGCTCAGGGGGATGGCCCGCGGGATGCGTCCCGAATTGGGTGCCCAGGCTGCGGGAGTCGAGGCTAGCGCCGCCCGTCTCAAGCAGGAAAAGGCGCGCCCGTTCATCCCCTCGATACTGCTTCGTGGCGCGGCCACCCACCCGGGTGGCACGCTGGCCGGCGGAGTGTTTGGTGGCGGCATTAACGGTGAAATGGGCGACTTTGGCGGCCGCAATAGTATTGACCTGCAGATCCTTTGGGAAATGAAGAACTTGGGCGCCGGGAATGTCGCGTTGATCCGCGAGCGGCGGGCCCAGCGCGAGGTAGCCGAGCAGGAGTTGGTGAAAACCCGGTACCAGGTGGATGCCGAGGTTCTGCAAGCCCGTTCGAGGGGCTTGAGGTCCCGCGCCCGCTATCTCCAGGCCGAACTGGGCCTGCGGGAGGCCCGCGCGTCTGCTGACAAGAACCTGCAAGGCGTGGGGCTGTTGCGGCGCAATGGTGAAATGGTTTCCTTGATGTTCCGTCCCCAGGAGGCGGTTCAGTCGCTTCAAGCCCTGTCGAATGCCTACAACGACTTCTATCTGGCCGTGGCCGAGCGGAACCGGGCGCAATTCCAGATGTACCGCGCCCTTGGCAATCCCGCGCAGGCCTTGGATCCGCCAGCGGAAACCGAACCCGACAGGCCTGAAGCCCTGCCGAGGCCCGCCCCGCTCATCCCCTGAGGACCGTGTGAGCCCATGCTGAACCCGGCCCGCCTGGCGCTCCGCCGCCCCGTCACCTGGATTGTCGTCTGGGTGGCGTTGGCGCTAGCCGGCGTGTTCGCCGCCAACCGCATCAGGAAGGATATCTTTCCCGTCCTCGACCTGCCGGTCCTCTATGTCTGCCAGCCATACGGGGGCATGGACCCGGGACAGATGGAGGGCTTGCTGGCGAATTATTATGAATATCACTTCCTGTATGTGAACGGCATCAAGTCGGTGGAAACGCGCTGCGTGCAGGGCGTGGCCATGATGAAGCTCCAATTTCATCCCGGCTCCGACATGGCGCAGGCCCTGGCTGAAACCGTGGCGCAGGTGAACCGCTCGCGCGCCTTCATGCCGCCCGGCACGCTTCCGCCGTTCGTGATGCGATACGACGCCGGCAGCGCGCCCGTGGGCTACCTTTTGCTGTCGAGCCAGACGCTTTCCGTTGGCCAGATCCAGGACCAGGCCCTGGTGAAGGTGCGGCCGATGTTCGCGGCGATCCCGGGAGTGTCCGCGCCTCCCCCCATGGGCGGCAGCCAGCGAACCATCGTGGTGCGGGTCGATCCCGACCGGCTCAAGGACCTTCGCTTATCGCCGGACGATGTCGCCCGGGCCATCGCCAAGGGGAATGACATCACCCCATCGGGCGCTATCCGAACCACCGACTCCATGCCGCTTGTGCCGGTGAACTCCATGGTGACCGACCCGGCGGAGCTGGGCTCGATTCCGCTCGACTCGGTCGGCCGGGTGTTTGTTCGCGATGTGGCGCCCTTCATCGAGGATTCCACCGACATCACCACGGGCTACGCGCTCGTGGATGGCCGCAGGGGTGTCTACCTCATCGCCACCAAGCGGGCGGATGCCTCGACATTGGATGTGGTTGCCGGGATCCGGGCCGCCCTGCCCGCGATGAAGGCGGCCTTGCCAGCCGAGGTTGATGTCAGGTTTGAGTTTGACCAGTCGGTGCTCGTCAGCGCGGCCCTGGCGTCGCTGGGCCAGGAAGCGGTGCTTGGAGCGTTGCTGACCGGCCTGATGGTCTTGGTGTGCCTCAGGAGTTGGCGCGGGGCGATCGTGGTGGTGGCCACCATTCCCGTGGCGCTCTTGGCCGCCGTATCGGGACTGCATTTGTGCGGCCAGACCCTGAACCTGATGACATTGGGCGGACTGGCCCTGGCGATCGGCATCCTCGTGGATGAGGCGACGGTGGAGATCGAAAATATCCATGGCAAGGTCGGCTCGGGCATGCCGGTGCCGCTCGCTGTTTTGGAAGGAAACCGGGAGACGGCGCCGCCGCGCTTGTTGGCCCTGTTGTGCATAGCCGCGGTCTTCACTCCGGCCCTTTTCCTCGAGGGGGAGGCGCGGGCGTTGTTCGTGCCCCTGGCGCTTTCGGTGCTGCTGGCCATGGCCGGATCGTATGCCGCCTCGGTGACCCTGGTGCCGGTGCTGGCGGCGTGGCTGCTCAAGGCCGGGGAGTCGCCGCGGCAGGACGCGACAAGCCCGGGCGCGGCGTTCTTGGAACGACTTCCCGGGTTCCGGTGGCCGCTTGCGGGAATCTACCTTGCGGGTGTCGCGGCGCTGTTCCTATGGGCGGTTCCGCGGTTGGGCGGAGACCTTTTTCCCAAGGTTGAGGGCAGGGAGGTGATGTTCCGACTGCGGGCTCCCGCCGGAACGCGCATCGAGGAGACCGAGGCGATGGCCCTTGAGGCCCTCGGAGTGGCCAAGGAGGTGATTGGCCCCGATCTTATCGAATTGACATTGGGATATGTCGGCCAGATCCCCTCGAGTTATCCGGTCAACTGCATCCATCTGTGGATGGGTGGACCCGAGGAGGCCGTGCTCAGGATCAAGTCGAAAGCCGTGGTTGGCGCCGCTGGCTTCAGGCGGCTCAGGGAGGAGTTGGGCGCGTCGCTCAACGCTTGGGCGCGCGACCGTTGGCCGGGGAAGCCCGGCGGCGTGCTGGTCCAGTTCGAACCAGCCGACATCGTCAACAGGGTCATGAGCCTTGGCGCCAATATGCCCGTGGAGGTGGCGGTGCGCGGGGCCAAGCTGCCCGACACCAAGGCGCACGCGCTGGAGGTTCGGAAGGCCATGTCGGCCATTCCCGGCCTAACCGATGTGCAGGTGGCCCAGTCTCTCGATTATCCCACCCTGGCCGTGAAGGTGGACCGCGAGGCGGCTGCGTATGCCGGCCTGCAGGCCGGCGATGTGGCCAGGGCCCTTGTGGCGGCGACATCCTCCACCCGGTTCACCTTGCCGGTATACTGGCGGGACCCGGGCAACGGCATCGGCTACCAGGTGCAGGTGGAGGTTCCCCCGAGCAGGATGTCGCGCGCCGTGGACATCGCGGATGTGCCCATCAGGAGATCGGATGAGGCTCCCATCGCCGTGCGTGATATCGGCAAGATTGTCGCCGGGGAAATTCCCGCCCAGATTGACCGATTCAACAACAAGCGCGAGATGCGGGTGACGGCGAATGTGGAGTCGGGCGGACTGGCGCGTGCCGGTGAAAGTGTCGCTCGCGCCGTCGCGTCGCTCAAGGCGCCGCCGGGAGTCGAGGTCAAGTTGGGCGGGCAATTGGAACCGTTCGACCGGCTCTCACGGGGGTTGGCGTTCGGTTGCGCCGCTTCCATCGTCTGCATCGGGCTTCTCGTGCTGGGCTACTTCCAAAGTCCCCGACTGGTGGCAGTGGTCATGCTGGTGCTGGCGGGAATCCTCGCGGGCCTGGCCGTCACCCTGGCCCTGGCCGGCATCACGGTCAACCTGCCATCAATGATGGGAGCGATCCTGGCGCTGGGAGTTGGCGTGGCGCATGCCGTGCTGTTTTTGTCGCGGGCCCGGGCGTTGAGAAGGCGGGGAGAGGATGCGGTGGCGGCAGCGGCGGGCGCCATCCGTTCCCGCTGCCGTCCGATCCTGATGACCGGTTTGGCCATGCTGGCCGGCATGGCGCCGATGGCCATGGGCGGGGGCGAGTCGGCCGTGCTTGGGGCCCCCTTGGCCCGGACGGTCATGGGCGGCTTGGCGGCCTCGCTGATGATTTCGCTCCTTGTTTTGCCCGCCCTTTTCGCCGTCTGCGAATCAGGCGGGCCATTGCGTTCGGTGAGCCTTGATCCCGAACATTCCGATGCTGGGGAATGAAGCCATGAATCGAACTTTGGCACGCGTCCTGACCGGCTCGGTGTTTTGCCTGGTGGCATCAGGCTGCGGCATGGGCGGGCCCAAGGAAGCGGCGCCATCGGCGACCGCGGTGGCCATGCCCGCCAAGCCCCGCCGTGTGGAATTGTCTACGGCGACACTGCTTAAAACCGTGGAGGAACCGGGAAGGGTTTCCCCCCGCGAGGAGTCGGTTCTTCAGGCGCGGATTCCGGGGCAGGTGTCCGAGGTGCTCGTCGACATCGGCAGCTTTGTGAAGGGCCCATCTGGAAAGGAACCCGGAAGCCTTCTCGCGAGGCTTGACGCGCCCGAGCTGGTGGCCGAACACCTTCAAAGGCAAAGCGAGGTTCGACTGGCCGCGGCGGAACTGGATCAGTCGCGCAAGGCCCTCGCTTCCGCCAGGGCGGCGCAGGCCGCGGTCGCGGCGATGGCCAAGGAAGCCACGACAGTCCTCAAGCGAACCGAATCGAACATGGAGAGGTGGCGCGCCGAGAACAAGCGGATCGCCAGCCTGGTTCGGGACCGCGTGGTTGACCAGCAAACCAGCGACGAGATCGCCAACCAGATGCGAGCGGCGGAGGCTCATCACGAAGAGGCGCTCGCGAAGGTGGAAACCGCCATCCGCGCCCGTGACAGGGCGGATGCCGAATCGGCCTTGGCGGAAGGCGCGCTCGGTGCCGCCGCCGCTCGGCTCGATGTTTCCAAGGCCGCGGAGGTCCGCGTGGCGACCTTGATGGAGTTTCGGGCCATCAGGGCTCCTTTCGACGGGGTTGTCACCAAGCGTGTTTGTGATCCGGGCGAGGTGCTCGAGGCGGGGCACTCATCGCCACTGTTCACGGTCGCCCGGATCGATCCCGTCAGGGCGGTGGCCTACCTTCCGGAAACGCTTTCGGGAAGGCTTCCCGAAGGGGCGCGGGTGACGGTGCGTTTCCCCGGCATGGGCCTCGCGGAGATCATGGCGCCCGTGTCGCGAACCGGTTGGGCCCTGGATGACGCTTCACGCACCCTGCGCGTCGAGGCTGACATCGCCAACCCGTCACCCCATCCCGTGCGCGCCGGCGCCTACATCCGCATGTCGCTTCCGCTGGCTTGGAAGGATGTTCGCGTCCTGCCCAAGTCGGCGGTGATCAGGCAGCAGGACCAGTCCGTGGCCTTCATCGCCCGCGAAGGCAAGGTGAGGCGCGTCATTGTGGAAACCGGCGGCGCCGATGACAAACTCGTGGAGATCCGTTCGGCCAACCTCGGTGGCGAAGCCTTGGACCTTTCCAAGGCGATTTCTTTTCTCGATCCGGCCGCCGGCCGAACGGAAGGGGATTTGATCAGCGAGTAAGCCGCCGCCGCTGTGGAGCGATTGCCCTGTTACCGGCCTTGGTGAGCCCCGGACCCCCCTGTTCAGTTCGCGGGGAATTCGATCTTGCTGGCGGCGTCGCCCTTGATGAGTTGGTCGTCCTTGCGGAGGGTTTGGATCAACTCGGCTTCCTGGAATTGGGCCGTGCCGTCGCGTTTCTCCATGGCTGACAGGCATGCCCGCGCCTTCTGGGCCATCAACTTGACCCCGGGAACCGGTGCGGCCGACCAGTCGGACAGCGCGGTGTTCAAGCGTGCCGCGTGGTAGGCGAACGGAAAAGCCTTCATCTCCCCGGCGTTCGCCCTGTCACCATATTGGGCCAGATATTCGGTGAGAAACTGGCCCACAAGGCTGGCGGCCAAGTCGGAATTGAAATCCTTTTCCAGACGGATTTGCGCCAGCCCGATGGCGGCATCCACCTGTTCATCGAGCCTGAAGGAATCAGCCAGGTTGGCTTGGTTCCTCGGACGGGTCAACACCTTGGCCAAGGTCAACGCCGGGCTGGTTTTTCCAAGTTTGGTCTTTCCGTTGGCGGCAAGGGCGCGGATGGCTTCCCTTCGCAATAACTTGTAACCCTGAATTTCGTCGGGCAAAGCGCCTGAAAGGTATGCGGGGGGACTCAGGACGAAGGAAGCGAGCAACTCAAGGTTCTTTTCTTCCACATCCTGCGGCAGGGAAACCGGCCCCGCCTTCTTCTCTCGGTCAGTCCGCAAGGGCAGGGTGGCGGCCAGCGACCTGTACATCTCCTTGACGCCGCGCATCGCGTAAAGGGCGGCGCCATCGTCCCTGGGATTACCAGCGAACGCCTTGGCGGAAATGTCGTTGGCCAAGGATGTGAGCCCGGTGGCGACTTCCATCTGCCCCTTGAGGTCGAGCACGGCCTTGTTGTCCTTGGTCCGCGAACCGAGGCCGATACCCAGGGCCGGGAGGGCCCGCGATCCGTTGAGGCGGGTGTATTGGTCGGTGTTGCCGTCGAGCAATTCCTTGCAACTCTTGAGAAGGCTCTTTTCGAACGCCATGAGAAGGTCCGGCCCATATGGCATTTCGAATGCCTTGATCATGCCTTTTTCAAGGTCGCGGGTGATCTCATCGGCCAAGGTGAGCAGTTTTTCGGCGGTGGGATCCTGCTTGGGAACCAGCCTGTTCCGGTAGGTATTGCCGAAGACCACGAAACGGGTGTACCCCTCGACGGCGTCACGATGCTCCTTGTTGCCCTTCTCGTAATCCTTGGTTCCGGCCATCCACGGGCCCAGCATGCCGCGGCCTTTCTGGTACTTGGCATAGGCGGTCTTCAGGTCGTCGCCCTGAGCCAGGGCAGACGGAAGAAAAACCATGCCGACCAGGGCCGCCACGAGTAGGGAGGCGCCCGCAAAGTGCCGGGGAGACATGAATTGGCCCTCAAGGAAAGGGGAATGGCTTGATGGGTTTGCAACCATACCACTACTTTACCCGCCGCCGACGCATTCGCCAGCGGCGGGAACCCTTCCTCAGGCATAACCCTTTGGCCAAGCGGTCCGTTGGCGATCAGCGTGTGAACAGGCGGTTCTGGCTTGAGATGTCCTGTCTCATCCGCGCCAACTCCAGCCGCTCTCCCTGGTCGAGGTCCTTGAGCGTCGGGTCGTCCAAAACCCTGTCGAGCCACATCCGGGCCAGGTGCTCCTGTCCCAGCAGATGCCAGACTTGGTGGAGGTACCAGGCGGGGAGGCTGGATTCGGTATCCTCATGCTGCGCCTTGAGAAGCTCACCCGCGGCGCGGCACAGGAGAGGCTCGGGGCGAATGCGATCCTCGGGCGCCGCCAGACTCACCTGGCTGGCAAGCAGGAAAAGGCCGATTCCCCGATGAAGGTGAGCCGCGCCGGGATTGTTCATCGCCAAGGCCAGTTCCATCAGCTTTCCATGGCAATGGATTCGTCCCGCCGTGCCGGCATCCGTAGGGGGAAGGTCGGCAAGGGTGCGGCGGTATTGGGCCTCGGCTAAGGCGCCTTGACCCAGCCGGCACAGGAGATCGGCCAAGTGCTGGCGAACCTGCACATGCGTCGGTTCCTTGTCGAGGTAACGGCGCAGGTGATCGGCTGCCAAGTGATCCTCCTGCAAGTCCAGATGCGCCGCGGCAAGGCTCAGGTGCGCCCTTGTCAGCGACGGATCGGCCTTGAGGGCCTGATGGTACGCGATGATGGCCTGGCGGGGCCTGCCACCGCGCATGGCTTCCTGTCCGGAAAGCCACTGTCTCATCGCCTGCGGCGATGTTGGGGAGGGAACCGCCGCGGGAATTGCCAAGGGCGACACGCCCAGCAACAACCCGGCCAGTCCCTCCAAAAGGAGGTTGCTTACCACGACACCCCTCGTGCGGGAGAAGGTGAAACGGTTCTGAGGTATGTATCGCCCGGGAGGGGGTGCCGGGATGAATCGGGGAAAAATAAGTGAAGTTGGGGGAAACTTCCGATCAGTCGACTTGCATGCTTTCGCGCAACTTGCCCAATGCCTCGCACTCGATCTGGCGGACCCGCTCCCGGGTCAGTCCCAGTTGTTCGCCGATTTCCTTGAGTGTCAGGGGTTGGTCGCCATCCACGCCAAACCGCAGCTTGAGCACGGTGGCTTCGCGCTTATCCATCTTCTCGAGAAGCACCATCACATGCTTGAGGCTGTCGGCCTCGACCATTTCAACATCGGGCGCCTTGGTGGCCGAATCCATCAGCAATTCGTCAAGTGACCAACCGGAGTCGCCTTGGTCGGCCTGCGGCACGGTGTTGTACACCTTGATCGCTTTCTTGATGATCGCGAGTTTCTTGCGGGGAAGTTCCAGGGCCCGTCCCACTTCTTCCTGGGTTGGCGCGCGTCCCAGTTGTTCCTGGAGTTGCGCGCTCGCGCGGCGCCACTTGGCTAGGAGTTCAACCATGTAGGCGGGAACCCTGATGGTTTTCGCCGTATTCACCAGCGCCCGCTTGATCGACTGCTTGATCCAGTAACTGGCGTAGGTGCTGAAGCGGGTATTCATCGTGGGGTCGAAACCCTCGACGGCACGCAGGAGCCCGAGGTTGCCTTCCTCGATGAGATCCTGAAGCGCCAGACCCTTGTTCGTGTAACTGCGGGCGATGTTCACTACGAGGCGAAGGTTGGCACGCACCATCCGGTCGCGCGCCGCACCATCGCCCTCGGCGATGCGGTAGGCGAGCATTTTTTCCTCATCTGCGGTGAGGAGCGCGGTTTCGTTGATTTCCCTGAGGTATGTCTCGAGGGGAGATTGGACGGCGCTGGAGGAGGTTCGGCGGGGTCGCGTCATGTTGTTTTCCGACTTCTGTCGCGCGGGCCAGCGGGTGCTGCAGGTCGGCCGCCAGGGCCGGGGCGGTGGGAAACCCGCATGGTTCCCACCGCGTACCTCATGACTATCGTCGCCTGCTTCTCCTCTCATCGATGAAAGCAAGGCCCCTTGGGGCCCACCTTCGAACCTTTCCCTGGTAGTACTGACACGGCCGGCATGATGGGCGCGACCGTGTCAGCCGTCACAACTGGCGTTCCCTGTCGTTCAATCAACGGTACGGGAACCAAGTGTCCTCCGCCTCAGGACGGCGGAATCTCGATCAGGTTGCCGCCCGACCCGGTGCCGCCGCGAAGTTCGCGCGACTGGCGTGCCGGCGCGGTGGCCGGTGACGCCGGGGTCGACGCGCCGCTGCCGCCGGCGTTCAGCGCCGCGGGAGCGGGAGGATTGGCCTCGTCTTCCTCGGCCGTCCAGCCCAGGCGCTTGCGGCTCAAGCCGATCTTGCGCTCGGGAACATCAACCCGGAGGATTTTCACCTCCATGTCGTCACCTACATTGACGAGGGACTCGGGGTTGTCGATTTTCTGGTCGGAAAGTTCCGAGATGTGGAGCAATCCCTCAAGCCCCGGTTCCAGTTCGATGAAGACGCCGAAGTTGGTGATTTTCGTCACCTTGCCGGTCTTCACCTCGCCGTTGCGGTAGCGGGCGGGGATATCGGTGTCCCATGGGTCGTTCTTCATCTGCTTGAGTCCCAGGGCGATCCGCTTGCGCTCCTGGTCGACATTGAGCACCACGCAGGTGACGGTGTCGCCCTTCTGAAGGACCTCGCTGGGATGGGTGACCTTCCGGACCCAGCTCATGTCGCTGACATGAAGAAGACCGTCGATTCCCTCCTCGATTTCCACGAAGGCGCCGTAGTTGGTGAGGTTGCGAACCACGCCGCTGACCACGGTGTCCTTGGGATAGCGCTCGGCGACCTTGTCCCAGGGGTTGGACTGGACCTGCTTCATCCCCAGGGAGATTTCCTGCTTGTCCCGGTTGATGTTCAGGACCTGCACCTCGACCTGCTCCCCGACGCTCACAAGCTCGCTGGGATGGTTGATGCGCTTGGTCCAGCTCATCTCGCTGATGTGGACAAGGCCCTCGATGCCCGACTCGAGCTTCACGAAGGCGCCGTAGCTCATGACATTGACCACTTCGCCCATGTGCTTGGAGCCCACGGGGTACTTGTCCTGGACGCTGCTCCAGGGGCTCGCGGTCTTTTGCTTGAGGCCCAGGGCGATCTTTTCCCGGTCACGATCGACCGAGATGATGTAGACCTCGATCGGCTGGTCGATCCGCACGATCTCATGGGGGTTGCTGATGCGCCCCCAGGTCATGTCGGTGATGTGGAGGAGGCCGTCGATGCCTCCGAGGTCGACGAACGCGCCGAAATCGGCGATGTTCTTGACGATTCCCTTGCGGACCTGGCCGGCGGCGATTTCGGACAGCAGGTTGCGCTTCATCTCCTCCCGCTGGTCTTCCAGGAGCTTGCGGCGGCTGACGACGATGTTCCGGCGGGGTTCGTCAATCTTGAGGATCTTGCACTGGATGGTGCGGCCGATGTAGTCGCCGATGTCGGGCGGACGACGGATGTCGACCTGGGATGCCGGCAAAAACACATTCACGCCGATGTTGACGAGCAGGCCGCCCTTGATCTTCTTGGTGACGAGGCCGTCGACGACATCGCCTTCCTTGTGCTTCTGGATGATCGATTCCCATTCGCGCTGGCGCCGGGCCTTTCGGAAACTCAGCTGGATGATTCCCGACTCATCCTCCACGGAATCAAGAAGCACCTGAACCTCGTCCCCGACCTTCGGGAAAACGGGGTTGTCGACACCCTCCTCCCGCCACTCATCGAGCGGGATCTCGCCTTCGCTCTTGTAGCCGATGTCAACAATCACCTTGTCGCCGACGATGTTGGCCACGCGGCCGTTGACCAGCTTGTTGGCGTCGAATGTCTGCTTCTCGTCGCGCAGCCAGTTCTCAATGTCGGCGGCCTCGCCCGGCTCGCTGTCCTGGCGGGCGAAGGCGCGGGCCATCTCGAGTTCGATGTCCTGATCGGAAACAAGTTCACGGAGGAGGTTGCGGTTGACCATTAGGGGTTCCGGATCATCCCGGCGCTTCTGTCGAAAGACACCACGCCGAACTAGGGGTTGGGCCGTCGCGGGCATCCGGTACAACACCGGATGCCAAAAAGTCGCTCGGCAAGAACCCGATCATATCAAGGGGTGGACGGAAAGCCAAACGGCACCGGCCTTTCAAAGGGCCATCAGCGTCTCGATGAGCACCCTGCCGATTCTGTCGGCGAACTGGTTTTCCGGCACATTGGCGATGTGGCGCGGGTAGTATTTTGAGACATGGTCGGTGCCGTTGCCCAACCCGAGTCCCACGAGCGCCATCGCCGGATGGGAACTGATCGTGGAGACAGCCTGGCGCAGGTTGCGTTTGCAATCACCCGGTCCCGCCGGTTCCCCGTCGCTGACGCAGATCAGCAGTCGGTGCGTGGCGGGAAAGGCGGAAAGTTGCTCGGCGGCGGCCAGAAGGCATGGGCCATCGTCATTGATTCCCGCGTTATTATTGCCGCCGGGCCTGGCCCCATTCGTTTCCGCGGGCATCCACGACAATTTGTCAATCAGTTCAGGGGTGAGAACCCCGCCCGGTTCGCAAAACGGGACCAGCTTGTCCTGGAAGCCGTTGACGGCGAACGGAACCTTCAGCCTGTGAAGCATTTCCACCAACAGGACTGTTCCGGCAAAGGCGGCCTGGATTTTCCCGTTCGATGACATCGAGCCGGAAAGATCGACCAGCAGGCTCACGGCCAATTCGCGGCGGTTGGGAATGTTGCGCCGGCACCAAAGGCGATCGTGGCGGCGTGGGTCCGCCTCGAACCGGATGACCTCGCGCATGTCGAGCCTGTGGCCGCTGGCGTGTCCCCTCTCCTCGCGCAGTCGCCTCCGCGGCGTGAGCACATCCTCGATGCCGCTCACCAAACGGCGGATCTGGGGTTCCAATCGGCCGCGGGTGGATTCGTAGTTCTCCTTGTGGCTTTCTTGTCTTTTCATCGGCCTCGGTGGAGGGCAGGGGCCCGCTCCCGAGGGGCGGCGGGCGGACGCGGGGCGAGGCTTGCCATTGGCCCGTCGGGGTGAATCGCAGCCACCCGTGCCCATTCCCTGGCCCGAGCAGCAGCCTTCCAGAAGGCGGAGAGCCAGGTCATGAAGCTGGCTGGAAACGGTCAACGACTCATCCGGATCAGGGCAAAGACGCAGGCCCAATCCGATCGCCATTTGCCCCAGAGCCTGGCCGCCGTTGCCGTTGGCGGCGGCATGCGCCATTCGCAGGAGGCTGGGTTCCTTGTGCATCGCCTGGGCGAGGCGTGTCGTGTCGGCTTCCAGCAGTTCGTCGAATGCCGGCAGGATTTCCTGAAGCGCCAGTTGGACGGCGCGCATTTGAAACAGGTGTACCTCCTGCTCCCGGGCCGTCATCATGGCGGGAACGGGATTGAGAAGCCGGGGCGCCACTTCCGCGAGGAAAGGGCGTCCGGGAGATTCGGCCGGGCCGCCGCCACCGATTCCATTCCCCGGAAGGATTTCGCTAAAAGCCCTGCGGGCCTTGGCCGTGCGTTCGAGCGCGCCGGCGAGGCGCGCCGAGCGAATGACAGGCATCCGTGATGTGTCCCAGCCCATGAGGGCCTCGGCGCAGTTTCGAAGCCCGAACACCATGTGTTCCGGTCCGCGCAAGGCGCAGCGGATGAAGCCTTCCGCCGCCAGGAGCGACTGGAACCACCGGCGGGTGCCGGGGTATCGGCCCTGGATCCAGTTGTTCACGCGGGGATCCTCAAGGGCGTTGAAGAAGATCCTCAAAATCGGCACGGAACGATGCTCGAATCGGTACATGTTGTACCGGGAAATGTGGAAGTGCGCGGTCTCGTGGGCCAGGATAGCGGCGCAGGGCAAGACGCCCTTGCGGCGAAGGTCGTCACTTCCGACGAGGATCACATTCCTATCGGGGTCGTAGGCCCAGTTTTGGCCGGGCGACTCCTCGACGGTGATCCTGGCATCGTGGCAAAGCCCCGATGCCAGGCCGCGAAGCAGGTCGATCGGCGTGGCGCCGATGTGGTTTTTCAGAGCACTCATCGGGTGGCCTCCTGTCCAAGGCCCGAGGCTTCAAGCAGCCTCAGGAGCACTTGCCTGTCGTCATCGCCCCCCACGCGGTCGGCGTAGTAGCGGACCGCCGCCCGGCGAAGCGCCGGGCCCGCCGGGGTTCCCGCCGCCGGTCGCACCACGCGGCAAACGAAGTCCAGAACGCTCAGCAGGCTTCGGCGGGTGAACACCGGCCTCTCCTTGCGGCGCGCCGCCAGCGAACCATTTCCGTCAGCCGCCGCGCTGGCCGCGGTTGCGTGGAACCTGGCGAGGGAGTCCAACTCGTCCTCGATTCCCTCGAGGCCGTCCAGTCCGGGATGGCTGGGCTCAACCTGGGCGCCAGGATAAGCGGTTCCATCCATCACCAGGCTGGGTTGCTGGCCCAGCACCATGAGCCTGAGCATGGAACGGTATTCGGTTTCCCCGGGGGTCGGCACGAGGCGGAAGCCCCGCCACCTGTCCTTGTAGGCCGGGCTCATCACGCTCCTGCCGGCGTATTCGGCCGGGTTCATGGTCCCGAAGATTCGGAAATCAGGATGGATCGGCGTTCCATTGTCGCCAAAGATCTCGTTGCCATGCTCGGTCAGGACAAGCGAGGGATGGGCCTCCAGCAGGGAATTCAGCCTCTCGAGGATCTGCGTCTCGGCGAGGTTGATCTCGTCGAGCAGCAGCCACCATCCGTTGCGCAGGGCCTGGATCACGAGGCCATCCTGCCAGCGCCATCCCGCCAGGGACTGGCCTTCCCCGGCGAACTCGTTGGGGACGAAGCGGCCGAGCAGTTCGCCGGTGTCGGTCTGCCCGTTCAGGTTGATCCGGACGATCGGCTGGCCGAGCAATGACGCCAGGTACTCGATCGTGGAGGTCTTCGAGGTCGAGGTTTCACCCTCGAGCAGGCATGGCTCGTTCATGAGCACGGAGACGGCCACATGGCGAAGGGTGTCGGCGGTCTTCTCGTCCAGGCAGAAGTGGGCGAAGCGGTCGGTCGCTGGGGCCAGCGGATCGCGGCGTCCGGAGCGCCTCGGCAAATCGAGGCCACCGACACGGACCTTGCCGCCCGTCGCCTGCACGAAGGGGCCATCGGCCTCCATGGGAGGCCTCCAGGACTCCGGCTCCTCCCCGTCGTCGGTGAAAAACGGATCCACATCATCCGATTCATCGCCGCGCCCGCCCGGTCCCCGGGACGGACGGCGGGGGAGGAACAGATAAATATCGTCATCGGGGTCGGGCCACGCCTTGGTCCTTCCGAGCACCACGCCGGATTGATCTCCCACAACCTTGGCGACTCGATCGAGGAGCCTTGCGGGCGCCCCGCCGAACTTCATCTCCGGACGGGAGACGGATGCCGACTCGATGTCGAACTCATCGAAACCCATCGCGCGGAGCTTGTCGATGACATCATCCCATTCCGCGGGATCCTCGCAGTGGATCTTGAGGTCGAATCCCTCGGCGTTGCCCATCTCCTCCACGATGGATCCATCTTCCCAGCCGATCACCGGCAGGTTGATGAAAATGTCCGGGTCCTCGGAGTTGAAGCGGGGATCAAACCTCGCGGCGATGCCCGAGTCCAGGAGCGGACGGGTGGCATGCGTCACGGCATCACGCACGGATTGGATGACCGACGGATGAAGGAAGGCCGCCCCGACGCTGATATTGAGCGGCTGTCGGCGGATTTCGCGTTCGGCGCAGAGTTCGACCTCGATGTGGGCGAAGCCGTCCCTGGTCAACCGTTCACGGAGATCGGCCACCATGGAATGCTCGGGGCAATCGGTTCGGATCTTGACATTGAATCGGTCGTGGAAGGCCCCGCCGCAGGAGCGCGCCTTGCCGGAAAGGCAGGCGGCCACCGGAAGAACCACCACGGCCGCCGTGACCGCGTTGATTCCGGGTTCCACGGGAACCGACTGGGTGCCGGGGGGGACGGGCATCGACAACGGGTAGCGGTCGAGGTCAACCCTCTTGGACCTGAGGTATTCCTCGACCACATGGAAGAGCATGCCCCTGGAGGGAAGGCCGGCGGTTCCTCCCATCGCGCCAAGCTTGATGGCGGGCGGATTCCCGATCGCCTTGGCGGAATCAAGCGGTTCACCCAGTTGAACCTTGAAGCCATGGCCGTCCAGCAGTTCGACCAGTTCCTGGCCGAACTCGAGGCTGTCGCTGGAAACATGGACGGGGAACCGTTCAACGGCCGGCAACGACTCGAGCGAGCGGTCCCTCGCCTCGACGCGGATCTTGTTCCCATGGTGCCTGGGGCGGCTTCGGCTGGTATCGACCTGCCCGACGGCGCAACCCAGTTCCGACATCTTGAGGCGTATCAACGCGACGATTCCCGTGGGAACATCATCGGCCATCGACAGCGTGTTGGCCGTGACGCCGCTGACGGAGTGGCTGATTTGGGCGTATCCCAACGACTGGAAGAAGTCACGGAGCGTAATGGCGAGCGCCTCGGAATCGGCGACGATCTCAACGCCGGTTTGTCGATGCGACTCGCTTCCCCTGCTGTTGACGGGAATGCTGACAACGATGTCGTGGTCCTGCTCGGTCTCCTCCCTGACGGTGTCAGGTTCGGCGGGACTGAGCGCGGAAACCACCTCGGCCACTCGGGCCAGAGACACGCCGGGCTTGTAGGTGACCTGGAAATCATCCTTGCGGGAACCGCGGGCCAGGCGGACGGAAAGTCCCCTGGCCTCAAGGCATGCCGCCACCCCGACAATGAGATTGGGGCGGTTGGTGCTGATGGCGATGGTTGGTTGCGTCATGGTCGTTTTCTCCTTGGCGATATGCCTTCCCCCATATTCGCCCGAATAGGGGGAAGATTCATTCCCGGGGGGAAGTTTCCGGCTGGCGCCATTCACTTCTCCCCCGCCTCACGCAGTTTGTTCGCCGCAAGGGCGGGACAATTCAGCGGGGGGAGTTGTTGCCTGGCCGGCATCGATGTCAGGGGCCCGCCAGGACGCGCGCCTGGTGCCAAGACATCCGGCGGTGCGCGGGGCGGAAAGCCTTCCTTGGCCGACGAAGGCCCGGGTGGGGCGGCGCCCCGAAACCCTTGGCCCGGTTTCAGTTCGCGGGTTCGTCCGGCCCAGTCGGACAACCGTGTTCGGCAATCAGGAGGAAAAGCGGATCGGGGTTTGTTCCACCGGGACCATCAATTCCCGGAGCACCCCATGAATGTCGGGCCCCGCCTTGAATAAGCGCCGCGCGGCACTCAACGAAAATTCCCCTTTCATGGCCATGAAAGGGGAAAATCGTGAAGGCGCCGAATGAGGGTGGCGGAGAACTTTTGGCGCCTCGGGCGGGTTCGATGCGCGCCAGAGGAGGCGGACGGAGGGCGTTATTCGGGATAAAGCGGCGTGCTCAGGTAGCGTTCTCCAAGGTCCGGCAAAATGACCACGATCGTCTTGCCCTTGTTCTCGGGACGCTTGGCCACCTCGACGGCCACATGGGCCGCCGCGCCGCAACTGATGCCGCAGAGCATTCCCTCTTCCTTGGCCATGCGGCGGGCCATGGCGAAGGAGTCGTCGTCGCTCACCTGCACCACCTCGTCGATGATGTCCAGGTTCAGGATCCCCGGGATGAACCCGGCACCGATTCCCTGGATCTTGTGGCGGCCGGGCTTCAGTTCGTGTCCGCCCATTTTCTGGGTGATGACCGGGCTTGTGGCCGGTTCAACGGCGATCGCCTTGAACCCCGGACGCCTTTGCTTGAGCACCTCGGTGCATCCGGTGATGGTCCCGCCCGTGCCGACGCCGCTCACCAGGATGTCGACATTGCCGCCGGTGTCATTCCAGATCTCCTCGGCGGTCGTGCGCCTGTGGATCTCGGGGTTGGACGGATTGTTGAACTGCATCGGCATGAAGGCGTTGGGCATCTCCCTCACCAACTCCTCCGCCCTCGACACGGCACCGCGCATCCCCTGGTCGCCAGGGGTGAGCACGATCTCGGCGCCGAACGCCTTGAGCAGGCGGCGCCTTTCCAGGCTCATCGTCTCGGGCATCGTCACCATGAGGCGATAACCCTTCGCGGCGCAAGTGAACGCCAGTCCGATCCCGGTGTTGCCTGAGGTCGGCTCGACAATCACGGTACCCGGCTTGATCTTTCCGGCGCGCTCGGCATCCTCGATCATCGCCACGCCGATGCGGTCCTTGACCGACCAAAGGGGATTGAAATTTTCAAGCTTTCCTAGGACGGTGGCGCCGGCGCCATCCGTGACCCGGCGGAAACGGATGAGGGGCGTGTTGCCAACGCATTCAGTGATACTGTCGTAAACCTTGCCCCGCCCGAAAGTTGATTCGCTCATGACTCACTCCTCGCCAGTTGGAATCTTGACCTCGGCCGGCGGTTGGGTCAACCACGAATTGCCACTCGACCGGCGGCCAGGCAGAGGGCGTAGTCCGTCGCTGTCACTATTCCGGACGCATCCGCCAGGCCTTTCCAAGCGATGTCGAATGCCGTGCCATGGGCCACCGAGGTACGGATGATGGGCAATCCGGCGGAGATGTTCACGGCCCGTCCGCGGCCCGCCAGTTTCAGCGCGATATGCCCCTGATCGTGGTACAGGGCCACGATGCCATCGAAGGCGCCTCCCAGCGCCCTGAAGAATAGAGTGTCGGCGGGATAAGGGCCGACCAGATCGATGCCCGAGCGGCGAGCCTGGGACACGGCGGGCTCAAGGAACCGTTCCTCCTCATCGCCAAAAAGCCCGTGCTCACCGGCGTGGGGATTGAGAGCGGTGAGTCCGAGGCGCGGTTTTGCGATGCCCATCGACTCCAGAAGATTGTGAAGGAGGGCGGCCCTGCCGGCGATGGAACCGGAATCGAGGTGGTTGAAAACCTCGCGAAGTCCCATGTGAAGCGTGTGATGGATGACCGCAAGACCCGGCACGGCGAGCACCATCGCAAACGACGCCACACCGGTTCGCTCGGCAATGATCTCCGTGTGGCCGGGATGCCTGATCCCTCCAAGCCGCAGGCTCTCCTTGTGAAGCGGCGCCGTGACGATGCCATCGACCTTGCCGGCAAGGGCAAGGTCGATGGCGTGGCAGAAATAGTCATGGGCGGCGAGTCCCGCCCGCGCGTCGACCTGGCCATCCGGCACCTTCGACACATCAGGTGAATCCATCGGCCTGATGACCGGAATTGTTCCGGTTTGGGCCTCGCCGGGGTCCTGGACTGATGCCACCTTCTCAGCGATGCCAACCAGCTTGGCGGCCCTGCCCATGACCTCCGGGTCGCCAATCACCACGGCCCGGGCCCGTTCCGAGAGCCCGCGCCAGGCCCGGGCGATGATCTCCGGGCCGATGCCCGCGGCGTCACCCATCGTGTAGGCGAGCAAGGGCTGAGCCGCCTGATTCATTCACGGGCCCCTGCGAGTCGGATAATGAACCGTTCCAGGAGGGCGCGGTGAGGCAGCCTGCTGCCACCCTTGAGGGCCATGTCGAGCCTCACAAGGTCCTCTGAAAGCCGGGCGATCCGCCTCCGCCCGAGGTGCATGAGCATCTTTTCGGCCGGACCGGCGGCGAAGGGCGCTATTCCCGATTCATTGAGGGCCTGACGCATCGGCGTCCCACCCATGACCTTCCTGCCCGCCTTGGCGACCCGGCGCATGTGGAATGCCAAGGCGCCATTGAATTTCATGCTGTTTTCAATGGGCGTGCCGCCATGCGAGAACTGATCGTCCATGATTCGCAGCGCCATTGAAGCTTGGCCCGCCGCGATGGCGTCGAACACTTTCCAGACCACGGCCTGGGCGGTGGTTCCGGAAAGCGATTCGGCAAGCGGGGCGTCGATCGAGTCGCCCGGGGCCGCGGCCGCCAGCTTGGCCAATTCCATGTCGAGAAGGCCAAGGTCCTTGCCATGCTGTTCGGCGACGATTTGCGCCGCCTCGGGCATCAGCTTCTTTCCGTGGGCTTGCTGGCAGCGCGCGCGGCACCATGAGGCCGGGTTGAACCCTTTCGCGTCCACCTCGCAGCGGAGGGTGCCCTCCTCCCCGATGATCTTCGCCAGCTTCGTGTTCGACGGCAAAGAATCGACCACTAAAACCAGGACCCCGCTTCTCTCCGCGTTCGAAGCGAGTTTCTCCAAGGCGGCCCGGTTTTTGGTGACGAAGGTGTCGGCGTCATCGACCAGCGCGACCCGTGTTCCCCCAAACAGGGATCCCGTTCCCAAGTCATCGGCCAAGGTTGCGAAGTCAACCTTGGGGCCTTCGTGGCGGGTGAAGCCGTCGCCATCGCCCCCGAAGGCTTGTTGTAATGCCCGCATCGCCGCGAGACGCAGAAAGTAATCCTTGCCTGCGATGGCATAATTCGAGCGGTAGGGCTTGGGAAGGGGCCTGTCGACAAGATCAAGCATCTGCATGGCCGCATCCTTTTCCGCGACCTAGGCAGGGTATCACATCAGAGCGGCAAGCTGGTCAGGGAGCGGAAGCGGGGGGTAAGGGCGGGAGTCCACCGGTGGCCGGGGAAGCGGGAATCGCTGGTGGCACGGCAGGCAGGCCTATTGGCGCCGCCGGGGGCAATCCCGAGGGGGGCGCCGGCAGGCCGCTCGGAGGCGCCGCGGGAATCCCCGAACCGGGGAGGGACATGGGCGACGAGGGGGAAACGGGTGATGGCGACAACGGGGCGGAAGGCAATCCACCCGCGGGAGCCATGGGCGGCGATACCGGCGACGCCGGGGCGACGGAACCTCCGGGCGCGACCGGAGCCACCTCCACACCCACGACGCGCGCCTTGGGCAGGTTCAAGTCAACCTTGATGGGGGAGGCCGATGCCGAGACACCGATGTTTCCAGCCTGATCGGAGCATTCGACCCTGAGAAAGAACTGGAAAGGCAGGCCTTCGGCGGGAAGTTTCCATACATGCCGTCCGGTGTTGGGGAGATCCTTGAGGGCTTGGGTCCATGGGCCGCTTGGATCGCGGGCGAAGGAAATGCTGATGGGGGTGTTTCCGAGGAACTTGTCGGAAGCTGTCCATGTGAGTGTCATCAGGCCCTGGTCGGCACCGCGACCGACCTCGGCGTTGAGGATTTTCACGATCGGCTTGGTCTCATCAACCTCCACGATGATGTGCGGGGCATCTCCCGGACGGGGAGGCTGCTCACCGAGGTCGACTCCGCTGCGAGCCACCAAGGTGAAGCCATACCGGCCTTCCTCGGGAACCTCCAATATGCAGGGAGGTTCCTTCGGTGCGTCGGCTTCATACTTACGCCAAGAGCGGCCATTGTCGCGGGTGTAATAGACTTCAACCTTGGAAACATCGGAGGGGCCGATGTCGTCAATCTTGTAGTTCAGTTGGAATCTTCGGCTTCGGACCATGATGACCTGTCCGGTACCACCCGCGCCGCCCCCCTTGCCGTTTCCTGAGACAATCTGTTCCCCCACATTCCGGGCCTTGTCGCGAACGGTGAGTCGCACCTCGACAGGTGTCGTGATCCCCGGGTTGAAGACATGCGATCCGGTCTGCACCTGCTGGGCCGGAAGGGGAACCCAATCCCGCGCGCCTTGGGGCCTGTATTCAAGCCGCAGGGTCGGAAGATCAAGGTTGTCATCCCGGATCTCCCATTCAACCGACTGGGTGCCATCCTTGTTGGGAGTGGCTTGCTTCAACAGGATGTTGGGCGCCTGGGTGTCCACGCAAACCTTGAGGGCGGGTTGGGCACCGACCATGGTTTGGGGATTGAGCTGCCCGGTGTTGTCCTGGGTTTGCACCGCGAACCAGTACCAACCGTCACGGGGTGCCTTGAAAGGTATCCCCCTTTGGTTGGGAGAAGCCGTGGCGACATACTGGAAAGTCTTGCCGTAATCCTCGGAAACATGCAGCAGGATCGCCGAGGTCCGCCTGTCGGAGGGATCGGGAATGATGGGAATCTGAAAGGATGGTTGGTCGGAGAAGTACGATTGCTGGGCATGCAGGTTGCCTGCTGTCCAGCCACCCATTAGCAGCATGATCGCTGCCAAGGCAAGGCCATGGGCCCGCCCCGCGACTACAACCAGTGTTTGAAAACCTGACGCCACCATGGCCGTCCATTGCCGAAGCGACCGCAGCATCCTGCCGCGACTGACCATTAAAGGCATAGTCTCGGCCCGGAAAAGCAATCAAGGCCTCTGTGAAGTATCGGCAGGAGTCGGACTGAATCTTGATTAAGATGGCTAGGCCTCTGGGCGGACCGGTGGACCGTGCGCCCGCGGGCGTTAACAATGGAGATATGGAAGGATTCAGCCCGTCCGAATCAGCGAAACCGCGCCAAACGCCGCTAACCGGCTGGCATGTGGCCCATGGCGCCCGCATGGTCGATTTTGCCGGCAACATGATGCCGATCCAGTATTCATCCATCCTCACGGAGCATCACGCGGTTAGAAAATCAGCTGGCATGTTCGATGTCAGTCACATGGGCCGGTTACTTTTTCGCGGTAATTCGGCCCTCGATTGGCTTGACCGCCTTCTCACCTGCCGACTTCGAGACATGGCTGAAGGCCAGGCGCGTTATTCGCTCGTTTGCTCCGAGGCCGGCGGGGTCATCGACGATGTGCTCGTGACCCGCTGGGCTGATGCCTGGGGATTGGTTGTCAACGCTTCAAACCATGCCGCGATGCTGGATTGGTTGGGCGCCCATCGCCCGTCCGGCGCAAGCCTCGAAGATATCACCCAAGCCACGGCGATGATGGCGGTGCAGGGACCTGATTGGCGGGAGGCCTGCCCGGCCTTCATCGGATCCATCGTTGATGGCCTTGGCAATTATCGGGGCAGAATGCTTGAACTGGGTGGTTTGGTTTGGCGTGTGAGTCGGACGGGATACACGGGCGAGGAAGGCATCGAGATCGTGGCGCCGGCTCAATCAGCGACTTCCCTCGCGGACTCGCTCCTGGCCGCCGGTGTGGCGCCATGCGGATTGGGCGCCCGCGACACCTTGCGCCTTGAGGCTGGAATGCCGCTTTACGGGCACGAACTCGATTCGGCGACCGATCCCTTTCAAGCGGGGCTGGGCCGTTCGGTGGACATGAAAAAGGAGTTTGTGGGCAAGAAGGCCTTGATTTCCCGGATGGGCGACACAACCTTTCCCGTGCGGGTGGGCATCCAGCTTGAGGGCCGCCGGGCCGCCAGGCAGGGAGACGCCGTCCTAGACAAGTCTGGAAAACCAATCGGCAAGGTCACCAGCGGGGCATTTTCGCCCACGCTTGGTCATCCCGTTGCCATGGCCTACCTCGATCGCCGGCATGCCCGACCCGGCGAGGATGTTTCGCTGTCGGTTCGGGAATCGATGCTTGAAGGAACGGTTTGTCCACTTCCCTTTTACAAAAGGGAACAGCGAGGATGAACCAACGGCAGGGAGGGCGTTTGTCATGAGTCCGTCTGATTTGCGATACGCCAAGACCCACGAATGGGTGCGAGTGGAAGGCGACGAATGCGTGGTGGGCCTGACCCGCTTCGCCGTGGACCAGTTGACGGATGTGACTTACATCCAGTTGCCCAAGGCGGGGCGCAAGGTGTCGACTGGCGAGGGGTTTGGCGAGATTGAGTCCGTCAAGGCAGTCAGCGACATCTACGCACCGGTATCGGGCGAGGTCGCTTCGGTCAATGAGGCGCTCAACTCGGACCCGGGCCTTGTCTCCCGCGATCCCTATGGTGCCGGATGGCTGGCGCGTATCCGTGTCCCGGGAGTCCCCGACCTGTCAGGCCTGATGAGCGCGGCCGAATATGAGGCTCAGGTTTCCGGTTCGCCGCACTGATTGTTTCGCGGGAGGGCGCCAATGTCATACTTGCCGCACACGCCAGAACAGGTCGCCTCGATGCTTCGGACGATTGGCGCGCCAAGCCTCGAGGCGTTGTTCGCCGGAATTCCCGGGGGGGACAGGCTGCACAGGCCGCTTGAACTGCCCGGCCCGATGGGCGAGATCGCCTTGTCCGGATTGGCCGACGCCGTGGCTGTAAGGAACCGTTCGGCCCGCGACCTGGCCTGTTTTCTTGGCGCGGGTGCCTACGACCATTTCATTCCCGCGGTTGTCGACGCGTTGGCCGGCCGCGCCGAATTCGTGACCGCGTACACCCCCTATCAGGCGGAGGCGAGCCAGGGGAGCCTGCAGGCTTTCTTTGAATTCCAGACCCTCATCTGTCAGCTCACCGGCATGGATGTCACCAACGCGAGCCTTTACGAGGGTTCAAGCGCCGTGGCCGAAGCCATCATGATGTCCCTCTCGGGAAGCGACCGTGATGGCCCGGTCCTGATGTCGCCGTATCTTCATCCCCACCACGGCGAAGTGGCGCGCACCTGCCTCGCGAACCTGGGAACGAAAATCGAGACGATCCCATCCGCCTCGGACAGGATCGATCTCGCCTGTCTCGGATCGAGGGTCTCCGAGTCCACGCCGTGCGTTGTTGTCCAGCATCCGAACATCCTCGGAAACCTCGAGGAGGTTCACGAGATCTCCCGCCTTTGCAAGGAAAAGGGCGCGCTGTTCATTGTTTGTTACAACCCCGTGAGCCTCGGGGTGCTGGGCCGTCCAGGGGATTATGGCGCTGACATCGCGGTTGCCGAGGGACAGGGGCTTGGCAGTCCATTGGCTTATGGCGGCCCGTACTTGGGGCTTCTTTCATGCCGATCCGCCTTGATGCGCAAAATTCCCGGAAGGCTTGTCGGCCAAACGGTCGATCGGCGCGGAAAGAAATGCTGGGTGCTTGCCCTGCAAACTCGGGAGCAGCATATCCGCCGGGAAAAGGCAACGAGCAACATCTGCACCAACCAGGGCTTGTATGCCTTGCGCGCGGCGGTTCACCTGGCCGCCCTCGGGCCTGCCGGATTGAGGGAAACGGCCTTGGCTTGCATGTCGAAGGCCCGTGAGACCGTTGAACATTTGCGTGCCGCCGGCGCCGGGGAACCCCTTGTGGAGCATCCCTGGTTCCATGAATTCGTCCTGCGCCTTCCACCGTCTTCACCGACGGCGGATCGGGTGGTGGAAATGATGGTTGAGAAGGGATTTCTCGCTGGTTTTCCATTGGGCCGCTGGTATGCCGGGCGTGAACGCGACTTGCTGGTCGCTGTCACGGAAAAACGGACCAGTGCTGAAATCGCGAGTTTTGCCGAAAGCCTGGGCCGGTTGGCGCGGGGCGTCTGACGGGGAATCCGCCATGGACAAGAACCAGTCCGCCGGACTGCTTTTCGAGATCGGGCAACCGGGCAGGCGTTGCCACGCCATTGCCGAGGCGAGCGGTGTGGATGCCGCCGCCATGATCCCCGGCCGTTTTCTCGCTGAATCGCCGCCGCCGCTGCCTGAACTCTCCGAACTCGACATCGTCCGGCACTTCACGAATCTATCCACCCTGAACATGGCGATTGACTGCAATTTCTACCCGCTCGGCTCCTGCACGATGAAATACAACCCGAAGAGGCACGAAAGGCTGGTCGGATCCCACCGTTTCGCCGAGCAGCATCCGCTGCAACCCGATTCCACCTGCCAGGGAACGCTCGGCGTCTTGCATGAGATGGAACGCATGCTGGCCGAAATCGCCGGCCTCGACGCCTGCTCGCTTCAACCCTCGGCCGGGGCCCAGGGGGAATTGACATCACTCCTCGTCGCGGCGGCATGGTTCCGGCATCGCGGCGTGGCGAGGAGCAAGGTTCTGATTCCCGATTCGGCGCATGGAACCAATCCGGCCAGCGCGGCGCTTGCCGGATTCCAGGCCGTTGGCGTCAAGTCGACGGCCGAGGGCCTGGTCGACATGGAAGACTTCGCCGCCAAGCTTGATGACGATGTCGCCGTGTTCATGATCACGAATCCCAACACGCTGGGGTTGTTCGAGCCGAACATCCGGCGGATAGCCGACATGGTTCACGCGCGGGGCGGCTTGGTTTACCTCGACGGCGCCAACATGAACGCCATCCTTGGCATCGCCCGCCCGGGTGACTTCGGCGCCGACATGATGCACTTCAATGTCCACAAGACATTCACCGGACCCCATGGCGCTGGCGGACCCGGGTCCGGGCCCATTGCCGTCAGGGCCATGCTCGAGCCTTTCCTGCCGATGCCGCGGATCCTCGCCGGCTCGGACGGGACATTCGGGCTTGACGAGAACCGCCCCCTCTCCATCGGCCGCGTTCGCTCCTTTCATGGAAACATCGGGGTGATTCTCCGGGGCTACTTCTATATCCGCACGCTGGGCGCCGAGGGACTGGCCAATGTCTCGAGGCACGCTGTGCTCAACGCCCGCTACCTCCGTTCACTGCTTGCAGGGCTGATCGAGATTCCCGGCCCGGACAATGGCCTTCATGAATTTGTCGCGAGCGCGCGGAACCTTCGCCGCGAGAAGAGGGTGAGCGCCATGGACATCGCCAAGCGTTTGCTTGACCACGGATTCCACTCGCCAACCATTTATTTTCCCCTTGTGGTTCCCGAGGCCCTGATGATGGAACCGACTGAAACCGAAAGTCCCGAAACGCTCGAGGCGTTCGCCAAGGCCCTTGGCACCATTCTCGCCGAGGATCCCGAGATTCTCAGGCAGGCGCCTCATTCCTTGCCGATTTCCCGGCCTGACGAGGTGAAGGCGACCAAGGAACCCGTGCTTCGTTGGAAAGCGGATTGAACCATGCCACCAAATTTCCTCCGCCTGCCCGACCGCAAGGAGTCAGGCCCATGGCAAATGGCGGCGGATGACTGGATGCTTGGCAGGGCTGAATCGGGAGAATGCCTGCTGCGTGTTTATGAGTTCCGGGAACCCACCGCGACATTGGGTTACTTCCAGCCATCGGGCGTGGCGCGTTCTTCCCCGGCTTTCGACGGACTTCCCTGGGTCCGTCGCCAGACAGGCGGGGATTTGCTTGTGCATGATCGGGAACTCACCTACTCAGTGGCTGTTCCCGAGGGAAAGCTCGATGGGATCCGGGACTTGCCGTGCCGGGTTCACAAAAGCGTTGCCGAGTGGCTTTCGGATTTGGGAATCGAAACCGCTTGCCAACCGGCCAAGGGCGTCATCGAAAGACCCGGGGCGCCTTCAGGGGTTTTGTGTTTTCTCCATCCGGCGGCGGGCGATGTCGTATGCCGGGGAAGCAAGGTGATGGGCAGCGCCCAGCGCAAGCGTCGCGGCGCGGTCTTGCAGCATGGCGGGCTGTTGTTGGGAACAAGCCCGAGGGTTCCTTGGCTGCCCGGGCTGGCCGAACTGGGCGCTCCCGTCTCGGCGATCACCCTTGATGGATTGTGCCGTTGTTTGGAAAAGGCGCTAGGCTGCGAAATGGTGACGGGCGCTTGGGATGACGAGGCGGAGGAAGAGATTCGACGCCTCGAGGAAACCCGTTACAGGAATCCCCAGTGGAATGAATCCCGTTAATAACCATGAAAAAAAGAAACCCCGCGCGATTCGCGCGGGGTTTCGGAAGTGAGACGGATCCAAGATCAGAAGGGGTTCTTCAGGTCGGGGATCGCGGGAACCGGGGTGGAAACCTGCTTGGCGGGAGCGGCCTTGGCGGGCATCGGAGCCGCGCCCTTGCTGTCGCCCTTGCCGCCCTTGCCAGCGTCCTGGCCCTTGCCGTCCTGGCCCTTGCCAGCGGGGGCTTGTCCCTTGTGGGAGACTTCGCAGGAGTTGCACTTGCCGAAGCTCATGCTGCCGAGGCGAGCCTTGAGCTTGTCGAACATGTTCAGCTTGCACTCATGGCAGGGAGCCTGCGGAGCCTGGCCCTTGCCCTTGGCGGCGTCTTGGCCCTTGCCCTTGGAGTCGCCACCCTTGGCAGCGTCCTGGCCCTTGCCCTTGGCGTCGCCGCCCTTGGCAGCGTCCTGGCCCTTGCCCTTGGCGTCGCCGCCCTTGGCAGCGTCCTGGCCCTTGCCCTTAGCGTCGCCGCCCTTGCCGGCGTCCTGACCCTTGCCGGCCGGAGCCTGGGCCTTCGAGTCGCAAGCACTGCACTTGCGTCCGAGGTTCAGGTCGCCGAGGCGAGCCTTGAGCTTGTCGAGGAAATTCAGGCCGCCATGGCAGGGAGCCTGGGGAGCCTGACCCTTGCCCTTGGCGGGGTCTTGGGCCTTGCCTTTGGCGTCTCCGCCCTTGGCAGCGTCTTGCCCCTTGCCGGCCGGAGCCTGGGCACGGTGGCCAACATGAACGACGGGGAGCGTCTCGGCGGCGGAAACGCTGCCTGAGAGCCACAGCGAGGTCATCACGAGGAAAGCGGACTTCACAGAACATCCTCCTTGGGGCCTATTGCGAGCAGCGTCGATGGGAACCTGGCCCTTCGAGAGCCTTCGGAAACCGATCCCGAAGTCTTCCCACCGCATGCCGGACAGAACGGCGGTTTGGAACAAGCATCCGTCCGGCGTCAGGAGAACAATCGACCATGGGCCCACCATGGCAAGAAAATTGTGAGTGGGTATGGGGATAAAAGATGGGGACAGGGGCGTCGCGCACGGCAAGACCGGCCAAATGGAACCAACGGATCAAGTTTCCAGCCTTTCCCCGCTTGACAAGGATTTTTGTTGTTTCAACGAAAAAGGCCCGCCGTTTTCTGCACGGCGGGCCTTTTCGCTTGGCTTTGGGAAACTTTTGCCAGTTATTTGGGCTTGAGGTCGGTCTGTGTTGTTGTGGTTGCGGCTTGGGGAACTGGCGTCATGACGCTGGTCGGCGCCAGCGGGGGCTCCACCACGGTCACCTTTCCGTTCCATGAACTCGATGCCATGGATGAGCCGCATCCACATTCGGCGGAACCGCCAAAGAGGCTATAAGTGCCGATGGACGATCGGCATCCTCCGAGCGTGAACATGGCGGGGACGAGGGTGGCGATCACAAGCAGTCTTTTCATGGTGCCTGCCTTCCTGGCTTGGGCCTTGGCCATGCCGCCCCTGTGGCGGTGACCGTGGGCCCGGTCATCCCCCTGTCTTGGGGGCATTGTCGATTGATCGGTTGGAAGGTCGCCCGTTCTGGTCTCGTCCGTTATCGTGTGGAGTCACGGATTTTGTTCGCCGGGCGAATCGTAGCCTTAACCGGCACAGATTCACATGGGATGGCGAATCCCCGGTTGGGATGGAGAAAACGGTGCCGAGGCGAGCCAGGAAGTGGTTTTTGGTGAGGCCCGAATCGGAATCCATTTCCCGGATTCTGGCCGATGGTGGCGTGTCCTCACCCATCCTGGCAACACTGCTGGCGACGCGCGGCCTAGCCGACCCCGTTGCCATCAAGGGTTTTCTTGAACCCAACCTGAAGGACCTGCATTCACCCTTCCAGCTACCGGGGATCGAGGCCGCGTGCATCGCCATCGAACAGGCGGTTTCCAACAAGGAGCGCATCGGTATCCATGGCGATTACGATGTCGACGGACTCACGGGTACTTCCGTCCTCGTTCTCGCGCTCAGGCAAATGGGAGCCCGGCCCGATTTTCACATACCCCATCGAAGGCGTGAGGGGTACGGCCTCACTCCCGCTTCGATCGACCTTCATCACCGCGAGGGAAGAAACCTCGTCATCACGGTGGATTGCGGCATCACGGCGCTCGAGGCGTGCGCGCGGGCCCGTGAACTTGGCCTGAGACTCATCATCACCGACCACCATGAGCCGCGTTCAAGCCTGCCCGAAGCCGAGGCCCTGGTTCATCCCGCTTTGCCGGGTTCGGGCTACCCGTTTGCCGGGATCAGCGGCGCCATGGTGGCTTTCAAGCTTGCCTGGGGGCTGGCGATCCGCGCCTGCGGTTCGGAAAAGGTGAGCCAGCCATGGCAAAGGATCCTTCTCCAAGGGCTTGGCTTGGCGGCTCTCGGCGCCGTGGCCGACCATGTTCCGCTCGTCGACGAGAACCGCGCGCTGGTTCGCTGCGGATTGGCCTATCTCGACCAGCACGCCACTCCCGGCATCAGGGCCCTCATGGATGTGTCGTTCCAAGGGCGCGAAAAGCCGCTCAGGAGCGAGGATGTGGCGTTCCAGTTGGCGCCTCGCCTGAACGCTGCCGGCAGGCTGGAATGCGCCAGGTTCTGCGTGGACCTTTTCACGGAACCGGACGCGGGAAAGGCGCGCCGGATCGCCGAAATGCTCGATGGCTACAACCGCACGCGCAAGAAGATGGAAGCCGACCAATCCCGACAGGCGAAGGAGGATGCCCGCGAGAAGGGGGGAGATTCGCCCGTGGCCCTGGTCCTGGGGAGGCAGGGTTGGCACCCCGGCCTCGTCGGCATCGTCGCCAGCAGGCTTGTCGAGGAGTTTCACTGCCCGGCTTTCACGGTTGCCATCCCCCCTTGGGATGAGGAATCGGCCGATGAGCCTTTGGCGGTCGGTTCGGCCAGGTCCGCCGGCGGCTTGCCCGTGCATGAGGCCCTTGCCTCATGCGGCGACTTGCTGGCATCGCATGGCGGCCACCGCGCCGCCGCGGGATTCAAGCTTCACCCCGACAATCTCCCGGCGTTGAATGACCGGATCCAGGAATTTGCCCGGGCGCATTTCCGCGGCACCGTTCCCAGGGCCACCCTTTGCCTCGATGCGGAGGTGTCCATCGACAGCCTCACGATTGAACAGGTCCGCCAAATCGACCGACTCGAACCATTCGGCATGACAAATCGTTCCCCCGTTTTCCTGGCGACGGGCCTCAGGCTTTCCGGAGAGCCCCGGGTGGTGGGGACGCAGGGAACCACCCTGCAATTTTCCGTGACCCAAGGTGGCCGACCAGTTGGATGCGTCGGTTTTCAGCTGGCCGAGAGGATCGAGGAACTCAAGTCGGCGGATGGTCGCGTCAGCTTGGCGTTCCAGCCCAAGGTTGAGACTTTTAACGGGGCCACCAAGGTGAAAATGCATGTCGTCGACTTCCAGGCGGGGGTGAAGCCCGAGATCGAAGTCGTTTCCGCGGCTGAGGCTGCCGAGATCGCCTGAAAGGCGACTTTCTTTTTTGAATGCCAACAGGCTACCTTCGCATCCATTAATCGGAAGGAGCCGATTCATGGATGAATCCGTTGGCCGTGGCCTTCGCCTCAATGCGGCATGGATGGCCTTTTCGGTTCTGGCGGCCTTGGCGGCATATGCCGTTGCCTGTCTTTTCCCGGAGCCTCCGGCCAGCGAGACGGTCAGCCTGGGGCTTTCAGGCTGGTCGCGCCTCATCCTTGTCGCGGCCTCGGCGGTGTTGGGCGGAGTCGCGCTCCGTGCCGGTTCGGGGCCTAGGGGTGATTGGCCCGTGTGGCCGGGATCGATTCCGGCGCTGGCCGCCTGCCTGGTGTTGGCCGGGGCGATGGCCCTGGGAGAGCGGTCTCTGCGAGGAAAGCCCGGCGAGGAAATCCAGAAGTTCAGGACCGACGATGGCCCCGGTCCCGTCATCCAGTGGTACAGGCCCGGCCAGATGGACAGCATGGGACTGCTGTGCCGGGGCGGGGCCGTGTGTGCGCTCGCGGGGGCCTTTCTCCTGCTTATTCCCGAAGCTGGCAGGAGGGTGTGCCTGGTGCTCACCGCCGCGTTTCATTTTTGCGGAATTCTTTCCGCGGTGTTCAGCGTGCCTCCCCCCAATGGAAGCGCCCCTTGGCTTGTCCAGCAGGCATGGGTGCACATTTACCGCCCGTATTTGCAGTTCGCGTACCTGAACAACGCCTACCACTTTTATTCGCCCGAACCCGGGCCGCCATCGTTCATGTGGTACCGGATCGACTATGCCGATGGCGAGCGCCGTTGGCTGCGATACCCCGACGACTTGCGCAGCCCGGTCAGGATGCATTTCCAGAGGCTTTTGTCGATCGGGGAAAGCGCCAATCAGCCTTCGGGCCGGGATCCCGACCAACTCAGGGTGGAAGAGGCGCACCAGCGCATCGGCCAGATGCTCCGGATGCCCGAGTTGCCACGCGACTTCGTCACTCCCGTCGCCTGGCGTGATCCCGCGCCGAACACCCGGATACTGCTGGGCAGTTATGTCCGCTCGGTCGCGGACAGTTTTCCGAAGTCCGACAAGACGGGGGCCGAGATCATCGAGATCAGGCTCTGGCGCGTGGTGCACAGCATCATCGGGCCGGAGCAACTCGGCCGTGGCGTGGACCCCGGCGGCAGGAAATTCTTCGTCACCTGCTATCAGGGCCTTTACGACAAGGCCGGGATCGCAAGGACGGCCGATCCGGACGAACCGCTCAAGTTCTGGTTGCTGACCGCCTACGACCGTGACGACCTCGCCCGCATGCGTGAGCGCGCCGCCGAGCAGGAAGTTCGGATGATCCGCATTCGCGACCTTCGGGCCACCGGCGAGTTCACCGGGGCCAGGCAGGCCGTGATCGAGGAGGAGATCAAGGCGCTGGGGCGCTTGAGGCGCGACCTGGAGGACAGGCTCGCGGGACGCAAGCCGTCGGAGATCGACCTGTTCGCCATCCAGGCGGAGATCGACAAGTTTCCACCCCCTTACACGGAGGTCAAGTGATGCGTGACCAGCAGGCCTTGGTCGGCCGCCCCCTGCAAGCCACGCTGGCCCAGGTCCGTTCATTCATCGGCGCGGCTGACGAATTCCTCTTCACCCCGTCGGTGCCGTATTCCCTCGCCGCGATCCGCGTCATGGGCGGCCTGATGATCCTGTACATCCATGTGAATTTCGGAATCTGGCTTGGGGAATATGTCGGGCCGTCGGCATGGATCACCCAGCCAGTCACCGACATGCTGCGGAGCGCCGCGACCGACTATCCCAGCCTGCCGCTGGGCTGGGTCGACGACCCGGCGAATCCGGCCGCTGTCTACAAGGGCATGACAACATTCTCGATCTTTTACCATGTAACCGACGCGGCGTCGCTGTGGGCCATCCACGCCGCCATCCTGGCCGCCAACCTGATGCTCATCGCCGGCTACCAGACGCGATTCGCCGCGGTCGCCACCTGGGTCGGCGCCATCAGCTACATCCAGAGGGCCCAAACCAGCCTGTTCGGCCTCGACACGCTGACATCCATATTGCTTTTTTACATGTGCCTGGGGCCTTGCGGCGCCGTCTGGTCGGTCGATTCGTGGCTCAAGGCCCGCCGGGCCCGGCGGGAGGGCTTGCCCGCTCCCGAGCCGATCCCCACAGCCTCCGCCACTTTCGTGCAGAGGCTGATGCAGGTCCACTTCGCCATCATCTACATCGGCGCCGGAACTTCCAAGTTGATGGGCGCCTCGTGGTGGGGCGGCACGGCGGTCTGGGGGGTGATGGCCAACATGTCGTTCGCGCCGCTTGAGTTCGAGGCCTACTACCAGGGCCTGGCTTTCCTGTGCCGGCACAGGTGGCTCTGGGAAGTCGTCATGTCCTCGCTCGTGGTGTTCACCCTGGTGGTCGAACTCGGCCTGCCGTTCATCATTTGGTTTCCCAAGGCCCGTTGGTTGATCATGACAGGGTCGCTCCTGCTCCACACCGGAATCGGATACATCATGGGCCTCACCGTTTTCGGAATCAGTATGGTGGTGCTGCTGTTCGCGTTTGTTCCATCCGAGAAGGCCCTGCTCATGTGGCGGCACCTCAGCGGAGCGCGCGCCTAGGCCATCTGTGGCGCCAGCGGCAGGTTCTTGTCGATCCGCCTGGCCGGCGCCTCGAGGCACTCGATGTACTTCTGGGCGGCCCCGGTGTTCCAGACGAGGACATCGTCGTCCTTTCCGATGGATCCATCCTTGACGAGATTTTCAAGGGCCTCGAGGCAGACCGCCGTTTCCGGGCAGATCGCGATGCCCTCCAGCGAGCACGCCCGCCTCATCTGGAAGTCGATCCTCTCCTCATCGGCCTCCACCACCCTTCCGCCGGAGGCTTTCACGGCATCGAGGATCAGGAAGTCGCCGACGGCGGCGGGAACCCGAAGCCCGCTGGCCCGGGTTTGAGCGCCCTTGAATGTCTCCGCGTGCCGGGAACCGGCTTGCCATGCGCGCGCCAGCGGCGCGCAACCGTTCGACTGGCATGCGTAGAACCTGGGGAAACGGTCGGTCTTGAGCCAGCCCAGGGCGCGCAACTCCCTGAACGCCTTGTCCATGCCGACGAGGCCCGTGCCGCCTCCGGTGGGGTAGAGGATCGCGTCGGGAAGGGTCCAGTCGCGCTGGTCGGCCAACTCGAGGCCCATCGTCTTCTTGCCTTCCAGCCTGTAAGGTTCTCGCAAAGTCGACATGTCGAACCACCGGCAGGATTCCGCGTTGTCGCGAACCAGCGCCCCGCACTCATGGATCAATCCGTTGACCAGGAAAACCTTGGCTCCATACAGGATGGCTTCAAGGCGGTTCACGACGGGCGTGTCTTCCGGCATGAGGACAAAGGCCTCGAGGCCGGCCCGGGCGCAGTAGGCCGCCAAGGCGCCCCCGGCGTTGCCGGCGGTCGGCGCCGCCAGGCGCTTCAGGCCCAGCCAGGATGCCATGCTGACGGCGACGGCCATGCCCCGCGCCTTGAAGCTGCCCGTTGGCAGCAGCGACTCATCCTTCACGACGAGTCCCGGAACCCCCAAGGCCCCGCCAAGCCTCTGGCAGGACAGGAGGGGCGTGGGGCCCTCACCCAGGCTGACCGGTACCTGGTCGGCGGGCAACGGGAGGAGTTCCCGGTACCTCCACATTCCCGGTGGCCGTCGCCTCAAGGTTTCCGGATCCACCGACCGGCGTATCCCGTCGATGTCGTAGGCCACCAGCAACGGCCGGCCCAGATGGGTGCCGTGCGCGATTCCCGGGGCGAAACGGCTTCCATCCACGGGGCTTTCGAGGTGGGTCACATGGCAGTTGACGGCATTCATCGGCGCGCTCCCCTGAATGGTTTCAAGTCCACTTCGAATCCCCCAGACCCCGGCTTGATTCAATTTCCGGCCGCTGTTTACACTCCGACCCGACTCGGGAGACCCGCGGGCAAGGACGCCCCACAACCATGGCAAGGAAGCCTTCATCCCATGCCCGCGCCATCGGTTGTGCGGACGGCGCAAGCAGTGCAGGTGTGGTCGCCCGCCAAGGTGAACCTGCACCTCGAAGTTCTTGGCAAGAGGGCGGATGGGTTTCACGACCTGTCAACCCTGATTGTGCCTGTCAGCCTACACGACACGCTCGAGATGCGGGACGATCCGGCTGGCGGGATCAGCCTGGAGTGCGACGAACCGGCGTTGTCATCGGGGCCCGACAACCTTGTTTTCCGCGCGGCCAAGATGCTGCGCGATGCCTTGGCCCCCGGAAGGGGAGCCAGGATCAGGCTCATGAAAAGGATCCCGTTCGAGGCCGGCCTTGGCGGCGGTTCGGGAAACGCCGCGGCAACCCTGCTTGGCCTGGAAGCCCTTTGGGGGCTGCGGGCCGGCCCCGGCAGGCTCACGGAAATGGCCGCGGCGCTTGGAAGCGATGTTCCCTGTTTCCTCACGGAAGGGGCCACGCGCTGCGAGGGGCGCGGCGAACGGGTCACAGGCGTTCCTTCGGGAACCAGGTTGCACATGGTCGTCGTGAAGCCCAGGGAGGGGCTATCCACGAGGGATATTTTTTCCCGGCTTCGTCCGGGATACGGTTGCGAATCGGTCGAGGAAGCCCAGGGGGCCCTGGCTGCCGGCGATGTCCGGAGGCTGGGGAGGGCTTTGTTCAACCGCTTGGAGGAGGCGGCCTGCGATGCCTTGGATTGCCTGGCGCCGTTGCGCGCCCGGATGTCCGCGGCCGGGCCCGTCGGGGTGGTCTTGACGGGGAGCGGCAGCGCGATGGTCGCGCTTGCCGACGGTGCCGCGCATGCCGCGGCGCTGGGGCGGGACTATCGGGGACTTTCCACGCCGGCCGGGCCGGTGGGAGTCTTCGTGGTCTCCACACCCGCCTGAGGCGCGCGGGCTACCTTGGCTAGGAGAAACGATCTTGGAAATCACTGAAATCCGCATCAAGCTGCTTGACGAGCGCGGGGAAAACGAGCGTCTGCACGCCTTCTGCTCGATCACCTTCGACAACTGGTTCGTGGTGCGCGACCTCAAGATCATCGAGGGGCCCCGCGGCCACTTCGTCGCGATGCCGAGCCGCAAGCTCACCGACAGGTGCCAGCGCTGCTCGTGCAAGAACCATCTCCGGGCCAGGTTTTGCAATGGCTGCGGCTCGAGGCTCGACGAGGATCGCGCCTTGAGGGCCGGGGAGGGCAGGATCAAGCTCCACGCGGACATCGCCCATCCCATCCATGGGCTGGCGCGCGACTCGATACAGTCGGAAATCATCAAGGCCTACGAGCTTGAAAGGGAAAAGGCCAAGCTTCCCGGATATGTGTGCAGCTACGACGAGATCGACGCCGGCGACTTCGACGCTGTTCCCTCCTACCGAACCCATGAACCGCAGAACCCCAGGGGGCCTCGCCGGCTTGGCGACGCGCCGCGGACCCCCCGTGGCTACACGACACCCTGATTTGGCGATCAGCCGGGATCTACCCTAAAATCATGGCTCAAGGTCCCGTTGGGATCTTGCGGCGGGGTGCGGCGCATGGCGGGTATTGATGATCCTGGTGATTGGCCTTCCCGACAAACGGACGAGTCGACCCGCAGTTTCGATCCGGCCTCGTCAGATTGGGAGTCCGACGGTCAGGATATTCCCACACACACCCGTTCCGAAGGTGATTCCCGCCCCCCCGATCCCGCGATCGAAGATTCCCCTGCCGGATGGGAAAGCGATCTTCGCGACCGTCTCAGGCTCATGGGCTTTTCCGAACCAAGGTCTCTGATCGACCCGCTGCCGGGACGCCGCGTCTACCTGTGCAGGCACCTCGACCTGGACCGGAATGTCGCCGTGAAGGTGTTCCTGCCCGTACCGGGCGCGCGAAGGCCATGGCTTGAGGCCTTCAAGCGCGAGGCGCGCGCCGCGGCGAAAGTCGATCATCCCCTGGTCCTGAGGCTGCACTCGGGAGGGCAACTTGAGGGCAGCGCGTACCTTGTCTACGACTACTGCGAGGGGGGAAGCCTCTCCGACAGGCTGAGGGTCGGGCAACCGACCCTCGCGTACGCCATGCGGATCGCGCTGCAGGTCGCCCGGGGCGCGCAGGCGATTCATGACGCGGGTTTGCTCCACCTCGACATCAAGCCCTCGAACATTTTCCTGACCGTGGCCGGCACCCCGAAGATCGGCGATTTCGGACTTGCCAGGTTGATGGATTCCCGGGGGCTTGCCCGTGTGGATGTGGTTGCCGGAACTCCCGGCCACATGGCGCCCGAGCAGGCCGAACCGCAGGCCGACCTGGGACCCGCCGCCGATGTCCACGGTCTCGGGGCCCTCTTGTACAACCTGCTGACCGGAAGGCCTCCCCGGCCGGCGCGCTCCCCCGCCGACGGCCAGCCGATGCCGATTTCCCGGAGGGCCGCCCTCCCGGTGCCCCACCCGTCCCTTCTCAGGCAGGGTATTCCGGGGGATGTCGAGGAACTCATCCTCTCGAGCCTGGAGATCTCCCCGGGCCTAAGGCCGCCCACGGCGCGCGCCTTCGCGGAATCGCTCGAGGCTTGCCTCGGCCGCGCGGGAATACCGTTCGAGAAAGCGGAATTCGGAGCGCCTGAAAGGTGGGAGGATGCCCCGTTCGGCGACGGATTGGCGTTCGCCGTTTTCCGCAAGGACCTCAGGGGCCGGTACCTTCATGCCAATGAGGCGTTTTGCCAGGCCCTTGGCAGGACTCGCGCCGGCCTGGTCGGGGCGACGGATTCAGAGCTTTACCCGCCCGACCTGGCGGCCCGTTACCGCTCCCACGAGCGCCAGGTCATCCAGACCCAGGAGGTTCACGAGGACATCGAGGAGCACCTGACATCGGCGTGCGCTCCCCAGTGCAGGTGCCGGCTCCAGGGCGAGCATCATCGCGAATACGAGGATCGCCAATATATCCAAAGCTTCCTTTCGCCGCTGAGGGATTCCGAGGGTGTCGTCACCGGCCTCCAGGGACTGTTCTTCAATGTGACTCCGCTCAAGCAGGCCGAGCGTCGCTCTCGGCTTGCCGCCGAGAAGCTCGAGCAGGCCAACGCCGGGCTCCGCCGGAGCAACATGGAACTGGCCCATTTCGCCGGAATGATCTCCCACGACCTCCAGGCTCCCCTCGGCACCGTCCACGGATTGGTTGACAGGGTGATGTCGCGGGAGGGGGGAGGCATGGGAGCCGGTTCGCGCCAGGCCCTTGTCCATGCCCTGGAAAGCCTCGACAGGATGAGGCGGATGGTTTCCGACCTGCTTCGCATATCCCGGGTGCGAAACGCCGAGCGTCCTCAGGAGGTTGTCGATAGCCGCATGGCGTGCGCGCAGGCGCTTGCCAACCTCCGGGGGGAACTCGAGTCGCGCGGGGCGCAGGTTTATCTCGGGCCGCTGCCTGAGGTCCTTGGCAGGTTCACCCTTGTGATGCAGTTGTTCCAGAACCTCGTGCACAACGGCTTGAAGTTCACCGTCGACAAGGTGCCGCTGGTGCGTGTCGGCTGGAAGAGGGAGGGGCGGATGGCCCATTTCTCCGTGCGGGACAACGGGCCGGGAATCCCGGCGGGCCAGGAGGAGAGGATCTTCGAGATCTACGAGCGGGGAGAGCGATCCCGCCACCTTCCGGGTTCGGGCCTTGGATTGGCCCTGTGCCGCAGGATTGTCGAACAGGAGGGTGGCCGGATCTGGGCCGAATCGGATCCCGGGTCTGGAGCCTCGCTACACTTCACCTTGCCGCTGGCCAACCCGGCCACGGCACCGCGGGAGTCGAACCCTTGAGCAGCGCCGCCATCAATGTGAACAAGCCCCAGGGCATCCTCAGGATCCTGGTCATCGAGGACAACCAGGCCGATGCCTTCCTCATCTGCGCCATGCTGGAGGATGCCAAGTCGATACCCTTCGAGACCACGGTGGCGGGAACGCTTGCCGAAGGGCTGGAGATGCTGGCGGCCAAGCGGTTTCATGCCGTCATCCTCGACCTCGCGCTTCCCGACAGCCGGGGACTCGACACCTTCCGGCGGGTCAGGCAGGGATATCCTTCCATGCCCGTCCTGCTTCTCACGGGAATGGATGACGAGACCCTGGCCATGCAGGCGGTCACCGAGGGAGCCCAGGAATTCCTGGTGAAGGGGCAGGTTTCGGAGCGGCGGCTCGTGCAGGCGCTCAACCATGCCGTCGGCAGGCAGGCCCGCCTCAGCCGGGTCGAGCGGGCCCTGCGGAACACGAGGGAGGAGCAGCTGGTGGTCAGCCAGGTGGCCCGGCACCTGCTGCCGAGGGACAGGCCCGTCATCGCCGGATGGGATGTCGCCGGCGCTAGCATACCTGTGGGCTATAGCGGCGGCGACCTGCTTGACTGGTTTCCAACTTCCCCGGGCAAGTGGCGTGTCGCCATCGGGGACGCCACCGGGCACGGCGTGGGCCCGAGCCTCATCATGGCGACCACCCGCGCCTACCTGCGCGCGTTCAGTGGCGAGGGGGTCCCGCTGGACGAGACGCTGCGGCAGACCAACAGGGAACTGTGCCGCGACCTGGCCGAGCGCTGGAATGTCACGCTTTTTCTCGCGGAAATCGACACATCCGACGGTTCCCTGTCCTATGCGTCAGCCGGCCACCTGCCGGCGATCCTTCTCGACGGACATGGCGCGGAAAAAGGCAGGTTCTTCTCAACCGGCCTTCCGTTGGGCATTTTTTCCGACAGTGACTACAACGCCGAAAAGATAGGAGTCTCAAAGCCTGGCGACCTTCTGCTGCAGGTTACCGACGGCGTCGTGGATTCGCGCCAAGGTGCATCCTTTTTTGGGCTTGAAGGGGCCGCCAAGGCCGCGCGGAAGGCCATCACCGAGTCGGCGGATGTCGTGGTCGAGCGGGTGTTCAGCGCCGTTTCCGATTTCAATGCCGCCGCCGGGAACGCCTCCGAGGACGACACGACCGTGCTCGTGGTGCGGCGGACGGCGGAACAGTTGGTCGCCTGATTCACCAGCGGGCGGCCCGGGCCAGGGGCCCGCATCCCTGGATAACGCGGGCTCCCGCCCTGGTGAGCGGGTTGCCTCCCAGTTCCAGTGTTTCCAGAAGCAGGACCTCCCCCGCTTGGGTTGCGGCCGTGAGGTGCGCCGCGATTTCCCTCAAACAGGGTGGGCCGAGGTCGTTCGCCCCCAGGTCGATCCAGCGAAGGTTGGGGAATATCGGGCTTCGCAACAATGCGCGGACACCCTTTTCGCCAAGGTTGTTGCCCGACAGGTTGATCCACTCGAGGCATCCAAGGTGCTGCGAGCCAACCAGGTCGACCAGGCCTTCCGACCCGATTCCCGCCCCCTTGAGGCCCAGCGACCTGATGTGGCGAAACTGCTCAATGGCGGCAATGGCCCGCCCCGCCTCGGGATTGCGCGATTCCATGAAAATCAGGTTGATGTGTTCGACCGGTTGCTGGGCGTGGATCTCCGTTGCGCCGCGCAGGTAGATGTCGGCGCGGATGTCGATCGAGTGGATGAAGCCCCTGTTGAACGACCAGTTCGCCGCGAGCCCGGCCACGGTGCCGGCCCACCGGAGGCCGAAACTTGACTGCATTTCCCTGTGCCTGCGGGAAAGCTGGTTTCTTTCCTGCGGCGAGAGGTCGTGTTGTTCAAGCGCGCAACCAATCCGGATGAATTCGCTCCTGGCCAGGGCCAGGGAATCGCCGGTAGCGCCAAGATAATCCGCCAGGAAGTCGGCGTAGATCAGCCGTGGGAGGGACTCCCGCGGCGCTTCAAGGATGTTCCGAAGGAGATCCTCCTCCATCGTGGCCATGTCGTGATTATACGGCGGCATTGGAGCCGGAAGCCAAATCCCTCTATGATGATGGGACGATGGCGCAACCCCCGGCGTCGTCGGCCGCCAGAGGGGACGCCGTGAGTCCGAAGGAAATTCTCGCCTGGATACGCCAGGAGGCCGTTCGCGCCGTTGACTTGCGATTCATGGACTTCCCCGGCTCATGGAAGCATTTCACAATACCTTCGGAGCGGTTGGAGGAATCCTCTTTTGAGGATGGTTTCGGATTCGACGCCTCCAGCGTTCGCGGCTGGCAATGCATCAACGAGTCTGACATGCTTGTCGTTCCCGTGGCGGAAAGCGCTTTCATCGACCCGTTCCGCCTCGAGAAAACGCTGATTCTTTTCTGCAACATCCTTGATCCGATCACACGCGAGGATTATCCCCGCGACCCCCGCAATGTGGCCCGCAAAGCCGAGGTCTACATGAGGTCGACGGGGGTTGCCGACGCGGCTTACTTCGGTCCTGAAATCGAGTTTTTCGTTTTTGATCATGTCCGGTTCGACCAGAACCGGCACTCGGCATTCCACCATATCGATAGCGCCGAAGGCCGCTGGAACAGCGGTTCCGACGCCCGCCCGAACCTTGGCAACACGATCAGGCACCGGGAAGGCTACTTTCCTTGTCCTCCCTCGGATTCGCTCCACGACCTCCGGAGCGAGATGATGCGGCACATGATCGATTCGGGCATGACGGTTGAGGGCCACCACCACGAGGTGGCCAGCGGGGGACAGGGTGAAATCGACCTCCGATACGACAGCCTGGTGCGTATGGCTGATTCCGTGCTGAAATACAAATACATAGTGAAGTCCGTCGCCAACAAGCATGGCAAGACGGCCACCTTCATGCCCAAGCCGATCTTCAAGGACAACGGTTCGGGCATGCATGTCAACACATCGCTTTGGCGTGACGGCAGGAACCTGTTTGCCGGCTCCGCCTATGCGGGCGTATCCGAACTGGGGATGCACGCCATCGGCGGACTGCTCAGGCATGCCCGGGCCCTCTGCGCCATCACCAACCCCACCACCAACAGTTACAAGAGGCTTGTCCCCGGCTTCGACGCTCCCACAACAGCCAGCTATTCCAGCAGGAACAGGTCGGCCGCGGTCAGGATTCCGGTATACTCCGCCCGTGCCCAGTCACGCCGCCTGGAGTACCGTTGCCCCGACGCCTCGGCGAACCCATACCTTTCATTTTCAGCGATGCTGATGGCCATGCTCGACGGCGTCATCAACCGGATCGACCCCGGGGAACCACTGGACCGGAACATCTACGACCTTGAACCCGAGGTCATGAAAAACCTGTCCCACCTGCCCGCCACGCTCGATGACGCCCTGTCGGCGCTCGAGAAGGATCATGAATTTCTAATGCGAGGGGATGTCTTCACCGAGGATGTCCTCTCGACATGGATTCGTGACAAGCGCGAAAGGGAGGTTGACGCGATTCGCGTAAGACCCCATCCCTTTGAGTTCAATCTTTACTATGATGTCTAAACCTCTCAAAGGCGGACGCAAGACGCGACTGTCTGAGTTATTGTTGGCATGACAGCCAGAAATCCCGGGGTGTGAATCCATGTCAATCCGCAAGAGCGCGCTTCAGGCCATCGCGAACACTCGCCACGAATTGAACCGAATCGATTTCAAGAAAATCCGCTTGAAGGATCTGTTTGGCGAACTGGTCTTCAACGAGTCGGTCCAGCGCGAGAGGTTGCCCAAGCCTGTTTACAAGGCGCTTCAGCGCACCATTAAGAATGGTGACGCGCTTGACTCGGACATCGCCGACGCCGTCGCCAGCTCGATGCTCGACTGGGCCCTTGAAAAGGGCGCCACGCACTTCACCCACCTCTTCCAGCCGATGACCGGCCTCACCGCCGAGAAGCACGACAGCTTCATCAGCCCCTCGGGTGAGGGCAAGGCGATCATGGAGTTTTCCGGCAAGGAACTCGTGAAGGGTGAACCCGACGCCTCCTCGTTCCCTTCCGGCGGCATCCGCGCCACCTTCGAGGCCCGAGGCTACACCGCATGGGATCCGACCAGCCCGGCTTTCATCATTGAAAACCCCAACGGGGCCACCTTGGTGATTCCCACGGTGTTCCTGAGCTGGACCGGCGAGGCCCTCGACAAGAAGACGCCATTGCTCAAGTCGATGGAGGCGCTTTCCGACCAGTCCCTTCGAATTCTCCGCCTGTTCGGCAAGACCGAGTCCCGCAAGGTGTTCACCACCGTGGGTCCCGAGCAGGAATACTTCCTGATCGACCAGAACTTCTACCTGGCCAGGCCCGACCTGCTCAATGCCGGCCGCACCCTTCTCGGCGCCGCGCCCCCCAAGGGCCAGGAGATGGAAGACCAGTATTTCGGCACCATCCCCGACCGGGTTCTGGCCTGCATGGCCGATTGCGAGGCCCAGCTTTACGCCCTCGGCGTTCCGGTCAAGACCCGCCACAACGAGGTGGCCCCGAGCCAATACGAGATCGCCCCGATCTTCGAAAGCAGCAACCTGGCCACCGACCACCAGATGCTGACGATGGAGATCATCCGCAAGACCGCCACGAAGTATGGGCTGGCCTGCCTGTTCCACGAAAAGCCGTTCTCAGGCATCAACGGTTCGGGCAAGCACAACAACTGGTCGATGTCTACGGACCTCGGCGAGAACCTGCTGAACCCGGGCGACACCCCCCACGACAACGCCCAGTTCCTTGTGTTCTGCGTCGCGGTCATCCGCGCCGTGGCCAAGTATCCCGAGCTGCTCCGCGTCAGCGTGGCTAGCGCCGCCAATGACCACCGCCTTGGGGCCAATGAGGCTCCCCCGGCGATCATTTCAATCTTCCTCGGAACCCAACTCGAGGACATCATGGAGCAGCTTGAGAAGGGGCCCCCCACCAGCACCAAGCAGGGTGGCACCATGGAGATCGGCGTGACCGTTCTCCCCAAGCTTCCCAAGGACGCCGGGGACAGGAACCGCACCAGTCCGTTCGCCTTCACCGGCAACAAGTTCGAGTTCCGCGCCGTGGGCGCCTCGCAGTCCATCGGCGGCCCGAACACGGTGCTCAACACCATCGTGGCCGAATCCCTTGACTTCGTGGCCACCGAACTCGAGAAGGCCATCAAGGGTGGAAAGGACCTCAAGACCGCCATCCAGACCCTCCTGCCCCAAATCCTTAAGGAGAGCAAGAAGGTTCTCTTCGGCGGCGACGGTTATTCCGAGGAATGGCACAAGGAAGCCGAGAAGCGCGGCCTGCCCAACCTGCGCACGACTCCCGACGCCTTGCCCGTGATCGTTCGAAAGGATTCCATCGACCTGTTCACCAAGTACAAGGTGTACACCGCCCGGGAACTGGAAAGCCGTTACCACATCCTTTGTGAGAACTATGTCAAGACCCTCAATATCGAGGCCAAGCTGGTTCTCATGATGACCAAGACGATGGTGGCCCCCGCGGTCACCAAGTATGTCGGCGAGGTCGCCTCCACGGTGGCCAGCCTCAAGGCCGCCGGGGTCGATGCCGGCGCGACTGGCGAAAGTCTCAAGACTCTCACCGGCCAGCTTAACGCCCTTCACAAGTCGGTGGCCGACCTCGAGTCGGCGCTCGGCCATGTTCCGCACGGCTCACCTCAAGATGAGATCGTTTACATGCGTGACAAGGTGCTTGCCGGCATGAAGGAGGTGCGCAAGCACTCCGACGCGCTCGAGGCCGTGGTTGCCGACGACCATTGGCCGCTGCCCACCTACCGCGAGATGCTGTTCATCAAGTAAGCGGTTGGTTTTGAACTGGAATTCCGGGCGCGTCCGCAAGGGCGCGCCCGGCTTCACTTGGAGACCACTGTCGCATGAGGGAGGAAGTCCATTCCGCGGTGTTGCAGGCGCGCTGGGTGCTGGTGCTGATCGGCGCCGGCCTGGTGGCGTTTCACGGGTCGGTCCTGCTGAATGTCGGCAAGCTCGCCGAATCGCTTCCCGTGCCCGTTGACGCCAAGACTGGCGAACTACCGACTGATGACGAGGTCGAGGCCAATCGGGCCCGTTTTCGTGAACTGGCCCGGTTGAGCAGCGGATGGAACATCGGTGCCGGTGTCGTGGCGGTGGCCTGCGCCGGCCTCCTGCCATTGGCTCCGCCCGCTTTCGTGGTCATTGCCGCATTGTTTTTCCTCGGGGTTCAAGTCGGGCTTGGAGTTCTGGAACCCACCACCATCCTCAATGGCATCGTGGTGAAGATCGCCATCATCGCGGGCCTGTTCACCGTCACCCGCAAGGTGTTGGAGGCCGAAACCGGCCAGCGGGCTTTCTGAGGGCGTTTACGCTTGCCCGGTGATGGGTTAGCTTGGAACTCTCGCCCATGCACCTCTTCCCGGGAGCCCCCGACATGACCGGAGCCCTGATCGTGACCACCTTGCTTGCCGCGGGCCAACCGCAGCCCGTCGGCCGTGAACCGTTCGGCCAGTTGCCAGATGGCACCGCCATCGAACGATTCATCCTCACCAACAAAAACGGTGTGACGGTGAAGATCACCAACTATGGAGCCCTGGTGACGGACTGGATCGTTCCCGACAAGGCTGGCAAGAAGGCCGACATCGCGCTGGGGTTTGACAACCTGGAAGGCTACCTCGCGGGGCACCCTTACTTTGGCGCCACCGTGGGCCGCGTCGCCAATCGCGTCGCCAAGGCCGCCTTCACCCTGGACGGCAAGACCTACAAGCTGGCCGCCAACAACGGGGCCAACGCCCTTCACGGCGGCCTCAAGGGATTCGACAAGGTGGTGTGGCAGGCCGAACCGCTCAAGAACCACCACGGAGTGGTCTTTCGCCGCACGAGCGTGGACGGCGAGGAGGGATACCCCGGCAACCTCAAGGTTGAAGTTTCCTATTCCCTCAACAACGACAACGAACTCCGCATCGACTTCAAGGCGGCCACCGACAAGGCCACTCCGGTGAACCTGACGCATCACAGCTATTTCAACCTCGCGGGCCATGCCTCGGGCGATGTGCTTGGCCACGAGGTGGAACTTCTTGCCAAGGGCTACACGCCGTCGGACGAGAACCTGATCCCCACCGGCAAGGTCGCGCCCGTGGCCGGCACGCCTCTCGACTTCACCACCCCCCGCGCGGTGGGCGATCGCATCAAGCAAATCGACGCCAAGCCCCAAGGGTACGACCACAATTATGTGCTCGACCGCAAGGGCGCCGGCCTTGAATTGGCCGCCCGGGTTCGCGACCCCCAATCCGGAAGGTTCCTCGAGGTGCTCACGACGGAACCGGGCCTCCAGTTTTACAGCGGCAACTTTCTCGATGGCACCAACAAGGGCAAAGGTGGCGTGATTTACAAGCAATATGGCGGCTTCTGCCTCGAGCCCCAGCATTTTCCGGATTCGATCAACCAGCCGAACTTCCCCAGCGTGGTTCTCAAACCGGGTGAAACCTATCAGCACACGACCGTGTACCGGACGGGAGCGAAGTAGTAGCGCGAGCTTTGAATAATGGCCTGGGCGTCGGATTTGTCCGCCGCCCTTTTTTCGTGGTTTGTTTCAACTCATCAATCGAGCGACTTGAGGAACTGGATCAGGTTGGCGCGTTCCAACGGGTCGAGCGCCTTGCCTCCCAAGTCTTCGGGCTTGTGATGAAGCCTGAGAAGCGTATCGAGGTCGGGGGCCTGCGCGGCATGCATGAGCGGTGACCTGTCGCGGACTCCGCGCAGCGAGGGCGGGTTCCATTTCTCGAATGGGCTGCCATCATGTTCGATCTCAAGGGTGTAGGTCTTGGGGGTCGTGTAATGGGGGCCGGCGTGGCAGCGTGAACAGCCCGCCTTGGCCTCGAACAGCGACCTTCCCTTGGCGATACCCGCGGCATCTTCCCGGGTGGCGCGCGTCGCGGGCGGATGTTCCAGCGTGCCAAGGTAGGCCACCACGGCCTTGACCTCTTCAGCCGTCGGCTTCTCGCCAAACAGGGTTTCCACGAAAGAGTCCTCAATGGAAACCTCGAGCTTGTCCTTCCAGCCGTGCCAGCTCCAAGGGCCCGTGTTTGTCACATTGCGAAGGGAAGGCGTGATTTTCGGGTTTCCGTACGAATCGTCTCCCAGCGTGTCGAACAATTGGCCCGATGTGTGCCCATCGGTGTGGCAGGTGTGACAACTGAACCAGTGATGATGCGAACGCTTTCCATCGAAGAAGAGCGCCTCTCCGCGACGGGCTAGGTCGGCCGGCTTTCCGTCTCCCAGATCGATGGCCTTTTCAACCTGCCCGGAGGCCACATCGATCACCTGGACTCGATCGGTGATGGCGTTGGCCACGAGGACCTTGCCTCCCGCGAACGCCAAACCCTGGGGGCGTCCGCCCAAGTCGATCCTGCGGAGCAGCCTGACGGGAAACTCCAAGGCGCTGTCGACAAAGTCTCCCGGATCGCCATTCGACCAGGGTACCTTCGCGGCTGGCACCAACAGGAGTTCCTGCGCGCCCGCCGAAGTGATGGCCATGTGGGCTCCATCGGCGCTGAAGGCGATTCCCGTTGGATCAGCCACGGCCTGGCCCCGGCTGTCGAGGGAGATCTGGTCGTAGGTGAGGTCGTCACCCGGTTCAGGCCGGATGCGGGCCACGCGGTTGTCGAGGGCCCATCCCTGCTCGATGTTGTTGCGCGCGATCGCGTGGTGCCTGTGGAAAACGAAAGTGGAAACAACCTCGTCGCCCGAGGGATGGGCCGCCAGTCCGAGCAGGTTGAAGCTGTCATGGAGCGATCGTTGCCAGAGTTGTTTCCCTGTGGCGGGATCGAATCCACGGACCCTTGCCGAGCGGGTGCTTCCCACGGCCACGACGCCGGACTTGGGAATCACAACCAGGGTTCGGGGCTCTCCCTCGCAGGGCCAGCGGGCGGAAACGCCGCCGTCGGCGGCGTTGAGGCGCGCGATGGCGTTTTCCCCTCCCAGGGCCACGAAGAGTTCCTTGCCGGTGGCTGAAAAAGCCAAGCCCCTGGGTTGGCTTCCCACGGCGGTGGTGAAGGCAACCCGCGGCGCGGCAAGGTCGATGATCGAGACGGTTCCATCCCAGAGATTGCTGACGGCGGCGCGGGTGCCGTCTTTGGCGCAGGCCACCGCGAACGGCTTGGCGCCGGTCGGCAGTTCGATGATCACCTTGCCGGAGGCATGATCGATGATCGACACGCCGCCTGAATCGCGATTGGCGACGATGGCCCGGGTGGAATTGGGAATGGTCGCGATATCAAGCGGGCTTTTGTAGCCCCTTCCGGCATGGCCGGTGGATGGCGCCGCCATCACCATGAAAGACCAAGCCAATCCGATGCCAACGGACAGAAGGATGGCGAAGGTGGCGCTTTTCATTGTTCCGGTTCCTCCCGGCGATGTTCCGGTGCCGCGAGCGGTTCTCCAGCCTCAAGCACGCGCAGGAACACCACCTTCAGGTATCTACCCTCGGGCACCTGCAACTGGTACGGATGGTCGGACCCGGCGCCGTGGATGGCCAGCACCTGGGTGACTCGGCCCGCCGCCCGCGCGGCGCGGCGAACGCACTCCAGGAAGTCCGGTTCGCCTACCAGCCCCGTGCAGGAGCATGTCACCAGAATGCCTCCCTCGCGGACCACCTGCAAGGCGAGACGGTTCATGTCGAAATATCGGCGCAAGGCCATGTCGACCTCGTCGCGGTCCCTGGTTTGCTTGGCCGGATCGAGGATCACCACATCGAACAGGTTTTTCTGGGTGATCGCGTCGCGCAGCCACGGAAAAAGGTCGGCTTGGACCCACCTGGGGCGAGTCTGGTTCAGTCCGGCGTTTTGGCGGGCCAGTTCCAGCGCCGTTTCGTCGAGGTCAAGGCCCACGACCTCGCGTGCCTTGCCCAGCGCCGCGGCGTAGACGGCGAATCCGCCGGTGTTGCAGCAGATGTCGAGCACCCGCTTGCCTTCGCAGTATTGGGCGAGGCGCCGTCGGTTGTCCCGTTGGTCGGCGAAAAATCCTGTTTTGTGCTTGAAGCCGGGCTGCACCCGGAAACGCAACCCGTTTTCAGTGACGACGCACGGGCCGGTCACCGCGGGTGGATGGCAGTCAAAGGATTCCTGCTTCTGGACATGCTCCTCGGCGAACCAGTAGATGCGCGAGTCAGGAAATTGGGCCAGCAGCAGCGGTATCAGCCTGTCCTTGAGCCGGTACATTCCCGAGGAAAAGAACTCCATCACCAGCAAGTCATTGAAACGGTCAACGATCAGGCCGCTCAGGCCATCGGCTTCCGAATTGATCACCCTGTAGGCATTGGTGGTGGCATCGAGACGCAGCATGTCGCGCCTGAGGGATACCGCGGCGTTGACCCGTTTTGTGAAAAACGCGTCATCGAGCGGCTCATCCTCGTTGTTGGACAACACCCGGATGGCGATACGGGAATGCCAGTTGAAAATGCCCCGACCCATGAAACGGCCATCGGGATCGACCACCTTCACAAGGCTGCCGTTGGACACGCGGCCCTGCGGTTTTTCCACCAGCCGCTGAAATATCCAAGGATGAAGGAATCGGCGGGGCGATTTCAGCCTCACAATCGGCAAGTCGTTGTTCGTGGCCTGGCTCATGGAACCTCACGGGGGCGGGGCGTCTTGAGCCCTTCCCCACTCTACACCACGAGTGGAGTTATCCGCTTGATCGACCACGGGCCGATGGTAAACTATGTTTATTGCTAATACCGAATTCATGGATACGGTTGAATGACCACCCCAGCCCCCATCGTGATTGAGCGTCGTGGAGAGGTCGCCGTGGTGACCATGTCCCAGGATGTGATCCGCCTCCTCGACTTTGAGATGGAAACGGCGAGCAAGCTTGTGTTGGACCCGTTGCAGGTTGACATGCCCACGGCCGTGGTGGTCAACCTGGGCGGCATCACCTACATGAACTCGCTTGGAATCGCCACGCTTTTGAGGCTTTATGGACGGCTGCGTCCCAAGGGATGCTCGATGGTGATCGCTGATCCGGCGCCCTTCATCCGCGACCTCCTTCACAATTGCGCCCTCGACACGATTTGGCCGGTTTACGACTCCGTGGATGCGGCCATCCGTTCGCTCACCCATTAGTCGACATTGCCCCGGCGCCCCAGGAGGTCGTTCCCCTGGGGGAGAGGATGCCGGGTCTCAGGCTTGGAAGCCCTGACATGAGAGACTCCATCCGCCAAACCCCCCGGCATGGTGACAGAGGCCACGGAAACTCATCCCCCCGTGTCACCGGCGGTCCAATCGTGGCCATCAGTCCCGAACCGGGATCTAGGGGCCAGTCGCTGGCCAAGGCCATATCCCGGCGGTTGCAATGGCCTCTTTACGATGCCGACGCCTTGGGATATTTGATCGGCCAACCCGGCCGCGCCGATGAATTGATGGATCGGCTCGATCTCGACCAGCGCACCTGGGTTGAGGAGGCCTTGGCGGCCTGGCGCGCCGATGGCCGCGAGCATGATGCCGCCACCCTTTCGTTGGCCCGATTGGTCGTTGCCATTTCCTGCTCGGGCCGGGCGGTGTTCCTTGGTCGCGGGGCGGGATTCCTTGTGCCCCGGAATTCGGTTCTCCATGTGGGCATTGTCAGTCCCCGGGAGGAGCGTCTCGCTGAAATGGAGCAAACCCGTCGGCTCACCCCCGCGATGGCCGAACAGCAATTGGCCGCCGAGGAAAGCCGCCGGGAGGAATTCCTGCATGGGATCAGCGGCCGGCGGTTTGCCGAAGCGGACGCCTTCGACCTCATCCTCAATTCATGGTCGCTGGGTGAGGAAACCTGCCTTAATTTGATCCGTTCGGCGCTGGCCTCCCGTTTTCCCGCGCACGCCTTCGCGGCCTGAAGACCGGAATCCTTCCATGCGAATCGTGGTGGTTGACGCGATCCGCACACCCGTGGCCCGCGCCCATCCCCAATCCGGCGCGTTTCGCAAGGTTAGGGCCGATACGCTCGCGGGCGCCCTCATCTCCGAACTTTGGCGGCGCCATGGAGGAGGCAGCCATCCGCCCGGCGCGGTTGTTTTGGGCTGCGCCCGGCAGCAGGCCGAGCAAGGCTTTAACATCGCCAGGCAATCCCTGATCGAGGGCGGGCTTCCCTGTTCGGTTCCCGCCCTGGCCGTCAACCGGAACTGTTCCTCGGGGCTTGACGCGATTCTTCTCGCGGCGGGCCGACTGGCCACCGGCCAGGACGATGCCGTCATCGCCGGGGGAGTGGAGCACATGGATCATCTCCCGTTGGAGATCCACGAACCGGGGAAACGCTTCCTTGAGCGGCATGGGCCAGCGGCAATCCGCATGGGGCTGTGCGCCGAGCATCTCGCCCGGACCAGGTCGATCAGCCGCGTCCGCCAGGACGCTTGGGCGCACCAAAGCCACGCGCGCGCCGCGCGCGCCCTGGACGAGGGGGATTATCGTGACGAGACGATTCCATGCGAGGCCCACGACCAGGCCGGCAATCCGTTTGTCTTGCGGGCGGATGACACCGTTCGTCGCGACAGCGACATGGCCAGGCTCGCCAGCCTGAACCCCGTTTTTCTCGCCGGTGGCACCGTCACGGCCGGTAATGCCAGCCAGGTGAACGCCGCGGCCGCCGCTGTTTTGCTCATGCGGGAAACGGACGCCCGCGACGCGGGCTTGAAGCCGTTGGCGCGCCTTCTTTCCTGGGCGGATGCCGGTGTGTCGCCGATCGAGATGGGAATGGGGCCGGTTCCAGCGGCAACGAAGGCCCTCGCCAAGGCTGGATTATCTGTCGGCGACATTGACAGGTGGGAAATCAACGAGGCCTTCGCGGCGCAGGTTTTGGCGGTGATCGACGAACTGGAACTCGACGAGTCGAGGGTGAACCCGCGGGGGGGGGCGATCGCCCTTGGGCACCCGTTGGGAGCGACCGGGGCGAGGCTGCTGGTGAGCTTGTCCCGCTCGATAGGGCGCGGTGATTGCCGGAGGGGGGTTGTCGCGTTGTGCGTGGGGGGAGGCCAGGGTGTTGCCGCCGTGCTTGAATCGGCCTAATTGGCCCCGAAATCGGGGGGGAACTTTCGCTTGGAGGAAGCGGATTCCGCGAGCGACTCCTTGTTCTCGCGAAGGCTGGTGAGCAGCAACTGCCCCCTTTCCTCGATGTCAACCAGTTCGAGAAGTTCCTGCTTGAGTTCGGCGTCGAGGGGCAGCGCGAACGCCAGGATGTCGCACAAGCTGCCAAGCGGCAACTCGCTTTTGAACAGCTTCCGGATCTGGGATCTGGCTTCCGGTTGGCCCCCGAACCATGAATCGATTTGCTGTAAAAGGCTGCCGCGCAGGGTTTCCTCCACTTCCTTGCTGGCCGCGGGAACTTCCTCGAGCAGTTCAACATTGGCGCGGCGGTAAAGCTTGCCGCTCGATGGAATTTCCTGAGTGATCCGGGCCCTCGAGACTCCATGAAGCAACAGGTTGAAGCGTCCGTCGGGAAGCCTTTCCTCGCGGAAGATCCTGCCGACGCAAATCACCGGGTGGATGCGGGGCAGGGTGCCGGGCAGTTTTTCAGCATTATGGCAAAGCAATGCCATGGAAAGCAGGCGGTCGCTGGCGAGGCTGTCGACAACCATTTGCCGGTAGCGGGCCTCGAAGATGTGCAGTGGCTGCACCACATGGGGAAACAGGACGAGGTTGGGAAGGGGGAACAGTGAAACCTCGCCGCTGAAATCGGAGAGTCCCGCGTTTTCGGGGTTCATGCGGACATCCTTCACGATCCGGGGCCGACAATCCTGCTGGCCACCTCCAATATACTAGCCACATGGCCCCCCCATCTTCCGGATTCGCAACCTTCCTGACTCGGGGCCGTCTCAATCCCGAGCCTCTCATTCACCCCTTGCGGTTGTATCTGGAAGCCGGAATCCACCTCCCGGAGGCGCTGCGTCGTCTTGCCTCCCGTGTTCCCTCGGCGCTGGTTCCGATGGTGGCGTCATTGGCGCGCGAAACCGCCGCCGGAATGAGCCTTAAGGATGCCCTTGAAGGTTGGAAAGATCGCCTGGCTCCCGAGATTCCCGCGTTGCTTGCCGCCGGTGAGGAGTCGGGCAGGCTTCCGGAAACACTCGAGCGGCTTGAGGAGCATCTTCGGCAGGAAGCGGAGGCCTCAAGGAAGTTGGTCGGGGCCTTGGCTTGGCCGATCCTTCAGGCATTGTTGGCGATGGGGGTGCTGGGAATCGTCCTGGTGGTGCAAGGCATGACCGGAACCGCGGGGCGTGTTCCGGGATTCGGAATGGGGAGCGTCGCGCCGTTCGTCGTTTTGGTGGCCATCGGTGTCGGCGTGGCCATCGGTTGGCGTTCCCTGCCCGGTGTTTCACATGGAAGGGAGGCCTTGTCCCGCGCGAGGTTGGCTGGAACCTTGGGCTTGGCCCTAGATTCCGGATTGGCGCCCGGCAAGGCGTTGGAACTCGCCGTTTCCGCCGCTGACAGGCAGGATTGGCGCGAACGCCTGCCAGAGGGAAAACGGCAGATCAGGGGGGGGAAATCCCTCGGGGTGGTGCTGGCTGGATGGCCGGGAATGGGTACCGAGCTGCTCGCCGCCGTGGATCATGGGGAAACGACGGGTCAACTGCCCGAAACCATGGCCCGGCAGGCCTTCGCCGATCGTGACCATGGAAACAACATGGTGTGCCGCACGCTCATGGCCTTGGGCGGGCTTTTCTGGGCTCTTTCAGCAGCGGCAGTCGCCTACACCGTTTTCCGCATGTACGCGGGCTACCTGAGCCTGCTCAACATATGAGACTTGTCAGGGCCTGTATTCAATGACCGCCGCGTCGCAGAACCCAAGGGCCGTGCTTCCCAGGAGAGTACGCGCCTTATCCTGCCAAGCGCTGGGCAACCATGGGATGTCCGGCAAATCGCATGAGGCTTCATGCGCCACGCGGCACTGCGGTGGCAGCAGTTGCTTGAGACCTTGCAGCGAGTGCCTGTGGGTGCACAAGACCACCGTGGCCGGCCTTGACATCAATTCGGCGCGAAACGCGTCGAATTCCTTGCTGCGAAACGACTTGATGTCGAACCGGCCCAGCCTGAGCGACGCGGCGTGGCAGGGCCTGGGGTAGCAGGCCACGCTGTCGACTCCCCGCGCCAGCGCGTCATCGATCAACTTCCATGCCTCTGTGCAGGCCAATGGATCCCGGTGTCGGGAGTACCAGGGAACGGCAACGCCGGAGATGAACAGGCAGACTGGAAGTCCCATGGCAAGCCCCCACCTGGCGACCAGGGCCTGAAGCGTGCCCGCCTGGGCCGACAGCACCAGCGACAGTGGCGCGAGCGCCGGCAGGATGTATGTCGGCAGCTTGCATCCGCTGAGGCTGAAAAACACCAGGCAGACGGAGGCGCACCAAAACCAGTAGCCCGTTTCGGGGGTTCGCGCGCGGGCGACGCTGTCCCGGCCTGAGACAAGGAAGTTGGCCGTCCAAGGCAGCAGGAGCGACATGGGGAAGAGCGCCAGGATCACCACGGGCACATAAAAGAAGGTGCCGCGGACATGGTCGAATGGCTGCAGGAAACGCAGGAAGTGATGTTCCAGGATGTAATGGGTGAGAAACCGGTTGTCCCTGATGGCAACCAGCACATGCCAGGGCAGCGCCAGCGAGACCACGATGAGCCACCAGGCGGCCCAAGCCCGCCATCCGGGCCCATCCATCGCGGATAGGCGGCGGTGGGCGGCCCAGGGCGCCAGGACCAAGACTAGGCAAATGGGGCCCTTGGTCATGATTCCAAGGGCCGCCCCGGTGGCCGACAACAGCCACCAACCCGTTCTCGCCGGCCCGTCGCGAAGCGCCAGGTACAAGGCTCCCTGCGCCAAAAGAACCCATAGGGTGAGCGGTCCGTCCATGAGCAGCAAACGGCCCATCGAGGACAGGCCGGGAGAAGCGGCAAGAACGAGCGCCGCCCGGAAGGCGACAGCGGCGCCCATGGTTCGCGAGCCGAAGCCCAGGGTGAGCAGGCAAACGCCCAGCATCGATGCCGCCGGAGCCAGCCTCGCCATGGAGACGGAATCGCCCAGCGTTGAATAAACACCCGCGACCATCCAGTACAAAAGGGGAGGCTTGTCGAAGTAAGGCTCGCCGTCGAGGCGCGGCATGGCCAAGTCGCCCGAACGCAGCATCTCCTTGGGAATGAGGGCGTAGCGGGTTTCATCCGGCTCGAACAGGGGCATGGACAGGCCGGGCGCCATGGCGGCCGTTGCCAGCAGGATCACGCACAGCCATTGCCAGGTGGTCGGTGTTTCATCGGGGGAGGATGGCGACGGAAACAGGATTCGTCGGTACAGAACCCGGCACCATTTCAGGAACCTTCCCGTTTCCGCGGCATCCATTCCAACCGACCCCATGAGCATGGGTGCAATGGTGCCATGGCCGGCGTTGGCGAATCAATCGGGACGATCGGGAAGGGGCGTTAGATCGGGCTTCAAATGAATAAGTTGGATTGATAATCCCGATAAAAAATGCAAATCGAATCTATTTTAATGCGCCCCACTTACTTCGGCTCCCCTGAGGGTTCTTTTGTTTCTGCTATGGCTCCTTTAATAGTTCCTCGATCGACTCGCCCCTCACTTCGTTCAGGGCTCCTAGGGCGATGAACGGACCGCAATATGAAGGCCTGACAAAGGCGGACGATTCTTAGGAGCCCTGAACGAAGTGAGGGGCCCTCGCGGACATTCAACAATCTGGCGCCAGTTCAGAGGTCACTCGCGCCGTTCGACGCTTCATGGACATGAAAGGGCTAACAGAATGATGGCGGGTGCTGGGGTGTTGAGCAGGTCAGTTATTTGAACTTCGCGTTAATTGGCTGCGGCGGGCGAAGTTTTCGTGGCCAAGGCATGGGGAGCCATGGTTCGCTTGAGTGATTGCCAGCCCAAATCGGCCACCTGGGACGGGGAGATCTGCCACAACTTGGGATTGGGAGCCTCGAGGCTGACGGGGCCTTGGTATCCGTGGCTTGCCAGATGCGCCAATATCGTTCCCAAGGCGAGTTCTCCCTCGCCGGGAAGGATGCGGTCGGAATCGGTGGCGAGTTCCCGGGCGGTGCCGCTAAGGTCGCTCAACTGAACGAGGAAAAGCCGGGTGATGTCAAGGCAAGCCAGGTCTTCCTGCTTGCTTGGACCCAGGGCGAAATGCCAGGCATCGAGGGCGATGCCAAGGTTGGGCCTGTCCACCGCGCTGACGAGGGCGATCGCCGTTTGCAGGTTGTTCACCCAGGGGCAGGATGCCCGAAACTCGATCGCGACTTGGATTCCGTGCCCGGCGGCCCACTCGGATGCCTGCGCCAGATGATCGACCGATCCGTTGGCCAAATCCGTCGCCGACCCCGTGAGTTCAGGAAGGATCGTGACCAAAGGGCATCCCAGCGCCTGGCAAAGGTCGAGGCGGCGCAGGAATTGGTCGCGGTGAATCTTGCGCGTTTCGGCGACCGGAGACATCAACCCTCCCTGGTAGGAAGCGGCCAAGGGCGCGATGCCGCGGTCGGCAAGGACCTTGCGGGCCGTTTCGGGCGATTGAGATTCCACGAACTGTTCGACCTTGGTGAGCCATAACTCAACCGCGTTGACGCCGGCGTCGGATAGGGCCTGGACATCCTCGGAGAAGCCTTGGGGCCTCAGCGTGACTTGCGCGAAAACGGGAATCATGGCGCACCGGCCGTTTCGGACAGCGGTTCAACCTGGACCAGATTGTCAAAGAAGGTCGCCCCGGCGCCAAAGTCGGTGAGTTCCGTGCTGGTGGTGGAATTGGCGTTGGCGCCGTCGGCCGTGTCGGCGGCCCACCAAATTCCCGGGGCGACCACAACCCCGACGCGTGACTTCGCCGCGACCTCCGCGCGAGCCTGGAAGGCGCCCCTGCCATTGAACACGCGCACCATGGAACCGCTGACGACTCCCCGGGGCGAGGCATCATCGGGGTGGATCAGGAGGCGGGGTTCGCCGGCGTTCGCCTTGAGTGACGGAATGTTGGCAAAGCTCGAGTTCAGGAACGAGGGCTCGGGCGGGCTGAGCAATTGCAGCGGATACCGCGAGGCAAGGTCGGGTCGTTCACGCGGGTCCTCATGGGGTGGCACATGCCTGGGTTGTTGCCCGGGATTCCCCCAGAGGTTGCATTTGCCGTCGGGAGTGCCAAAGCCCCCGTGGGAGAACGGCGCGTAGGGGGAGGGCAGGTTCAGGCGGATCGCACCCTTGGCCACTAGCAGGTCGCGGCTGATTCCTTTCAAGGCTCCCGGCGGCGGAAACGGCGTGCCGCGCGTGGATTCCGAAAGCACCTCGTCGATCAGTTCCTCGTCGCTGGCCGAGAAAAGCTCGGGGGGAAGCCCGAGGGCGCGGCCCAGCCTTCGAAAGATTTCCGTGTTGGGGAGCGACTGCCCCAAGGGTGGAATCGCCGGCTCATTCACCTGGACATGCAGGTGTCCGTAGCTGGTGTGGATGTCCCAGTGCTCCAGTTGGGTGGTTGCCGGCAGAACGATGTCGGCGTGGCGCGCCGTGTCGGTGAGGAAGTGCTCGAGGACCACGGTGAACAGGTCGTCGCGGCGCAGGCCCGCCGTCACACGGCCCTGATCGGGACAAACCGCCGCCGGATTGGCGTTGTAGACAACCAAAACCTTCACGGGCGGGCCGGGTTCGCGCCCCTCGAGCGCCTCGGCCAATCGCGTCATGTTGATGGTCCGCGTGCCGGGAGGGATCAGGTCCATCCTCTGGAATTCGGAGTCGGACCGGGTGGGGTAGGACTGGCTTGTGGAAAGCAGGGCGCCCGAGCCGGGGTGGCGCCAGTCGCCGGTGAGGGCGGGAAGGCAGGTGATGACACGAACCGCCATTCCCCCTCCGCCGTGGCGCTGAAGTCCGTAATTCAGCCGTATCAGCGACGGCCTCGTGGTTCCGTACAGGCGCGCCAGTTCCTCGATGACGGCCTCGTCGAGTCCGCACACGGCGGCGACGGTCCGGGGCGCGTAGTCCGCCAGGGCGCGCGCCGAGAATTCCCGCAGGCCGCTCGCGTGCGCCGCGAGGTAATCGTGGTCGACAAGGTTGTCGCGCAGGAGAACATGGGCGATCGACATGGCCAGCGCGGCATCGGTGGCCGGACGGATGGCCAGCCATTGGTCCGACCGTTCGGCGGTGCGGCTTTCAAATGGATCGATCGTGATGATCCTGGCCCCACGGCGACGCGCCTCGACCATGCGAACCCAGAGATGGCTGTTGGTGACGGCGGTGTTGGAACCCCAGTTGATGAAGAGGCGGTTGCCGCCGACGGCCTCGGTGTCGACCACGGCGCGGGTGCCCAGCGTGATGCCGCATCCCGCGGCCCCGGCGGTCGCGCAGATGGTGCGGTCGAGAAGCGAGGCCCCTATGGCATGGAACAACCGCCGGTCCAGGCTTGATCCTTGCAGCTTGCCCATGGTGCCCGCGTAACTGTAGGGCAGGATCGATTGCGGGCCTTCGGTGCCGTGGCGGGCGGCGTTGATGGCGGCGGCGACCCGTGCAATCGCCTCATCCCATTCGATGGGCTTGAATTTTCCCGAACCCTTGGGGCCGTCCCGCAAGAGCGGGGTTTTCAGCCGTTCGGGATGGTAGGTGCGGTCAAGATAGCGGCTGACCTTCGCGCAGAGAAATCCGCGGGTGAAGGGATGCTCCGGATCGCCGCGCAGTTGGGTGGCGACCCCTCCCTTGACGGTGACGAGCATGCCACAGGTGTCCGGGCAATCATGCGGACAAACGCACCGGACTGTGCGCGTGTCCGTGACGGGCAGCGATGTCATGCCATCACAGCAACAAAAGCGACCGAAAACCGCAAGGGCGTCCCACACATGGGCGCGCATCTATAAGTGAAGTCGGTTTCTTCAACAAACCGATCCATTTTCCTGAATGTCGGTAAATGAGTGACGAATACATCGCGTGGTGAATGCCACAAGGAGGTGTCTTATGGCCAGAAAGAGGAAAACCCTCACGGCTTACGGTTTCAGCGTTCAGGCCGGGGAGGGAACCACGATCGAAATCCTCCAGCAAAACCAGGGGCAACAGCTTCAGAAAATCGTCATTTCCAAGGACCAGATCGGCAGCCTGACGGAAATGCTCGATTCGGTGAAGGAGGAGATTGAAAATCCGCCCGATGAGGATGAGGACGATTGAGGCCAGGACTAACGCTGGTAGATCGGCACGAATTGGGCGGGCACGGCCAAGGCGATGACCGCGATCGATGTCTGGTAAACGGGGCCGGCGGTGGCGCCATCGAGGTCGCGGTTGCTCCATGAACCGTCGGCCGATTGCTTGGGCATCAGCGTCGCCTTGAGCCGGGCATACCATTCATCCCATTCCTTGCCGCCTACTTGGTGCATGGCATGGCTGGCGTAGTAGTGGCCGTAGTAAAAGTGGTTCTTGCTGTCGAACTTTTTCTTGAGATAGTCGATGGCCTTGGGAACCTCGGCGGCGTCGTGCTTCCCAGTGAGGTGAAGCACACACACACCGGCGGCGGTGCGGGCGAACTCGGGTTCCCGCGAACCCGGTTGGTACTGGTAGCCGCCTGACTTCTCATCCCGGCACTTGTTGATGTACTCGATCGCCTTGTCAAGCGTCCGGTCAGGAACATGCAGTCCGGCATTGCGGGCGGCGCGCAGGGCCATCACCTGCATCACCGTCACGGATATGTCGGCATCGCTGGGGGAAGGGGCGTAGCGCCATCCGCCGGCGGGATTCTGGCAGCGGACGATCAGGTCGACGGCCCGCTTGAGGACGGGCCTGATGCCCTGATCCGCCGTTGTGCCCCACAACTGGGCGAGCGCCAGCGTGGCCATGCCATGGCAGTACATGTCCCTACCGCCGCCACCCCGCGCGCCGACAAGACATCCGTCGCTTTCCCTTGACGACGCCACGAGGAAACGCGAGGCGCGGGAGACAACCTCGCCGAACTTTCCCTGTCCGGGAAGGTGCCCTTGGCTGAGGTAGGCCAGCACGGCGAACGATGTGATGGCGGTGTTGTGGGCGTAACCGCCGTCGCTCCATGAACCATCGGTGTTTTGCTTGGATGCAAGCCAGCCGAGGGCCTTTTCCAGGGCCTGCCGGGTGGGCTCATCGAGCTTCGCGGCAGGCGCCGGGGGGGCTTGGAGGAAAAGCAGCGGAAGCAGCGCGATCACGGAGTCGCCCGTCCGGGGGCCGAGCGCGCCAGCTCACGGTAGTAACGCTGGATCATCACGGCGTGGGCGGGAGGCAAGCCTTCCGACCATGCCTGGATCAGAGCCTCGCGTTCGCGGGCGGGCAGGCGAAGGAACCGGCCGATTTCCTCGGCATTCGGATTGAGTGTTCCCTTGGGCAACTCCTGGCCGGGGGGCGTTGGCATCGGGCTGCTTTCCGAGGGGCCCTTGGGGGGCTGCTTGGCGCTCATCGGCTGCTGGCCGGGCATCGGCTTCTCACCGGGCATGGGCTGTTCGCCCGGCATGGGTTGCTCACCCGGGTTGCCTTGCTCCTTGGCCAGCATCGGTTCGGCCGGCGACTCGGCGGGGCCGGCTTCCTTGGCCACGGCTTCGAGCTGGTCGGCCGCCTTTTGGAGCTGTTCGGCAGCCTGCTTTTCCAGTTGCGCGGCTTCCATTGGCAGGCCCTGCAAGGCGGCCGCCTCGGCGCGCTCCAAAAGCTTTTCGGCCTTCTGAACCTCGGCCTTCATGAAACCGGGCAGAACCCCGGCGGCCTGCTTCGCGGCCTCGAGAGCCTGGGCGTTCTCTTCCCGTCCCTTGGCGAGAGCCTTGTTGGCTTCCAGCAGTTTTCCCTGCTCCTTGGCCATGGCGGCGGCTTCACCGTCTCCGGCCTTGGCCATCTCCGCCAGGGCTTCCAAGGCTTTTTCCTGAGCCTTGGCGGCTTCGTCATTCTCGCCACGGGCGAGAGCCATCGCCGCTTCCTCGGCGGCCTTGGCCGCCTCGGGATTGGTTTCCTTGAGGGCTTCGGCGAGGGCTTCCTGTCGGGCAGGCAGGGCCTCCGAGCCTTGTTCGGGCTTGCCGGCCTTTTCGGCCGCATCGGCCAAATCAGCTTGGGCTTCCTTGGCTGCCTTGGCCGCCTGCTCGAGGCGGTTAGCCGCCTCGGCAAGCGCGGGTTGGGCTTTCTCCTCCTTGGCGCGACGCGCCAGTTCCTTCATTTCCCGCTCCTGCTTTTCATCGTTGCGGCGGGCGACCTCTTCCGCGAGGGCCTTGGCGGCTTCGCGGGCGTCCTTGGCGGCTTCCTGAATGTCCTGCTTGGCCAAGTCCTTCTGAGTCTCCTGAATCTGCTTCATGGCCTCGGCGGCCGCCTTGGCGGCTTCAGGGTCGCCTTGCGCGGCGGCCTTGGCCAACTCATTTTGAACCTGGGCCTCGGCCCGGGAAAGCTCACCCTGGGGATCCTTGCGGCCTTCCTCAGCGGCCTTCTCGATCTGCTTCGCCACTTCGTCCTGCATCTTGGCGGCGCGTTCAAGGGCCTGCGTGGCCATGTCGGCCTTGTCCGCCTTCGCGGCTTCCTGACGGGCCTTTTCGAGTTCCTTGCGAGCCTCGGCGACGGCCTTTTCAAGGGACTGACTGGCCTTTGCCTCCTTGGGGAGCGCCGCCTTGGCGGCGTCGGCCTGCTTGGCGGTGTCCTTGTTCAGTTCGTTGGCGGCCTTCTGCAACTCGTTGGCGGCCTCGGCGAGTGCCTTGTCCGCCCCGGATTCGGGGTTCGTTCCGGCCTCGTCCATCGCTTGCTTGGCGAGGGATTCCTCCTTGTTGGCCAAGGCCTGGTTGGTTTCGGGGGCCGACTTGTCGTTGACCGCGCGGGTGGCGGCCTCGACCTCCTTTTGCTTCTGGGCCAGCTTTTGCGCGGTCTTCAGCTTTTCCTCGGCCCTTTTCACGGGAGCCTGGTTCGGGTTGTTGGCCTTTTCTTCGGCCTTGGCCAAGGCTTTCTCCGCCTTCTTGAGGGCCTCCTCGGCGCGGGCCAAGGGAGCCTCGGCCTGGGCCGCATCAGGCTGAATGGCCTTGGCGGCCGCCTCGTTCAACTCATTGGCTGCCTGCTTGAGGGCCTGCTCAGCTTCCGGATTGGCCTTGTCCGCGAGTTGCTCGAGGTTTTTCACCTCCGCCGCCAATTCCGCCGTTTCCTTGGCGATCTCAGCTTTCTTGGCTTCGTCGGCCGGTTTCTTGAGCTCTTGTCGTTCTTCCCTGGTTTTCTCAAGGGCCTCCTCAACCCGCGCCTTCAGTTCCGCCGTGCGGTCGGCCGGAGGTTGGTCGCCGCGCCAGGCGCGGACAATGTCGGCCATGAGCTTGCGGACCTGGGCCGACTGATCGAGAACCGGGCGGAGGCGTCCCTCGCGTTCGCCGGGGTTGCCAACGGCGCCGAAGCGCTCGGGCAACTGGGCCATCGTGCCCGTCAAATTACGATTGTTAGCCTCGTTCAGTCCTTTGCGGAGCCTTTCCTTCCTGTCGGGGTCGAGCCTTGATTCCAGGTCGGAGGCCATGTTGAGGAGCATGGCGACATCGACATTCAGGTCGCGTTGCTGGTCGATTCGGCCGCTGATGCGGGCCACGGTGTCCTTGAGGCTGGCCTTGGCGGATTCGGCGCGGGCCGCCTCGCCGGCGATGGCGGCTTGGATGCGACCCTGCTCACGCGAGGACTTCTCCAGCCTGTCAGCGGCCATTTCCAATGAGCGGATGGCATCGTATCGGGTGGATATTTCCCTGAGCTTGCGAACCACCTCGAGGTGGCGCGAGTAGGCCCTGTCGGTTTGGTCGGCCGTCTCGGCCGACACCTTGGCGGCTTTTTCCAGGTGGTCGAGGACGGCGCGCATCTCGGTGGCGCTCAGCTTTGAAAGCGCCCCGGCGGCGTCGCGCATCAGGGCGTGGTCCTCGCTGGATCCCAGCTTGTAGTAGCGTAGGATCCCGGCCATCACCTCGAGCCTGCGTGTCACCTGGTCGGTTTCACCGCGAACCGAGGCTTGGGCCCTGGCCCGGGACTCGGGGGATTCCTGGGCCATCAGATGGCCCATGGGAAGTGACATGAGCAGGGAAGCCGTCATCCACCGTCGCATGGCCAAGTCCTCCGATTAAAGGTTTCGCAATTACCATGACCCAATTTTCGTCGCCGGTCTATCCGGAAAAACTCCCAATTGGTCAAGTCGCAGTTGGCGGAGCTTTTCCTGCTCCCTTTCCCGCCGCCTCAACCAAGCCAGCAACTCATCGATTCCCACCACTTCCTTCACCCGGGTTTCCGACTCCCCGGTAAGGGGCGTGGGCCGCAAATCATGCACCACCACCTTGTATTCGATGCGATCGGCAATTCTCAGTTCCTTCAATTCGCCAATCTGGAAGTCGAATCGGCCCCAAGCCTCGCCGCGCCCGGGGATTTTTTCAGGATCGGAGGACGGCGGGGTGAAAAACTCGAAATTCCTTCCCTTTTGCTTGCCAAACTGGCCGGTTTTCTTGTCGAAGAGGCCCCAATCAGCCTGTGACTTCGTTTCAGGAATCTTGTACACACGCCAGTCGGTCTTGTTGAGGACCCGATAATGAAACTCAGCCTTGCCGAGGCCGGCAACGCTGGAAACGCGGTACGCCACGCGGAACTGGGTCCCGATCACCACGGGCAAGCCATCCAGGTCTTCCCCATCCTCCTGCGGGCCCACCTCGGGAATATGTTCGGGAAGCCAGGAAACCTGCGGTGGATCTTCGGGCGCGGGACGGCAGCGGCGCATCAGGGGAGGATTGGCCGTGAGACCTTGCTGGGAAACCGCTTGAATCTCATATCGGCTGTCACCGGCAAAGAGCGGGAATCGAATCGTTCCCGATGCGCCATCAACCTTGCCGGCCAGCGTGCGCGGGGTTCCGGCGGAGCCTTGGGGGATCACCGTGACTTGGCAGCTGGAGAGCGGCGTGCCCCCGTCGAATGCGACCTCGATGTCGCTTCCCGGCAAAGCCTCGGCCTCGCCGTCAACAAGTTCGGTGAAATACCTTGAACCGGATGGGGTGGTGCCCCTCCAGGCGGGAAGGATGGCCTTCGCGGAGGCGAGAACCGGAACGGGCCTCGCTTGCCTGTGGAACGGAATCGGGCCGGAGCGACCGTCTCCCGCCCAAGCCGTGATGGCGCCTTCTCCCGCAACGGGGGGAAGAACGGCCGTTAGTTGGCCCTCGGCGATTGCCAGTTGGATATCGAGAGTCTGGCCGTCGTTGCCTGACCAGCGCAACAGTCCGTCGCCGGGAGAGCGTCCGCCATAGGCGAGGACCAATTCGACGGGTTCACCCTGGGGGGCGTGGAACTCGTGCGGCCTTTGGATGTTGGTCCAGCGGGGGATCGGTTCGGGGGAAAGCCATGCCAGCCTTCCGGCGAGGACGGAGGCTGTCTTGGGAAACACGACCCAGAACAGCGCCATGGCCAGGACAATGGGAGTGAGCGAAAGAAACGACGCCTTGAGCGGCTTGCGATCGACGACATCGCCCCAAGCCTGCCCCTCGGTGATTCGCGCGGCCTCCTGCACGACCCGGTCGGCGAAAGGGGTTCCGCATTCCACCTGCGCCGAGGTCACTAGCCGGAAGTCGAGGGCCGGCCAGCGCTTTTCGACCATGGTGGCGACATCGACCGGATCGGGTGACCGCATCGAGGGATAGACCAACCGCAGGAACAGGGCCGCCAAGGCGGCGTATGCGGCGGTGGTGAGCAGTAGCCTCACCGGCACCGGCACTTCACGGGCCAGGTCCCATGCCCAGTCGATGCCGGCCAGCAGCGCCAAGGCCGGAAGCCAGCATGCCAGCAGGCGGGCGGTTCCCGTGGCCAGGGCGAGTGCGCGCAGCGATGCCCCGACGGCCGCAAGCCTGCCCAGCAGCATGGAGCGGTCTTGGGGCGCGGACATCGGCAGATCCCTAGCTGAGGTTTTGGCGCCTGCGGATGGTCCATTCCGCACAAAGCGCCGTGATGAAGATGAAATAAGCGAGAGGATTGAGCGACGGAATCGAGGCTGGGGCGACCCAGTCTGCCTTGGAAGCCTTGACGAGCTTGCCGATGTTGCGGGCCTCGGTTTCCCTGAGGAATTCCCCGCCTGTGCGGGTCGCCATTTCCCTGGCGGTGGCGGCCGCCAAGCCGCCCTTGGGCTCGATGTCATCCCTTGGGAAGACCCTCCAGGCCAATGCGGGGCCGTCCCGGTCGGTGAGGACCAACTGGTAGCGGCCGGGCTTGTCGGCAATGCGAGTCATGGCGAATTCGCCGGGTTGCCCGGGGATTGCGCGCAGGGACACAGTCGTTTCAACCTGGTCCCTGGGAGTGTCTGCGGGGGCGTCGAGCCACATGAAACGGGCCGGCACCGAGGCGGCTTCGAGCGGTTTGGCCGCGTTGTCGAGGATCCTGGCCCTGATGGAAATGGATTGGCCGGGAGCGGGATCCGGCTTGTCAATGGCCAGCCTGACGGGGCGGGGTCCGCCCGCCCGCGACGCGACAGCCCATTGAACCCATTGGTTCCAGAAACGGCCGAAGACGGCATCACCGGTGTTGAGGCGCCAGCGCCAGGTTTCGTCGTCGCCCAGCCAGGCGACCTGTCCGCGCCCGAAGGCCTGGGTGGCCATCACCGTGGAGGCGTCTCCCGGCTTGCCGGGGGCCGCCAGCAGGGCGCGGGCGCCGGGCTTGAGCCTTTTGACACCGGCGCGCCAATGCCAGGCGGGAAGTTCCTTCCAGGCCTTGGAAGCTGATGCCCTGTCGTCCTCGAGCATGAGCGCCTCGTGGTTTTCCCCCCATGAGGTTTGCTCGGGCTTGTAACCTTCGGGAGGGACATCGGTGGCGGCTTGCATGAGTTCGACGGGAAGAAGATCGGCGAGCGGTGTGCCTGTCCATGCCAACGACCTCTGGGCGGGGCTCGCCTGGATGATGAGGCCGCCGCCCTCCTCGACGAAATCGCGGAGCATTTCCATCGACTTTTCACCGAGCTTGTCCTTTTCGGCGTCGCCGAGAAAAACGGCGTCGAACGCGAATAGATCCTGCCGGCGCGTTGGAAATCCCGGCAGGAACGGGGGACGCGCAGTCAGCTCCTGGTCTCCGTCCAAAAGGGCGATCGAGGCCTCGACCGCCGCCGTCCTTCGCCCCTGCTGCTGGACACCCTCGCCCGTTTCCCGCGAAAGGTGCATCAACAGGAAGCGGACATCCCACCTTGGCGCCTGGTCAACGATGAGGACGCGCCATGGCCTGTCGAGGATGGTCAGCCTTCTTTCAAGCCGGTCTCCCGGATCCGCCTCGGTGTCGATGACCCGGACGCGTGCCTCGAGCCTGGAACCCTCAGGGCGGGCCAGCCTCGCGGGAGGGAGAAAAACGAGGCCATGCTGCAATTCACCATCTTTTTCCAACGAGATTTCATCGCGGGCCACTTCCTCGCCCTCAAGCAGGAGGCGAACCTCGGCGCGCGGCTTGCGGGCGGGATCGATGCCGGAAACCCTCAAGCGGGCCAAGGCGCGCGCCCGCTCGCCCGCCTGGGCGACCACGGGCGCTTGCAGGTCCCGCAGTTCCAGGCGCGCCGGTTGTTCAAGGCCGGCTCCCACGACAATGACGGATGTGCCGGCCTGCCGGGCGCGGTCAAGGGCCGCGTCAAGCCGCGCGGGAGGTCCGCCGGCGCGGGCGTCGGTCCAAATGACGATGCTTCCAGGTGGGGGAGTCGCGTCGATGGCGCGGTCGATCGCGCCCGCCAAGTCGCTGCCCTCGCGGCTGGCGGTCCACCGCTCCATCGCGGCCCGGGCGTCGGGAAAGCGCTCGAGGTCGGGTCCGGCGAGGTACCACCTGCTGCCTCCCTTTTCATCAAGGTCCTTTGAGATTTCCTCGAGATTCTTTTCCAGCAGGGCTTTTCCCAACTCCACTCGGCTGCATTTTTCGGACACACCGGCATCGCGCGCGACCTGACGGGATGCCTCGTCGGACCGAAGGTCCGCCTGCTTCATGCTTTGGCTGTCGTCGAGGATGATCGCGATGGGGCGATCCTGCTTTCCCGACATGGTGCCGGAGCATGAGACCGGATGGAACAACCAGGTGCAGAGGATGGCTATGGCCAGGATGCGAAGCGTGGCCAAGCCCGCCCGCAGGGCGCCCCGTGCCGCTGAAAGCTCGGAACGGTAGGCCCAGATGGCCCCGCCGGCGCAAGCGGCCAACACCACCGCTGACAACGCGATGCCCGTTGAGTCGGGCAACATCCTGAAGCTGGAGACGGCGGCGTCGGCGGGAGCCTCAAGGCCGAGCCACCATCCCGAAAGAGATGCCGTGGGGAGATTCGTCATGCCGGCCTCCCCGTCCACCATGCCAGCAGGCTCTCGGATACAAGCACCAGCAGCAGGGCCGTCAATACCCATCCAAGGGCTTCCGGTCCGCCGGCGCGCATGGGTGAGGCCGACTCGTCGAGGATTCCCGCCTTGCCAGTGATGTCTTCCGCCCTTGCCGCGGCGAGGGGAGTCCAGCCCGTGCCCTCCTGCGGATCGGTGTTCAGGACGAAGTCCTGGCTGATTTCAGGTTCTCCCTGTTTTTTCGACAACTTCCAGAACCCGGCGATTCGAGGCTCGGATTCGGGGGCAACAAGTCCCGTCCCGGCCTCCTTGGCGGCAAGCACGGCGCCCTGGGGGCCGGTGAATCCATGGTCTGCTACCTCGCCTTCAGCCTTGGCGATCCACGGGGGACGCCTGGTCCACTCGGGGCGGCACAAGGACTCCGCGACAATCGTCTGGGCCAGCGGAACAAAAAGGGGATGAAGAACGAGTTCGCCTTCTTCCGGCGAACTGCCCAGTCCCATCACCGCCACCGCGCCGTCTCCGAGCGGAGATATCGAAATGGCGCCCGCGCCCCCGGTGAGACGGGCAAGAACCCTTCCGCCCGGCAAGGCCTCGGCAAGGCTCGGCTTAATGATCGCCAGCCGGCCGAGCGCGTCGAGGGGAGGCGATGCGAACGGCGCCAATGAATTACCCGCGAGGCTGGCCAGGTCAACCGCCCCGGTTTCCGGTCCGGAGGACAGCAAGGGCGCGAGCCAGGTCGAGGGCTTGGACTGTCCCGAGGATCTGGGAACGGCGATGACCGTTCCCCCGGCCCTCACCCAAGGTTCCAGCCGGTTGACCAGCGCTTCCCACGCGGATCCGCCGCCGTCGGTGGGCAGGCCGGAAAGAATGATCATGTCAGCCTTGTCGAGTTCGGCGCGGTTGGCGGCCTCGGGGGTGAGCAGCGTCGAGGCGACATTGGCCGCGCCCGGGATAGGGTTGATGGCATCCACGGCCTGCTTCCAGTAGATGCCGAGGTTCACCGCCGGGTCGCGCGGGGAGGTGGAACCCACGACGATCGTGTTGAGCCTTGGCCGGATGCGGGTCGCGCGGAAGAAGGCGTCGTCCCTTTCCAGCCTGTCGGAGGAGGCGGCCACGCGGGCGACGACGCGTTTCCATGGGGTTTCCGGAGCTGGCAAGCCGGTTTCGGCCACTCTTTCCTCGCCGGGCCCGAGATTGCCCAGGGGCACGGCCTCCACCTCCTCCAGTGATCCGTCCTCCAGGGCATAGCCGATCCTGACGACGACATCGGTGGCCCGTTCGGTTCCGCCGTTGCGGACCCTGACAAGCCAAAGCTGCCTTGGACCCGACACGACGAATCCGGCCGCCGGCGAGGCGTCAACAAGCTGGAGGTTGGACCCTCCCGGTTCACCGACCCTGCGGACGCGAACCGAGGTGCCGGAGGGCAGCCTGTCCAGTTCCTGGCGGATCCTGCCGGCGCCACGCTCCCAACCCGATGGCTGCATGTCGGAAACGACCAGCAGCGCCTTGGCCGGCAGCGATGAGCCCTTGAGGTGATCCACAGCCTCGGAGATTCCCGTCGCGATGTCGCCCGGGCGGTCGGTCGCCGGGATCGACTCGAGGTCGGCGGCGGCCCGCGCCGGAGGTTTGCTGGCATCGGCCGGGTTGTCGATGCCGTCGCTCGTCGCGATGATCCGCGCGCGCGAACCGGCGGGCAGCGATTCGAGGAAGGTCCTGGCCTCGCGGCGGGCAAGTTCCATGCGCGTCGCGCCGCGCTCGCGGGCCGCCATGCTGGCGGAGGTGTCCACCACGATCACGGCCTCGGTGGCTGACCATGACGGAAGCCACGCGGCGGTCGGCCTCGCGAGGGCCAACGCGGCCAGCAGGCAAGCCATGACCCTGGCGATCAGGAGCAGCAGGTTCCTGAATTTCACCCTCCTGCTAGTGTCCTTGAGGCTCTTTCGGAGAAACTCCATGGCGGCCCAGTGGCGGGCCTTGGGGTGTCCGCGGTGAAGGAGGTGCAGGGCGATGGGCACGCCCGCGGCCAATCCTCCCGCCAGCATCCATGGGGCCAGGAATGTCATCCGCGCCTCCTTGAGGCTTGCCTTCTCCGCGCCAGGAAGGCGGGGAAGGCATCGCCGGGGGCAAGGTCGGCGCGGTCCAGGAACTGGTCGACCCGGAGCCCCGAGCAGCCGTGCGCGAACTCGGCGAGCCAGGCCTTCACCTCGCGGCGGTATCGGTCGCGAATGACGGCGGGTTGCGCCACGAGCCTTTCGGCCGACTCGAGGTCGTCGAAGCGGACCAGGTCATCGCCGGGCAACTCAAGCTCATCACCATGAAGGACATGGGCCACGACAATGTCATGGCCCCTCACCTTGAGCCTGCGGAAGCCTTCCATCAGTTCGGGCAACGGTTCCAGGAGGTCACTGATGACGAGGACCATGCCGCGGCGGGCCGAGCGGGAGGCCAGGTCGTTGAGCGCGGTGGCGACTACAGGACGGCGGGTTTCCTCGTCTTGAAGCGGGGAGGGCCGGGCGGCGGAGAGGTTCTCGAGCATGCGTTCAAGCCGGTCGCGGCGCGAACTGGGCGCCGGGGCCTCCATCGTGGTCCCCAAGGTGAGGGGAACGACGGTCGGCGCGTCGGCCTGCAGGGCGAGGACGGTCGCGGCGACGCCCGCCAGCAACAACGCCCTGTCGAACTTGGTGGCCCCCTGCGCGCCGAAGCCCATCGAGGCCGAGGCATCGACAAGCAGGTAGGCGATGAAGTTGGTTTCCTGCTGGTATTCCTTGACCGTGTAACGCTCGGTGCGGGCATAGGCGCGCCAGTCGATGTGGCGGATGTCGTCGCCCGGCACATACTCCCTGTGCTGGGCGAACTCGACGGAAGATCCCTTTCGCGGACTGGCGAGTTCGCCAACCCGGGGGCCGTCGACGATGGTGCGGGCCTTGATTCCCAAGGCGCGGACGCGCGCGAGCAGTTCCGGGTCGAGCATGGGCGGGCTCAGTTCGCGTTGGCTGCGGCGGGGGTGGCCTGCTTGGCCGCCGCCAGCAGTTGGGCGACGATCTTGTCGGAATCGATCCCGTCACCCTGCGCGATGTAGCTGGGGATGACCCTGTGCCGCAAAACGGGGGCGGCGACCGCCTCGATGTCCTTGGGCGTGACATGGAAGCGGCCCGAGAGGGCGGCGCGGGCGCGCGCCGCGGCCAAAAGGCCGGCACCGGCCCTGGGGCCGGCGCCCCACTGGATCAATCGCGACGCGAAGGGCGCGGCTTCCGGCGTGTTGGGGCGGGACATGCGCACGAGGCGTCGGGCCAGTTCCGTCACGGCGGGAGCGACCGTCACCTCGCGGGTGAGTTCCTGCAGGCTCTCAAGGTCGGCGCCGTCGAGGGTCGCCTGGATTTCGGGGGGCTTGCGGCCCGAACGGACCATGATCTCGTTTTCCTCCTGCTCGGAGGGGTAGTCGACCTTGACATAGACGAGGAAGCGGTCGAGCTGCGCCTCGGGAAGGGGATAGGTGCCTTCCTGCTCGATCGGGTTCTGGGTGGCCAGCACGAAGAACGGATTGGGAAGAGTGTGGTCCATGCCTCCGATGGTCACCTTGCGCTCCTGCATGGCTTCAAGCAGGGCCGCCTGGGTTTTAGGCGGGGTCCTGTTGATTTCATCGGCGAGCAGCATGTTGGCGAAGATCGGGCCCGGGGAGAACTTGAAGGCCCGCTGCCGGGTGATGGGGTCGTCCTGGATGACCTCGCTGCCGGTGATATCGGTCGGCATGAGGTCGGGGGTGAACTGGATGCGCTTGTAAGAGAGGTGCAAAGCCTTGGAAAGCGTTGAAACCATCAGGGTCTTGGCCAGGCCAGGCACCCCTACAAGCAGGGCGTGACCCCGCGAAAGCAGCGCCCAGAGCAGTTGCTCGATGACGAAGTCCTGCCCGATGACAACCTTGCCGATTTCTTCCCTGAGGCGCTTGCACTTGGCTCCGAGTGCCGCCAGGGCCTCGACCGGATTGCTGGGTTGGGTCATGGTTGGAATCCGTGGGTTGCTGGTCGTTCGGTGTCGGACACCGTCAGTTTGGACGCGAACTGAAGAATCATTGTTCCAAAATCGTGTGGAATGAGCATTGAAATTAATTAGCATGGCGGCCAGCTACGCGCAAGGATCTCGCATGCCATATCCGGAATTCGACCGATCGAGGCTGAGAATCAAGCCGCTGGCCGATCGTGCCCATGATCTCGACCTGACCTGCCTGCTTCCCGCCGAACACATTCCCGACACGGCCCCGGACCCGGCGATTGGCAGGCTTGCCGGCCGGTTGGTTTCGGCGCGGGATGCCGGCGCGGCCCGTATCTGGATGATGGGCGCGCATGTCCTGCGCGCCGGGGTTGTCCGTCACCTGATCCGCCTCATGGACATGGGAGCGGTCTCGCTCATCGCCCTCAATGGCGCCGGGCCGATCCACGACTGGGAATTCGCCTTGATCGGGGCGAGCACCGAAAGCGTGGCGCGATACATCTCCACGGGCGAATTCGGGCTTTGGAGGGAGACGGGGCGTATCAACGACGAGATCGCGCGCGGATGGCGTCAAGGCATGGGTATCGGTGAATCGCTTGGAAAGGCGATCCACGAGGGTGATTTTCCCCACAAGGACATTTCTTTGTTGGCGCAGGCCTACAGGAGGCGGATCCCCGTCACCGTGCATGCCGGCATCGGGTATGACATCATCCACGAACATCCCAATTGCGACGGGGCTTCGATAGGCGGGGCGAGCCATCGCGATTTCCTTGTCTTTGCCGAGCAAGCGCGATCCCTCGAGGGCGGGGTCTTGATGAGCCTTGGCAGCGCGGTCATGGGCCCCGAGGTTTATCTCAAGGCCCTTGCCATGGCCAGGAATGTGGCACATCAGGAAGGAAAGTCGATCAGCCGTTTCACGACGGGAGTCTTCGACCTGCTCGCCCTGGGGGGAGACTGGAAGGCCCAGGCGCCCAAATCCGATCCGAGGTATTACTACAGGCCATGGAAGACCATCCTGGTTCGGACTGTTGCCGATGGCGGTGAGAGCCATTATGTGCAGGGCGACCACCGGGATACCGTGCCCCATCTGCGCCATGCCTTCGAAGCCGCCGCGAAAGGCTGACCACCATGCTTTCGGATGGCCTTGTGAATCGGATTCTCGAATCGGCTCCCCGGGTTTCCATCGGCATCCTCGGGGACATGTTTCTGGATCGCTACCTCGAGGTGGATCGTTCGCTGGATGAGCCTTCCGTCGAGACTGGCCTGACGGCCTACCAAGTCACCAGGGTCCGCTCCCATCCGGGCGCCGCCGGAACAGTGGTGGCCAACCTGAGCGCCCTCGGGGTGGGCAGAATCATTCCTTTTGCCTTCACGGGAGACGACGGGGAGGGGTATGAGTTGGGGCAAGCGCTTCGCTCCACGCCAGGCGTAGACATGTCGGGACTGATGACTTGCCCCTCCCGGCGAACACCGACTTACACCAAGCCGATGCACGATCATCGGGACGGCCGTTGCGTGGAGGACCATCGACTCGACATCAAGAATCGCGTGCCGACTCCCATGGCGGTTATCGAGGCGATCGCGGGAAAAGTCGAGGCGGCCTTGAACGGGCTTGACGCTCTCCTTGTGCTCGACCAGGTGAGCGAGTCGGATTGCGGCGTGATAACGGCGGCGATGAGGTCTCATGTTTTCCGATGGGCGGCGGCGTTGCCCGGAAAGTTCATCCTTGCCGACAGCAGGGAATCGGCACACCTCATGCGGGGGCCGTCGCTGAAGCCCAACAGGGCCGAGTGCCGCGCCGCCCTTGGCCGCTTGGGCCATGGGGTGCCGGAGGATGCGGGACCGATGGCCATGGCCTTGGCCGGGGTCATGGGGCGAACGGTGTATTTGACGGTTGGCGAGGATGGCATGGTCGTGGCCGAACCCGGGTCGGCCCCGGTGGCCGTGCCCGCTTTCCGTGTGGAAGGACCAATAGACCCGGTGGGCGCCGGGGACAGCACCTCGGCCGGCGTGCTGCTGGCCCGGGCGGCCGGGGCGGGACCCGCCGAGGCAGCGGCTTTCGGATGCCTTGTCGCGTCGATCACGGTGAGGCAGGTCGGCGTCACCGGAACAGCAACGCCCGGGCAGGTGAAGGAACAGTGGAATCGTCAGGCGGGGTCATCGGCCTGATTCTCGAAAACCGCCGGGGCAAGGGGCACATCCAGTCCCAGGATGCCGCGGCAATCATAGACGGCCTGCTGCAAGGCCGCGCGAGCCTTCAGTTGGTTCTCCAAAAGCGCCGGGTTGATCCTTCGAGGTTCCCCGATGCCGATGCGGATCGGCCTCCAGAAGTCCATGGGCTTGCCTGTCATCGGGCGGCCGCCCGCCTCGGAGAAGTAACTCCCCCAGGCACCCTCGATCCATACCGGCACCACCCAAGTGCGCGGATGTTCCGCGAGCAATTTCACGATGCCCCTTCCGAAGCGGCGCATCACCGGCTCAGGGCACTTTCGCAGGGTGCCTTCGGGGAAGACAAGCACGCATTTCGACTGTTCGAGCAAGCGGGCCGCCTCCATCAGTTCGGGCGCCTCCTTGCGGCGGGCGACCGCTGGCACCCTGATGGCGCCCACCACATCGCGCATGAGGAACGAGATGACCGGCAGGTCGTAGAAGGTGCTGGTCATCATGGGATAGAAGCGCCGCCTGAGAACGGCCCCCAGCCAAAACGGATCGGCATACGCGGTGTGGTTGGCGATCAGGAGAACGGGTTCGCCCTCCGGAAGTCGGGATTGCCCGGGTCCGGCCGTGCTGATCCGGTAAACGGGGGTGAGGCCCACCTCGATCACCAACTCGATGAATGAGCGCCTCAGGAACCAAGCCGCTCCCAGGGTGGCCACGGCCAGGGATGCCGACGCGATGACCATCGGCCATGGACTTGGCAGGGGTTCCACCAGGCCGATGATGGCGGCGGCGATCACAAATGGGCCGCCCAGCCTCAACAGGCGCGGCGCGGCCAGGACCTTGAGGCGAGGCATCGCTGTCGACCGTGCCGCGCCCGTCGCCATTCCCACCGCCATGCTGAAAACCAAAAGAGAACCCCAGCAAAGGTGGCCGACGGTCCCCATGATCGCGAACCCTGCCAGGCCGATGATGCCGGCGATGGGAAACCAGCCGTCCTGCCTTGGCGGAGATGAGAAAGTGGCGGGCAGCAGGGCGCCGCAAACCAGACCCGATGCCAGCGGCCATGCCGATGGCCATGTCCAGCATGAAGGGTCGGCATGTCCCAGGGCCGCCCGTGACGCGATGGCCATGCCCCCGGCCATCGCGGCCCAAACGACAGGACGGCTTTCATCGGCATCGGGCCATGGCAGGGCCTCGGGAGATTCGCCCCGCGGCGGTGCCGGGACCTGGCAGGCGAGGGCGTCGCATGCCAAAGACAACACCGTCAGGCAAAGAGGCCACCAATCGCGCCAGGCTTGGCCGGGCGCGAGTTCGGCGCCCGCCATCACCATGACGATGCCAAAAAACAACTCAATCACGAAGGAGCGCGCCGCGACCGGCCCGAAAGCCATGCCGGCCTCGCAAGTGATCGCCTTGCGGCGGGGATCGAACCCGGCGGTGGCCATTTCGCAGCCAAGCGCGAGAAGAAAAAGGTGGACAGGCGGCGAGATGGGCCATGCCGGAAGGGATGCGACGAGGGAGAAAAGAATCCCAACGAAGCCCGGTATGGCCGACAAGTCCGGCAGCCAGGGGCGGGAGACGAGGGGGGCGGCCCTGCCGGCGACCAATCCGGACCCCATCGCCAACAGGGTTCCCCAACCGTGGGGCATGCCGTGGGCGGACAATGCGGCGAGCATTGCCAGGCGCCTCGACATGGCGCCGGCCATGTGGGCAAGCGCTGCCGCACGCGGCTTCATGCGCTCAGGCGGAGGAAAGGGGAAATCCCTTTTCCTTCCAGGAGCGATAACCGCCGTCCATTGAGATCACCTTGGTGTATCCCATTCGTCCGAGGTTTTCGGCCGCCAGGGCCGAGCGGTAGCCGCCTCCGCAGTAAAGCACCAGTTCGGTGCCGGGGTCGGGAAATCGCTGCTCGATGTCCCGCTCGATGACGCCCTTGCCGAGGTGAACGGCGCCGGGAATGTGATCGCGGGCGAACTCGCTCTCCTCGCGAACATCAACGAGGTTGAGCGTTTCCCCGCGCCCCAGCCGGGCCCTCACATCATCCACGGTACATTCCCGCACGCGGGAACGGGCTTCCTCGACGATGCGCAGGAACCGGGGGGAGTGGTTGGGTGCCATGTTGGTGGGCCCTTTCGGGTTTTCCCGGTGTCAGATCACGCCAAGAAGGATCTCGGTCACAAGCTGGTCGAGCCTTTCATAAGGCAGCTTGCGGCCCACGAGCGCCTCGGGGTTCAGGTCCATCGACTTGAGCTTGGCGGCGGCTTCCTTGCTGAACGATTTCGTGTAGCCGGCCAGTTCCGCGTGGGCGCCGTGGAGTTCCTTGAGGATGTCCTGGATCTCCTTGCATTCGGCGAAGCGGCGGGCCTTATCCCTGAGAATCAGGTAGGTGCGCATGCTGCGGTCGACGAAGTCCCAAGGGTCGGATTCGGTGCGGTAGGGATGGGCGTCGAAGCCGATGGTGCCCTGGTACTTGTGGTCGAGGAGGAGCTTGACCGTGTAGAAGGCCTCCTTGATGTCATCGGAACCGAAGGTAAGGTCCTGGTCGAATCGAAGGGGCTTTTGTCCGTTGAGGTGGACATCGAGCAGTTTTCCGGCGTCGAGGGCCTGGGCGAACTCGTGGTAAGGATTGAGGCCCGCCATCTTGATGTGAGCCGTCTCGGGATTGATGCCGACCATCCCGGGGTGCGCCAGGGTCTGGATGAAGGCGAGAACGCTTCCGACGGTGGGCAGGAACAGGTCGCCCCGGGGCTCATTGGGCTTGGGTTCGATGGAAAACTTGATCTTGTAGCCTTGGGATCGGACATATTCGCAAAGGAAGTTGAGGCTGTCCCTGAACCAGCCGGCGGCGCTGATGGGATCCTTGCTGGCGTCCACTTCGACCCCTTCGCGGCCGCCCCAGAAAACAAAGATCTCGGTGCCGAATTCCGCGGCGAGGTCGATGCAACGCATCACTTTTTGCGTGGCGAACAACCGCACGGCCGGGTCGCTGCTGGTGAAGGCGCCATCCTTGAACACCGGGTGGTAAAAGGTGTTGGTGGTGGCCATTGTCGCCTTGATGCCGGTGTCGGCCATCAATTTCTTGATGTCGGAGACGATCTGGTCGCGCAAGGTCGCGCTCGCGCCGAACGGAATGATGTCGTTGTCGTGGAATTCGAACCCGTAGCAGTTGCGTTGCGCCAAACCCTTGATGCATTCAAGGGCCGGGAACTCCCGCCGGGTCACATCGCCGAACGGGTCGCGGCCGCGGTTCTGGAGGCACCAGACCCCGAAGGCGAAGCGGTCGTCGCGGGTGGGGGCGTAGTCGTGGGAGGGCATCGGGAATTCTCCTGGGAATCGCGGGAAAGGAAAAAGGTCGGGACTCGTTATTTGCGCTCGGCCAAGGCTGCCATCATTTCACGCATGAAGGCGGGAAGGTCATCGGGCTTGCGGCTGGTGATGATGTTTCCATCCCGGATGACCTCGGCGTCGGAATAGCTGGCCCCGGCGTTTACCACATCATCCTTGATGGCGAAGAAGCAGGTGGCCTTGCGGCCGCCACGAAGGGCGTTGGTTGAGCAAAGCATCCATGGCCCGTGGCAGATCGCCGCCAAGACCTTGCCTTGGTCGTGCAGTTTTTGCACGAAGGAGACAATCGCGGGTGACCGGCGGAGGAAGTCGGGAGCGAAGCCACCAGGTAGCACGGCACCGTCGAATTCGTCCGCGCTCACCTGGCTGATTCCCTTTTCGGCGACCGCGGGATATCCGAGCTTGCTGGGATAGGACTTGCCGGCCTCGGGGCCGACGAGAATGGATGAGGCGCCCGCTTCCTTGAGCCTGTAGTGCGGATACCAAACTTCCATTTCCTGATACTGCTGTTCCACCAGGATGGCCACTTTTTTGCCGCGCAGGTCCATGCCTGGTTCCTCGGAGTCAGTTGGGAAAACAATTACGGGCTTTATTACTTGGAAGAATGGTACCAGGCCACCGTTTCCCGAATGGCGTCATTAAAAGGGTACTTGGGGGAATAGCCCAAAATGCGTCGGGCCTTGGCGATGCTGAAGTCCAGATTCAGGCCGAGGAACTTCACTCGCGCCTGTGTCAGCAACGGGGGTTCCTTGGCTCCCCGGGCGCGCGCCCCCGACTCCATCCATGCGGCCAAAGGCTTGGCCAGCCAAAGGGGAACCTTGATCCACCCCGGCCTGGGAACGCCGAAGCCATCCGCGACAGCTTCGATGAAGCGCTTCTTGCTGATGGATTCACCATCGGTGATGTTGAACGCCTCACCCACCGCTGAGGGATTTTCGAGCGCCAGCAGGCTGGCATCGACGAGGTTGCGCACGAAGACGCAATTCATTGCCTGACGGCTCGATCCAAGGTACTTCAACCTCCGCGCCTTCAAGTTGTCCACCAGTTTGGGAAGAACGGTCCTGTCCCTTGGGCCATAGATGAAGCCGGGCCGGACAACCGTGACGGGAACCTTGCCATCCTTGGCGAAAGACAGGGCCAGCTTTTCAGATTCAACCTTCGATTGGGTATATCCGTCGATATGTTTTTCTGGCGGCGATATTGATTCATCGGTCTGATAATGGTCCCTGGCTTCATAGATGCCGAGGCTGCTGAAATGAATAAACCGTTGGAGGGTTTTGCCTGCCAAGGATTCAAGAAGATGTCGAGTGCCTCCGACATTCGCCAGCCGGTATTCTTCCACATCTCCCCAATCGCCTACCTTCGCCGCACAGTGAAAAACGGCTTGAACCCCTTGGGCTGCCTCCCTTAATTGCGGGCCATTCGTGAGATCGCCCAACATTACTTCCACCCTTGGGTTGGGATTCCAAGGGTAAGGCCCGGCCATCGAACGGGCCATGGCGCGAACCTGCCAACCCAGCTGGCACAAGGCGTCAACCACATGGCTGCCAACGCAACCCGTCGCACCGGTAACCAAGGCCAATTTGCCGTCCGTTGTCATGAAATCCGCCGATATTTGCAATTTAATCCATTTCGTGAAGTCCCTATCTTCTCAGCCCGGCGGTTCCGCACAAGGGGCTGATGTCCCCCCTGCGGTCAGGTTCGCTTGACTTGAGTGATTCACCAGCCTAATTGGCCTTGTCCTTTCGGGAATTCCCGAGGGAGCGGAACAACGGGACCGGCACATGGAACGAAGCGGGCCAATTTCGCGCCGAATGATCGATCCGGGCGCCTTGCGTCTTGGATTGCGGTTGCTTCTGGCGACAACCCTTGCCGGCAATGCCGTGGCACAATCGGGTGGGCCGCCCCTTCTGCCGGGAGGCGTCGGGGCCGGTCCGATCACTTCCCCGGGTGTTTCCATGGGTGTGCCGCCCGAACGCGCTCCCGGGCCGTCTCCCCTGCGTCCGGTTCCTCCCGCTTCCGCGCAACCTCCCCGGCCGGGCGACCCGGGCCAGGCGAAGGTGCTGGTGGCTGATGTGGTTGTCCAAGGCAACCGCCATGTCTCGACGCAGAACATCATGTCCCAGCTCAAGACCAAGCCAGGCGTTGAGTTCACATCGCACCTGGTTCAGGAAGATGTCCGCAAACTGATGGCGACCAAGCAGTTTGCCAGCGTCGATCCGCGGTTGGAAAACCTGCAGGACGGCCGGGTGACGGTCTATTTCCTGATCAAGGATTTTCCAAGCGTCATCCAGAGCGTCAGCTACCAGGGTGCCAAGCACATCCGGGAAGACGAACTGAACCAGATCACGATGATCAGCAAGGGCCGGCCCCTGAGTCCGATGGCCAACAAGCTTGCCTGCCAGGCGATCGTGAGGCGCTACAACGAGTTGGGCCGACCTTTCGCCAACTGCGAGTTGCTCAAGGGTGGCGAAGCCGGCGACACCGAGGTGATCTTCAACATCACCGAGGGGCCGGTTGTCAAGGTGCGCAGCATCGCCTTCGAGGGGCAGAATTTCGTCTCGGGCGGAGTGTTGGCCACGCATGTCCAGTCTTCCAAGAAGTTCCTCGGACTTTTTGGCGGAAAGTTCAACGCGGCGCTCGCCGACAACGACATCCTCAAGCTCGAGGAGTATTACAAGTCGCACGGTTTCCTTGACGCCAAGGTGGGCCGGGAATTGCGGTGGACCCCCGACGGCCGCGAGGTCGACCTTGTCTTCCATGTGCGGGAGGGGCTTCGCTACACGGTGGAAGGCGCACCCCAGGTGGTGAATGCCCGTTCTGTCCCCTCCGAGCAGCTTGAGCAGTTATCCAAGGTCAAGGCGGGACAGTATTACAGCGAGACGCGGGTCAATACCGACAAGCGCGCCATTGAGGACTACATCGGGTACATGGGCCGCGAGGCCAGGGTCACCCCCACTCCCGTGTACATGCCCGAAACACCGGGTCTCGTGCGCCTTCAGTACGAAGTCGCCGAGAGGCAGCCGGCCCGCGTGGGCCAGATCATCATCGTGGGCAATGAGCGCACGAAGCAGAATGTGATCCTCAGGCAGGTGCCTCTTTATTCCGGCCAGGTTCTCACCTACCCCGACATCAGGGTGGCCGAGCGAAATCTCGCCAAGCTCAACATCTTTGAAACCAACGGCGATGTCAGGCCCACGGTGACGGTGCTTGACCCCGAGAATGACAGCGAATTCAAGGACCTCTTGGTGCAGGTGCAGGAAACAACCACGGGCAGCCTCCTGTTTGGCGTTGGAGTCAACTCGGACGCCGGCCTCAACGGCAGCATCGTGCTCAACGAGCGGAACTTTGACATCGCCCGCCTGCCCACCAGCCTTGACGACCTCATCAGCGGCGGAGCTTTCCGAGGAGCCGGCCAGGAATTCCGGATCGAGGCAGTGCCTGGAAACCAGCTCCAGAGGTACAGCATCAGCTTCCGCGAGCCATTCCTTTTTGACAGCCCGTGGAGCTTTGGCGTCAGCGGTTATTACTTCACCCGCAACTACCTCGAATACACCGAGGAAAGGCTGGGCGCCCGATTCACCTTGGGCCGACGGCTGAACCAGTACTGGTCTCTCAACGGCTCGGTGCGTGTTGAGAACATCGGGGTGTTTCAGGTCCCCGCCGGCGCGCCTCCCGCCTACACATCGGTGGAAGGCTACAACTTCCTGACAGGAGTCAAGGTTGGCGTGACCCGGGACAGCCGTGACAGTTTCCTTCGGGCCACCGAGGGAAGCCTTATCGACGCCAGCTTCGAGCAAGCCTTCGGCGAGTTTGACTTCCCGTTGGTGAACATTGAATTGAACAAATACTTCACCACCTATGAGCGGGCCGACGGTTCCGGTCGGCATGTTCTGGCGTTTCGCAGCCAGTTTTCCTGGGCGGGTGACAACACCCCCGTCTATGAGCGTTACTTCGCTGGTGGATTCCGCTCGATTCGAGGTTTCAGCTTCCGAGGCGTGAGCCCCAACGAGAACGGATTCATGGTCGGTGGCGACTTCATGTTCCTGAACTCGCTGGAATACCAGGTTCCCGTCATGGCCAACGATCAGGTTTATCTTGTGGGCTTCGTCGACAGCGGTACGGTGGAACCCGACATCAGCAAGATCGAGAACTATCGGGTGAGCGCCGGTGTTGGCGCCCGCTTCGTGGTGCCGATGATGGGGCCGGTGCCCATCGCGCTCGACTTCGGCTTCCCGATCGTGAAGGCCCAGACCGACCGCGAACAGATGTTCCAGTTCTGGCTCGGATTCTTCCGATGACGGGCACCGTGGGGATGGGTTTTGATTCACATTCCGAAAGGGATGCTTGATGAACGCGTGTGGTTGCTAGAGCCAACTTCAAATATCTGGCCTGCTCAAGACCCTGGCACCCGCCATCATTCTGTTAGTCCTTTCTTGTCGCTAGAGCGTCGAACGGTGCGAGTGACCTCTGAACTGGCGCCAGATTGTTGAATGTCCGCGAGGGCCCCTCACTTCGTTCAGGGCTCTTACGCGATAAGCGGATCTCAATATGAAGGCCAAACAAAGGCTGACGATGCTTAGGAGCCCCCAGCGGAGTGAGGGGCGAGTCGATCAAGGAACAACTCCAGGAGCCATGGCGGAAACAAGAGAGCCTCCAGTGGAGCCGAAGTAAATGGGGCGTATTGAAATAGTGTTGATTTACATTTTTATCGGGATTATCAATCCAACTCATCTATTTTAAGCACGATCTAGGGCCTTGCCATGAATCGTGACCAACGCACCCCGCTGATCAATGTCCCTGGTGCCCCCTTCCGTCGCAATGCAGATGACTTCAAAATCGTGCCAGTATTGAAACCAAGGTCCCTCCCACTGCTTCTATGAGCATGTGGATTTGATTGACGAGGCTGGCTTGCCTCATAATTCAAAAGCCCCTCACTTCGTCGGTGGCTCCCATGCCGAGGAAACGGGCTAAAGCCGGCTTCATTATTCAGAAATAAAAAGAGATCCAGCGGAGTCGAAGGCGGAGTGAGTGGGGCTTATTGAATCCCAACCGTTGACTCCGGTGCTTCGCACATCCGATCGGGTCTCTTATGGATTCAAGCAACTTGCACTTTTTGTTTTATCAGCGTGGTCAATCCAACTCATTTATTGAAAGCCGGCTTCAGTCGCTTCTTCAAAATGAAGCGCCGGTTCCAGGTGACTTGGAACCGGCGGACCTGATGCAAAAATGGCGGAGGCTTCTTACCTGATCCAGGAGAACTCCCGGATGTTGATCAGGGCCCAGAGAATATTCTCGTAGGCTTGCTTCTTGTTCTTGTCGGCCTTCTCGATGTGGGACAGGGCCAATTTCATCTTGGCCTCGTCCGGTTCATGTCCCAAGGCCCAGAGGAAGAGTTCGGAAACCTTTTCCTTGTCCGATCGCGGATCCTTGGCCAGGAGGTCGGCGCGGGCGCCGGCCCGACCGAGTTTGGTTTGGATTTCCTCGGAATTCACCAGATGCAGCACCTGGGCCAGGTTGGCTTCGGTGACGCGCTCGCATTCGCAGGGGCTTAAACGCTGCGGGCGTCCGAAGACATCGAGGAAATAGGAGGAAAATGACTCGTCCGGGAGCATGATGGCGCGTGTTGGCGCGTTCTTGTCGGTGGGCAAGCCCGGGAACGAAGCCGGTGAACCAGTCACTTGGTGCACCGCGTCGTGAAGAACTTCCGCGGTCATTCTCTTGGGGTAGTAGCGGGCGAACGACTGCTTGTCGGCGGCGTTGCCGGGCACGGGTTCAGAGGCGAGACGGTAAGTGCCACTTGTAACGATCGCCTTGGAAAGGGCACGCAGGCTGTAACCGTTGGAAGTCACGACGCCAGTCAGGGCCTCGAGCAAAGCGGGGTTGCTCGGGGGATTGGTGATCCGCATGTCATCGAGGGGATCAACGATTCCGCGACCAAAGAAGTGCGCCCAGTAACGGTTGGCGACGGCCTTGGCGAAGAACGGGTTGTCCTTGCGGGTCATCCAGTCGACCAGGGTGTTCCGCGGATCAACGCCCGTCGCGATTTCGGCGGGAACCCCATCGAGGGGGGTCGGGACAGCGGGTTTGTTGTTACGCTTGTTTGTGACATTTCCCGATCCCTTGTTGTAATAAAATTGCCTTTGCAGATTCTGCTGTTGCTGTCCGCCCCTTGATGCGACGGGGATGTTCTTTCGGCCGAGTTGCCCGAAAAATGCGGCCATGTTCCAGTAATCGTCCTGTGTCCACTTCTCGTAAGGGTGGTGATGGCACTGGGCGCACTGCAGACGGGTACCCAGAAACACCTGTCCGAGGTTATCAACCATCTGGTCGGCGGAAACCATGTCCTTGTACCACACGGTCGTGGGGGAGCGTTCCTCGTCACCAACCGAGGCGATGATGCGGCGGGCCATCTGGTCGTATGGCATGTCGCTGGCCACGGCATCCTTGAGCCACTGATGAAACGCGAAAGTGCCAAAGGCCCTGTCAGCCTGGTTTCCACGCTTCACCCGCAGGATGTCCGCCCATTTGCCGGCAAAGAAATAGGCATGTTCCTGGGATGAAAGAAGCTCGTCGGCAAGCCTCGCATCCTTGTCAGGGGCCTTGGAGGCCTCGAAGGCCTTCACGCGTTCGGGAGTGGGCAGGCTTCCGGTGAGATCGAGGGTCAGGCGCCTGATGAACACGGCATCGGAGGCCCGGCCGGAGGGAGTCACACCCAACTCCTTCCAGCGAGCCACAACGGCTTGATCAATTGGCCCCTTGGCAAGAAAGTCCGCGGGAGACGCCGAAGCGGACATCGGAACCTGGGCCCGGAACACCTCGATCTTGCCTGAGTAGCGCACCATCACGGCGGCCTCCCCCGGGCGTTTTCCGGACCGGACCACGCCCGATGATTCCACCCCGGCGACTTCAGGATCGTTCGACTCGTATTGGGCCATGCGGGTCACATCCTCGACACGGCCATCGGAGTAATGGGCCAAGGTCACGATCTGTTGCCGGGCTTCAGGCTTGAATTGGCGCATGGGCGGCACGATTTCCAGGCGTTCAAGCGTGGCGTCGAGTTCGTTGGGGCCAGAGGCGCCCGTGGCGATCCAACGCCTGATCAGCTTGTATTCGTCGCTGGTCGTGTCGAACTTTTTTCCTCCACCATGGGCAATGCCACCGGATGCCTTGAGGAGGAGCAGCGATCGTTCAGGCGCCTCGACGATCACCCGACGGCCGCGCACTTCCTTGGTGAGCGTGGTCAGGTCGAGTTCGGGATCGAAACCAAGCAGTGAAAGTCGGAACCCGTTTTGACCGCTTTGCTTTCCGTGGCATCCACCCGAGTTGCAGGAAAACCTGGAAAGAATGGGAATGACCTGTTCGTTGAAACTGACGGTTGTTTCCCGGGCGGTGTCGCGCGTTTGGCCTGGCAGGCTGGCCGTAAGTCCGCCTGCCTTGATTTGGATGGTTCCCTTGTTATCGGAAATGGCAAACGCCCTTCCGGATGACAGACGAACCCAATTGGCAACGGTGGGGGAAAAAACCGCCTCAGTGGTGAGATCTTCCCTTGATCCATCCGCATTCACCCGCGTCACCAGGATTTGGGCCGAGGCGTCTCGGCCGGTGAGATTCAGGTCGGAGGGATGAATTTCCAAACGAGGAGCGGCACCCCAAGCAGGAAGGGATGCCGCGCAAGAGATAGCCAAAATTGCGATGGTGCGAGTCATGGCCTGCGTCTCCAATAACCTGCTATGATCATGACAGGCGGAGCGGGGCCATCGTCTTGAGCGATGAAACCCCCGCCCCGCTAAAGGGGCGGGCGATATCAAGTCTACGGTCGAAAATCAGACCAGTTCGGTGACAAGGTCACGATCGTCGAGGACATACATCGGACGGCCGCTGCCGTTTTGGAAGGTCTGGGCCGGGTCGATACCCATGGCGGAGTAGAGGGTGGCAAGGAGGTTGGACACCTTGTAAGGACGATCCTTGGGGCGTTCGCCACGGGCGGTGCTGGAACCGACCGCCTGACCCATCCGCAGCCCGCCACCAGCAACAAGGGCGGACATGACAGGGGACCAGTGGTCGCGACCAGCGTTCCCATTGATCTTCGGGGTACGGCCGAACTCGCCCCACATCACGACTGCCACATCCTTGTCCATGCCCCGCTCATGCAGGTCGGAAATCAGGTTGGCGATGCCGCGGTCGACCTGGGGAAGTTGCTTCTTCAGGGTCTGGAAGTTGTTGCCGTGGGTATCCCAACCGCCGATCGAAAGCGTCACGCAGGAGACGCCAGCTTCGACAAGGCGACGGGCGGTGAGGAACGACTCGACACCCTTGTATCGTTCGCGAACAGGGGCCGCTTCCTTTTCGTTGCTCAGGGCTTCACGGACCACGCCGGAAGTCACCATGTCGAAGGCGCGGGCGGTGAAGGTGTCAATGCCGGAGATCGTGCCACTCGCGTCGATATCACGACGGAGGTCATCGAAACCGGTGAGGAGATCCTTCCGGGCGTCGAGGTTGAGGCCGGTGTTGGCTGTGGCCGGCTTGAGGTTGGCCAAGCCTGGACCGCCCGGGGTGAAGGGCCGATGGGCCACGCCCAGGAATCCGGGTTCGGTGCCGCGGCTCATGCCGCGAAGGCTGACGAACGGGGGAACCGATTGAGCGCCCGCGTCAGCGGACCGGATCTTGGACATCACCGAGCCAAAGCTGGGGTGCTGCTGGGTACGGTTAGTGTTTTCACTGTAACCGGTCATGACTAAGGAGTCGGAGTGTTCATCGACAGAGACAAGCGACCTGACGACGGCCAACTTGTCGAACATCTTGGCTTGCATCGGGAAGTGTTCGGAGATTTGGATGCCGGGGACATTCGTGGCGATCGGATTGAATTCTCCGCGGAATTCCTTGGGGGCTTCAGGCTTGAGGTCGTACATGTCCATGTGCGACGGGCCGCCGGGAAGATAGATGAGGATGGCGGCCTTGGCCTTGCTGCCGGAGGCCTTGACGGCACCCATGGCCCGCTGGCGCATGATGTCAGCCATCGTGAGGCTGGCGCCGAGGGCACCCACCTGAACGAAATCACGCCTGGAAATGCCATCGCAGAATCGTTGAGCCTTACCCCAGATTGTCAGCATGTTCGTGATCCTCCAAGCAGGTGGGTAATTATTTAAAACACACTGACCCATACCTATTCTAGCCCATCGCGCGAATCAAAATGAAAATTAACGAATTCTTCAAAATTTGCTCGCAAGGGTTGTTTGGGCCTTCAAGGCGGGGGTAAGCTATCCAATTTGACGGATGATCCACCCGTCAAGTTCCATCAACCATGTCAAACCGGGGTTGAAAGTGAAACGATTTATCACGGCATTCGCGGTTTTGCTTGGATTCACGGCCCTTTTTAGCCTTCCGCTCCAAGCCGATTTCGAGGCGGTGCCCACCGTCATCCGGTTCCAGCCCGCCGCGATCAAGCGCGGTGAAACCACCGTGGTGACTGTTCATGGAACCGGCCTGGAAACGCTCAAATCAGTGGATTTTTCCCGCAGTGGTATCAGCTGGAAAATCCTTCCCGAGGAGGAGTTGGAGGCTTCCAAATCGCCTGACCAGGGGAAAAATCCCGCACCCAAGTCGAAGCGAATGGGTGGCGCCCAAGGCGCGCCAGGGGCCAAGCGCATCGAAGTGCGCGTGCCCGCGAAAGCCTCGCCTGGATGGTGCGAGTTGCGCGTGGTGACCGAGGGCGGGGCCAGCAATTCCCGTCGGTTGATGGTGACGGACAGCCCGATCGTCGACGAAGTGGAACCGAACAACGATCCTGAAACAGCCCAGGAACTTTCCGTTGGTGCCTTGGCAAGCGGATTCCTTAACAGTTCGAGTGATGTCGACTACTTCAAGTTTGCCGGGAAGAAGGGACAACGGGTTTCCATCTGGCTGGGAACCTCCAGCGGAGACAGTCGGCTGCCGGGGGCCTTTGAGCTATTTGGCGAGGGCGGCAACCTTGTCGCCAGCGCGCGCGACAGGGCGTTTGAGGATGCGGTCGCCGATACCGTGCTTCCTTCTGATGGTTCGTACCTGGTTAGGGTCTTTTCATTCGGATATTTGCAGGGGGGGCCGGACAGCTACTACCAGTTGCGAGTCGGTTCGGCGGCGCGCGTTGAATCTGTTTTCCCTCCGATGGCTGGTCCCAACAGGCGGGATTTCACGGTTTACGGAAGGGGGCTCCCCGGCGGCCGACCCGTACCGGGAGGCCCGGCCGGACTTGAATCTGCCGTTTTGCGGCTTGTGAACCAGGGTGATGGTCCGCCGCCGAGCCAACCGCGAAGCGCGCTGATCGACTTCCGGACCCTTCGATTACCGGATGGAAGCCCCGTGAATGTGGTGGCGGCAGCCGCCGATCCCGTCGAGGAAAATCCGGACAACGACACGCAGGACAAATCGATGCCCGTGAAACTTCCTGCGATTATCGCCGGAAGGATGGAGAAGGCCGCCGACCGCGACTGGTACCGGTTTGAGGCCAAGAAGGGCGAACCTGTTTGGATCGAGGTGCTGGGCGACCGAATCGGAACCGACCTCGATTTCGTGATGACCCTCAAGGGAGAAGGCGATTCGCAGGGCATGGAAATCGACGATGGAGGCGAGGTTCTTCATCCCCAATGGTTTTTCAACCGGAGCGAGGATCCCGGTCCGTACCGCTTCTTGCCTCCGCGCGACGGGATCTTCCATGTCATGGTGACCGCCCGCGATGGCGAACTCGAGGGCGGTCCGCATTTGGGCTATGTCCTCAAGATTGGCGATGTTTCCCCGGACTTCCGCCTCGTCAGCCTCAACGGCCAAGGACTCTACGGAGCCCCCCGGGTGAAGCCGGGTTCCCCGGCCATCCTGCTGGTTCTGGCGGCCAGGCAGGGTGGATTTGACGGCCCGATCGATGTCAGCGTGGAGGGTCTACCGCAAGGCATCCGCGCCCTTCCGTGCAGGATCGAGGGGGGGCAGAAGGGCAACACGCTTGTTCTTGAATCCACGCGCGGCATGGCCGTGGCGCTTGGTCACATCACCGTGGTCGGCAAGGCCGCGATCGAAGGCTCCAGGCAACCTGTCAGGCGCGAGGCGCGCCATGCGGGCCTCACCTGGCCGGGCAACCCGGGAAACAACAACCCTTATCCCGTCCGCATGGAGGAGGTATCGGTTCTCACCAGTTCGGCCGAAAAGCCCGCCATCGGGCTCTCCGCCAAGGTGCGAAAAACGGAATTCGTTGTTGAGCAGGGGGACAAGGTCACGCTTTCGTGGAACCTGGAACGGAATCCGCGCGTGAAAGACGCCGTGCAGGTTTTCATCGCGACCGCCAACCAGCAGGATGTGCCTTACCGGGTGTTTAATGGCAACAACAACATGCTTACCGTCGCCCCTGACAAGAACATCGCCGAATTCCAGTTGGAGGTTCGCACCAACGCCCGCGCCGGCATTTCAACCATCGTGCCGAGTTTCCTGGCCAACATCACCATGCCCCCCGCGGAGGGAGCCCAGCCCAATGCTCCCCCGAAAACGATGCCCGTATCGGACCAAGGTGAAGCCGTAACCCTGGTTGTCCTGCCAAAGAAGCCAATCCAGCAAGTGACGGCGAACGGACCTGGGCGCGGCTTGCCAGGGGAAAAGGCAAAGTTGAAGGTCAAGGTCGACAGGCAGGGTTTCTACGGGCCCGTGGTTCTTCACAGCAAGGAGGACGGGATCCGCGCCACGGTTCCGGGAGATGTGACGGAAGCCGTCCTTGATGTTCCCGTGCCCGCCACCGCCAAGCAGGGTTTCTCCAAGACATTGGTGCTCAAGGCCGATTGCGAGGTTCTGCCCGGACGGCATGTCGAGCAGGAAGTGCGCGTCCAATTCAATTTGGCGAAGCCTTGACGGTCGCGCCGGCGGTTTGGCCGGTGCCTCCTATTCCGATGGAGCTTTCAAGCCACTCATTCGGCCTCCAGACCGCACAGTTGTCTGGAGGTTCCATCATGAGATGGCAAGGCAGGACTGGATTGCTCGTCGGGGTGGCGCTGGTGGTGGCCGCCGGACTTGTGCTTCCAGCCAAAAAGTCCGAGGATCGCGAGCCTGTCGCCATGGATTCCGAGGCGCCTGTCGCGGCCGGCAAGGCAGATTCGCCCGGTGTGGTACCCGTTTCCCGACCCTCCCGCGAGCATGCCCCGGGCTTGAAGCCTTGATAGGCGCGGATTCTTGGGTCTCAAAATCGTTGAAATGACCAAGCCGGCCTCATTGGCCGGTTTTTCCGTTTCTTGTTGGCAGTGGATGCCTATTATTAACTCGCCGTTCATTTTGGACGGATTTGAAACTTTTAGGATTTGGAGTATTTTTCACCATGTATCGTGCACTTTGCCTTGCGGCCGCCGTGGCCATTTTCTCAGTCACCGCCCTGCGCGCCGAGGAAAAGACGATTGTCGGAATCGCCGCCGGCAACGAAAACTTCAAGACGCTCGTGGCCGCCGTCAAGGCAGCCGGTTTGGTCGAGGCGTTGGAAGGCAAGGGGCCCTTCACCGTGTTCGCCCCCACCGACGAAGCCTTCGCGAAACTCGGCAAGGACAAGATTGAAGCCCTTCTCAAGGACAAGGAAGCCCTCGGCGCGATCCTCAAGTACCATGTGGTATCGGGCAAGGTTCTGGCGGCCGACGCCGTAAAGCTTGACGGGAAAAGCGCGAAGACGCTCAACGGCAAGAAATTCAAGGTAGAAGTCAAGGACGGTGGTGTGCTTCTCAACGGCAAGGTGAAAGTCGTCAAGACTGACATCACGGCAAGCAATGGCGTCATCCATGTGATCGACGCCGTCTTGGTTCCCTGATTGATAATTTGCCAATTATCGGGACAAGCGCTGGCGACTGATGATCCAGTCTTCCCAGCGCTTGTCCTTTTTGGAAGTGATTTCAGGCCGCCCTGGCTCGTGGGGCCGCTGCCCTCGCCCTGGCCTTTTCGATGTGACAACGAAAAATTTGTATATCAAGTCCTGAGGAAGTCGCGCAAGCCGGCTGCCACTGGATCCCCAAAGCCCACCAGGGATCTTCCGGATTAGTCTCGATTGACTCGACCATACCATCCATGGCGCGGGCGCCGACCTTGAAAGCCCGGGCAACCCTGCCGACAGCTTGGGAATGTTCGCTGTTGACGATGATCTCGCCCTCGCCGTAGAGCTTGGCCAAACGGCTGAATTCCTCGACGACAAGCCCATGCCTGAGGCCCCGTTCGGGAGGATGCCGGTGTTGGAGCATGTCGGGCGCTTCCCGGCCCATGTCAATCATGGTGGTGCCTCCAAAGGCTGTGTTCATGGCATGCATGCCACGATCGATGGCGAGCACCGGAATGGCGTTTTTTCGGCAGTATTGAAAAAGTTCTTCCATGTCGGTGTGACGGAAGTGGCAGGCGTCATGCCCGGTAACGACCAATCCGTCGACATTGGCCAAGAGGTTGGAGACGCGCTTGCCTTCGATCTTTTCCGGGAGAGCGACGGCCTCCGCCTCCGCATATTCCAGAGAGGCGCGTATGCCGGCATCCCAAAGGTTGCTGCCATGGCGTCGGTCGCCGTGATAGCCGTTGGGGCCGAAAAATCCGATGCGGGCCACGGGCTTGAAGGCGGGCGCGGTGTTGCTCATGAGATGTTGCTTCCTTGCGACTGATCCGAACCATCCATGGTTCGTGCCAGCGGACTATTGCGCCGGCAAGAAACAAGCTAATCGCCGCAAAACCGATATTCCAGCCGAGTTTTTCCGGGCGCTTGAATTCGATTCAAGTCTTGGCGAATCCTATGGATGAGTCGCTTGTGGATTGTCTTGGTGGAATTATTTTTGTCTTGCAAGCCGGGTGTGACCGCGTTGGTGCCGATTGAAATCTTTCCTTTCGCAACGGCGCCTTGATCGGGAGATAGGGCTATCAACAACGGACTCCGAATGCCTTGCCAGAGCGCATGGGTTTCACCGGGCCGAATTCTTGGTCATGGTGTCGGGTGGAACCGGTCTTAAGCGGATGGGGCGGCGTGATTTGATGTCGATTTGTGCCTGGCAGATAAATCAACCAAGCCAGGCGGACGGAATATTTGGCTCATTTGTGGGGATCCGAGTTGCCGGAATCGTGGGACAGCGTTGTCTTGACTGGTTTGGCCAGGCTGGCCCGCCCGGCGCAAGCCCCGGTTTACCAGAAGGTTTCCTGTCCGCGCGGGGTGATGGCGATCACCCCCAGGGGCGCCGGCTTCGCCAAGGAAATTCTCAAGGAATTCGTGGTTTCTTCCTTTGTGGCGGCCGGAGGCGGACTGGCGATCCCGTTTCCGCATGCCACACGGGAAAGTGAAACATGCCGGGAACCGGTATGGAACCGGTGGAAACCGCGGGATTTGGCTTTCTCGTTCGGTCCGGTTTCGCTGCGGATCGCCGCTCTGGCGGGTGGCTGCGAGTCGTTGCCAGACTCCCAGGACGGGGAATGGCAAAGCGGCGACACCCTCATGGCCTGGAGATGGCTCAGCATGGCCACGGAGTCGGAAGCGGCCCGGTGGGCCAAGGCGTGCCCGAGGGAGTGGGCTTGGTTCCTGCTGGGATTTCCAGGGCTTTGCCAGGACGCTGGAACCGGCATCGATACGGGCTTGATCTTTTCTCCGCCGCTGCTGCCGCTGGTGGAATCGATGATGCCCTGGTCGGAAATGATGTGGGCCAGGGCGCTCTCCTCATGGGTTTCCTGCGGCAAGCCCGCGCGAAATGCGGTGATCAGCGCTTGGAGGTCATGGAGCGGCATGTGCGCCGGCACGGGAAGGCCGGACCTGGCCCGGGGGATGATTCGGGGTACCGCCGCGGCCTGTTCCAGGCGGGATTGGCTCGAGCGCCTCAGGGATTACCTGCCATCGAGCGGGCCGGCGGGAATGTCGGGGGCCCTTTCATTCTCGGAGGTCGAGTCGATCGAATCCGACTGGCTTTCGGTTGCCGACATGCTTGCCGAGATGGTGGCCTTTCGCGATCAAGCCGAGGAACCGGTCTATATTGACGAGACATACGCCTCCGCGTGCGCGCTTAAGGAATCGGTTCCGCCATCCATGCGCGATCGCCTGGCGTGCTTGGCCCGCGAAGTGAGGGCCATGGCGGTTCTGGGACGAGGGGGTTCGGGATGAGCCAGACCTACACGGTGGAAATGGCGCAGGTTGAAATCGTCGCCGCCGGTTGCGATTCCATCACGACCAGGCTGTCTTCCCTGTCGATCCTGCCCGAGGCCGAGTTGACGGATTGCCTCGAGAAAGTCCTGGCTGAATCCGGCTATTCAAGCGCGGAACCGGCGGAGGGAAGATTGTCGCGGCTGGTTGCCGGGGCCCTGGTGGAAATCGACTTGCGCACCAAGGAGGTACGCGTTTCCGTGGCCAGGGAAGCGGTTCAGGACGAGTTGGTCAAGGTGCGTGTGGAGCGGACGGGTTCCCAATCCGAACTGGCCAACGCCAAGCGGGAATCGCTTTCGCGGGCCATCGAGGGGAAAAAGCGCGACTTGGAGGAGGATTTGGCGCGTGAGGCGACTGCCGAGCTTGGCAAGGCGCTGCCCGGGGTGCGAGCCGAAATCGAGGCCGTCAACCACCGTTGGCTTGCCGAGGCGATCAAGCGCAAGGCCGCCCAGATTGGGGAGGTCCGGCGCGTCGAGGAGAACGAGGCCGAGCGAACCCTGACGATTTCCATCAAAATTTGAGACAGAGCATGTTGGTAATTCGCCCCGACGATTGTCCCGAGCAGATCAGCGCCGGGGACGCCGTGGACATCGCCTACGGCGGTCAGCTATCCGAGGCCGTCAGGCGGTTGAAGCAGGGCGTTTCCGTGCTGGTCGAATGCGAGAAGGAATTGGGAATTCCGGTTTTGGTGTCGCTGAGGTCCCGCCTGAAGGCCCTGCAGCCTTCCATGCCCATCCAGGTGATCGCCGGGCGGCCGGGTGGGGGGGATGCGGCGGGGCCGCCGGTTTCGCTCACCACCGCGATGTACCGAGAGCTGCTCGCCTACCTGCAGAACCCTGGCGACAAGTTGCCGGTGATCCAGCACCTTGACCTCCTGTCCGCGGCCGCGGGCGGTGGCGTGACCGACCTGGGGCGGGATGTGGTCAACCTGCTCTATCAGGATCCGAATCGGGTCTGGCTGGCCTTCAGCGACCCCAGCATGCCGCTCCCCGAAGTCGTTGCGAACGCTTTTGCCCATCGCGTGACACTAATGGGCGTGCCACGCGACCGCCTGCCCCGATTGATCACGAGGCCGGAATGCCGGAAGTTCGGATCAACGGTTCAAGTGGCACAGCTTTACAAGTATGTCTCGGGGGTGAATGCCGCGAGGCTGAGGCGATTGCTCGCGGCCATCGAGGGCCCCGACCTTCCCGCGAGCCCCCAAGCGGCTTTCGGGCAGTTGAGGCAGGCCACTTTGCCGGGGGAAATGACGCTCCCGAATGTCGACCTGGATGCGGACATCGGAGGCTATGACGATCTCAAGAAGCGGATCAGGACCGATATCCTCGACCTGCTCACCCGGCGGGACGCGATATCCGACGGCGAAGGCGTGAAGTCGCTGGAGGGCCTCATTCCAAGGGGCCTGATTTTCTGGGGCCCCCCCGGCACCGGCAAGACCCTGTTCGCCAAGGCGCTGGCGACCGCCCTTGGCGCGAGCATCCAGGTTGTTTCCGGACCGGAACTCAAGAGCAAGTGGGTTGGAGAAAGCGAGGAAAACCTCAGGAAGGTTTTCCTGCGGGCCAGGCAGTCGGCCCCGGCGGTGATCGTATTCGACGAGATCGACTCGTTCGCCGTCAGGCGTGGAACCCACACCGGTTCTGGCGTCGAACATTCGATGGTGAACATGCTGCTGACGGAAATGGACGGTTTCCGAAAGGAAGAACTCGTGTTTGTCGTGGCGACGACGAATTTCGTGGAATCGTTGGACCCGGCGCTGCTGAGGCCGGGGCGATTCGAGTTCCACCTTCATGTGCCTTATCCGGATGCCGCGGCGAGGAGGGCCATCATCGGGGTTCACGGCAAGTCGATGGGCCTCGGGTTAACACCCGAAACCGTGGAACACATGGTGAGGCGCACCCGTTTCGAGGCGCCCGGCGCCGCCTCGGGAACGCGGTACAGCGGTGATCATCTCAACGCGCTATGCCGGATGCTGGCTCGCCGCAGGCTCTCGGCGGGCCGAACGGACGCGACCACACCGGCGGATGTCGACGCCGCGCTTGCCGAGGGGCGTTCTAGGCTTGTGCTGGAGGAGTCGGAAATCCGGGTCGTGGCGGGGCATGAATGCGGGCATGCCGTGGCCGGCCTCATGCTGGCCGGCGCCCAACTACCCGAGAGGGTGGCCTTGGGCGAGGATCTCGCCGGTTCGCTTGGCTACACGCAAGTGGCTGCTGGCCGCAGGGTTCGCACCGTCCCTGAACTTCTCGACGGTGTGGCCATGCTTCTCGCGGGACGCGAGGCGGAACTCCTGCTTGAGGGGCAACTCTCCATGGGCAGCGGCCACGACCTCTGGGTGGCCACCCAGATGGCCCGGGAACTGGTTGAGGTCTACGGAATGGGCGGGCCCGCCTCGGGAGTTTGCCACTACTGGAAACAGGACGGCAGGCCCGAGCGTTACGCCGACTTGGCTCCCAGCACCCGCGAGGCGCTCGACTCCGAGGTGCGGGCCCTGCTCGAGGCCCAAAGGAGCCGGATCGCATCGATGCTGGCGGGCCGTGATTCGTTACTCAAGGGAATGCGCGACCAGTTGATGATGGACAGGGTGATCGACGCGTGCGGGTTGGCCAAGCTGGTGAGGATGTTGGCCCCGGACCTGGCCGCCGCCGCCGAGAGGTTGGAAAACCTTCCCGTTTCGCCCGACTAGGAGAAAAATCGATGGCGGAAATGACCATCAGGCTGCGCGTGAATCCCGTCACCGGCCGGCACGAGGTGAAAGTGGATCTTGAATCGGACTCCGACGCGCTGCCTCACGAACATGAGGAAATGCACAGGGCCTTGCTCGCCAAGCTAGTCGGGGCCGGGTTGGTGCCCGGGGATGGAACGGCCGACCTGACCGTGACCCGGGGCGGCGTGGTGGTATCCGCGCCTGAATCCGGCGGCACGGGAACCAATGGACAACGGCGCGCCAATCCGGCCGGAAGCTGACGGGCATTCCCATGGCGATTCGACTGCCCGCGGGAGATCAACTTCCCCCTTTCCTGAGCCGGTTGGGGGCCGAGGCACCGCTTCCGTCCGCCTGCTGGCGCCAGGCCGACGGGTCCTGGGTGGTGGCCCTTGCCAACCGTCGGGAAGAAAAGGCCTTGGTCGAGCTTGGAGCGGATTCCGTCGGCCGGCCGCCAGGAAAACCCGAAAGGGAAAATCCCGGTTGGCTTGAACTTGTCTCAATGCGGCAGGTACCGCTGCCCGACCCCTGGAATGTTCCCACCCTGATCCTGCTTGCCGACGCCAAGGAGGCGGCTGTGGTGGCGCGCAACATCGTGTCGCTGGGGAACGACAGGGCACGGTTGGGATGCCTGGCGGGCGAGTCCGGGCGGTGGTGGGTGATTCATGGCAACAGCCTGCCGGTATTCGTCCTGGTCGGCCAGGTGTTCAACCGATCCGGAACCGTGATGGTGGACCGGACCGGCAAGGGAGCCTGGTTTCCCGCGGGATGTCGGCATCCGATGGAGTCTTCGGTCCACCCTCGGGAGGGAGGATGGGTGCTGTGCCACGCCGACAGGCCGTGGGAGTCGGTTGAGGCGCCATTCCTTGAGCCGATCGAAAGAAAAACGACATTTGAAATCGGGACAGTGGTTCCCCTGAAGGCCGGTGGCTGGGATGAACCGATCCGGGTCTCGCTCCGCCTTGAACCACGCGGGGATCCGGCGGCCCCCTCCGCATGGTGGCATGCCGGGGAGAATTTGGTTGAACTGCGGAGATGGGTGGCGCGATTGCCTCCCCAGGAACTCTCCAGCTACATGTTCATGGTTGTCATGGACCCCGAACCCGGGGTGTTTTTCCGCTGGCGAAGGTCTGCGGGCAAGTCGCGAACGGAACCCCCGCCGATGTCGGTGGAATTATCGGAGTTGGGGGGCATCGACGGGGTATACCTGCCTTGCGACAGAAGGATCGAACCAAGCCTGTCGCCGTTGATGCTCCGCCAGGCCCTTGGATCAACCATGGGAACGGCCAACGTTCTGCTGCCCAACAGCGGAGGCGGTTTCCGGGTGCTCGTGTTGCCTGATGAACAGGGCGATTTCCGGCTTCTGGACCATTGGGTCCGCTACTCGCTGGAAAGTGACGCCACGGTGGTTAATGCCTGGAAGGACCAGCATTCGTTCCGTTTTGACGCGCTTGTCAACGAGGCCTTGGCCGCGCAGTCGCCGCCAATTCCACCCACCTTGCGGGATGAATCCATCGTTGAACCGCCGCCTACCCCGAAGCCTGCCAGGTCCCGTTCGAGGAAAAGCGTGGCGCCGTCCGCCACCCGGGAAGCGGCACCTGACATCCCGGTGGCCGCGGGCGTCGCCTTGAACCCGGACAGCGTGGTTGAAGCGACCGGCCAAGGACCGCGGGAGGCTGAGATCAGGAGGGAGGCTCTCGTCGCGCGGTTTTGGGAAATCGAGGGCGGCCTTTTCTGCGGGGAGCGACTGTCGTTGATGTCCCGGCTCGCGGACATTGAGACGGAAACGGGCAACCATCATGAAGCCGCGCGATTGTTGGCGATCCTGGTTTGGCATGAAGACAAGCGGCAGGACTTGGAGCGACTTTTCTCAGCCGAAATGTCATCCATAGGCAACATGTCCGCTCTAGGGCTCGATGCCTATGCGCCTTCGGGCGAACCGGGCAGGCATTGGGCGGTGTGGGCCCGCGGGGCCAAGACTCCCGCGATCACCGGGCGAGTCGCTGACTTTCTGAGGCAGGCGGCCCGCACGGAAAGATGGCCCTTCACGCACCTGTGGTGGGCTGCGAACGGGGCATCGATGGCTTGCGGTGGCGACACCCTGCTGCTCGCCGAGGTTCGCGACCGGCTGGTCAGGCGCTTGGGAGAAGACCTCAGGCTTCATGGCGACATGCCAAGGATGTTAACCGACAAGGTGGGACGGTCGGGAATCGCCGGGCATGAGGACCAGCTAAGCATGGTAGGTTCCATGGTCTCGGGGTTGCTGGCGGAATGCGAGGCATCGTTTCCCCGGTCCGGCCGGGGAGCGGACGCCTGCCATGCCCTGCTTGTGCTGGGCCAAGCCGCCCAGTCGATCGGATTGGCGCTATTGGGCGACCTTTCCTCAACGGCGGTCATGGACCGGGCCGTGGAGCGCGACACTGGAAGAAACCATTCCAAGGCATCGGCCCTTTCCCGCACCGTATCGCATTTGCTCGCGGCTTATCGTTACCGGCTTGAACAAGCCCGTAGCGGCGGCCTTTCCGGGCCGTTGCCGCCCGATCTCGAGCCGTCGGGCCAAGGCCGCGAAGCGGGTGAAATTCGCTACATCTACCGGAAGTTTCTTGAAATATCGCGGTTCTTGGAACCCGAGCAGCGCGTCAGCCCGTTCGAGCCATTCACCCGCGCCGGCCCCGATTGCCTCGCGCGGTTGCGCGCGGCGCCCGATCAGTCGCAACTGACACAGGCGTTTGATGAATGCCTCGCAACCCTCTCGGAAGGTCGCCTGCCGGCGCACCAATGGTCGGCGGTGGCCCTGGCGGCGTTGGAGCGGGCCGTCATCCTTGACGAGGGGAGGGCCGGTGCCGCCCTGGCGTTGCTTGGGGACAATCGTTTCGCGGGAAACAAGTCGGACGAGATCCAATACGAACGCTGGCTGCTCCTGGCCGCGGCGACGAGGCTCTCATGCCACTGGAACATTCCGCTGGGCGGGTTGCTCGGCAGGATCGTCGAGGAAATTAGCCGCCAGATGGCGGGAGGCCGCCAGGTTTGGGTGATTGCCTTCCTCGGCAAGGTGGCGCGGCGCATGCTGGCTTGCGGCCGGGCCGCCGACCTCGGGGAGATTTCCGAGGCCATTCGCAAGGGCGCCGATTCATCCCGGTCGGGATTGGCCGTGGAGGCCCATCTTGAGGCGGTCGCGATCGCCTCGGGTAGGCGGCGGTCGGATGGATTCTGGGATCGCATCAAGGATCCGGATTTCAGCCGCCCGCCTTCCGACCTTCCCTCACGGGACGGCACCGTCGGGCTGCTCGATTCGCTCATCAACCTCAGGACCATGGTGGATCGCGAAACAGGTGCGATGCTCGCTGATCCGATACGGGCGCTTCTCCGCTCACTCATGTCCGAACCAGTCACCCCGCTGGGAACGCTTTTCCCCGGTTGCGTGGATGGCGGCCTCCGCGGCATCGAGAGCCTCGCCTCGTTGCCGCTTGGCGGAGGCGTGGCGGGGAGAGACTGCTGGATCATGGACGAAATGGAATCATCGCTGCGCGCTCGGGTTTTCAGCGAGTTTGCGGAAGCGAAGAAGTCGGGAGAGACGCCGTGAGCGCAACCAAGGATCCCGAGGCGGCCCGGGGGCGAATCCTTTCCCTTCGCGAAAGCCTCTACCGCTATTTTGTCGGCAAGAACGGGATCATCGACCTCATGACCATCGCCGCGGTGGCCCAGGAGCCGATGCTCATCGTCGGCAAGCCGGGCACGGGCAAGAGCGAGATCATCCTCAAGTTCACCGAGGCGATGGGCCTCGGCGGGGAGGATTATTTCGAGTACATGCTCACCGAGTTCAGCGAACCCTCGGAAATCCTCGGCGCGCTCGACCTGTCGGCACTCAAGGATGGAAGGTTCTCCCGGCGGGTGTCCGGGAAGCTTCCGATGGCCAAGGTGGCGTTCCTGGACGAGATATTCAATTCATCATCGGCGATCCTCAATGTTCTTTTGACGATCCTCAACGAGCGCAAGTATTACGACGATGGCAAGCCGGAGCGCGCCGCCTTGCGGATGCTCTTCGCCGCGACCAACGAGATTCCCGACAACCACCGGATGGCGGCATTGCGGGACAGATTTTGCATCAAGGTGGAAAGCAGGGAGGTCTGGAGGGGAGGCGTCGACGGTTTTTCGCGGCTCATTGACTCAGGGCTGAAAAATGAGGCGTGGCGTCAAGCGCGCCTGCGACCATGGCAAACGGGATTGGCGACACTGGAAGATTTTGAGACCGCCCACACCTTTTTGACGGAGCAGATGGGACGGGTCGACATGGACCCGCTTGACGATGTCGAGAAATCCGACCGGGACCGTTTCATGCCGAGGGAGGTTCAGCTGGTGTTCCTCAATTTGTTGGAAACATTGGCCAGGGAGCATCGTGTGTTCATCAGCGACCGAAAAGTGGTGAAACTGTACAAACTGCTTAGGGCAAGGGCGTGGCTGGAACGCAATTCGGAAATCAAGAAGGAGGATCTTGGCTTGCTCGCCTGTCTGGGTGACACCATGGAACAGTTGGCGCTGTTGAGGCAAAAGGTACCGCAATATCTGGGCTTGGAATCGGCCAACTCGCATCCATGAGGAAAATAAGAATCACGGGATTTTGGGTCTTTCCTTGTCGCTTGGGACGGGTTATGTTTCCAGATAGTCGGGCGGCGGTCGCCCGCATTTGAGGAGTATTGACACCATGCGTTCGCCGAACCATCTCGGCGCCTTGGCACTGGCTGGAACCTTGATGGTTTCCATGGCCATGGCCGAGGGGCTTACATCCGGCCCCCAAGTGGGTAAAAGCCCGGGCGCCTTCTATCCGACCCATGTCACCGGTCCCAATGCCGGCAACAAGGGATGCCTTGTCTGAAGCAACGGCGGCAACCCCGTCGCGATGATCTTCGCCCGCGAAGTCTCCGACGACTTGGCCAGTTTGGTCAAGAAGATTGACGAAGCCACCCAAAAGAATTCCGACTGCAAGATGGGAAGTTTTGTCGTGTTCCTCAACGACGACGAATCCCTCGAGAAGAAACTGAAGGAAATGGCCAAGGCTGCCGACCTCAAGAAGCTTGTCCTTTCCATCGATAATCCGGCCGGCCCCAAGGGATACACGATTCCCAAGGAAGCTGATGTGACCGTGGTGCTTTACAACAAGCGCAAGGTCGAGTCGAATTTCGCCTTCAAGAAGGGTGAACTGAAGACTGCCGATATCGAGAAGATCGTTGCCGATCTCAAGAAAATTCTTCCCGCCAAGTGAGTGACCGCCTCGCGGGGCGAGATTGATTTTCCGCCCGCCGGGATTGCCCGGCGGGATTTTTTTTGGAGTCGCAAGTTCACCGAAGGGGGCTTGTTCCATGAACCGGGAGGATGTCTCCTCGGAATTCCGCGAGCAGGTGAAGCTTCGGGCCTATGACGACAAATTCATCGACCGTCGAGAGGAACGCGACATCCTGCAAATCGCCATTGGAATGGGAATGACCTTGGAAAGCGCCCGTATGTCGCTGGCCGCCATTTGTGAATCATCCGGATACATCCTCGAGAGCGCCGTCACCGAATCCCTTTGTCAGGTTCTCAAGCGCGCCGTGGAAAGGGATGGCGGCGTGAACCCGAAATCATTTGCGGAGGCGGCGGAACTGGGCCGCGGATTGCTGCAAACCGTTAAAGGCCCCATCGCGGTCAAACGGATGGTTTGCACCTTGATTGATGACAACGGATTTCCTGTGAGCAAGGGACTGTTTTCGAATTGGTACCGCTCCACCAAGAGGGAATTGGGGCTTGCTTGAGGCGATCGTGAGCTTTTTTGCTCCCGAGGCCTTTAGTTTCATGGCGTTTTGCTGTAATATCCGTAATCACAAGGAGATTGTCATGCGCGCACGAAAACTCAGAACCGCGGCCAAACGGCGCCGCAAGGCCTTCAACCACCCCACTCCCAAGATGCTCAAACGGGCCGCCCAGCTCGACAGGAAGCGCCGCAAGGATCGCAAGAAACCGGGCTGAGCGTACCGGACCCCTTGCAATCGCCTTCCGCCGCGGGCCGTCCCCGCGGCTTTTTCGTTCGGCGAAATGCGGGTAAAACAAGCATAAGGCCAAGCCAAAAACCGGATTCCCCGCCATGGATTACATCGACCCGCACATTCACATGATCAGCCGGACCACCGACGACTACCACCGCATGGCCAGGTGCGGATGCGTGGCGATCTCGGAACCGGCGTTCTGGGCCGGATTCGACCGGGGTTCAGCCGATGGATTCCGCGACTATTTCCGACACTTGGTCGAAGTGGAACCCAGGCGGGCCGCGCAGTTTGGAATCCAGCACTATTCGTGGTTGTGCATCAATGCCAAGGAAGCGGAGAATGTGAGCCTTTCCCGCGATGTGATCGCGATGATCCCGGAGTTCCTGCAAAAGCCGGGCGTCCTTGGAATCGGCGAGATCGGCCTGAACAAGAACACCCGCAATGAAGCCATCGTTTTTCAGGAACATGTCGACCTGGCGATGAGGACGAACGAACTCATCCTCATCCACACGCCCCACCTTGAGGACAAGTTGAAGGGCACACGGATGATCCTCGACATGCTCAAGAGCGACCGGAGGGTGAATCCAGCGCGGGTGTGCGTCGACCATGTGGAGGAACACACGGTTGCCGCGGCGCTTGATGGCGGCTTCTGGTGCGGCATGACCTTGTATCCAACCACAAAATGCACGCCCCAGCGGGCCGTTGACATCATTGAGCGTCATGGAACCGAAAGGATCATGGTGAACTCGGCCGGCGACTGGGGCAAATCCGACCCCTTGGCGGTGCCTGAGTTCATCCTGGAAATGCGTCGCCGCGGCCATCCCGAGACGGTGATCCGGAAGATCGTTCTCGACAATCCACTCGCCTTCTTCCGCCAATCGGCGCGCTGGCGCGAACCGGCGTTGCGCGTCGAGGCGCCCCGTGGCGCGTGAAACCCGCTTCTTGGGAATCGAGACTTCCTGCGACGAGACCGCCGCCGCCGTGTTCACGGATGACGGGCGCGTGTTTTCGAGCGTGGTTCACAGCCAGCATTCGGTGCACGCGCGCTTTGGCGGAGTCGTGCCAGAACTGGCGGCAAGGGCCCACCTTTCCCGAATGATTCCGGTCATCGACGAGGCCCTCAAGTCGGCTGGCGTCCGATTGGCTGACATCGGCGCGATCGCCGTTCACCACAGGCCCGGCCTCGTGGGCGCCCTGGTGATCGGGGTATCTGTGGCCAAGATGCTCTCGGTTGCGCTCGGGGTTCCCCTGTTGGGGGTGAGCCATCTGGAAGGCCATGTCTATGCCTCCCGCATGGCGTCTGGAAAAGACATTTATCCTTGCGTCGCGCTCGTCGCCAGCGGGGGACACACGGTCTTGTTTCACGCGAAGGGGCCCTTGGAACTGCTCCGGATCGGAACCACCCGTGACGACGCCGCGGGAGAGGCGTTTGACAAGGCCGCGGCCCTTTTGGAGCTGGGCTTTCCGGGCGGCCCGGCGATTGAGAAGGCCGCGTTGAAGGGCAGGCCCGGCGTGTTCCACCTTCCCCGGCCGATGATTCATGAAGGGCTTGATTTCAGCTTCTCGGGCCTTAAAACGGCCGTGGCCGTGGCCTGGCGGAAGGTCGAGGATGGAATTTCATGCTCTGAACAACTGTTTCAGGCGAAGGCCAACCTCGCGGCCGAGTTGCAGGCCGCCATTGGTGATGTGCTGGTTGCCAAGTGCCGACGCGCCTTGGAGGCCACTGGGTGCTCCAGGCTGGCTGTTGGCGGCGGGGTCGTGGCCAACGGTTTGTTCAGGAGCAGGGTGTCGGAACTGGTTCGGGAAGGGTTCGAGGTGATTATTCCGCCATTGAACCTGTGCACGGACAACGCGGCCATGGCCGCGGTGGCCGTCGAGGCATGGCGGCAGGGGCGGTTCGCTCCGGCCGACCTTGACGCGGAACCGGCCTGAAATCGGTTTGAGTCGCGCGGGTGGCGCCGATTGCGCGGGCGCTTGGGCAACGATTTTTTGCCCAAGAATCCGGATTTTCTTCAGTTCGCAATCGCGGAGGTTAGGTTTTCCCAACGACCCTTCGGGTGAAATCCTTTCTTGAAATCGCGTGCCCGAGGCGGACCGGTAACCCCGCAGGAAAACCTGACATGAAGAAGATCCTGATTGGATTCGCGATGGCCTTGCTGGTGGCACCCGTGCATGCCGGTGGAACCTTCGGCCTGATCCCATGCCCGTACCACCCGAAGTTTCATCGCCAATACAACGCTTTTTCCTCCAACTGCCCCGACGCGCGCTTCATGAACCCTTGCGCTCCCGCGCCCTGTGGTGATTGCGGTGGCGGAAATGTCGCGCCCAAGAGCGCGCCGGCCAAGCCGGTGGAATCGGCCAAGCCGATGCCCCAGCCATCGAAGCCCGTTCCGCCGAAGGCCATCTGATTTTCAGATTCGGGCCCACAAGGCCTGGTCAAACCATCCTTGTGAACGGCCGGGGCGCTTAGGCGATCCGGTTCTGGCCGTCGACCCGGAAACGGGGGTGGCCGCAACCGCGTTGGGCGCGACCTCAACGGAAACTTTCGCGGCGATCGTCGAACCGGTCATTGAAGCTGAGCCAATGCTTCCGGCTTCAGCCCCTCGATTGGCCGCGAAGGTGGCCAGCGCCAAGTCGGAAGTTGCCATCGAGCGAAGGGCCGACCGCGGTGTCGCCCTCGATGATGCCGCTGATGTCATGGCCGTGAAATCCAGTTTCCAGGAATTCAGGGTTCCAGTGTCGTACCATGCCCTGTCGCTGACCGTGAGTGTCCAATTGCCCCGGGCGTTTGATCCATCAAATGCCGAAAGGGGAGTTTCCGGACGGAAGGCACCCGTGAATGGAGCCACTCCACTTGATATTCCCGTCAATGCTTCATCGTCGAACATGGTGTTGGAAAGGTTTTGTCCATCCCGGCCCCGCCGGCTGAACAAGGTAACCACCCGTCCGGAGGGTGACCGCAGCGTGATTTGCAGGTCGCCGACATAGGTATGGTCGAGGTTCACGGAGACATTGAGGTCGGCGACATTGAACCCGGCCCCCACATTGATGGTGGAGATGGTGTTCCTGTAGTCACGGATGGGCGCCGGCGTGGTGTTTACAAACGACAGGCCTCCGGAAAGCGTGGCGCGTGCCACGAAGGCATCGGTGGCTTCCCCGGGCGTGCCGTTCCCGTTTTGATCCATCCGGTTGCCCGTCAAGTCTGAAATGTCAGGCCCGATCGCCAGGGCGTAGGCTCCTGAACCGGATGCCGAGAATGAGACCCGGAACACCCGACCGCCGCCGCTTGATACGGCAACCACCGATGTGATGTCCACGGTTCCGTTGGGCCCTGTCAGCGAGAAGTCCGCGGCGGAAATCGTGGCGGGGTTGATCGCTTCGGAGAACTTGACATCGGCGCCATTGAGTGCGCCATTGGCCGCCAGGAATGCGACGGCGGTCACGACCGGGGGCGCATCCACGGTGGTCGGAGGCGGCGTTGTCGGCTGGGAAATCATGTTGTTGACATTGAGCCTTCGCGATCCCGCGACGCGGTTGGAAAGGCTTGTGAGCCGGTCGGCGCCCGCGTAGAGGCGGTCGATCACCTGGCGATAGGTCAGGGATGGTTCGCTGTCCCACAGCAGGCTCAGGGCGCCGGCCACATGGGGGGTGGCCATGGATGTGCCGCTGTAGGTTCCATAGGAATTGTTGGCCAGGGTGCTGTAGATGCCGACGCCGGGTGCGGCGATATCGACGCTGGTGGCTCCGTAATTGGAGAAGTAGGCGAGGTTGTCGTTGTGGTCGACCGCCGCGACGGACACGACATTATCGTAGTTGTAGTTGGCCGGGTAGGAGGCCGTGACATCGTTGTTCGCCGATTCGTTTCCGGCGGCGGCGACGAAAATATGGCCGGCGGCCCTGGCGTTTGAGATGGCGCGCGACAGCATTGGGTCGGCCCCGCCTCCTCCCCAACTGTTGTTCGAGATTTTCGCGCCCATCCGCACGGCGTAGTCAAGGGCCGCCACGGCGTCGGAAACATAGCCGCTTCCCGTGCTGTCGAGGAACTTGAGGGCCATCAGCTTGCCGCGCCAGTTCACGCCGGCCACGCCGATACCGTTGTCCCCCACTCCGGCGATTGTTCCCGAGACATGCGTGCCGTGGCCATTGTCGTCAAGCGGATTCCCGTTGTTGGCGACAAAGTTGTAGCCATAAATGTCGTCGACATAGCCGTTGCCGTCGTCATCACGGCCGTTGCCTGCAATCTCCCTCGAGTTTGTCCACATGTTGGCGGCAAGGTCGGGGTGGCGGTAGTCGATGCCGGTGTCGATGACCGCGACCACCGTTCCGCCCGTTCCCGTGGCGCGATCCCAGGCCTCGGCGGCGTCAATGTCGGCGTCGGCGCGGCCGCCTGTCTGTCCGGTGTTGTTCATTCCGTAAAGTCGGGAAAATGAGGGATCGTTGGGTGTGCGCGCGATCTCGATCTTGATGTTGGGACTGGCGGTGGCGACCAGGTTGTTGGCCGACAAGGACTGCAAGGCCCTTGGGACGGTGGTTCCGGTCAGCCTTGCCTCGTACAGGCCGGGAACCAGGCTGAAGCCTCGCGTGAGTTGGATTCCGGCACCATAGGCTCCCATCCGGTAGTTCGGTTGGGTTTCAGGAGTCAGGGTGACAAGGATCCGGTTGGAGGCATAGGAGGAGGGATCGGTCAGGACCCTCGAATAATCCTGGACGCTGGCTGGGGTGAGGCGGGTTTCAAGAGCCTCGAGGCGGAGGTTCGCCTTGCGACGGGAAGCCATTTGGGAGGTGGCCATGTTGTGTATCCCCGGTGCCTTGGCGTTTTGAAGAAATGATGTGCGTCAAGGAAAAATCTTGCCGCTGCGCACAGGTTAAACACGCCAGAACCTGTAAGCACGGCAAAACTAGGTTTTATTTTTCGTCCATGCAAATTTTCGTTCCGGATTTTTTCTTAAGTCCGTTTGTGTCGCTGGCGAAGGGCTTGCTGGAATTGCCGGAAATGCCGGCAGGATTTAGGGTTAACCTAAGGGCTGTCTCCAATTGGGGATGGAATCGGAGTCGGGAAAATGGCAGAGCGGTTTTGGATTGTCGATGCTTTCGCCGATGGGCCGTTCCAGGGCAATCCCGCGGCCGTCGTGCTGCTGCGAAGTGCCAGGGACGACGCATATCTTCAGGCTGTTGCCGGTGAATTCAACCTTTCTGAAACGGCGTTCATCGAATCGCGGGGTGATTCGGGGCAATGGAAACTCCGATGGTTCACACCCGCTTGCGAAGTCGATTTGTGCGGCCATGCCACCCTTGCCGCGGGATTGGCCTTGTTCGACTCAAAGCTGGCCCGTGAGCGCGTTGAGTTTTTGACGAGATCGGGCCCCTTGGTGGTTGGCGGAGACACTGGCAGCCTTGTCATGGATTTTCCCGCGCTTGCGTACCGGGAGGCGCCATGTTCCCAAGAGATTGCCGAGACTCTTGGAGCCAAGCCCGTCGGTGTTTTTGGTTCCGCCATGGACATGCTTGTTGAACTGGCCGATGCCGGGGAGGTTCGAAGGCTGGCTCCAAGGATGGAGCAGATAGCGTCATGGCCGTGCCGCGGAGTGATTGTCACGGCGATTTCGGATACGCCGGGAGTAGATTTTGTTTCCCGATTTTTCGCGCCCGCGGCCGGGATTCCGGAAGACCCGGTGACAGGGTCGGCGCATTGCCTCCTGGGGCCTTTCTGGGCCGGGCGCCTTGGCCGGAACCGCCTCGTCGGCCGGCAGGTTTCCCGCCGTCCCGGAACGGTCGGAGTGGAGGTGAGGGGCGAAAGGGTCCACCTTGCTGGCAAGGGAACCATCACCGCCCGGGGCGAGTTGTCGGCTTAAGCCGGTGGGCGAAGGAATGCCCTCCGGCATCAGGCTCAATCCGTTGGATTCCGGTCGGTCCATGCGCCCGGGGAAGCGTCGGGGGGCATGCGCCAGTCGCCTCGCGGCGACAGGCTGACGCTTCCGACCTTGGGGCCATTGGGCACGCATTCCCGCTTGAACTGCTGCGCGAAGAACCGCTTGATGAATTGGTCGAGCCAGTGTCCGATTTCGGCGGTTGAGCGAGGCGTGTCGAAGGATGCTTTTCGCGCCAGGTAAAGAACCTTCCCAGGCGATGCCCCATGCCGAATGAAGTGATACAGGAAGAAGTCGTGGAGTTCGTACGGGCCGACGCTTGCCTCAGTTGACTGTGCGGTTTTTTCATCGGGGCGCGCCGGCAGCAACTCGGGCGAAATGGGCGTGGCGACAATATCCGCAAGGCATCGCCTGGCCTCGCCGTCGAACTCGTTTTCGGCCGCCCAGCCAACCAGGAAACGGACAAGGGTTTTAGGCACTCCGGAATTCACATTGTACATGCTCATGTGATCGCCGTTGTAGGTGCACCAACCCAGCGCCGCTTCGGAAAGGTCGCCGGTTCCCAGCGTGAATCCGGTGTTCATGAGGATCGAGGTCCGCAGCCTGGCCTGGACATTCTCGAAGACAAGATCGTTCCGCTCCCCTGAGGCGAGCGAGTCGAGCCTCGACTGGAACGAGGCCAGGTCGAGGCCCGTGGTGTCGATGCCGAAGGGCTTGTGTCCCAGCGCCCGCCACTCCCCAAGCGCCATGAGCCTGATATCGACGGTTTTTGAGCTGACTCCAAGAAGCCCCATGAGCGCCAGCGCGTTGTTGAGTGTCCTTCCCGTGGTTCCGAATCCCGGCATCGTGATGGCGCTGATTGCCGAGCGTTCCATTCCCAGCATGTCGAGGGTTTTGCACGCGACCAGCAAGGCCAGGGTGGAATCGAGGCCGCCGGAAACACCTATCGCCAGGGCGCGCGGTTTTGCCGAGTCGATCCGGCGGGCCAAAGCCGTGGTCTGGATGCTGAAAATTTCCCGGCATCGTTCCCGCAGGTCGGTCTTGTTGGAGGGCACGAACGGATGCGCTTCCACCGGGCGCTGCACCAGGGTGCCTTCTTTTGCCACCAACGATTTTCCCTCGCTCCAAGGAACTGCAAGGGGCGGAGTGGTGTTATCGGGCGATGAGGCGAAAGTTCCTTGCCTCCGCCTTTCGTGGGCGATTTGCTGGAGGTCGATTTCCATGAAACCGAGCGTTGCCTTCCTTTGGAACCGGTCAGTCTCCGCAAGGATTGAACCGTTTTCAGCGATGATTCCATGGCCGCCAAAGACGAGATCGGCGGTTGATTCCCCGAAGCCCGCCGAGGAGTAGGCATAGGCCGCGACGCACCGGGCCGATTGCTGGGCCACAAGCAACCTGCGGTAGGCGGCTTTTCCCAACACCTCGTTGCTGGCGGAGAGGTTCAACAGCAGAGTCGCGCCCGCCATGGCCAACCTGCCGCTGGGCGGTTCGGGCACCCACAAGTCCTCGCAAACCTCGATCCCCACCAAGAGGCCAGGCATCGTCGCGCAGGGGAAAATGAGCGAAGGCGACAAGGTGGCTGATTGTCCGGCCAGGTTGACCGTGAGGGGGGCGTTCAACCCGCCGCTGGCGAAATGACGGGCCTCGTAAAACTCACCGTAATTGGGGATGTGAATCTTGGGAACCAGGCCGAGGATCCTGCCCCCGGATAACGCCGCGGCCACATTGTAAAGCCGGTTGCCGGCGGCCACGGGAAGGCCCACGACGGCAAGCCCGTCAAACTCGTCCTCGGTCGCCCTGACCACGTCCGCCAACGCTTTTTCCGAACGATCCAGAAGGGTCTGCTGCCGGAAGAGGTCGCCGCAGGAATAGCCGGTGATCCCCAATTCGGGAAACACGACCACCGACGCCCTCTCGCGCGCGGCTTGGCGCAGGAGGGAAATGGTCTCCCGGGCGTTCGCCAAAGGATCACCTAGATAAAGACGCGGGCAGGCCACTCCCACCCTGGTGAAACCATGCTGGCGCATGCGAATGAGCCTCCCTCAGGCGAGCAACGGGGTTAATTTTCCCGCGATGGCCATTCATTTAGCTTACCGGGCTATGAGTAATGTTTGTCGATCGGGGAATCCCAATGGGTGGCGCCTTGAGCAGGAAATCCGCGAAGTCTGTCAGGCGATTGGTGTTCGTGCTGGGCGACCAACTCAACCGCGATTCCGCCGTTTTCGAGGGTCACGATCCGGAACTGGACATGGTCTTCATGGCGGAAGTTGCGCATGAATCGACCAAGGTGAAGTCCCACAAGGCAAGAACAACCCTGTTCCTGTCGGCCATGCGGCACTTTCGCGACTCCCTGCTCAAGGACAAATTCCGGGTGGATTACCTTGAGATTGGGCAGGCCGCCGGTACCGCGACCCTTGGAACCGCGCTTTCCGAGGCCATCGACCGCCACCGTCCCGCCGAGGTTGTCGTTTGCGAGCCGGGGGAGCATGCCGTCGAGATGGACATCCGGGAAGCCGCCCACCGGAAAGGCGCCTCCCTCCGCATCGATCCTGACCGCCATTTCCTCACGAGCAAGGAGGATTTCAAGGCGTTCGCCAAGGGCAGGAAAGCCCTTCGGCTCGAGCATTTTTACCGGCCCCTGCGTGCCAAGCTTGGCATCCTGATGGACGGGGCGCAGCCGGCCGGGGGCCAGTGGAATTACGACCATGACAACCGGGGCTCATTTGGCAAGGGAGGGCCCGGGCTGTTGCCGGCGCCAGTATCGTTTCCGCCCGACCACCTGACCCGAAAAGTGATCGAATCCGTTGAGTCGATGTTCGCCGGGCATCCGGGCGACCTCAGCCAGTTTGATTGGCCGGTGACCCGGGCCCAGGCTCTGGAGGCTCTGGAGGATTTCATTGCCCACCGTTTGCCCCTTTTCGGCCAGTATCAGGACGCGATGTGGCAAGGGCAGCCATGGCTTTATCATTCCCGGCTTTCGGTGGCTTTGAACCTCAAGCTGCTCAATCCCATGGAGGTGGCCCTAAAGGCGGAAGAAGCCTACCGGAGTGGCGCCGCCCCATTGGCTTCCGTGGAGGGCTTTGTCCGCCAGATTGTCGGTTGGAGGGAATATGTCCGGGGCATCTACTGGATGCACATGCCCGGTTACCTCGAATTGAACCGGCTTGGCGCCGAACTCCCATTGCCGGATTTTTACTGGAGCGGCAAAACCGACATGGCCTGCATGGCGGACGCGATCGGCCAAACTCTACGCCTCGGCTACGCCCATCACATCCAACGGCTGATGGTCACCGGATTGTTCGCCATGTTGTTCGGGGTGAACCCGAAGAGGGTTCATGAGTGGTACCTTGCCGTTTATGTCGATGCCGTGGAATGGGTTGAACTTCCCAACACCCTGGGAATGTCCCAGTATGGCGACGGGGGAATCATGGCCTCCAAGCCGTATGCCGCCTCGGGAAAGTACATCGAGAGAATGGGCAACCACTGCCGGCAATGCCGCTTCGACCCGGGGGTCGCAACGGGCCCCGAGGCATGCCCTTTCACGACCCTTTATTGGGACTTTGTCGACAGGCACAGGAACCTGATCGCCGGGAATCCGCGGATGCTGATGCAGGTGAAGAACCTCGATGGAAAGGGCGCCGATGAGATCCGCGGGATACGCGAGGGCGCCAGAAGGATGCGCCTTGAAATGGCCGGTGATTGACCGCGGCCATGAATGTTGGAAGGAGCATCTCAATGTCAGCGGTGCAGGTGGTGATCGGGGCGACGGGCGGGATCGGTTCGGCGACAGCCCGCCTTCTCGCGGCGCGCGGGGACTTGGTGACACTCGCGGCAAGGAACCATTCCGCCCTCGAAACGCTCGGCGCCGAGATCGGCGCCGAATTCATCCGCTGCGATGCGACCAGTTCCGCGGATGTCCAAACGCTCTTTTCGCAAGTCAAGGAAAAGCGCGGGCGCATTGACGGGGCGGTGGCATGTGTCGGCTCCATCTTGCTCAAGCCCGCCCACCTCACCACGGACGCCGAATGGGCGGAGACGATCGGCAAGAACCTCACCGTGGCGTTTCATGTTGTGCGGGAGGCCGCCAAGGCGATGATGGACACGGGGGGCAGCATCGTTCTCCTGGCGAGTGGGGCCGCGAGCATCGGCCTGCAAAACCATGAGGCCATATCCGCGGCCAAGGCGGGAATCATCGGCCTGGCGCGCTCGGCGGCGGCAACATACGCCCCCCGGAACATCCGCGTGAATGTCGTTTCCCCTGGATTGGTGAAAACACCCATGTCGGCCCGACTCACCTCGAGCGAGGCTTCCGTGAAGGCCAGCCTGGGGATGCACCCCTTGGGCCGCCTTGGCGAACCGGAAGACATCGCAAGGGCCTTGGCATGGTTTCTGGATCCCGCCAACTCCTGGGTCACCGCCCAATGTCTGGGTGTGGATGGTGGCCTTGCCGGCCTGAAAACCCGTGGCTGAACGCCGGAAGGGGAAAATCATGACCGGGAATTCCGTCACGATCTGCTGGTTCAGGCGAGACCTCCGTTTGGCGGACAACCCCGCGTTGTGTGACGCGGCCTCCCGGGGAATCGTCATCCCGGTCTACATCGATGACCATCAGCCTGATGGTCCATGGCACGATGGCGCGGCCCACCGCTGGTGGACCCATCATTCGTTGTCCGCGCTGGCCGAGGCCCTCGCGGATCTCGGCAGCCGCCTGGTGATTCGCCGCGGGTCCGCCCTGGAGGTCTTGAAATCCCTGATCAAGGAAACGGGTGCCAAGTTCGTTGCCTGGAATCGCCTTTATGACCCGCAATCGATCAAGCGCGACACGGAAGTCAAGGAGAAACTCAGGTCACTAGGTGTGGAGGCCGTCAGCCATAAGGCCAACCTCCTTCTGGAACCGCATGAGGTCGCCAACAAGCAGGGGAAACCGTTTCAGGTTTACACCCCCTTCTGGCGGGCTTGCTACTCGTCCCTCCAGCCTTCCGTTCCCCTGGGTGCGCCCAAGAAACTCGTGTCGCCGAGTGTTTGGCCGGCGGGAATGCAAGTGGCCGACTTGGCCCTTCTTCCCAAAATTCGATGGGACGGAGGGATGGAGCAGGCCTGGACTCCCGGCGAGGCCGGAGCGGCCAAGCGGCTTGCCGAATTCGCCGACTCGTCCGTTCTTGATTATGCCGGCCGACGCGACATTCCCTCTGTTGATGGCACTTCAGGCCTTTCCCCATGGCTTGCTCATGGTGAAATCAGCCCGAGGCAAACATGGCATGCGGTACTCGCGGCCCAACGGCTGCGTCCCGGCGCGGCTCTTCCCGCGGGAGTGGAGGTTTTCTTCAAGGAAATCACCTGGCGTGAGTTCGCCTACCATCTCCTTTACCATTTCCCAGCGACGACCGATTCACCGCTCAAGGCTCCCTATGCCCGCTTCCCCTGGCGCAAAGACCGCGCCCAACTGAGGGCTTGGCAGCGCGGCCTCACAGGATATCCGTTCGTCGACGCGGGAATGCGGCAGTTGTGGGCCACGGGTTGGATGCACAACAGGGTGAGAATGGTGGTGGGGTCATTCTTGGTCAAGCATCTGCTTTTGCCGTGGCAGGAGGGGGCGCGCTGGTTTTTCGACACCTTGGTCGACGCCGATCTGGCCAGCAACACCCTGGGCTGGCAATGGACCGCCGGTTGCGGTGCCGACGCCGCGCCTTACTTCAGGATTTTCCACCCTGTCGGCCAGGGCGAGAAATTCGATCCCGATGGGGCATACATACGGGAATGGGTTCCGGAACTGGCCAAGATGCCGGCACCTCACATTCATACCCCTTGGGAAGCGCCGCCAGGGGTGCTGGCCATGGCGGGAGTTTCCCTTGGTCAATCGTATCCCCTGCCAATTGTCGACCACTCCCTGGGCAGGAAGCGTGCCCTGGAGGCGCTGGCCAGCCTTAAAGGCTGATTTTCAGTTGCATTCCGGATCGAGCGGCTCCGCAAGCTCGGCAAGGTGAAAGAGCCTCCCCGGCATGGTGGGCATGAATGATGAGGGTATCCAGGGCGTCGGCTCATGGAGAAGCGTCATCCTGAGCGACAGGCCCTGCCATTGCATTCCCCTGCCAAGCGTTCCGTCGGCCCCCCCGATGATTCCGTCGCTTTGCAGGAAAAGCCCGGGCCCGATCGTGTTGGCAAAGGCCGGCACCAGGGTTGTGCGCGACTTGAAGCTAGTGATGGCGTTCTGTTCGATGGTCAGGGGATGCAGTTTGGCACCCAAGCGGTGCGTTGCGGCTTTCCATTCATTCTCGTTGGAATATTCCCCGGCAAACTGTGGTTCCCAGAAAGCGATGTGGCAGACGCGTCCTATTCCGAATACGGTTACCAACCGCCCGCCCTTAGCTTTGATTTCACCGATGTGTTCCGGATAGGTCGGAAGTTTCTCGGTCGTGGCGAAGTGGCGCTGCGAAAGCGGCACCGTGAGATGGGCGAGGGGACCGTAAAAGGCCGTTTGCATCGCGTTCTGGAATGCGCCGGGATGGTTTCCTGGAAGCGTGCGGCCCTCGCGGTCGCTCCATTCGTCCATGTTGAATCCGTGCACATGATCGCACGGCACATCCCATTCCTTCAAAAAGTAAACTGTCCACCGGTACATGCCCATCGGGCCAACCGGGAGGATCAGCGCGAGTTCCCGCCTGGCTTCACGGGCCTTGCGGATCTCCATGGCGATCTCGTGACCCATCAGCGTGTCGAAATCCGCGACGCTTGGACATGGGATGAGACTGAAGCCCTTGTTCCACCATGGTTTGGATGATGCCAAGTCCTTTCCCGAAACCGCGGCGAGCTTTTCGATCTTTCCCAAATCCCAACCCTTGGGAAAAAATCCTTCCAGAGCCGAGCCGGGAAGCGTGCTGATCAGGTCCATTGTTCAGGACTCCGTCGGGTGTTGCGGGCCGGTGGTTTGGCGGGCCGCGCCAGCGTCGAGCCGTGGCGAAGGATTTCCCCGAGGGATCCGTCTTTCCCCCTTGTATCCGCCCACGGCCCGGTTACTGTGTCATTTGTATGTTTTTTCCAACCGGGCGATTCCCTTCGGGGGAGGATCACATGATTCGGCGTTTTCTGGCATTTAGCAGCCTGCTCTCCATGTTGTTCGTGGTCCTCGCGCCGGTAACCGGCCAGGAAGCCAAGAAGGATGCCACGAAGACCCCTGAGAAGAAGGACGCCGCCCCCGCCGCAGCCGGTGACAAGGTGACCTTGAAATGGAAATTTGAGAAGGACAAGTCCTTCTTCCAGAAAATGAGTACCACCACCAAGCAGGAACTCACGGTGATGGGCAACAAGGTGAACCAGGAGCAAAAGCAGGCCTTCGTCTTCTCATGGACAACCGTCAAGCAGGATGGAGATGTTGTCACCCTGAAGCAGAAGATCGAGTCGGTTGACATGGCCATCGACATTGGTGGCACCAAGATCGAATACAACTCCACCGGAGCCCAAACCTCTGGAAATCCCTTGGCTGAATTTTTCAAGGCCCTTGTCGGCGCCGAATTCACCGTTCTGCTGGACACCAAGGAAAACAAGATCACCAAGATCCTCGACAAGGATCAATTCGTCGCCAAGCTGGTTAACGCCAACCCCGCCATGCAACCCCTTCTCAACAATATCCTCGACGAGAAGGCGTTCATCGACATGTCGGAACCGACCTTCCGCGTGATTCCCACCAAGGCCGTCGGCAAGGGCGACACCTGGGACCTCAACACCACCCTGAAGCTCGGGCCCATCGGTTCCTACGCCAGCGCCTACAAGTACACCTACGAGGGCAAGGAAGGCGCCCTCGACAAGATCGGCATCGCCGCAACCCTGAAGTATGAGCCCGGCACCAGCGCTTCCGGCTCGCTCCCTTTCAAGATTGAAAACGCCAAGCTGGAAAGCACCAAGGCCTCCGGTTCGGTGCTCTTCGACAATGGCAAGGGGCGCGCGGACAAGTCTTCCATGAACATGGAAGTCAAGGGCACGCTCACGATCGACATCGGCGGTCAAAAGACCGCCGTGGACATCAACCAAAGCCAATCAACCACCTTCGAGACTTCCGACACGAATCCCTCGAAGAAGTGAGCCCGGTCGCGGCCGGTTGTTCGACCTGAAAGGGGAGGCCATGAGGCCTCCCCTTTCGCTTGATCGACGCTGAAACCTGGCACGGGCTCTGGAGACCCCGGATGATGGGCGCGATTGCTGGAAGGCTGAGCCTGACCCACTGGATTCTCCTGGCGATGATCGCCGGGGGAGTGCTGGGCTGGCTGATGCCCGAGGCATCGCAATCCCTCAAGCCGTTCTCGGGCATTTTCCTCAAGCTGATCAAATCGCTGATCGCGCCTTTGGTGTTCGCCACTCTTGTCATCGGAATCGCCGGGCACGGCGACGACATGCGTCGGGTGGGCCGTTTGGCGCTCAAGTCAATCATTTACTTCGAGGTAGTGACCACCCTGGCACTGTTGATCGGATTGGTTGCGGTCAACCTCACGAGGCCCGGCGAAGGCATCAAGCTTGAGGCCCCGGAATCGTCCGCCATGGCCACCGTGCAGGCCAGCAGCGGCAAGCAGGCGACATGGGGACAAGTGCTGGAGCATATCGTTCCGACCAGCATCATTGATGCGATGGCCCGCAATGAGGTGTTGCAGATCGTCTGCTGGTCGATCTTGTTTGCCATGGCGTTGGCGGGGGCGCCCGCGCAGGCCCGCGAGGTGATACTTCCGGCTCTCGACGGGCTGGCCCAAGTCATGTTCCGGCTCACGGGAATCGTGATGGCCTACGCTCCCATCGGCATTGGCGCCGCCATCGCCGTGACCGTGGGACACAGCGGCGTGCAGGTCCTTTGGAACCTGGCCCTTCTGATCCTCACCCTGTACGCGGCGCTGGTGTTTTTCGGGCTTGTGGTGCTCCTGCCCGTCGCCCTTTTGGCCCGGGTGCCCCTTGCCAAGTTCTGGCGGGCGACGAGGGAACCGGCTCTGATCGCTTTTTCCACCACATCATCGGAAGCCGCCCTTCCCAAGGCGATGGCGGCGATGGAGTCGATCGGGGTTCCCAAGCGGATCGTTGCGTTCGTGATGCCGACGGGATATTCGTTTAATCTGGATGGCACAACCCTGTATTTGGCGGTGGCGAGCATCTTCGCCGCCCAGGCGGCTGGCGTTACGCTCACTTGGGGCCAGCAAGTTTTGATGATGCTGACCCTGATGCTCACGAGCAAGGGCGTGGCGGCGGTGCCCCGGGCCTCGCTTGTGATCCTGTCGGGCACATTGGCGTCGTTTGATTTGCCCTTGGAGGCGGTGGCCGTGATCCTCGGGGTGGACGAGATCATGGACATGGCGCGCACCACCGTGAACCTGGTGGGCAACTGCCTGGCCACATGCGTGATGGCGCGGTGGGAGGGAGAGTTCGATGATTCCGCCCGGGAACCGGGTGCGGCGGAAGCTTGATGGCGCGCCGGGCCGCCGGTTCAGGATTCCTCAATGAGGCTCGCGTCAGCCTGCCTGGCGAGGTAGCGCGACAGGCGATAAAGGTCCTGGGGCCAAGGTGATTTCCAGGCAAGCCTCTTGCCATCCCGCGGATGGGTGAGTTCCAGGTCACGCGCGTGAAGGGCGATCCTTGGCGCCCCGCTGGCATCCGGCAGCGGCGCTCCATGAAGCGGCCTGTCGTACACCTTCTCGCCGCAAAGGGGCGTTCCCGCTTCTCCCAAGTGGATGCGGATCTGGTGCGTGCGGCCGGTTTCCAGCCGGCATTCCACCCAACTGAACCCGTCGAAAGCCTGCACGAGGCGAACATGGGTTATCGCGTGGCGGGAATCCGGCCCTTCCTCGCCTGAGCCACGCCGGCCATCTCCCCGCTCGGGAACGAGGTGCGTGGCGATACGCCCGGGTTGGGCGATGCCACGGGTGAGCCCCCAGTAGCGCCTTCCGATTGTGTGTTCCCTGAATTGCTTGGCCAGAAATGTCGCGGCGTCCGGATTGAGGGCGAAGACCACAACGCCGCTTGTTTCATTGTCGAGACGGTGCAGCGGCCAAAGCCTCGGCATGGGGCTGCCCGGGCCGTCGGAAAGCTGGCGCCTCAGCAGGTCGAACAAGGTTGGCGGCAGGTACTTCAGCTCCCGTTCCTTTCTTTCGGCGAGTTCCGCCGTGTTGCGGTGGGTGGTGATGTTCGCCGGTTTGTCCACCACCACGATGTCGTCGTCGAGATGAAGTAATCGGAGGGCTCCCCGGGTGGCCTCGGGGTTGGGTGACACGGGCCCCTTGGGTCGAGGCGGCCTCTGCGGTGACGCGGCCGTTTCGGGCAACACCACGATTTTTTGCCCGGGAATAAGCCTCCTGCCCGAGTCGGCGCACACGGTTTCGTCGATGGTGATCTTGTTTCGGGCGATCAATTCACGCGCCCGACGCGGGCCGAGCGCGTGGCGGGTTTCCAGCCACCTTGCCAAGCTCCAGCCAGATTCCTCATCCTTGACCAACCCATCGCCGCCCGCCACAAACCGCTCCAGTCGCCCGCCTAGGGTTCAACAAACTCGCTGTCAGGTATGAAGTCAGGATACCTGACCTCGACAAGTTCAGCCTCCATGATCTTTTTGCCCCCTCGCATCGTCACGACCTTCGCCGGTCGCCGGTAGGCGCCCATTTCACGGAAGTCCCCGAAGTACTCCTCCTGCAACACCAGCTTGGGTTCGGCGCCCACCTGATGCTCAGTCTTGACGAGCAACCCTGTTTCGTTGTCGAACCAAAGCCTTATTTCCCGGAGTCCCGGTGGAGAAACCCCCAAGATTCGCGCCGGCCTGCCGTTCACGGCACCGCTTCCCACCAGGGTCGGGCTGAGGGCGTTGCCCTTTCGAAGCGAGACCAGGCGCATCGCCTGGTTCATCAGCATGGTCTCCCGCAGCGTCGCCGCCAGGCCGTCCGATACTTTCTGGGACTGGCCGTTGATGTACATTCCGATCGTGTTTCGTGACACCAGTTGGGTGAACACTGTTTCCTGCGGGCCCGGATTCACCTTCACCACGGTCCTCAACCTATCGGGAAGCACGACCGAGGTTTCCCCCACGAATGGAACGGGCTTGTCGAGGAGCGTCATGGTTCCCCGAAGACGAACCTTGTCGGCCCTGGCCTTGCCAAGGGCTTCCGCGCCGCCGTGGGCCGCGATCGCCTTGGCGACGATGTCGTCGGCTGAAGGGTCCATCGAGGGCGCCTGATGGCAAACCAGCATGGCAAAAAGCAGCATCACCCGGCCCTCCGTGGTTGGTTCACCTTAATTTGAGCGCGCCATCGAAATCAATGTCTTGGAAAGCCGTTGTTGAGGATGTGGATCAGCCCGGTTAAAGTTGTGGGAATCCTGACGCGGGGGATGGCATGACGACCCTGATTCTTGCGATGCTGGCGGCAGGGGCGGATGCCGTTCCCTTGGATAGCGCCGTCGCCAAGGTCCTCCAGACCAACTGTGTCGCCTGTCATCGCCAAGGCAAGGCCAAGGGCGGCTTAAGGCTCGACACCTCCGAGGGCCTTGCCAAGGGTGGCAACTCCGGTCCGGCCATCGTTCCCGGAAAATCATCCGAAAGCAGGTTGATGCGTGCCGTTTCGGGCACGGATTCTGAATTGTCAATGCCTCCCAAGCCGCGCAAATCACTCTCCGGACAGGAGGCTGGCATCTTGGCCTCGTGGATCGACAAGGGCGCCCGCTGGAATGATTCCACCCGGCTTGTCGCATCGGGGCAGGAAGCCGAGCCGACCAAGCCGCATTGGGCATTTCAACCCGTCAAGAGGCCCAAGGTGCCCGGTGACGCGGTTTCGCTGGCGGCAATCGACGCGTTCCTGAGGCAGCGGCTTGCCTCCGAAGGCTTGTCGCCTTCGCCTGAAGCCGATCGCCCGACCCTGCTGCGGAGGGTTTGGCTCGATCTCACCGGCTTGCCTCCCACCCTTGAGGAAATCAGGCTGTATGAGGGCGACCAGGCCCAGGGCGCCTATGAGCGAATGGTGGATCGCGCGATGGATTCTCCGCATTTCGGGGAACGCTGGGCCCGCCATTGGCTTGACTTGGCCCGATACGCCGACAGTGACGGATATGAAAAGGACACGGCTCGCCCGAATGCTTTCCGCTACCGGGACTGGGTGATTGAGGCTTTCAATGCGAACATGCCATTTGACAGGTTCGCGTTGGAGCAGTTGGCCGGGGACATGATCCCGGGATCGGGGCCCTCCCAGCGCCAGGCCACGGGTTTTCACCGCAACACCCTCACGAACAAGGAAGGTGGCGTCGACCAGGAACAGTTTCGCGTCGAAGCCGTCGTGGACCGTGTCAACACGACCGCCAGGGTGTTCCTGGGCCTGACCCTTGGATGTTCCCAATGCCACGACCATAAGTATGACCCGTTTTCCCAGCGCGAATATTATGAAATGTTCGCGTTCTTCAATTCGGACGCCGAGATCGACTTGCCGGTCGGGCAGGGACCCGAACACGCTGTCTGGCAAAAGGCCATGGATGCCCACGCGGCGAAGGTCGGGCAAACCGAGGACCGGCTTAAAACACTCAAGGCCTCCGGTGACGCGAAAGCCGTGGCGGCTGCCGAGAAGGACTTGGCGGCCCTGAAAAAAAGCGCGCCCAAACCACCAGTGATGCCGACCTTGGCACGCGGCCCGGAGAGGCCGACCCATGTGATGATCCGTGGCGATTTCCTGCGCAAGGGAACCATTGTTTCCGCCGGAACCCCTGCCGTACTTCCTCCCCTGAACACCGGGGCCCAACCCACGCGGCTTGACCTCGCTCGATGGCTCACGGGGCCTGAGAATCCCTTGACCTCCCGCGTCATCGTCAACTGGTTCTGGAGCAAGCTGTTCGGCCGCGGGATCGTGGCCACGCTTGAGGATTTCGGCACACAGGGCGAGGCACCCAGCCACCCTGAGTTGCTCGATTGGCTTGCCCACAGTTACAGGTTGGACGGCTGGGACACCAAGCGCTTCCTCAAGCGCCTGATGGTGTCGGCCGCCTATCGGCAATCCTCGGCCTGGCGAGCCGACCTTGGCGAAAAAGATCCTTACAACAGGCTTGTCGGCCGGCAGTCGAGGCTTCGACTCGAGGCGGAGGCCGTTCGTGATGTCTGCCTGGCGGCCAGCGGACTCCTTTCGCGCAAGGTCGGCGGGCCGAGTGTCCGTCCACCCCAGCCCGCGGGGATCAGCGAGCTGACATATGCCAACTCGGCGAAGTGGGTCGAAAGCAAGGGCGAGGACCGCCACCGCAGGGGGCTTTACACCTGGTTCCAGCGAACCAGTCCCTACCCGATGCTGATGACCTTCGACGCGCCCGACGCGAATGTCTGCGTCATGCGCCGCGAGAGATCCACGACTCCGCTGCAGGCCCTCACGCTGCTCAATGACCCGGTTTTCTTCGAGTGCGCCGTTTCATTGGGAGCAATCCTGAAGGCGGAATCAGGAAGCGATGCCTCCCGACTGCGACAAGGGATGCTGCGTTCCACGGGCCGTCCGCCAAGCCTGGATGAGGAGGCCACCCTCGCGGCTTTCCTGACGACGGCCCGGGCCAAGCTCGCCGGAAAAGACGATGCCGAGGCCGGGGCGTGGACGGTTGTGGCCCGGCTTCTCCTCAACCTTGAGTCGGTTCCTGTTCGCGAATGACGGGGGCGGTGATGATGAAGGGTCCCGTTATGAATCCGGTTCACGGTCTGGCTCGCCGGGGGTTCCTCACCTCCGCGGCCAGCGGCACGGGCCTTATGGCGCTGGCGCACCAATTGGCCGGTGCCGCCCCCGTTGCCAATCCGTTGTCGCCCAAGCCGTCGCATGCCGCTCCGAAGGCCAAGGCCTGCATTTGCATCTATCTTGAAGGCGGGCCCAGCCAGATCGACCTTTTCGATCCCAAGCCCAAGCTCAACGAGTTGCATGGGCAAAAATTGCCCGAATCTCTTACCAAGAATGTCCGCTTCGCCTTCATTCAGAAGGAAGGGGCGCGCGTCCTGGGAAGCCCCAGGACATTCGCGCGCCATGGCGGCTGCGGCATGGAGTTGAGCGACCTTCTTCCCTACCTGTCACGCCACGCGGATGACATCGCCCTCGTCCGCTCGATGCACACCGAGGCGTTCAATCACCACCCCGGTCAACTGCTCATGAACACGGGCGCTCCCGTTTTCGGCAGGCCCAGCATGGGCTCCTGGCTCAACTATGGCCTGGGTTCGCCATCCCGCGACCTGCCTGGATATGTGGTGCTTTCAAGTGGCAGGGGAACAAGCGGCGGAACCTCGAACTGGGGCAGCGGGTTCCTTCCCTCGACCTACCAGGGGGTGCTTTTCAGGAACCAGGGTGATCCTGTTTTGAACCTTTCGAATCCCCCGGGTGTCGACGCCGATATCCAGGAGGCCACCATTCGCGCCCTCTCGAGCCTCGGTGCCGGACAATACAAGCATTTGGGAGATCCGGAGATTGCCAGCCGCGTGGAAAGCTACGAGCTGGCCTTCCGGATGCAGGCCTCGGCGCCGGAACTCATCGACCTCAGCCGCGAGGACAAGCGTACGATTGAGCGCTACGGCCTCGACAGGAAAGAGCCGGCGATCAAGGCTTCGCGGGGCGGGGGGCCGGGCCAGTTCCGTTCCTTCGCCACGAACTGCCTCCTGGCCAGGCGCCTTGTCGAGAGGGGAGTCAGGTTTGTCAACCTGTTCCATGCCTCATGGGACCATCACAGTAACCTCGACAATGAACTGACGCACAACTGCCAGATGGCCGACCAACCGGTCGCCGCCCTGCTTGATGACCTCAAGGCACGCGGAATGCTCGATTCCACCTTGGTTTTGTGGCTCTCGGAATTCGGCAGGACCCCGCTTGGTGAAAACAGGGGTGGTTCGTCAAATGTGACCGGAAGGGACCACCATCCGTTCGCCTTCAGCATCTGGATGGCGGGCGGTGGAATCAAAGGCGGCCAAGTGCTCGGAAAAACGGATGAAATTGGCTGGAGCATCCTCGAGGATCCGGTGCATGTCAACGACCTGCACGCCACGATTCTCCACCTCTTCGGAATGGACCACCTGCGGCTCACTTACCGGTTTCAGGGGCGGGATTTCCGCCTGACGGATGTGGGCGGCAAGGTTGTCAACAAGTTGCTGGCATGACGGGGAAGCCATGAAGAAAATCACCCGGGACCAAGCCCGGATGTTCGCGTTCGACTGGCGGGACGAACCCCGGTTGCGTGTCGCCGCGGGAGAGGAATTCGAAGTCGAGACCTGGGATGCGGGGTCGGGCTACTTCCGCACCGAGGCGGACTTGGCCATTCCCTCCAAGCGTCCGGGATTTGACAGGAACCCGCCATTGGCCAATCCTGTGGGCGGGCCGGTGTTTGTCGAGGGCGCCGAACCGGGCGACACGCTGGTTGTCGACATCCTGTCGATGGAACTGGAGGCGACCTCGTGGACCGCCGCCGGACCGGGCAGGGGCCCGTTGGGGAACAGCACCCGTTGGCCGGGGCTTTCCGGCGGTTATACGACGCGTATCCTGCGGCATGAACCCGGCCCCGATGGTTCAAGGGGTAAGGGAACGGTTCGGCTTAACGATCGATTCGCCTGGCCCGCCAAACCATTCGTGGGAACCTTGGGGGTCGCCCCGGAACGGGAGGTTTTGACCACGCTCGACGGGCAGGGGCTTTGGGGTGGCAATCTCGACATCGACCTCGCCTGCCCCGGCAACAGGATTTTCCTGCCTGTGTACCATCCTGGCGCCCTCTTCTACCTCGGTGACACGCACGCGAGCCAGGGCGACACCGAATTTTCCGGAACAGCGGCCGAGTCGCAGGCGTGCGTGAGGTTGTCGCTCAACCTGATCAAGGGATGGAAAACTCCGGGAATCCGCATTGAAACGCCTGACCGGATCGTGGCGGTCCGTGTCGATCGTCCACTTGAGGCGGCCGTTCAGGGGGCCACGGAAGACCTGATGGCGTGGCTTGAATCGGAATACTCCGTGGGTCAGGCCGACGCGTACTTCCTTGTCAGCACCTGCCCCGACTTCGTGGTGCGCATTCATCAGATGTGCCGGATCGGCAAACTAAGCTATGTTACCAGCGCCTCGCTTTCCCGCGCCCTGTTGCTTGGCCGTTGAGTCGACCGCAATCCATGAAATGACACGGAGGTATCGCACCCATGCTCATACGATCAGCCGCCAGTCTAACCATGGCTGTTTTCACCATGTTTCAAGCGGAAAAACCGCTCGAAAAGGCAGTTCCCCTCACCAAGCCGGGTGAATTCACTTCTGGAATCGAGGGGCCGGCGTGCGGGCCGGCGGGTGACATTTTTGCCGTGAATTATGGAAAACAGGGCACCATCGGCAGGGTCACGCCTGACGGCAAGGGCGAGATTTGGGTCACGCTTCCGGCCAAGTCGGTTGGAAATGGCATCGTCTTCAACAAGCAAGGAAAGATGTTCGTCGCCGACTACACAGGCCACAACATCCTTCGCATTGATCCGGCATCAAAGAATGTCGAGGTGTTCGCCCACAACCCCCAAATGAACCAGCCCAACGACCTGGCGATCTCGGAGGATGGAACCCTCTGGGCCAGTGATCCCAACTGGGGCAAGGGAACCGGCCAGCTTTGGCGGATTGACGCCAACGGCAGCACGCGCCGGGTCGCCGAAGACATGGGAACGACCAATGGCATCGAGGTGTCTCCCGACGGGAAAATCCTTTATGTCAACGAGTCCGTGCAGCGGAACCTCTGGGCTTTTCCCATTCTTCCAGACAAAACGCTTGGCCAAAAGAAACTGCTCACGCAGTTTCCCGACCATGGGTTTGACGGCATGCGCGCCGATGCCGCTGGCAACCTCCATGTCACCCGGCATGGAAAGGGAACCGTGGCGATCGTGTCCCCCAAGGGAGAAGTCATCAAGGAAATCGAGGTATTGGGGAAAAACCCGACCAATATCTGCTTTGGCGGGCCTGAAGGCAAGACAGCCTATGTCACCGAGGTTGATGGCAAGCGGATTGTCTCTTACCGTTGGGAAGTTCCCGGGTTGGCTTGGCAGCGGCTCAACGGCAAGTGATTGCGAGTCCAATCAATTGGCTCGGGATGATTGAAGCTGGCGAAGCGGCACGATCTGTTCACGCCTGATCATTTCAGCCAATCCCGCCAAATCCGGTGCATTCCCGGATGGACTCCTGGGGGCAACCAGGATTGATGGCATGCCGATTCTCCGCGGACCGGTCACATCATTCTCCTGGTCATCTCCTACCATAAGTATATTCTGAGCGGGCAATCCTGTGATCTTACAGAGGTGGAGGAAGAATTCCGGAGCTGGCTTCCGCCAGCCTATTTCCGAACTCACCACCGTATGCCTGACATGGCGTCGGAAATGGCTGTTTTGAATGATGCCATGGAGCCTTGAGTCAAAGTTGCTGGCGATTCCACCGACGATTCCCAACTCATCAAGAAGGGCGAGCAATTCCACCGCGCCCGGGAGCAGTCGCCATGAATCGGCCTGGGCAAAATGGTCGTGCAACTCCCTGTAGCAGGCATCGGAATCTGGTAGGCCCGGTAGGGTGGCTGACACGATGCCGCGCCAACGCTGTTCCTCGCGGTGTTCGTCGGTGCGAAGCCCCTTGGCCCTGTCCTGGGATTCCTGTTCGCGAAAGACCCTGTTGAACCTCAGTCCGATTTCCTGTTCCGAGGCGTCGTGTCCGTGCCGCCTTCCGGCTTCCCAGTAGGCCCGGCGAACGGTTGGACAAGGGTCGAGAACGGTGCCGACGGCATCCAAGAACACGGCTCCGACAAACAAGGGCTTCGACATGGCAAACTCCTCTATTTTATCCTAGTCGCTTGAAAGGTTGCCTGTTTTTCCATCTTCCGGAATTGTGGTCATGGGCGCTTTCTGCCCGGCGTGCTAAAACAGGAAATTGCCGGTTCATGGAAGGAACAAGGAGCAGGATGATGAAGCGCGCCAAGGGTGAGCAGTTCGCGGGTCTGACAGTTGCCTTGACCACGCCGTTCCGGGATGGGGCCGTGGATTATGCCGCGCTGGCCAAGACGGTCGACTGGCATGTTTCGCAGGGCACGGATTGCCTGGCGCCGGTGGGAACAACCGGCGAATCCCCAACACTAGACCATGATGAGCATGAGAAGGTGATCGCCACGGTGGTGGAGCGGGCGGCGGGCCGGATCCGGGTGATGGCGGGCACAGGCTCGAATTGCACCCGGGAGGCGGTCAGCCTGACCAAGTTTGCCAAGAAGGTCGGGGCCGATGGCGCCCTGATGGTGGGGCCATATTACAACAAGCCCACGCAGGAAGGATATTTCCGTCATTTCAAGGCGGTGGCCGACGAGGTTGGCCTGCCGATCGTCCTTTACAACATTCCCGGAAGAACCGGTTCCTCGATGACGCCGGAAACCATCGCGCGCCTCGGGGAGCATCCGGCCATCGTCGCCATCAAGGAGGCCACGGGTTCGCTTGACCAGGCGTCCCAGGTTATCGCCTTGAGCGACCTGACGCTTTTGAGCGGAGATGACAGCCTGACCGTGCCGCTCATGTCCGTCGGCGGTTCGGGAGTCGTGTCGGTGGTCGGCAACCTTGTTCCGGCGGACATGAAGGCGCTGGTCACCGCGTTCCGTGAGGGCAGGGTCGCTGACGCCACAAGGTGGCACCACAAGCTTTTCGGCCTGGCCCGCGACCTCTTGGGAATCGCGACCAATCCCATACCTGTGAAGACGGCGCTGAAGATCCTTGGCCGCGACACCGGAGACCTGAGGCTGCCGATGTGCGCCCTTGACGATGCGGGGGAAAAGAAGGTTAGGGAAGCGCTCAAGTCCTATGGGTTGTTGGGTTGAGCCTCGGGATCGGGCGCGCCATTGGCGCCATCGACAAGGGGTTCGATTTTCACATCGTCGAAATAGGCGGTTCCCGTTCCAGTCAGGGCCATCGTCAGGTGGATCTTCCCTGACGGCGGAACCGTCCTGTAGATGGTGACCTGCCTCCATCCGCTTGTGGATTGCAAACGGGTGGCCAGGGGTTCCCCGCCGGCGCTGTCGTAGAAAATCGCACCATCGGCGCTCGCCGTGATCTTTTTGGGGATGTTGACCCAAGCGCTGCACCTGACAGCCATGCCAGCGGGCAGGTTGATGTCGGGGGTGTGGACGGCGACCATCGCCCGTTCAAGGGCCGCCGGCGGGTTCTTGGCATCCTTGGGCTCGATCTTCAGCATCAGGCATTGGCTGCCCTCGTGCGGCTTGGCCGAGGATACCCGCCGCGCCGTGGCGAGCACGGGGTCGGCCGTGGCATCCTCGCGCAGCGTCCAGCCCTTTTGCTCCTGCTCGGGGGGCAATTCGAATGTCCCGCCGGGCAGGACATTCTTCGCGAGTCGCAGGCCCCTCAGGTGATCCATCTGTTGCCAGTGCCGAGCGAGCGTGAAAAAACTGCCCGACCACGGTGTTGCCAGCGGGGTGTCGAGTTCCCTGAGGGCCCTTTCCCAATGAAGGCGCATGAGAAGGCGCAGTGGACGCAGGGCCCGCTCGGCCTCGGCGTGGGCGTTGTCGTGCTCCCCGTTGGCCCTCAGCGTCGCGCACTTGGCAAGGTTTTCCTCGGCGCGCGCCAACAGTGTCGCCGTGTCGACCTCGCCGTGGCCGCACTGCTCGAGGTCGGAGGCCGCCTTTCGCACTTTCTGCAGCGTTTCGGTGGATAGTTCCTGCGCCCACTGGGCCGCGGCCCGGGCGTTCCGCTTTTGCATTTCCTGCAGCCTGACGATCGGCCCAGACGCTCCAAGGTCGGGGCTGACCACAATGGCCGAGGTCAGGTGGAAGTCGCGCAGCCGAACCTGCATTCCTCCCGCGATACGGTTCCATGGCAGCGATTTCACTCCACCCGTGGAAACCTCCCAAGCGCTTGTTCCGATGGGGGCGTGGGGAATCGTGATGTCAAGCGCCTGGATGGCGGATTGTCCCGGAACAAACTGGGTGCCGCGTCCCATCCACACGGGCAGCACGAGCAGCGACTTGTCGCACCGCAGAACCGCCGCCTGGACATCGGGATGGGATGTCTCGATCCAGCGTGGTTCCTCGGCTGTCACCAGAAGCGGTTCGAGCATTTGGAGTTCCATGTTCAGCAGGGCCAACCCCAAGAGCCTGTCCCGGCCGGAATGCGTGTCGGATAGGAACCTGTCCGACCAGAACGCGAGCCCCTTCATGCCCGATCCGATCGCGATGTGCGCCATGAGCCTTATCTGTTCGGGTTGGGGACCGATGGGATCCGCGAACGGTTCGCCCGGTTCGCGACTGTACGCGGCAACCGTGTGCCAACGGGGAAGGTGCGTCTGGATCCATGTCCAGGTGTAGGCGTTCGGCCCCGCAAGGTTGCGCCTCGACAGCAACCAGTCCCGGTATTGGGCCAACTCAAGCCCGGTGTAAAGCGGCCAGCGATGGGCCCCCAGCATCGGTTGGTCGATGCCCCCGGCATATTTCTGGAAGCCGTCGGTGACATCCACGGCAATGGGCCGATTCGCGTCCGAGGTGCGAACGCCGCGCGCCAGGGAACTGACTCCGGAAAACGATTCCGTGTCGAGCCCGTCTCCGAGCGACCATGCCAGGGTGGTCTCGCGATCCATGAACCTGGCGACACGCTGGCTCACGGTGGAACCCATGGAAGTAAGCCTGCCGGGAACGGTGCCTTGGCCGGCTTCGGTTCGCCCGAGCTCCGGAACCAGCCAGAACCCCTGCCTCACCGCCTCGTCAACCTCCCCCTCGGCCGTACCGGCTTCGACCCACAGCGTGTTGAACCCCGCGTCCCGCAAGGTTTTGAGCGGCGCGCCACTATGGCGGATTCCGCGCATGAAGAAGCGCTGTCCACCGGCCATGAGGTTGTTGCCACGCACCTGAACATCGCCGGCAATCGCGCGGGGGGCCATGGCCGCCGGCAGGCCCGGGTTGGTTACCGTCGGCCGGGGCGCGGGAGTGGATTCGCTCAGCGGACCGACTTCCAAGTCGTCGATGTTGACTTCGGTGAGTCCGGGGCCGCCGCCCAAGGTGAGGAGAACCCTGTCGACGAAGGCGTCCTGCGGGTTCACATCCCGTTTCAATTCATCCCGGACCAGGGCCAACTGTTCCCTTAGCTTGCGCGGTGGCTGGCGAAGAAGCAGTTGCTGCCACCGGCCGGCAAGCTGGTAAGTGTCTCCGGGCACCAGAAGGGTGAGCGGACGGTCGAGTTGGCGCGGGTCCCTTTCAAGCGGAAGGACGACTCGGGCCACCAGTTGGGTGCCCGGGCGATTCGATTTGATCCAGACACCCACCGTCAACTCATTGACGACGGGCGCCTTGCCGACTTCGTAGGTGTACTGGATGGGAATACCGGCCTCGGCCTGGAAACGGACCAACTCGCTGCGCTGGCCGGAATGGGCCAGTTCATCGGAGATGCGGTGCTCGAGGTCTCGTGGCGCTGGCTCGGGCCGCACGGGGACCCAAAGGGTTGATTTGCCTTCGAATCCTTGCTGAAGCAGTTGCTGGGCCAGCGCGGAACCCGTGCCCAGGGCCAAGAAACAGGCGGATGCGATTATTCGGAGGAAGTGGCCATCCATGGCGCTGTTCCCGGAGGGTGGAGCAGGTGTCCTGCCTGCCTGTTGGCCGGGAATAACAAACGGAGGCCTCCACGGACAAGCGCAACAAGGCTACCAGGCGGCCTTGGCTCCCGCGGGGCCCTTCCGGCGAAAACCGTCAACCACCAAGGCCACGAATCGCCCCGATTCATCGGCATTCAGCAGCGTGCCTTCCGAAGAGGTAAGCCCCGTGGGGATGGATTCCGGCAAAGATGAAAGATCAAATTTCCTTGAGTCCAAAACGAGCACCTGCGTGAGCCAGTCTCCAGTGGACCCGGAGAAAACGAGTTGGGGCACAGCGTGGCCTTGAAGTTCCACAAGCCCTGAGAAAAGAAGCTGGGAGTAATCGAGCGCATCCGGTAGCCGAGTGGTCACCCCAATCCGCGCAAACCGCCTTTCCAGCTCAAGCCTTCGGGAATCGGCGGTCGGACCATCGACAGACGATTCGAATCCTTCCCGCATGATCCATGCCGCCAACTCAATGTCCAATGGTTTGGCCGGTTGCCTGAAAACCATTGGCGAAAAAATCAGGAGGATCACCGCCACAACTAGGCCGTAAGGGATCAACCGTCGGCTCCAATTACGGCCTTCGGTGTGGGAATCGCGTTGAAAATTCTGATGCTTGAAGCGGATTGCCGGTACATTTTGCATCAACTGGGCCATGCGGTTTTCCGCAGCTTGGCGTTGAAGATGCCAGCCTTGGCAATCTGGGCAGTCCTGCAGGTGCGCTTCCACGGCATCCAGGTCGCGCCAATCGGCCTCTCCCATCCGTGTCAGGTCAAGTTCAAGAATGAAGCGGGCGGTTTCACACTGCATCTCAGCGTTCCTCCCGAATGGGACTCTGGTTCATGATACTGTCAACCGGATACCGGGCCCTGATCCAGTCTTTCGCGCGCGCCAATCGGGACATCACGGTGCCGATGGGGATGCCCATTTGTTCAGAAATGTCGCGGTATGAAAAATCTTCGAGATAAAAAAGAATGAGAGGGGTGCGATAGCCTTCGGGCATTTCCATGAGTAGTTGTTGAAGCAGTTCCGAATCATGGACGCCCTCAGGCCGAATGGGTTGAACGGCACAATCGGGTAGGTCCTCAATCGATTCAAGAGGTTTGTTTCCGCGCTGCCTCAAGTTCATGAGATGCTGGTTTCGCAGGATCGTGAAAAGCCAGTTCTTGATGGCCCCCAAGTCTTTAACTGAACTGATTTTGCGGTTGGCTTGGAGGAAGGTTTCCTGAACAAGGTCTTCGGCGTCCGCGGTTTGGCCCGTAAGCCGGAATGCATAACGGAACAGGGATTGTTGGTGGGCTTTGGCCAGTTCCGTTATGTCGGCCATTTCTCAATTCCCCCGGTGAAGCCTCAATGGGCGGGATGAGTGCTGGCCCCTCTTTATTCCCGAGTCGATTCAAAAAACGAGGATTCTTGAAAGTCAAGGGAATAAATGTGGACAAGAAGGCATCCGTACCTATGATACCGACGAGAAGTTCCTGAGGTTGGAACTTCAACCAGGTACATTCACTTAAGGAATGGCTCCATGAAGAAGCTCCTCGCAATGTTTGTGGCCCTCGGGCTGATCTCCTTCGTCGGCTGTGGCGAAGAAACCAAGAAGGCGGTTCCCGCCAAGAAGGAAGCCAAGAAGGAAGAGGCCAAGAAGGAAGCTGCTAAGGAGGAGAAGAAGGAAGAAAAGAAGGAAGAAAAGAAGGTAGAAGAGAAGAAGGAAGAAAAGAAGGCTGAAGAGAAGAAGGAAGAAAAGAAGGCTGAAGAGAAGAAGTAAATCTTCTTTAACCCCTTCAAGGGAGGTGCATGGTGTGCCTCACTTTCCGGTCCGGTAATTGGGATATGAAAGGAATTCTAATATGAAGAAGTTTGTTGCTGGAATGTTCGTTGCGGCATTCTCCCTGGCCATTGTTGGCTGTGGGGAAGAGGCCAAGAAGGCGCCCGCGCCCAAGGCTGCTGAACCTGCCAAGGACGCCAAGAAGTAATCTTGTCGAGCGGGTTGTTCACGGGCCGGCGGAAAACCGCCGGCCACTTTTATTGGGTGAACTTCATGAGGTGGTTTCTTCTGGCTTTTGTTGTCTTTGGCCTGATTGGCTGCGCGGGTTCGCCACCTGATCGATACAAATCTGCCAACACGGAGCGCCCCCGCAAGGGTGAGGATAAGCAAGACAAAAAATAACTTGTCATAATACCCATTTGGCTAACATTATTGAAAATTGGATTTGTTGATTTATCCCCGAAGATCATTCTGTTAGTTTAATTAATAAAAACCTGGCTAGCGAAGGCGTCAAGATTGATCCATCGTTTTTAACGGATGGTTGAATGGGCACTTCAACATGATTTGCCCACGGCATCAAAATCCGGGCCGATCCATTTGACTCGACCATATCGACCTAGCTTTCGCCAAGGCTAGAAGCTTGGCTCATTTCACCTTTACAGAAGGAATTGGATCATGCCCGATTTCAACAGCTCAAGCAGGCGGAATTTTCTGCCGGTTGCCTGTGCGGCGTTGGGTTCCGGCATGGCAGGGAAACTCCATGCCGAAGCATTGACTTCACGAAGGGTTGTTTCAAGATTGCCAATTCAGCCGAGGCTTCAGTGGGAAGAAATGAATGGTTATTGCGGGGAATGTTGCGTTCAGCAGGCGGCGCTGCATTTCGGAACCTATGTCTCACAATTTGTTTGCCGGGCCATGATCGACCCCAACCAGAAAAGCCAGTTGCTGGTTGGCCTCAATGAGCAAACGGTGTTGTCGGCACTCCGGCTGAACTCTGTTGCGTTCGATTACACGCGCGCTCCAATTCCCTAGTTTTTCGCCTACTTTGTCTGGGTGAAACAGCAATTGGCCTTGCAAAGGCCAGTCTTGATTACGGCATATGCGAGAGGCTTACGAGATCTGGATTACGACCATATCATGTTGGCGGTGGGTTTCACGGCGGATGACATCATCAATTTCAAATCATCCGACACGCTCGCCTTCAATGATTGTTTTCAGCAGGTGGCCTGCAACCGGACGGCCGGGACAATGAGCGACAATCGGCGCATGAGGGGAAATGGCGCGAGATTCGAATTCTGCATTCCGAACGCCGTTTGCTATGGGTGTGCCGTCACGGGCATCCAGGATGCCTCGCGTCAGGCGTTGCCGGTGCGGATTGTCATGGAGAGTTCGAGTGAACCCGATCTCATGGCTGGCGAGCTTCCGTTGCCCATGAAGGGAACCGTTAGCATCAATGGCCTTGCCGTTGGAAAATCCTACACACTCTATCGATTCAATGACTATCGGGTTGTCCCTACCACGAAATATGCAAAAAGCGCTTATTCTTCTGCCCAGAATTTCATTGCGACAGGCTCCACGATGTTGTTTCCCGTCAGCATTCCTTCAAATGGAATTGCCGTATTCCGCTGCTTGCCAGTTGGCAGATAGTACAAGTTTTCAAGATTCCGTAATAGTGAATAGTAATTGCATGCATTTCGTTTGTGGCAATAGGATGAGGTCTTGCTGCAGACGGCGAATAGAAGAGTTACATCAATGGCCTATGTATAAGACATGGATACATATATATTGACAAAAGTCATCAGTTAGATCGGGCTTCAATTTCGGTAACTGCAAAAAACGATTGTAATCCATCAACTAAAAGAGCTGCTAGCGCAAACTTCAAATAACTGACCTGCTCAAGACCCCGGCACCCGCCATCATTCTGTTAGCCCCCTCATGCCCTTCAAGCCTCGAACGCTGCGAGCGGCCTCTGAACTTGCAGGAGATTGTTGAACGCCTGCGAGGCCTCTCTCCTATGCGATGAACGGATCTCCATATGAAGGCCAGACAAAGGCTGCCGATGCTTAGGAGCCCCCAGCGGAGTGAGGGGCGAGTCGATCATGGAACAAATAAATGAGCTATAACAGAAGCGAAAGAGCCCCGAACGCAGGCGCGTAGCGCCGGAGTGAGCGGGTCGATTCCGGATCCAAACCCGCTCATTCCGCCTTCGACAGCGTTTGGGGCTCTATTGGTTTTACTCACCGCACATTTCAATTTGTTCTGTCAGCGTCAACAATTCAACTCACTCATTTGAAGCCTACTCTAGGCTCTTATTAATATAAATAATATGCCTTCTTATCGGCATTAGCGGTCCAACTCATATATTTGGAATCGAACCTAAACCCGGCTCAGGGTGCCGGTTTGCCCACCGAAGGAATCGGTCTCCATGCCAAGCCGTTGCAGGATGGTGACGAACAGCTTCGCCAGCGGCAGTTCCTCCACTTGCATCTTTCCCTGCCAGCCGGCGACATCGGTGTCGATACCGGCCCCGGCTTGATTATCCTCGTTGCCTTTGCCGAACTTGAGATACCTGCCGTTGTTGAAGCCAAGGTTCTTGCCGCCCGCCGAAATGATCGGATAGTTGCGGGAGAGGTGGAAGCTGCTCGATGCCGAGCCATGCATGGCGAATGTGTTGTCGAGCATGGTTCCCTTGCCGTTCGGTTCGGGAGTCTCCTTCAGCCTGGAAACGAAGCGGCCGAATTCCTCGGCTTGGTACCGGTTGTAGGTGCCGAGGTTTCGCCATCCGTTCGGCTTTTTCACCTCATGGGTGAGTCCATGGGCCGGACCAAGCCCCACGGCGCGTGATAGCAGGTCGTGCGGTCCCTCGCCGTTCTCCCGACCCAACTGGAATGTGGCCACGCGTGTCGAGTCGCTCAAGAAGGCGAGGTAGATCAACTCATACATCGTCTGGAAGTAGAGTTTGGCCTCCTTGGGTTCGGCATCCAGCCTGAGGTTGCGGGAATCAACCTGGGGCACCGGGGTGTCGATCCATTTCTGGGCTTTGGCCAGCTTCAACTCGGTGTCGCGCACCGCGTCGAGGTACTGCCTCAGGGTTTCCTGGTCTTTTTTGGAGAGCTCGCGCGCCAACGACCGGGAGTGCTCGATCAGCAGGTCCAAAGCGCTCTTGCTTCGCGCAAGGCGCGCCGCCGCCTCCTTGCCATTCTTCACGAACAGCAAGTCAAAGATTTCCTTCGGCTTGTTCATTGCCGGGATCGGTCGGCCTTCCCGATTGAACGACTGGGTCTGCGCGCCACGCGGGCCGCCAACACCTCCATTTGTCGACAGGACCAGTGAGGAGTGACGGGTGAATTCCCCGGCGTGCTCCGCATAGGCTTGGTCGAGGGAGATCGTGTTCTGATAAGGCCCTGAATCGCCGATGGGCGCGCCCGTCAGGTACTGGTCCGCGTTGGAATGGCCATGGACATTCCTAGCGAAGGGATGAGACAGTCCCGAATAGATCGTGATCTCATCGCGCAGCGGGCTCAGCACATCGAGAACCTTTGTGAGTTCAAAGTCCTTCTCGCCGCCACGGGGGAACCAGCTCCAGTCCCTCCAGGCCGGGTCTGACTTGAGCGGCATCCCCACGCCATCCGGGTGATAGACGCTGAGAAAACGCCTCGGGGTCGCGTTTGGGACCGGGGCGGCCCCGGCGAAAGTTTCAAACCACGGCAGCGCCAGCGACACTCCGGCGCCGCGTAGAAAGGCTCGCCTGTTCAAAGGAAGGGTCTTGCTATTCATCGTCTATTCCTCGCCTGTTTGCTCACCCACGACAATATTTCGGTTCCCGGTGAGGAGAAGCTGTGCCCTGACCCCCAAGCCACATCCACCCCCATGCTCGGTGTGTCGATGCTTTTTGATTGTTTCCGCCTCACTTTGCGTTGAAGAGAGGGCTGCCCACGATCAGGTGGACCAAGTCGCGAAGCCGGTCACCATCCCGGCGGAATTGCCCGGTAAGGCTCTCTATCTCCGAACGGTCGCCGAAGGTGATCGGCCTGCCCAGCGCATAGGCCGCCAGCTTGTGCGTCATCGCCTTGGCGAATTGGTCCTGCCGTTCCTCCAGCAGGTAGGCCTTCAGGCCATCCACCCCAGCGATCGTCTTATGATTGAACAGTTCCGAGGTGGCGTCCACGGGTTTCTTGTCGACCTGCGTCCGGAAGACGCCCAGGGCATCGAAATTCTCGAAGGCAATCCCCCACGGGTCGATCCTCGAGTGGCACGAACGGCACGCCGCCTTGTCGCGGTGGTCGGCCAACCGCTCCTTCAGTGACATCTTGAGGATATCCGGATTCGTCAGATCCACTTTTGGGACATCCGGCGGTGGGGGTGGTGGTGGGTCGTGGAGGATGCGTTTCAAAACCCACACGCCTCGCTTCAGGGGATTGGAATCCTTGCCATCGGAATTCATGGCCAGGAACGCGGCGCCAGTCAACAGCCCACCACGATGCGCCTGGCTACCGATAGGCACCTTGCGGAAATGCGGACCCCGCACTCCCGCGATCTCGTAATGCGCTGCCAGTCGCTCGTTGACCACAGCGTAGTCCGAATGGATGAAGTCCATCACGCTGCGATTGTTGTTGAGTGCTTCCTCAAAAAAAGCGATCGGTTCCTCCTGAATCGCTTCCCCGAGCGGGCCCTGTGGCAGGTGCGCCACGCTGTTCAGCCCCTCCAGGCCCAACCACTGTCCCACGAAATGCTCCGGGAACCGTCTCGCCTTCGGGTCACCCAGCATGCGCTCCACCTGTTTCGCCAAAACTTTCGGCTCACGCAGTTTTCCCTGCTCGGCCAACCCCAACAGCTCCTCGTCAGGCACGCTCGACCACAAAAAAATGGCCATGCGGCTGGCCAGCTCCAACTCGCTGATTCTGACAGCGTCTTTCGCTGCAACGGATGGCGCCCGTTGGGTCAGGTAAAGAAACTCGGGCGAGGCAAGCGCTGTCGCCAGCACCTCAACCATCGCATCCTCGAAGGTGGAAAATTCCGGCCTGTACTTCTCAAACAGGGCCATAAAACGATCGGTTTCCCCGGGCGCCACCGGCCTACGCCATACCCGCCGCAGGAATCGCCCCAGCACCTCGCGGCCATACGCGGACTCGTCGCTTTTCTTGCTGCTTTCAAAAAAGATGGCGGTGTGCGTTTTCGGCGGCCAATGCTCGTAAAACGGGGCCGTGACCTCGATCTGGTCGATCAGCAAATTGAGCCGGTCCTGGCCCCCGGTCGAATTGGAGTTGTTGCGTATGTGCAGGAATTCGTCCCGGCGAGGGAATGTGGTGTCCAGTTTCCGGAACGGATTGCGCTGAATATCAGCCAGCGGAATAAGGAAATCGATGTATTCAGGCTTATTGGAAGGTGCCGTGACCGGAATATCCCGCTGACTGATGACCTGCTTGAATTCGGCGTTGTTACTGGTGTGGGCGCTCAGCAAAAGGCTCAAACCGGCGTATTCGTCCGGGTTCATCGTCGAACGACCAGCCCGGATGCGGACGCGCATCATCCCCTCGTCGGGCAGGAACCGGTCCAAGTTCAGTTTCAGTTCGTCCCCGCCGGGAAGTACCAGCACCACGGGTGAGGCAGGCGGAAACTCTCCCACCACCGCATCGCTATTAGGGAGGGCTTTATCGGGGAAATAGTACACCCCTCTGCCAGTTTCCCGATTCAGGAGGTACTTTTGGTTCTTGAATTTGGGAGCGTTCCCTTCCCCCGGCTCAAAGGTCTTGGCGTTCTTCGGGGCGCGATCGAACTCCTTTCGCATCGATAGGGAGTAGGTGACCGCCTTGGGGCGCTCGCCGCTAACAGTGACCCGCTTTAGAGCCTTCAGGGCGATCTCCCGATACATGGCAAACTGAAAGCCGGTTATCTGGAGCAGTTCCGAGCTGTTCTGGAAGCCGTCCTCGGTGGTGGTTTCCGGCGGCAGCTTGCCTGTCAGAGAATAGGAGAGCCCGAGGATATCCTGAAGGGCGTGGTCATATTCATATTTGGTCAACCGCCTGAAGGATGATTGCTCCCTGCTGTTGCGGCGGGCGAGGGACGCCTTGTTCAGCTCTTCGCCAAGCCAGTCGGCAACCAAACCCCGTTCGGCCTCGCTAAGCGCGTAAGCCGGCTCGTTTTCTGGCGGCATTTCCGCTTTGCTCAACACGCCATGCACATCCCGCCATCTTTCGGCATCGGGCCCGCTGAGCATGTCGGGGTTTAATCGGTCGATCCGGAAGCCGCCATTGGCCTTCTTGGGGCCATGGCAGGCCACGCAGCTCCTCGTCAGGATTGGTTCCACTGATTTCCGGTATCGAATGATGTCCGCCTTGGGGACCTCTTCACCAGTGGAGGGGGCTGGCTTCGTTTCTTTCAGGTATCTGGATTGGCTGCGGCCCTTTTCCCTGGCGGCATCCAGCACGCCACGCGACTCCTCGGCCAACGCGGCGGAAAGCCAGTATGCGATGCCAACCGCGACACAGACAATGATCAGGGAAGACTTGATGGCGTGGGTACGCATCCTGAAACACCATTATGACACGCAAGCCAAAAACAAGTCTTCTGACATATTAATCTATCGATTTTACATTGCCCTCAATGCCGGGTCAACCTCTGTCGGTGTGAACTTCATGAGTTTTGGTTTCAAAGCAATTGTTATTCGGCGCATTGGAATTGGTAGCTAGAGAATGGGACGAGGCCAGCAGTTTTTTCGATAAGCATTCCCTACTGTGAGTTCCAGGTGAGGCATTAGGGGATGCGACTGCCGATGTATCTGACAAACCTCGGTTAACCCGAGATTTGTCAATGAGATGTCATTTTTTAGGGGGAGTGGTACCGGCAGATTCCTGATAGCGGACTAAACGGGCTGGTAGGCCCATTCTTGGCGAAGAAGAGCTTGCGCAACTGTAGCCACCGGGAACATTGCCCTCATTCGGAATGCTGATATCAATAGATTGGTGTCGATTTTAATTTAATTCGCAAGTGCTTGTTTTGTAAGGTGTTTAGGCTTTGTTTTCGCTGCTTTGGGGACTACACCCGACAGGATTCGAACCTGTAACCTTCGGCTCCGGAGACCTAAAGAAAAAAGCCATAAGTTGTTTTAGAATAAGGACTTGTTGAAATAAGCGTGTGGGATGTTGCGCAAAATGATGCGCACGAAAAATGACAGCCTTTGCTTTTCCCCGAGTTTCTCGCATGTTCTGCATCGATTGAAATTTCAGGCGCGATGTTCGACCGGGCAGATGGCTCCACCCGGCCAAAACTTTGCATCGAATGTGGATTTTCCCTGCCTGTGCCAGGTGCGCTTATCCCTTAGGCGCTTTCCGTTCCGCCAAGCATGATCGCCAAGGCCGCTTCGAGGTCATCAATCGCTTTGCGCCAAGTGATTGAGATGACGGAGGCGTCAGTGTTCTCAATGGCAGGCATGAAGGCTTGGTGGTGCCAGAAGCCTAGGCTTGCGTGCCTTGCCAACAGCAGCAATACGTCTGTGGCATGCCTCAGGTGTGGGACCACCCGCTGGATAAGAACCAGCCTTTCCATCACATGGCATCGTTCAAAGGGATTAAACCGGAGGCCGTCATCGATGCTAACGGGATCCACCGTCCATGCCTCACTGGGCCGGGGAAGGGGAGTGATGTCCAAAAACGTCGTGGCCATACCGAGGCCAAAACTGGTATCCAAGGCGCTGCGGGAGAATTTGCGATGCTGGCAACCAGGCCTGGCTTTCTGGTTGCTGGCAAAAATCATCGGAGGGCCGATCAGCAGGTGGTTGTTCAGGATGCCAGCTTGGCCGATCTTGGCAATTGATTCATTGGCTAGGTGCACCCATGGCTCAAGGTGCTCCATTCGGCGATAGAGTTTGAACGTTTCAAGAGTGAATCGGCGGCCCCTGGGATGTTCGTGCATCATGGCTCTCTCCTTGTTGGGAATGGGGTTTCAGTGGAGAAGGGTGTTCTGGTGGTCGAATTGGCATGCCGTGGCCATGCCATGTCCGTAGAAAGTTTTTCTGTTCGAGCCTCTCAGTCGTCGTGTCGCCACGAACGAAACGACTGATGCGACATGTCGCAGAAATCACCATTTTGCGACATGTCGCATTGATATGTCGTTTTGAGCGACATATGCTCGTGGCATGTCCAGATCGGCCAAGCCACTTCCGAAGCTCCCGAATCAGTGGAACCCCGAGGTTCCGTACAACGGGTTGCCTTTGTTGCCGCCAACAGCGGACTTGGAAACGAAGGCCATCCTGAAACAATGCATCACGGCGCGGGCTGCCGTCGCGGAATTGAAACAGGCCGCGGAGTTGATCCCGAATCAAGGGATGCTGATCAACACGCTTCCGTTGCTTGAAGCGCAGGCCAGTTCGGAAATCGAGAACATCGTCACCACAACGGACCGGCTCTTCCAATTCCGGAATACGGACGATCACGCCGACCCTGCCACCAAGGAGGCGTTGCGTTACAGCCACGCCCTGCTGGAGGCGTTTCGCGAAATGACCCAGCGGCCTCTGAGCACACGCACCGCCGAACAGGTCTGCAGCATCATCAAAGGCACGGAGATGCGGGTTCGCCAAGTGCCGGGCACGGCCCTCGCCCGTGGTGAGGAAATCATTTATACGCCTCCAGTCGGGGGAGATCGTCTTCGGAAGTTGCTGGCCAACTGGGAGAAGTTCCTGCATGAGACCCGTGATCTCGATCCGCTGATTCGAATGAGCGTTGGCCATTACCAGTTCGAGGCGATTCACCCCTTCACCGACGGCAACGGCCGCACGGGCCGGGTGCTTAACGGGCTTTTCCTCATTCAGGAGAGACTGCTCACGCTGCCGATCCTGTACCTCAGCCGGTTCATCATTCAGAACAAGGCGGACTACTACCGCCTACTTCGCAAGGTCACTTCGCACGATGCCTGGGAGGAATGGGTGGTGTACATGCTTCGCGGCGTCGAAGAAACAGCACATTGGACTAGTGCGAAGATTGCAGCCATCCGGAAGCTGACCGCGATAACGGCCGAGCATATGAAGGCGAAGGCATCGAAAATTTACAGCCTCGAGTTGGTTCATCTCATCTTCGAGATGCCCTACTGCCGGATTCAGAACCTGGTGGAGGCGAAGATCTGCGAGCGTCAAGCCGCGTCGCGATACCTCAAGCAACTGGTGGAAATTGGCGTACTGAGGGAACAGGCTGCGGGTAGGGAAAAGTTGTTTCTGCATCCCAAGCTTCTCACGCTTTTAACCCTCGATGGAAATGCTGTTCTGAACTACTGACGGGTGACTTTGGTCGTGGCGAGGCTGCTGGTTTTGGCAGACTTGGGGATGTCGGTCCCACCTCCGAAGAGCCAACTGAGGTGATGGTTCGTGGCGAGCGCGGCAGATTCTGCGCCGCCTTTGGTCGAAATTGGGTGGGGACTCTGAAACAATCTATTGCCCCGACTGGTTTACCAGGAGTTATCTCCATGGTGAAGGTATCCACCGCTGAGTTGAAGGCGGCGCTTTCCTGGCTCAAACGCCATTGGCAGCAGGCCAAGGCATGCAGGCATTAATCGTCGGATGCCCGCCTTGTGCTCATGGCGGGTAAGCCGACCACCGCCTGGATACTCGACCTTGGCACCCGCCCTCAGGTCGGTCCGGAAATCGTCGTTGGTGATCCATGTGGCCAGCAACAACCGTCTGGTGTTCAGGTCCAAGGGATTGGTTCAGACCGTTCATGGGCTGGCCTAGTCTCGGGCATCTGGTGGTACCCGAGACCAACACTGCCAGGGTTTTCAGGCCCCAAATTCTTCGTTCAGTTGCGCGGTGAACGCATCCCACTCAGGTTGCGTATCGAAGAAGTCTGGCGAGAACGGGCTGGAGTTCACGCAACCCCGCATGCCGTCGGCCAACAGCAGCAATTCCTTGGCACACTCGGTGGCCTGCCCGGCGGCAAAGATACGGATGATGGCTGCCTGGTCGTTGAGCTTGCCGAACCAATACGGCTTGCCATCAGGCAGCTTCCCGTAATGGATCTTCAGTTTGGCGCGACGG
>VGXS01000001.1 GCA_016873225.1 Planctomycetota bacterium | reverse complement strand
AGGCCATCAAGCGCCGCCAGCGCCGAGGCGGCGGAATCCTTGGGGGGATCAAGGAACGCGACGAGGCCGACAAGAGTCAGATCCTTTTCATCCGCGACTCCATATGGCCGGCCACCATGATCCAGTTTCGGAGTGATCGCCATCGCGATCACCCTCAGGCCGTCGCCGGAAGGGTCCCTCTTCAGGGCTTCCACCCTGGCCCGAACCGATTCGGCCAGCGGCACCTCCCCTTCGCCGTCGAGCGCCCTTGAGCAGCAGGCAAGCACCTCCTCCGCGGCGCCCTTGCAGATCAACAGGTCCTTTCCCGATTCCCTGTCCCTCACAACCACCGACATGCGCCGCCGCTGAAAATCAAACGGTATCTCATCCTCCTTCTCATAGCGCCCGGCCATGGACTCGAGCGAGGGGCGTTCCTCATGTTCGAGCACGGCCCTGTCAAGCAGGCTCTAGAGTCCGGTCTGGAAGAAACTGTTGAGGTAGGCGTGCCTCAGGACCAGCGCGCTTTCGGAACCATCGATGTTCAGGTGCCTGATGAGGACAACCTTGTCCTGCGTGAGCGTGCCGGTCTTGTCGGTGCAGAGGATGTCCATTCCGCCGAGGTTCTGGATGGCCGGCAGGTACTTCACGACCACTTTCCTGGCGGACATGGCCACGGCGCCCCGGGCCAGGTTCGCCGTCACGATCACCGGAAGCATCTCGGGGGTCAGGCCCACGGCGACGGAAACCCCAAAGAGAAGCGCCTGGAACCAGTCGCCCTTGGTGATTCCGTTGATGAGGAAAATCACCGGCACCATGACCAGCATGAATCGGACCAGCAACAGGCTCGAGGCGTTGACTCCCCTGTCGAACGCCGTTTCCCCGCGTCGGGCATTGATTCCCTTGGCAATCGATCCCATGTGGGTGGACTTGCCCGTGCGGAACACCAGGGCATGACCGGACCCGCTGATAACGGAACTACCCATGAACCCCAGCCATGAAATCTCGAGCGGATTGAGATGGGACATCGGTGATTTCAGGGGTTCGGATGGAGCCTTGATCTTTTCGACCGGCATCGATTCACCCGTCAGGCTGGCCTGATTCACCTGCAGGTCCTTCGCCGAGAGAACCAGAACATCCGCGGGAATGAGGTCCCCTGCCGCCAGGGCCACCACATCTCCCGGCACAAGCATCCAGATCGGAACCTCGGCGGAGTTGCTGCCAGGGCGGATCACGGTCGCGGTGGTATGAACCATCCGCTTGAGCCTTGAGGCGGCCTTGCCGCTTTGGAATTTCTGCGTGAACCGGAGGCCGCCGCTGATGGCCACCATGGACGAGATGATGGCGACGACGGCCATGTCGCCCGAGATGAGTCCGACGGCGGCGAGTGCCATCAACAGATAATTGAAGGGCGTGTTGAATGCCATCGCGAGTTGCCGGTGCCATGGCAGTTCGCGGTCGTCACCCAGTTCGTTGTGGCCAAAGGAAACAAGCCTCGAGGCCGCCTCCGGGGCGCTGATGCCTTGGGGGCCGCTTCCAAGCAGCCTGAATAGCGCTATGGCGTCGGATGCCGCGGGCGGATCAACAGCCCCTTGATTCTGAATGGGCCACCATTCCGGCAACTGTTTCCTTGACCGCGACTCCTGATTGTTGGAGGGCCGTCATCCGCTCGGCCAATAGCATGATCCTTTGTGAGGCCTCGCCCGGCGAAATGCCACGGGAGTGGATGTTCGAGATGAGGTTCCTGTCGGCATCCGTGTGTCCGGCCCGGGGCCCGTAAGCGATGTAGGCGGAAAGGCTCTCGGCCGTCGCCAGTCCCGGCCTTTCGCCAACAAGCAGCACCAGGACGCGTGGCCTGAGGATGTCTCCCAGGTCGTTCATCACGCCCACCCGGCACTGGCGGATGAACACCGGCCTTCCCCATGACCAACCCTTGCCCGCCGCGCCTTCGGCAAGCAAAGGCAGGATCCCGGGCACCTGCGCCGAGACGGCCTTGGAGGAAAGCCCGTCTCCCACCGCGACCAGGAAATCGGCCCCCTTGGATTGGTAAAGCGACAACACCTCACGCGCGGATTCCGACAACAGGCGGCCTTGGTCGGGTCGGGCGATGTATTGCTCGCGGTTGGCCGCTTTCGTTGGCACCTCATGAAGGCCGTATTTGGCGGCAAGCATGCCGAGGTCGCGCTCGAATTCGATCTCCTCCATCACGGCATCCCGCGCCGCGGCGTGATCGGCGCGAAGCCTGAGCCATTCACGCGTCGGGCACGCGGGGCCCGACCTTCCAACCATGAGCCTGGCGGGCGTTCGTTCCAGCGCCTTGCGGAGCGAATCCGGCATCGGCACGACTTCGGATTCCCGTGTCATGGACCGGGATCCCCCCTTTTGATCGCGGCTTCCCTGGTCCTGATCACGACCAGCCTGCCGGCATCGGGTGCGCCGATGCGCGGTGGCCCCGAAAAGGTTTTTGACGCCACGACCCACCAACAAGTCATGAGCATGGCACCCAAACCGGCCAAGGCGAACATCGCCTGATCGTTGGGAGGTTGCACCCCGATGACAACCAAGCCCGCGCAACCCGCCGCCGAAACGATGGCGGCCGGCTTGAACCAAGCGCCCATGTGGAAGGGCCCGAGGGCGGTCCATTCCCGGCCAAGCGCGCGTGCCGCCAGCACCAGCGGCACCACATACGAGAGATAAAGAAGGATGGCGCAGATCGAGGCGATTGTCGCGTATATCGGCGTCCAAATCGTGAATAGCACCGAAACTGTCGCGACCAGCCAGACACAGGCCGCCGGGGCCCTTGTGCGCTTGGAGACCTTGGCCAGAATGGCAGACCATGGAAGTCCGCCATCCCGCGCGAAGGCCCATGCCATTCGGCTTGCCGCCGTCACGGTGGCAAGTCCGCACAGGTATTGGGCCGCAACGGCGGCCCAACCGATGGCCACCGACGCCGGTCGTCCCGCGGCCAGTTCGAGCGCCCGCATGAACGCGCCTTCCCCCGCCTCGGCGACCAACCGTGGATCCTCGATCGATGCCGCGACGATCGAGAGCATGATCCATCCGGCGATGCCTGAAACCATGACCGACCGCACCATCGCCTTGGGCACCTCGCGGGCGGCGTCGATCGTTTCCTCCGATGCGTGCGCCGAGGCGTCGAATCCGGTGATGGTGTAGGCGGGGAGCAGAACTGCCATCAGGGCCAGCCAGGGAACCGATTCCGATGCCGGCCAGACGGGCGCCTCCGCGGGTTGGCCCGACAGGTTCGACCAGGTGAAAACCCGGCCGATGGATAGCGATGGAGCGAGTGCCGCCACAACCAGCACGATGGCGATGGAGACACCGACGATCCACCATCCGCTGAAGTCGACAAGGAACCGGGTGGCGCGTATGCCCATGTGGTTGATCGCCGCCTGCGACAAGGTGATTGCCGCGACGATGGCGGCCTGGAAAAGCGGATGTTCCGCCTGTGTTCCGGCCAGCGTTCCGGCGAAGCGGACCGTGCCGACATTGATGGCCGCCAGCACGGTGACCAACCCCGCCAGATTCAGCCATCCGACCAGGTAACCCCAGAACCTGCCGCCAAGGATGGCGGCCCAGTGGTAAAGCCCGCCGGCGGTGGGAAACGCCGAGGCGACCTGTCCCATGGCTAGGGCCACGCACAATGAAACCAGTGTCCATGCCGGCCAGATGAATCCCGCCGCCGCCCCTCCCACGGCACAGAAGCCCACATGGAATGAGGTGATGCCGCCCGCCAGGATGCAAATAATGGAAAGTGAGAGGGCGTAGTTGGAAAAACCCCCGAGAATTCGCCTCAGTTCTTGGGCATAACCCATGGAATGAAGGCGGCGCAGGTCGTCGGAATCCTCGTTTGATGCCATGACCCATTCTTGACCGGGGGAATGCGCCGCGCCATGGGGAATGGTAACCTGCTAGCTAATCCCTCGGGAGAGTGCGCTGTGTCGGGCCAATTGTACTTGTCGATGCTTTCGTTGTGCCTTCTTGCCCCTTTAGGCCATGCCTGCTCCAGGGTACTTTGGGCCGACAATGGCCGGTTGGTGCTGGCCGGCCGGAACATGGACTGGATCGACTCCATGCCCGTCGGCCTGTACTCTCTTCCCCGCGGCCTCGACCAGGATGCCAAAACCGGTCCCAACACGATGAAGTGGAAATCAAGGCATGGCAGCCTTGTGGCGGGTTCACCCGCCGGAGTTGTCGACGGCATGAATGAAAAGGGATTGGCCGGGCATATGCTGTGGCTGGGTGTCGCCGATTTCGGGAAATACGATCCTTCCCGCGCCAGTCTCGGCGTCGGGCATTGGCTCCAGTACCAGCTTGACAACTTCGCAACCGTGGCGGAGGCGGTCGCTGACATGAGGGCGAAGAATTATCAGGTTGTTCCGGGCACTTTCGATGGGTTGAAATCATCGGTGCACCTGGCGCTTGAGGATTCTTCGGGAGACTCGGCGGTGATTGAATTCCTCGATGAGAAGTTGAGCATCCACCATGGCCGGCAGTTCACGATCATGACCAATGATCCCCCCTACGGACAGCAGTTGGCCAACCTGAAGCAATACAAGCCTTTTGGAGGTTCCAAGCCGCTGCCGGGCACGACGGCCGCCGCCGACCGTTTCGTGCGCGCCGCGTCCTATCTGGTTGACTTGCCCAAGCCCGGCAGCGACCGCGAGGCCGTTGGCGAGATCTTCAGCGTGATCAGGGGAGTTTCCCAGCCGTTCGCGCCGGTCGATGCCGCCAAGCTCAAGGCGGGCCAACCCCATACCAGCCCCACCCGCTGGCGAACCGTGTCCGACCTCACGCGGAAAATCTATTTTTATGAATCGACGATGTCTCCCAATGTGATCTGGGTGAGGGTTGACGCCCTCGATTTCAAGCCCGGGGCCGGCGTCAGGAAACTCGAGGTCAACGGCCCCACCGACCTTGTCGGCGATTGTTCGGGCGGATTCAGGGAATCCAAGCCATTCGGCGTGCTGAGCCCCGAATTGAAGTGAAAGGCGCGTTCAACCGGGCAGAAGCCCGCCGGCGCGCGCCAGGAGGCTTTTGCGTCCCGATTCGATGAGGCGGCCGTCACGGAACAAGCCCCGGGCTTCCAGCCATCCGAGGAATTCCGGCGCCGGCAGCAATCCGAAGAGTTGCCGCGCAAGGGCGGCGTCGTGGTGGCTGGTGGATTGGTAATTGAGCATCACATCGTCCCCGCACGGAACTCCCATCACGAAATTCACGCCGGCCGGGGCGAGAAGCAGAAGCAGGTTGTCGAGCGAGTTCTGGTCGGCCCTGGCGTGGTTGGTATGGCAAATGTCCACTCCCATCGGCAGCCCGAGCAACTTGCCGACACAATGATCCTCGAGGCCCGCCCTGATGATCTGCCGCTCGTCCGCGAGATATTCCGGCCCGATGAACCCCACGACGGAATTGACGAGGAACGGATCCAGTGATCGCGCCAAGGCCTGCGCCCTCGCCTCGAGGGTGAGTTGGTCCACCCCGTGGTGGGCCCCGGCCGAAAGTGCGCTTCCCTGTCCCGTTTCGAAGTAGGTGCACTGAGCGCCTTTCCAGGCGACATCCCGGCCGGCGCGGGCTTCGAGCACCCGCTCGCGCCCCTCCCGCAAAAGCGCCAGGTTGATGCCGAAACTGGCGTTGGCCGCCTGCGTGCCCGCGACCGACTGGAACAGCAGGTCGATGGGGGCTCCCTGTTCCAGCGCGGCAAGTTGGGTGGTGATGTGGGAAAGGCAGCAGTGCTGCGTCGGGATCTCGAGGCCAGCGATGAGCCTGTCGAGGCCGCGGAGGATTTCACCTGTTTTTCCAGCGTTGTCGGTCGCCGGGTTGACACCAATGACCGCGTCCCCTGATCCGAACAGGAGTCCGTCGAGCGTGGAGGCGATCATGCCTCCGAGGTCGTCCGATGGATGGTTGGGCTGAATGCGCACTCCCAAGACACCCCGTTCACCCATCGTGTTGCGGCACCGGGTGACAATCCGGATCTTCGACGCGACAAAAACCAGTTCCTTGTTGGCCATCAGTTTCACCACACCCGCGATCATTTCGGCCGTGAGGCCCGGGCGGGCGCGCGCGATCGCCTCGCCATCCGTGGCGTCGTCGAGCAGCCATTCCCTCAGTTCGCCGACCGTGGTCGATTTCATGGTGGTGAAGGCGAGCGGGTCATGCCTGTTGGCAAACAGGGCTGACAGTTCATCCGAGGACGGGTCGATGACCGGGTCATCGATGAACCTTGAGAGCGGCATGTCGGCCAAGACCATCTTGGCCGCAACCCGTTCGGCTTCGGTTGCGGCGGCGATTCCGGCCAGTTGATCACCCGACTTTTCCTCGCCGGCCTTGGCGAGCACATCGCGAAGGTCGCGGAAAACATGCCTCGTCGAGCGGATGGTGCAGGCGAGTTCCATGAAGCCCGCCCGTCAGTCGGCCGGTTCGTGAAGGACCACGGCGGGGTGCATCGTATATAGGCGGTATCCTTGCCCGTGAGGCACGAATACGGCGGAGGACTTGTTTTCCTCCGGCGGGAAAAGCGGCTTGCCGAGCTTGGTCCAGCGGATCAGGTCATCTGAAACGGCCAAGCATGAACACCACTTCCTTGGCAGGGGATCGGATGTGTTGGTGCCGTGGTAGCTGGCATAGTACCGGCCCTTGTGCCTGATGATCTGGTTCATCGCGATCATGTCATGGTCGTGCGCCGCGGGTCCGGGAGTCAGCACCGGGGCGTCGGAGTGGTTTTTCCACAGCTTGAGGTCGGTGGATGTGGCCAACCAAACGCCCTTGTCCATTCGCTCGTAGAACAGGCACCAGCGATCATGATCCTTCCAGAGAACCGGAGTTCCGAAGGGGCCGTCCGGGATCGGTTCGCCCGTGGCGAGCCTCACATCGAGCGTGCCGTGGCGCTTCCAGGCGATGCCATCGGCGGACTCGAGCAGTTGGGCCCTGTCACGCTCGCCTTCGGCGACCATGAGCAAGCGGGAGCCATCGGCCACCACCATGACATCCTCAACCCAATGGTCGCGGATGATGGGGTTGGCGGGGTGACGGTTCCAGTGGAGGCCATCGCGGGAGGTGGCTAACCCGAGCATCCTGCGGCCGGTCTTGGTGCCGTCGTAGCCGGTGTACCAGAGCCTCCAGCCTTCCCCATCCTTGAGAATCCAGCCGCGCTCGCGGATCGCGGCGTCCCATGAGCCGGGCTTGGCCGGGCCGAAAACAGGTTGGTTGCCGCGCTGGCGGAACGCGGTCAAGGCGTGGGGGAATTCATCGGCCCAAGCCGGCGCGGTCGCCCCCGCGAGGGCCAAAGACAAGATCGCGAGAGCGCCGCGGCGATCGGGTGCCGGCATGTCAGAAGTCGCCGCCACCGGAATCACCACCTCCGAAGTCGCCGCCTCCGAAGTCGCCCCCGCCAAAATCTCCCGATGAACTGCTGCCGTCCGAGAAATCCCCGGAACCGGCCTCGTCGCCGCCCGAGCCCCAGCCGGCGTTGGAACCACCCCAGCTGCTGCCCCAAGCATTGTTCGAGCCGAAGAACGAGTTGTACATCCACATGCCCGCCGCGGCGCCAAACATGCCTCCCAAAAGGCTCGAGAAGAAGCCACCGCCGCCACTTCCCATGGCCGGGCTCATGGAAGGGCCGGCCATGGCGCCACGGAACAGGCCGACGATGAGCCAAACCACCATCAAGCCCAGAAGGCCGAGGCAGACATAGCCAAGGATGCCGTTGTCGTTCTCTCCGCCCAGGTGGGCCGGGGCCCCCGCGCGGCCCCGTTCCAGCGGCAGGGTTGTGGCGATCAGGCTCACCGCGCTGGCAAGCGCCTCATCGAGGAGTTTCTTGCGATCAGCCTCGTTGTTGTTTTTCTTGGCCTCGCCGAGCGACTTGATGAGCCGCTCGCGCAATTCGCTGGCCGAAGCGTTCGAGTATCCGGCGTTGGTGACGGCCTTGTCGGTCTTCACCATCACCTTGCCGGGTTCCCAGTTGATGAGAACGACCAGGCCCCGATCCCCCTTGAGGTGCTCGGCGGCCCATGCTTCCCAAACGCCTTGCACCTTGGCTTTGTCGCCCTTGGCCGCCTCGAGGGCCTTGGACTGGCTTTCGGGCAGTTCCTTGTAGGTTTGGATGTGCACTTCCCGGTTCACGGGGGATTGAAGCCTGGCCAGCTTGGCTTTCGCTTCTTCCCGGGCGGCTTCCGAAAACAGGCCGGCATTGTCCTCAATCATCAGGCGCACGGGCATGGCAGCGTTGGCTGACGAGCATGCGGCCAGAAAGGCGATCAGGCCAAGGACCATGGGACTCATTGGTTTCATGTCGATTTCCTCGTGGGAAGTCATCTCCGACGACGGGCTTCCATTGGAATTATACGATTTTGGTGTCGGGAAGGTACGCCGAATCAGGCATCCCGATTAATGAATCGGAGATTTGTGATGAATCGATGGCTAGCCCCGGCCGGTTGGCTGTTGCTTGTTTTTTCTGTGGAGGCTCAGGAAGCGAGCGTCAAGCCCGGCATCAACGACCCATTCCGCAAGTCCGATGTGAAGGCTTTCGTGGAGCGATTCGAGGGTGAAAGCCGGGAAATTTTTGAAAAGCGCGAGGCGATCGCCAAGGCTTGCCAGATCAAGCCGGGCATGACCGTCGCGGACATTGGCGCCGGCACGGGACTGTTCACCCGCATGTTCGCCCGTGAAGTGGGGCCCAAGGGGCAGGTGTTTGCGGTGGACATCGCCCGGGAATTCCTCGAGCACATCGAGAAGACATCCCGGGACCAGAGGCTGGCCAACATCAAGACCATCCTTGGGGCCGATGCCTCGCCCCGCTTGAAGGAAAACTCGGCCGACCTCGTTTTCATTTGCGACACCTACTACCACTTCGAGTACCCCAGGATCATGCTGAAGGACATCCGCGCCGCGATGAGGCCGGGTGGAAAGCTTGTCCTCATTGATTTCATTCGCATCCCGGGGACCAGCCGGGCATGGATCGTTGATCATTTGCGCGCCGGGCAGGAAGTCGTGGAAGCCGAATTGATCGCCGCTGGTTTCAGGAAAGTTTCGGAAACCAAGGGTGTTCTGAAGGAGAACTACATCGTGGTGTTTGAAAAGGCAGAAAAGTGAGTTCCGGCGCGCCAAGGGGATACGGGCTTTCCACGGGCGTCTACCTCGTGGTGGCGTCGATGGTGGGCGCCGGGATCCTCACGAGTTCCGGCTACACCTTGCGCGAGACGGGCAACCCGTGGTCCTTGCTGGGACTTTGGGCGTTGGGCGGGATCATGGCCCTTGCCGGCGCCATGACGGTGGCCGAGATGGCGTCCATGCTGCCCCATGTGGGAGGGGATTATCTTTTCGCCCGTCAGGCGTTCGGACGCGGCGCCGGGGTTGTTGTGGGCTGGGCCACCTTCGTGCTGGGATTCGCGGCGCCGACGGCGGTGATCGCCCGCTTGGCTTCCAGCTACCTCCTGGGTGGCTTGGCCGGCGATTGGCAACCGTTCGCCGAACCCGCCATGGCCGTATTCCTCATCGGTTCGTGCGCGGCGGCCCATTCCCTGGGCCGGGGTGAATCGGCGGGGGCGCAGGCGTGGACGACCGTGGCCAAGCTCAGCATCCTGTCGGCGTTGGTGATCATCGGCTTCGCGTCGGGAAACGGCGACTGGGGCCATTTTCGCCGGGGTGGCTGGCCTTCCGGCGGCGAATGGCCGGTGCTCGCGGGGTCGCTGGTGTATGTGGGATACGCCTATGCCGGATGGAATGCCGCGGCTTACCTTGCCGGTGAGTTGAAGGATCCGCCCCGCATGGTTCCACGGGCCCTCGTGGGAGGTTGCCTTCTGGTGACCCTCCTGTACTTGGCGCTGAATTCCCTCTACATCTATGCCGTCGACCCGGCATCTTTCGCCACCTTGCCGATGGAGGATGTCGGTCGGGTGGCGGAACTGGCCATGACCTCGCTTCTGGGGCCGGGAGTCGGCCGCGGCGTGTCGCTGGTGCTGGGCATAGGATTGGTCGCCTCGGTGAGCGCCTACCTCATGGCGGGATCGCGCGTTTTGGCGGCCATGGCCGCTGATGGCGCCTTTTTCCCGTTTGCGGGGCGTTGGCACGCCAAGAGAGGCACGCCGGCGGGCGCAGTGACCTGCCTGGGAATGACCGCCTCTGTCTTGGCCTGCTCGGGTTCGTTCCTGCAGTTGCTGGATTACACCTCAACGGGTTTGACCGCCGTTTCCGCGATTGTGGTGGCGGCGATCTTCCCCCTTCGGGCGCGGTTGCCGGCCTCGGCATTCCGCACGCCGCTTTTCCCGGTTCCACCGCTGCTGGTGCTGGGGCTTTCAGGTTGGACGATCGCCGCGGTGATCATGCAACCCGACAAGCGTGTTCCGGCGTTGTTGAGCCTGGGAACCATCGCGCTTGGGATCCCGCTGGCCGGTTGGCGGGCCAGGGGAAGGCACAACGGTTAGGCCTCTATTTGGATCACGGGTGCTATTTAACTTTGCTTGTTTTCCGCCTCGTTTGCCGTCATGAGCGCCATCCGCAGTTGTGACGCGATGTCAGATATCGCACCGGGTGAATGTGGTATGAAAATGGTTTTGGTCGCCGATGTGGCGCCAAGTTCCTTGAGCGTGTCGAAATATTGGGTCATCAGCACGAGGTTCATCACATCATGGGCCGAAGAACCGGGGATTGATTTTTGGAATTCATCAACTGAGTCCCTCAAGCCTTCAATGATCGCCTTGCGTTGGTCAGCTATGCCTTTTCCTTGCAAGGCCTTACTTTGGGCCTCGGCTTCAGCCGACTTAACCTTAAGAATTCTTTCCGCCTCACCCTTTTCGGAGGCCGCAAACCGCATTCTTTGCGCTGCATTGATCTCGTTCATGGCTTCTTTGACCTTTTGGTCGGGTTCGATGTCCACAACCAAGGCCTTGACGATCGTGTAACCGAAGTCATCCATGACATGCGAAAGTTCGTTTTTCACTGCGTCGGCAATTTCGTCCTTTTTCTCAAAAACATCGTCGAGTTTCACTTGAGGAACACGCGCGCGAACAACATCGAAAACATAACTATTTATTTGCATTTCGGAGTTGGCGAGTTTGTAGTGCGCCTCGTAGACCTTGCCGGAAAGCACATGGAACTGAACCGCGACCACGAAATGCACGAACACATTGTCCTGTGTCTTGGTCTCCACCTTGACATTGAGTTGTCGGACTCGCAGGTCCATGCGGGCGGCGACTGTATCTACAATCGGAATCTTGAAGTTTAATCCCGGCCCCATGATGCAGTGATATTTTCCGAACCGCTCTACGATGACAGAGGTCTGTTGCTTGACAACAACGAGAGTGGAGGCTGTCAGCAATAGAAATGCGGGAATGGCAACAACGAAAATAATAACATTCAACATATTATCCATTTTCATTATCCTTCTAATAATTTATTCATATTATCATACTATGTTCGGTTTTGCAAGTATTCTTTCCGAAATTATTGTTATCAGCAGTCGATCTCTGAATATCCGTGATCGAAAGCCGATCTCTTGCGCTTGTCACCTTCCGGCGACATCGACTCCGCGGGAGGGCCCATAGGGGCCCATGGCGTCGGGGGTGTCGGCGCGGCCGAGCATCGAGTGGTCGATCTTTCCGGTGAGTTCCTTGTAGACATGCCCGACATTGTCGGGAATTTTCGACGCGTCCTTGCCAGTCCATTCGTTGTACCAGGGCATGCCTATGGCCTCGGTGATCTCGGCGAGGGTTTTCTTCTCCTCGATGCCCTTCTTGACGGCGGCCCGCATGTCCACGAAATAGCGCTGCTGCTTGTCGAGCAGGTCCTTGGTGGTCACCTTGCCATGTCCGGGCGCGATCATCGCCACATCGAGTTCCTTCATGCGGTCGAGCACCTTGATCCATGAGGCCGAGTTGCTGTGCCCCATGAAGTTGAAGGCGCCGTTGACGCAGGCGTCGCCGGTGCAAAGCAGCTTGTGCTTGGGCAGGTAGGCGACGGCGTCGCCGGGCGTGTGGGCATGGCCGAAATAATGGAACTCGACCCTTTGGCTGCCATCGTCGATGACATGCTTCTCGTCGAAGGGGATGTCCACGGTCTTGAGCTTGTTGTTGGCGATGTCCTTGCGGTCGCGCGCCGCCTCGGCCCATTGCTTGGGGCCGTTCATCTCAAGCAGCCGCGAGCAATTCACATGGCCGATCACCTTGGCCCCCGCCTTGGCCCACACCGTGTTGCCATAGGCATGGTCGCCATGGTGGTGCGTATCGAAGACATAGCGGATGGGCTTGTCGGTCGTTTTCTTGATGGCGGCGATCACATCCTCGGCTTCCTTGGGGAAGTTCGCGTCGATCACGACCACGAACTCCTTGAAGACGACCCATGTGTTGTTGCAACCGCCGAAGGGCACCGACGGGTCGGTGGCGCTGATCGAGGAATAACGGAAGAAGACGCCCGGGGCGATCTCACTGACATCGTTGAACTTCATGTCGGGAACGGCCGCGTCACGCGCCGCCCAAGCCGCCATCAGGCAGCAGGCCACCGCCGCCACGCCGATCGCCTTGCTGATCACACTTTTCATTTTCCGGTCCTCCCTTGTGGACATCGTGATCGAATCGATGGCGCGGCGCAAGGTTCAGGCGGACCTGTAACCCCCCGGATGTCTCCGGCGCCATTGCCAGGCCGTTTCGACGACGGTCCGCAGGTCGGAGAACCGGGGAACCCAGCCGAGTTCCTCGCCTGCGAGTCCGGAACCCGCCACCAACCGGCATGGATCGCCCGGCCTCCTCGGCGCCGGGGCATGGGGCACGGGCTTGCCCGTGACGGCGGCAACCATCTCAATCACCTCGCGCACGGAGGCCCCGCGGCCCGTCCCCAGGTTAATGGCCCGGAAAACGCCCGGCCTGCTGGTGGACAGGGCCCTGGCATGGGCGTCGGCGAGGTCGGCCACATGGACATAGTCGCGGATGCAGGTGCCGTCGGGAGTGGGCCAGTCGGTGCCGAACACCTTCAGATTGCGACCGGAAAACGCCACAGCGTCGAGGGCCAGCGGAATCAGGTGGGATTCGGGGTCGTGGTCTTCTCCCAGCAGGCCGTCGGGGTCGGCCCCCGCCGCGTTGAAATACCTCAGGGCCGTCGCCCCGATGCCGTGGGCCCGGGCATGCGCCGCCAGCGCCCATTCGGAAGAGAGCTTGGTTTCGCCATAGGGGTTCACCGGGCCCTTGGGCAGCGACTCGGCGATGTCGGCGCCCCCGGGTTCGCCATAGACCGCGCAGGTGGAGGAAAAGACGATATGCCCGACCTTTTGGCGGGCCATGCAGCGCAGCAGGGCCAAGGTTCCGCCGACATTGTTCCGCCAGTACAGGCCGGGGTTGGCAACCGACTCTCCCACGAGGGCGTAGGCAGCGAAGTGCACCACGGCCTCGGCCCGGTGGGCCAGCAGGGCGTGGTCGAGGCGGTCCTCGTCGAGCAGGTCGCCCTCCGCCAGCCGGCCGGGGCCGACGGCCAGTTCGGCGGCGCGCCTGTGGCCCCTCGAGAGGTTGTCGTACACGAGGACATCGTGGCCTGAACCGGCCAGCAGCCTTGCCGTGTGGCTGCCGATGTACCCGGCGCCTCCCGTGACGACGACGCGCATGCGATTGGCCTCAGCTCGTGATTCCCTTGGTGATGCCGAGGAAGACATCCTCAAGGTCGATCTCCTCCTCCATGAGCAGGCGGAGGCGGAAGCCGGCGCCGACCAGGGCATCGGCGAGTGGTCCCGGATCGATGGTGCCCTGGGCGAGGGTCACGCGCAGGCAGGGCGGGTCGTTGCATGGCTCGATGGAGAGCACGGCGGGGTGTTTTCCGAGCAGGTCGGCGGCTTCCCTGTCGCGTCCGTCGGCCACGCCGACCCGCACCACCGGATTCTGGCGGACCTGCCGGATCGCCTCGGCGACATCGCCGTTGAACAGCAACTGGCCCTTCTCGATGATGCCGATCTTGTTGCAGATGTCGGCCAATTCGGGGAGGATATGGCTAGAAATCATGATCGTCTTGCCAAGGCCCCTGAGTTTTTTCAGCAGGCGGCGCATCTCGATGCGGGCGCGCGGGTCGAGTCCGCTGGCGGGTTCATCCAGCAGCAGCACCTGCGGGTCGTGGAGCAGCACGCGGGCAAGGCCCAGGCGCTGGGTCATGCCGCGGCTGAGGCTGGTGACCAGCGCCTCGCGCTTGAAGGCCAGGTCCACCAGGTCGAGCACCTCGTCGCACTTCCTGCGGCGCGCCTCCCCGCCGATGCGGTAGGCGCTCGCGAAGAACTCGAGGTACTCGATCACCTTCATGTCGTCGTAGACGCCGAAGAAGTCGGGCATGTATCCCACGGCGCGGCGGATCTCGCGCGGGTTGGTATGGATGGAATGGCCGCACACGAAGCCTTCTCCCCAGGTGGGGTTCAGGAGGGTGGCCAGGATGCGCATGGTCGTGGTCTTGCCGGCGCCGTTGGGGCCGATGAAGCCGTAGACATCTCCGGGCTCAAGCTTCAGCGTGAGCCTGTTCAGCGCGTACAGGTCGCCGTAGGTCTTGGTGAGGTCGCGTGTCTCGATCATTCCGTCGGCTCCACGGTGCGGTCCACCGGCAACAGGACGCGGACGAGCACGGCGCCCCTTTCCGGATCCGCGGTGGCAGGAATTCCGTCCAAGGTGAGGTTCGCGGGGGATACCGCCGCGCGGCCCACCAGCGCGACCTCGTCGCGCCACGAGTCCTCGATTCGGCGCAGCCGCCACGACTGGTCCCAGCCCAGGCCCATCGAGCGCGCGGCGTCGGACGCCTCGGGCCGAGCGAAAAGGAACGGCTGGAAAGCCGCGGGCAACGACGGCCGGGCCTGCTCCCGCCCCCCGATCACCCGCCCGCCTTCCACCAATCCGGCCCCCTGGTGCATGAGCACCCGCCAGGTTTCCGACGCCTCCCCGGCATCGCCCAACCGGAGTGTTTCCACGAGCACGCGACCGCCCCGGCCCGGCAGGTCTCCCAGCGCCTGCATCCGGCCCGCGTGCAGGAGCACGACATCGGTCAGGTCGATCGGGAGGTGGTTCGCGATGGTTCCATGAAGGTGGGGCGCCGTTCGCGACGGCCTCAGCGACGACACCAGTGGACTTTTCACCAGCTTGGCGGCGAACCGGCCGGCCAGCACCTGTTCGCCTCCCGGCGGGCACAGCAATCCCGTCACCGCCGAAAGGTCCGGCGCCTGTTCGGATACCGCCCTCGTTGCCAGCGGGGGAACGGGACGCGGCCTGTCTTCCACGGTCACGGGGCCCACGGGCGCCGCGCGCCACTCCGCGACATCGAACCATTCCGCCGAGGGCGACAGCGCCACATCATGTCGGCTGCCCCGGGGATCCACGCGGGCCAAAATCACCTCGCCCCAGGCGCGCGGGCATTCCACCCGGGTATCGATGTCCACGAGGCTGAACCACCGCTCGACGGGCTTGTCTCCCCGGGTGAGCCGGGTCGCTGCAAGGATCGCGGCCGTCGAGGCGATGGCCAGGATCGGGAAGCTGAGCCAAGTTGCGGCGGGGCGCCGCGCCAGGCGGTCGGCCAGCAGGTAGTCGACCGGTCCGTAAAGCGCTCCCAACGCCAGGATGATGAGAACCACCCAGCCGAAGGGCACGACGGCGACGCCGGTGTCGGCGAGGTTATCGAGGAAGGCCGAGCCCGACGAACGCGCCGCGGGAAGGCCGCCATCGGCCAGGACCTTGCCCCAGAACCCGCGCCAGATTTCCTTTTCCTGCCGGGCGGTTTCCTCCGAGGGTTCCAAAGCCACCGCGGAGACCAGCACCCATCCGCGGCCCGCTCCACCCTGCACCAACATCGGCCTCGGCCCCCTGCCGGGACTTGGCTCCCTTGCGAGGATCTCGCCCGAGCCCGGAGTGGCCTCGAGCGTTGTCACGGGGCGCGCCGCCAGCGGTGGCAAGTTCCCAGCCACCCACCGGGGCAGCGACGAAACGGGCACGCGCCGGCTTTCCTGCGCCTTCGCCGCTTCGGCGGGCCATTTCACCCCGAGCTGAAGCGACTTGCCAAAGGCCGCGAGATTGGCCTGGCTCCCTTGTTCAAGGCCGACCACCAAGCGGCCGCCATCGGCGAGCCAGCCACCCAGCGCCTCGCGCCTTTTGGAGTGGGCGGGGGCCATCCACGCCGACATGAATGAGTCTGAAAGGCTCACAATCGCCATGTCCACCCCGAGGAACCCCGATGGATCCACGGGAAGGATGTCGGGTTTTTCCACCGGCACCATTCCCGCGTACGGTTCCGCGTCGCGGGCATCGGCCTGGTCGGACGCGCCGGCGGCCACTTGGCGGTCGAGCCTTCCCAGGACGCGTTCCAATTCCGGAAACTTGGCTCCCATGGCCAGAACAACGGGTTGGTGGGCGGCGAGCGTCTTCATGGCCGAGGGGGCGATATCGAGTGAACCGATGGCCGTGCCGTCGGCTTGCCTGAGGGTGATCCGCAGCGGCTGAATCCAGCTGCCGGTGTGCCGCGCCAGCAACGAAACCGCGTGGGTTCCCTCACCCAAGCCGTCGAGCGGAAACGGGGTGACGCACGGGTTGCCGGAGGGGTCGCGCGTTTCCACGAGGATCTTGCAACCGGCGGATTCTTCCGGTCGCTCGAACCGGACCGTGGCGCGCAAAGGAAACGGGCAACCGGATTTCACCACGCCCTGTCCGCCTTGGGCCGGCCAGCCGGCGGACACGGAAAGCAGTCCCGGGGCGGCGAGCATGCCGCCGGCACCGCAGGAAACGAGCCACAAAAAGGCCAGAACGCGCGGCAACATGAAACTGCTCACGGTTTCTCGTGGGACGGGCAGGAACAAGGCTCGGCCCCGCAACCCGGGCAGGATAGCCCGTATTTGGCGGAGACCGCGGCGCCAAGGTCAACTCCCGCGATGTTCGCCAGCGTGGCGAGCCAAGCCTGGACATCGGCGAATTCGGCCGCCACCTGCTCGGGCGTTTCACCGCCCCTGAGCGCCGTGGCCAATTCCCCCACCTCCTCCATGAACCAGAGGAAGGTGCCGCTGGCGCCCCGGGCCTCGTCCTTGGCGCCATACAGGCGCTTGATGCGCTCCTGCACTTGCCGCAATGTGATGTCGCTGGTGCGCGGCACGACGCCATCCTCCCTATAGAACAAGCTAGGGATCTGGTGCCGGCCATGCCAGCTTGACCAAGGCCTCCGGAAACCCTCCCCGGAATTTTCATCATGCGCAGCGCCATCACCATTTGCCTTGTTCCCGAGGCCGCCTCGGGACCCTTCGTGTTCCATGGCGACCTCGACCAGGGGTGCCATCAAGCCGCGGCGCTGGGTTTTGACGGCGTGGAGATCTTCGCCCCGGGCCCCGAGTCGCTTCCCGCCGACCCCGTCGCCGCCATCCTGCGCCGGCATGGCCTGGGGCTGGCCGCCCTGGGTTCGGGCGCCGGTTTCCTGAAGCACAAGCTCAGCCTCACCTCCGCCGACGCGAATGTCCGCCTCCGGGCCCGCCAATTTCTCAAGGAAATGATCCTTGCCGGTGGCAGGTTGGGGGCGCCGGTGATTTTGGGATCGATGCAGGGCCGGCACGAGGGCGAGGTGACCCGCGTCCAAGCGCTCGACTGGTTGGCCGAAGCCGTGGCCGAGTTGGCCGATGTGGCCGGGGAAATGGGCCAGCACTTCCTCGTGGAGCCGCTCAACCGCTACGAAACCAACCTCCTGCGCACCGTCGACGAGGCGCTCGACCTGTTGGGCCGGGTCGGTCGCAAGAATGCCAAGGTGCTGGCCGACCTGTTCCACATGAACATCGAGGAGGCGTCGTGGGCGGCCTCGGTCGCCAAGGTTGGCGCTTCGCTCGGCCATGTCCATTTCGCCGATTCCAATCGCCGGGCGATGGGCCTGGGCCATACCGACTTCAAGGCCGTGGTGGGGTTGCTGCAGGGCGCCGGCTACCAGGGCTACCTCTCGGCTGAGATTTTCCCGCTGCCCGATCCCGTCGAGGCCGGCCGGCAGACCCTCAAGGCCTTCCGCGAGGCCACCCGCGATATTCCTGATCGCTGATTTTGTTGTTCACCAGCCGACCAGGCCGGCTCGCCAGCGCTCCAGTAGCGCCGCGTGCTCGGGCCCCGTCGCCCGGGCCCTCAAAACGCGCCCGACCGGCCCCGCGATCTCAAGCGCCAGGGCCAGCAGGTCGTCAGGCAGCAGGTGGGCCACGCGGTCGGCCCATTCCACCACGCACACCCCCCCCGCGCTGAGCCACTCCGCCGCCCCCAGGTCGTCGAACTCGGCGGGATTCTTGAGCCTGTAGGCGTCGCTGTGGTGCATCGTCAGCCGGCCCGGGTAATGCTGCAGCAAGGTGAAGGTCGGGCTGCTCACGGCCCCGGTGTCCGCCACCTCCAAACCCTCGGCCATCGCCCGGGTGAATGTCGTTTTCCCGGCTCCCAACGGGCCCATCATGGCCACCACCGTCCCGGCCATCGCCATCCGGCCCAGCAGGCGCCCCGCGCGCGCCGTCGCCGCCTCGTCGGGCAGTTCGACCTCGATCGTGTCCGTTGTCATCGGCATCGACTTACCATGGGTGCATGGGCGACCTGCTGCGCGTCACCGCCGACGGATTGTACTGCGAGGCGGGGGATTTTTTCATCGACCCGTGGCGCCCCGTGGATCGGGCCGTCATCACCCACGGCCATTCAGACCACGCCAGAACCGGATCACGCCATTACCTCGCCGCCGCCGATGGCCTGCCGGTGCTGCGCTCCCGGCTTGGAAAAGACGCGCCCCTTGAGGGCGTTGCCTATGGCCAAGCGGTTGTCCACAACGGCGTCACGATTTCACTCCACCCCGCCGGGCACATTTTGGGTTCGTCGCAGGTGCGTGTGGAACACAAGGGCGATGTCTGGGTGGCCAGCGGCGACTACAAGGACGGCGCCGACCCCACCTGCGTGCCTTTTGAACCGGTGCGCTGCCGGGTTTTCATCACCGAGTCAACCTTCGGCCTGCCGATATACCGCTGGACCACCGCCGGGAACCTGAGGGAGGAAATCCTCGTCTGGTGGCGCGCCTGCGCCAGCCAAGGCCGGGTTGCCGTTCTATTGGGCTACTCGCTGGGCAAGGCGCAACGGCTATTGGCCATGGTGGGGAACGACGGCCCCGGGCCGATTGTGGAACATGGCGCCGTGGCCGGAATGACCGCCGCCTACCGCGAGGCCGGGGTCGCCCTGCCTACCACCCGGCCCGCGGGGGACGGTCCGCCGCCTGAGGGCTGGGAAGGCTGCCTGGTGCTGGCCCCTCCATCGGCGCAGGGCTCGCCTTGGATTCGCAAGTTTGGCGATGCCTCGGTGGCGTTCGCCTCGGGCTGGATGCAGGTGCGCGGTTCGCGTCGCAGGCAAGGCGCCGACAGGGGTTTTGTGGTTTCCGACCATGCCGACTGGCCCGGCCTGCTGGCGTCCATCGACGCGACGGGCGCCGAGCGGGTGCTGGTCACGCACGGGCAGGTTTCGGTGTTGAGCCGCTTCCTATCCGAGAAGGGGTTGCAGGCGGGCCCCTTGGCCACGCGCTGGACGGGCGAGGCGGACGACGCCCCGGCGGCGGATTCGCCATGAGGGACTTCGCGGACCTTTACAGGCGACTCGATGTCTCGGCCCGCACCCATGACAAGGTGGAGGCGCTCACCCGCTACTTCAAGGTCGCGCCTCCCGCCGACGCGGCCTGGGCCGTGCATTTTCTGCTGGGCCGCAGGCCGAGGCTCGGGGTCAGGAGGCCCGACCTGCGCGCCTGGGCCGCCCGCGCCGCCGCCATCCCCGACTGGCTGTACGACGAGTGCGCCACCGCCGTGGGCGACACCGCGGAAACGGTGAACCTGATCGTGCCGCCGGGGGACGGCGCCGAGGACCGCGGGCTGGCCTGGTGGGTGGAGGAGCGCCTGATGCCCTTGGCGGGGGCGACCCCTGCCGACCAGCGCGCCATCATGCTCGAGGCGTGGGGCCGCCTGCCCCCCGGCGAACGGTTTGTCTGGAACAAGCTGGTGACGGGCGCGTTTCGCGTGGGTGTCTCGCGGGGGTTGCTGGTGCGTGGAGTGGCCGAGGCTCTGGCGGTTCCGCAGTCGAGGGTCGAGGAGCGCCTGATGGGCGACTGGAAGCCAACCCCAGCGCTGCTGGAACAGTTGGCCACCGATGACGCCGCGGCCGACCCATCCTCGCCAAGGCCGTTCTTCCTGGCCTCGCCCCTGGAGGAATCACCCGAGTCGCTTGGCCCGCGTTCCGACTGGCAGGCGGAATGGAAGTGGGACGGAATCCGTTGCCAGGTGGTGCGGCGGGGCGGGCGAGCGCATGTGTGGACCCGGGGCGAGGAACTTGTCACCGACAGGTTCCCCGAGGTGGCGGGCCTGCTCGACCGCCTGCCCGAGGGCACGATCATCGACGGCGAGATCGTCGCCCGCAGGGCCGGTTCCATCCTTCCGTTTCATGACCTGCAAAGGCGCATCGGCCGGTCCATGGTGCCCAGGAAACTGCTGCGCGAGGTGCCCGTGGCCGTGATCGCCTACGACATGCTCGAACATGCGGGAGCGGACATCAGGGAGATTAACTTGCGGGAGCGTCGGGCGCTGCTGGAACGCGTTCTGGGCCCGCTCTTGGGCGACCACCTGATGATTTCGCCCCTGTTGGATGGCGAATGGAACGAGATCGCCGGCCTGCGGGCCAGCGCCGCGGAACACCGGGCCGAGGGTGTCATGCTCAAGAGGCTTTCCTCCCCCTACCGCGCGGGGCGCGTTCGGGGCGACTGGTGGAAATGGAAGGTGGATCCCCGGGTGATCGATGCTGTCTTGGTGATGTCGAGGCGGGGCAGCGGCAGGCGCGCGGGGCTGTTCACCGACCATACCTTCGCCGTGTGGAAAGGCGATGAACTGGTGCCGGTGGCGAGCGCCTATTCGGGCCTCGACGACAAGGAGATGCGAGAACTCGACGGAATCATCCGCGCCTCCGGGCTTGAGGAGTTCGGTCCGGTGCGCACGGTGCGCCCCGAGCATGTGTTTGAGCTGGCGTTTGAGGGGATTGGCCGGTCGCCCCGGCACCGCTCGGGGGTGGCGCTCAGGTTTCCGCGCATTTCCCGCTGGCGCCGCGACAAGCCTCCCGCGGAGGCCGACCGGCTTGAGACGCTTGAGGCGATGATTGCCCAAGCGCCGCCGGCCCCACGCCTTGAAACCACGGGTGAGTTGTTCCCCGGCTGGCCGGGGGTATGAGTGAGATTGGGGAACCGGGCGCCGTCAGGCGCCAAGTAAACGGGCAAGGATTTTGGAGCCGAGCGCCGTCAGGCGCCGGGTAAACGGCCAAGGATTTCGGAGCCGGGCGCCGTCAGGCGCCGGGTAAACGGGCAAGGATTACGGAGCCGGGCGCCGTCAGGCGCCGGGTGAACGGGCAAGGATTACGGAGCCGGGCGCCATCAGGCGCCGGTTAAACGGGGCAAGGATTTCGGAGCCGGGCGCCGTCAGGCGCCGGTTAAACGGGGCAGGGATTTTGGGAGCCGGGCGCCGTCAGGCGCCGGGTCCCAACTATGATATTAATCTTCAAAGTTCTCGAAAATGCGGTCCACGAGATCCGCATGACCGGAATCATGTCTAGAGGCCGTTTGCGGCTTTCGCAATAACTTTACCGTTGAGAATCACTACTGTAATGACTTTCGCTCCTTCCTGCCAAACAAGATTTTCTCCTGCCATTGATTGCCCAGGAACCGATATTCCTGCTCCACTAAATCCTGGGACTGAAGCGCTGCTACTGCTTTGAACTTTCCCTGGACCCAGAATGGATTCCACATCAGCTTTCGTCATGCCATCTGTAATTTTGCTAAAATTAGCTGAATTAATTCGCGAACCTGCACAACCAATAGCAATTAATGTGAAAGTAAAAAGCATCAATTTAACAAAATAAAGCCCGACGGATCTTCTATTCATGACAAACACTCCAATGTTGTTAAATCGAGTCGACAAGTAACCCATAGGATTATCGATTAAACCTGTCACCAATTAAAACCATTCTTTTTTATCAATCACGTACGATTGATAAAAATCCGAATCTGTTTTACTCAAGTAAATTATCCCTTCAATAAACGAAATCATTGCTGTGGTAACAATTGGCATACCAAAGGTTACACAATTTAGCGGTATACCAGTTGTGTTAATGAGGAGAAAAATCAATCCTGGAACAGGAAAACCTAAATAAAATTTATGAACCCCGAAGCAACCAAGGAATAGGGCAAGCAATCCGGCAACTAGCTTATCTTTGGATTTGTTTGTAAATTTTAATGGATATATTTGGTATGCATAGTTTCCTCGAGGTTCAAAATCGATTAATAGGCCACGTTCTGGAAATCCGGTTCCTTTCCATTCCGATCCTATAAATAAGAATCGATCACCCTTGATGGATGAAATAATTCCGGTACCAGTTTGAAATGAAAAATCAACTATTTCACCACGCATGTTTTGTTTCCAGATTGAATTTAGTTTTTATTTCTAGAAAGGCGTATTGCGGTTAATTAATCTGTGTGGTGAAAGTAGAATATTGGAAATAAGATATATTGATGATAAGCAACCTGTCGCTAATGATACCCAGTACCCCCATGTGAATCCGAATCCAGCATAAGCGGAAACACCAACTCCGCCAATATCCACATTTGATGTGGCAGAAATACTCGGGATTGCAAAGATCATGAGGCTGCAGCTAAGCACAACTAGCAAATTAAACAACGAGACTGATAAAAGGATAATTTTGTGTGGAAAAATTAGGAAAATAATTATTGATGCTATCCCAAGCATAAGACTCATTGGACCCCATGGAAAATAAAGGATGCCGATTAGATTGAAATTGACATTAAATCCACCGATGTCACTAGAGGAAAAACTGCCGGATGCGCCGTACCAAGGAAATAATAGACTTATTATACTCAAGCCAACTGTTAATAAATAGCCAAGGTTCAAAGGTGTTCCAACCATGGAAAGTGAGGAGTGGACCAAATACTGTTGATTTTCGTATTGATTTGAAACTTGTTGATATTGACTTGAAGAGCTTACATAATTATTTGCTTGATTTATTGATCCTCCTTGTTGATATTGAGAAGACTGCAAGTTGTGAGTTGTTTCTGTAGAAAAATTATTAATTCCAAGGTCATTCAGTTCTACGCTTTTATCTTTCTTCATTGTTTCTTCTGAGTGGGCATCATTTGATTGGTAATTTTCTTGTTTATATTTTGAATTGTATGAAATAATTTCTGCTATCGGATTTGTCGGTGTTACTTGTTGCTGAATGCCTAATTGTGGTTTCAATACTTGAGATAATGGCACCCATGGCGAACCATCTATTGAGACCATATCGCTATGAATCAGCCTGCCTACTTTTATTAGTTTCTGTATCTGGGTGTAGTTGAATGGCCCATAGATTGTTTCACCTTTTAAAACCTTTATTGAACAAGTGTGACTCATTATATTCTCCATAATTAAACAGCAAAATAGTCATTACTAGACTTTAATCGCTGCCCCCAAGCCATCAGGTCGTCATCCGACAGGCTGTTGTCGCGCACGAACTCCGTTGACGCGCCCTGCTGTTGGCCCGCCACCATGGCGTTCACCTTCAGGCAGCCGTTCTCGGAGTACTGGTACACAATCTGGACCGGCCACTTGGCCGGCAGGCCCGGCGGCAGGTCGCGCACCATGAACTGGCCGACGGGCGTGCACGCTTCCGGGTCTTCGCTCTCCCCCTCCACCACCGTCACCAGCACCGACCTTTGGTCGGGCCTGTGCGTGGTGAAGTTCATCTTGGCCATCGCCGGCAGCGGGGAATTCTTGGGGATCACCACCCTGTTCATCCGCCGGCCCGTGTCGGGCTTGATGCCGATGATGCCCAGGCTGTGCGAGTTCACATTCGTCACCGAAAACTGGTTGTGCGCCGTTCCCAGCCCGCGCTTCTGGATCATCAGTTCCGCGTAAAGCGCCGCTCCCTGGGCCACGGCGTCGTCGGGCGATACCGAGCGGTCGGGGTCCTTGCCCGTGACCTCCTTCAGCATTCGTTCCACCATGGGCATGCGCGATGATCCGCCCACCAGCAGGACCCGGTCGACATCATTCCATGTGAGCTTGGACTGCTGGAGCACGATTTCAGTGGTGATGCGCGTGCGGTTGAGAAGCGCCGCGGTGGCGCCTTCGAAATCGGCCCGGTTGATGGTGGTCTTGAACCGTGTGCCGACATGGCTCATCACCACCAGCGCCTGCTCCCGTTCGGTGAGCGTGCGTTTCGCCGTTTCAGCGGCCCGGTACAGGTCGTAGAGCGATTCCTGGTTCTGGCGCGGATCCTCCCGATGTTCGCGGATGAACCGTTCCGCGATCAGGTTCACCAGTTTTTCGTCCCAGTCGCGGCCACCAAGTTTCACATCGCCGTCGGTGGCCAGCGTGCGGAAATGGTCTCCCTTGATTTCCATGAGGGTGACATCGAAGGTGCCGCCTCCCAGGTCGTACACCAGAACCCGGATCGGCTTCTCGGCGTCGTGGTTGCCGTGCTTCAGGAAGCCGCGATGGAACCCGTAGGCGATGGCCGCGGCTGTGGGCTCGTTGAGGATGTCAAGCACCTCGAGACCGGCGAGCCTGCCGGCGTTCACGGTGGCCTGCCGGCGTTTTTCATCGAAATAGGCCGGCACGGTGATCACCGCGTGGCTGATGGGGCCAAGCCTGCGTTCGGCGTCGGCCTTGAGTTTTTTCAGGATGTAGGAGGAGATCACCTCGGGGGGCAGTTGCTTTCCGCCCAGCGACTTGCGGAAGTGCCGGGAACCCATGTCGCGCTTGGCGCACTCGGCCACCCGGTCGGCTTCCATGGTGGCGGCCTGCACGGCTTCCTCGCCGACGATGATGCCGTCGGCTCCAAAGAGCACGACGCTGGGCGTGGTGTTGTTGCCATTGGAATTGGGGATGGTCGAAGGCCTGCCGAACGAGTCGATGAACGCCATGGCCGAGAAGGTGGTGCCAAGGTCGATGCCGATGAAATTGGTTTTGCCTGACTGGCCCAATGTGGAATTCCCTGTTAATCCGGTGGCAAAATATAAAACCGCTTTTCAATAGTCCATTGGCCGGTTTTCATGCGCGAGGCGATCTCCTGCTTGTCGGTGACAAGGCTGTACAAGCCTTCCCGCTTGGTGCGCATCAGGAGGCACTCGATCAGTCCAGGTTTCTGTTCTAGCCAAACCCAACCATGGCCTGGGGCTGAATTGATTCTTTCGTTGGGAGGGGAACCAATAAAATATTGGGGATATTCCGGAATTCCTTGATTATTTGGCAATCTTTTTAGAACAATATTTTCTTTTTGAGGTGTGTTGCTGGCCTTGCCGATCATCCCCAGGCTTTTCCATCCAAGACTGGACATCCTTGTATTTTCAACAATATTTCCAGTAAAGTAAGCCTCCGGATGGCCATTTTTTTCGCGGAAAAGACTGAATATTGCTTGCCCACCAGCGGCCAAGGCCTTGGCGTCAAATTGATGGTGGGAATTATCCGATGTTTGCGATCCGGATGTTTTGTTGCTTGGCGATGCGGAGGAGTTGTTCTGGTTTGGGACGGATGGTGAACCAGTGCCGGTATCGGCCTGCTTGATATTCGGATCCTTTTCATAAATGAAAAAAGTGCCTAGGACTTGAATGTTTTTGTTGGATCTGATGGCATCATCCCCCACAAGCAGGGCGTGAGTGAATGTGTTTCCGATGCCGGGATTACGACGAATGGCAACCGGAATGGTCCCGGGTATCCTCCTCGTGAAAACCCATCCAATGAAGACCACAATATGGTCGGTTTGAAGATTGACCTGATTCGATAATAAATATTGGGTATTGTTTAATTTAGGATCTACCCTTGAAGTCAAAAAGATCATGTCTTTGTCTTTGATATCGTGTGGACCGCCAAATAATGGTTCTGACAGCAGGTAACCAATTGTTTTGTCGACACCCCATCCGTTTTGAGTCAATTTATCCAAGGTTATCTTGTTGCCCTCCATTTCCCGTTTCGAGAGGTGATGTTTGTAAATGGATACCGCAGTCTTGACGGACATATTGGAGTTGCGCTGGACTACCTCTTTTGTCATCAGTTGCAATGGTTCAACAAACCGGATTCGCGAAGTTGCAACGGGCGGCATCGGCGTTGTGCCAAATGGCGGATTTCCAATGTCGTTCCAATAGTTGGTGACCGCTGGATCATCAATCGGTTTTTGATATGCCTTAATTTTTTCATCATAGTCGTTCGAATTGATGAAGTGGGGGTCTTGCCAAGTAGCCCAAGCGGACTTGTGACTGTCGCGCGCCCGCGTTAGAAGGTTGATTTGCTTGCGCCCGCGAACATCGATCCAGCATTCATCGGCATCACCCTTTTTTGCCAGGTCGCGTGATTGCCACAGGATTTTATCGTCAACTCTAACGGCGAATCTAATGGGACTACCGGGGTCGGCATCCAGGCGCACCTTCGAACTGAAAGCCATGTAGGAGTCGATGTCGTGCCGTGCTATCGCAACTTTAGGGCCATGAAATGGATGGAGGCGGAATGAATTTGGTTGTTGATAATCATCCTTGAGACTTCGCCATGGTTCCTCAGCAAGCCATTTTGGCTGAGATAATTCTGACAAGAATATTTTTTTAGCCGGATAAACATTTGAATTTTGTCTTAAACCGCTGTCTGTATTGTCGTTAAAATTAAGCACCACTCGAAACCCTCGAGCATTGTATTTTTCAGAAGGATTTGACCAAACTCTACGCGCTGATCGACCAATCGGTGGTCCCCAATCCCAACCGCCACCTCTGAAAATCCTCGATTGTCCGTTTGCAGGTCCGATTGGATCGATGTTGTCGGACAATTTGTAACCATCAAGCCAATCAGAACACCATTCAAAGACATTTCCATGCATATCAAATAGTCCCCAAGAATTAGGTTTTTTTTTACCTACTGCATGGGTCATTTTCTCGGAATTGTTATCAAACCAACCAAAATCGCCTGTGTTACTGTTATTGTTTCCAAAACTATACAAGTCGGTAGATCCCGCCCTGCAGCAATATTCCCATTCTGCTTCAGTTGGTAAACGATAATTTCTTTTATATTTCCTTTCTTCAGGCAGTTGGGAAAGTTGATTGCAAAATTCTACAGCATCGTTCCAACTTACTTGTTCCACAGGATATCGAGATGTGTCGGTGTTGGTTTTTTCTTCTTGAAAATAACTTGGATTTTTCCCTGTAACCTTCAGGTATTCATTTTGTGTTACTTCGTATATTCCAATAAAAAAATTTCGGCTTATAACCACCTCATGTTGGGGCGATTCCAATTTTTCATGACCTTGTTCGGTTTCCAATGAACCCATCAGAAATTTCCCTTTGGGAATAAAGGCTAATTCCATTCCGATACTGTTTGTGATTTTGGATGGCTGTGTGGAATCTTTGCCTGATTCGCGAAGATTTGAATTGGAGTTTGTCGGCTTCGGATCGCCCATTCCGCTTGAATCCGTGCCAGCGGATTGACCGCTGGTCGTGGTGATACCTTCTTTGCTTTTAGTATTCGATGAGTTGGATTTCCCGTCCGCTAACGCTAATCCAACACCAGAAAGTGGCTTATTCCCGTTATAACGGATTTCCTGGTGCTCCTTTCGGTCACCGCTTTGCGATAGTTTGGATTCCATCACTGGCTGTGACTGCACGACTGCCGGTCGCTCGTTTTTCACCTCATTCCGTTTTGGATCGCTACCACCCATCAACCACGCATAGGTGCCCAAACCCAAGGTTACATGTCCGATCACAGTCAGGACCAGAATAACGATCGCAAGAGCTGGAGGTATTCGATATCCTGTTTTCTTTTTCGGTGGATTGCTGATCTTTCTGGAAAATGCTCGTGATTTTTTTTTCGCTCGACGGGTTGTCGAAAGGGGACGGCGTTGGTGCGAGTTCTTTTTCCTGGGTGACTAAGGTGACGGAGACGATAGGAAACTTTTTGTCGTATTCCTTTTTCTTCTCGGCGTTTGTCAGCACCAGTTGGGCTTCCGCCAGTTCATCAAGGACTTGCGCGGCCAGGTCGGCATGCTTGCCGGCCTGGTAGTGGCGAACCTTGGCGGACCGTTCCAGCACTGATGCCTTGGCCGTAGCGGCATCCACCACACCGAACTCCAGCCCCAGCAGTTCGTAATGGGTAGGTTTGCGGCCGGTGACATCAATCCCCAGCCACGCCTTGTAGGGATTGAATGGCAGGCCGGGATGGGATGTTCCGCTCATGGCGCGCCTCCAACTGCTTTGGACGATCCCGTTTCCCACATGAACAGCAACCCATCATGAGTGCCGAGCATGAGGCAACCCGGGTCGGCGGGAAAAAACGACAGCGCTCTTGCCCGGGTGTTGAACGCCCTTGCCCGGCCCCGTTCCTTCAGATTTACCGGCTCCCAGAGGGCCACGCTCCTGTCGTCGCCGGCGGAAGCCAGGCGCGTGCCATCGGCCGAGAACGCGAGAGTGTCCACTGGTCCAACATGCGCCTGGACTATTGCCACGGGTGTTTCCGATTTCAAATTCCAAGCGGCCAGTTTTCCATCTGCCGTTCCCGTGAACAGGCCGTTCCCTTCGTTCGCCCATGTCACGGCCGTGAAGACGGTGCCGGCATGCCGGGCTTGCCAGCGTCTTTCTCCCGTCTTGGCGTCCATCACCACGAGCGAGTCCGTCGATGCCACGGCTAGGTTTAAGGCATTGGGAGACCAGGCGGCATGGCCCGGGTTTTTCATGCCAGTCTTGAAGTCCAGGCCCATCCGCAAGCTCGCGATTTCCGTCACGCGGATTCCACCGGCCTCGTCGAGCGCGGCCAACCGGGCGCCGTCGGGAGACCATGCCACCGAACAAGCCTTGGCCTGCAGAGCCATTTCCGCCACCGGTTCGGTATTCCGGATCTCCCGAAGGAACACCGTCCCCTTGGGTGAGATCACCGCGGCACGGGTTCCCGATGGATCGAAGGCGCTCGCCTGCATGGCTGTTCCCCGGATCTTGCCTGATCCGGAAACCGGCGCGAAGGTTCCGCCCGGGAGTTCGTGCGCGCGGATGTCGGCTTCGCTGTCGAGGGAAAGGACCTGTTTTCCATCCCCGGACACATGCAGGCTCACGACGGGTCCGGCGGCGGGCGCCGGTTGCAAGATCGAAACCGTGCCAACATCCGCCATGGCCTGCGCCGGCAGTCCCATGGTGGAGGGTGCCGGGGTGAATTCCTCCGCCGGGGTCAACGCCACGGCGTCGATGTATCCGGTTTCACCCCGCGGACAATAATCTCCGTCGTGCACCAGGCGGATTTGCACGGTTCTTGACGCGGCTGTGAATTCCTCATGCAGGAATTGCCAGCCGGGGTAGCCCGGCCGGCTTTCGAGGCGGATGTGGTAGCTCGGTTCGCTCAGGTCCACCGACATGGAGCCGGTTTTCATGTCCGATGTTTCGAAGGCGGCGCTCAGCACATAACGCCGGCCCTGTTCAACCGGTATGGGGTTGCCCAGGAATGCGTAACCGGCCTTCCTGAATTCGGCGACGGAGCGGCACCGCGCCGACCATCGGCCCAGGAAGGCTTTGTCCGCGGAAGCCGTGAACGATCCGTATATGTCGGAGTGCGCCGGCACCTGGGGAGACCAGTCACGCAATCCGTCCTCAAAACTGCCGTTGGCAACCAATTGGAAATTTCCCGGAGACGGGCCGACAGGCACCGGTCTCAGCCACAGGGCCACGGGGACCGCGAAAGCCAGCGCTCCCGCCGCCAGCCAAGGTCGGCGGCGGGAGCGCCCCCGGGGCAACGCGGGTGGAGTTCCGCGGACCGAGGCATGGCCCGCCAGTCCGGCCAGCATCGGGTTTTCGGCCCACTTCCCCAAGGCCGCCGCCACATCGGCGGCGCTGGCGGGGCGCATGGCGGGGTCTTTCGCGCAGAGCGCCGCCACGAGAAGCGCGAGATCCTCCGGCACCTCGGGTCGAGCGTCCCTGATGTTTGGCACCGGCCTCGAGGCGTGCGCCAGCGCCTTCTTGAAGACCGTCGTGCAATCGCCCCCGGCGAATGGCGCCTTGCCGCGCAGCAGGGCGTACAAGGTGCAACCGAGGCTGTAGAGGTCGCTCCTGGCATCGGCGCCGGCAGGCTCAAACGCCTGCTCGGGCGACATGTAGTCCATGGTGCCAAGAACCTGGTCGGCATGGGTGAGGGAATCATCTTCACCGCGCAGGCAACGCGCCAGGCCGAGGTCGAGCAATTTCACCTCGCCCGAGGTGGTGAGGAAGATGTTCGAGGGCTTCACATCCCGGTGCACAAGGCTGTGTCCGTGGGCATGATCCAGGGCCAGCGCGGCTTGACGGGCCAGCGCGCTGGCCACCGGCACGGCAAGGGGCCCGTGCCGGCGCAACAGTTCCGAGAGGTCGACTCCCTCGAGCAACTCCATGGCCAGATAGGGCACGCCGTCGGTTTCGCCCGAGCCAAGGCAGCGGACGATTCCTTGGTGATGAAGGCTAGCCACCATGGCCATTTCGCGGCGGAAGCGCGCGACCGAATCGGCGTCGTCAAGACGGGCGGCGGGAAGCAGCTTAACCGCCGCGGGTGTTCCATCACGCGTGTCGGCGGCGCGCCAGACCACGCTCATTCCACGGCGATTGATCCGCTCCATCAATTGGTACGGGCCCACCCTGCCGGTTGCCGGCTTGTCGAACCCGGAATCGCCTTCCTGTCGGGCGGACCGGGGAGTCATGCCGCGCGCTGATTCCAGGCCCTTGCGAAAATCAGCCTCACGCAGGAAACCGCCGGCCGAATGCCGGAGGTCCGCCAACAGGGAGTCGTTAGAAGTGTCGGCCTCGATCAACTGGTCGAGGAGTTCGGGGTGGGCTTCGATGTAGCTGGCCATGGCCCCTTGCTCGTGGGATTCGACCCGGCCCAGCAGGAAGTCGCGAATCCGCTCGCGCGTGGGGCGTTCGGCATTCATTCCGGAGACGCTCCCCGCCGCAGGATTTCGCGAAGCCGCCTCAGCACCCTCGATTTGGCCAAATACACGGCATTGGCGGAAATAGCCAACTCGCGGGCGACATCGGTTCCGGCAACCCCGTCCACAGTCGACCGCCAAAAAGCCTGCCAGGTGGTGTTTTCAAATTCGGCGCGGGCCAGTTCCAGCGCGTCGCGTAGGTAGGCTTGCCGGTTTGGCTGGGGGGAACCCGAATCGGACATGCCACCGGCGGGAATGTCGCGGAGGCGGTCATCGGAGTGCCCGACGCCCATCGGCACGGGAAGCGAACCACCGCGCTGGCGGAAATCGATGATCCGGCGCTGGGTGATGCGACGGACCCAGCCGCGGAAGGTATCAGACGGTTTTTCGCGACGAAAAGCGCCTATTCCCGCCGCGATGCCGGCGAATACCTCCTGGCAGACATCGGCGGCATCGCTCGGTTGGAGGCCCGCGCGCCGGCACCAACCATAGGCCATGGGGTAATAAACGCTCACCATGCGGGCCCAAGCTTCCTGGTCGTTTTGCCTCACGCTCCGGAGTAGTCCCGTGCTGATGGTGCTGGGAAGGCCGCCGGAGATATCACGGGGATTATCTGGAGGACCTGTCAGCATTTTTTTGGCTGGCTTTTCCGGAAAACAGGCAACTCGGACATACTATTCATGCCGGATCAAAATAGACACGGGAAGTGCCGGATTTCTGGATTTCCAACACATTTGAATGATTCAATCCGATTGGAGCGCCTGACGGCGCTCGGCTCCATGGGAAAGGATTTCGGAGCCGGGCGCCGTCAGGCGCCGGTTATACGGGCCAAGGATTTCGGAGCCGGGCGCCGTCAGGCGCCGGGTAAACGGCCAAGGATTTCGGAGCCGGGCGCCGTCAGGCGCCGGGTAAACGGCCAAGGATTTCGGAGCCGGGTGCCGTCAGGCGCCGGGTAAACGGGGCAAGGATTTTGGGAGCCGGGCGCCGTCAGGCGCCGGGTCCCTGATGATGCGATCCCGCGGGAATACGCCAGCCGAGTGTTCCCGCCACCCATGCCGCCACGAACGCCGGCGCCGCCCACATCGGCACCACCGTCGCCAGCACCCAGGCGGGATAGGCTGCCACATGGGCGCAAACGGCCTCCACGGATTGGGCCGATTCGGGCGGCAGGGGATGGACCTTGTCGCTGTAAAATTCAACGAGAATCACCAAGGCAAACGCCGATGAGGCGCCCGCCACGACCCCGGCGATCGCCAGCCATGCCTTTTTAGCCATGACAGCCATCGCGCAAGAGGGTCAATGCGGCAAGCCCTTCAGGTCTTCAGGCATCACCGGATTGTCCTTGGCGTGTTCGGCGACAAGGCGTTCCTGCAGTTCCTTCAGGCGCGCCGGTTCCTCCCCGGCAAGGTTTTTCTTCTCGAAGGGATCATTGGCGATGTTGAAAAGTTCCGCCTTGCCCTTGGCCGGCCTGATGAGCTTCCAGTCTCCCAGGCGAAGCGACCGCGCGCCGCTTTGCATGGCGATGTAGATGGCCCGGTCGGGCGCGACGGGGTTCGCTCCCGTGAGCCTGTCCCACTGGTTCACCCCGTCCCATTTCGGGTCGGCCGCCGGCTTGCACCCCGTCAGGGCCGCGATCGTGGGGAACCAATCCACCGCGTGCATGGGCGTTTTCATTTTTCCAGGCTTGAGCGCGCCCGGCCAGTTGGCGAAGGCGCACACGCGGGTTCCGCCCTCGTACAGGGTGTTCTTCTGTCCGCGAAGCGGATCATTTTCGCTGTTGAGAGGCGAGTCGGGCACCTTGCCGGCATAGGCGTTCTTGAGACCTTCGATGCCGCCATTATCGCTGGTGAAGACGATGAGGGTGTTGCCGCGCTGACCAGCCTTCTCAACGGCATTCACCAATTGGCCGATTTTCGCGTCGAGTTGGGAGATCATCGCGGCCATGCGAAGGCGCGATTCATGCTTGGCGGGATCGTCATGGAATTTGACACCGTCGTAAAGCTTCTTGAATTCCCCGGGTGCGTCCACCGGGGTATGAACCGCGTGGAACGGCACATAAACGAACCATGGGCCGGGGCCGCTTGAGACGCGTCTGACGGCTTCCGCGGCCACGAGTTCGGTGGCGTTGCCTTCCTCATGAAACAGCTTTCCGTCGCGGTGCCAGGTGTCCTCGTAGGGGTTGCCCTTGCGGTACTTGTGCGTCCACGGATCGGCGGCGCCGGTGAGCGTGCCGTAGCTGGATTCGAAGCCGTAAGCATTGGGAATCCATTCGGGCCGGGCGCCCAGGTGCCACTTGCCCGCCATGTGGGTTCGGTAGCCGGCAGCCTTGAGCGCCGAGGCGATGATCGGCGTGCCGAGGGGCATGGCGCGCAGGTTGCTGGGGGCCAGCGCCTGCGGGCCGAAGCGCCCGGGATACCGCCCGCTCATGAGCGCCGTGCGCGTGGGCGTGCAAACGGGCTGGACATAATGCTGGTCGAGTTCCACGCCCTCGCTGACGAGTTTGTCCATGACGGGCGTCTTGCCGAATCCGCCGTGCCAGCCGACATCGCTCCAGCCGAGGTCGTCGGCGACGATAAGCAGGATGTTCGGCCGTGTGGCTGAGGCGGGCGCGGGTTGGCCTGCCAAAAGCCAGGCGAGAACAGCGATCAGCATGAGGAAATCCCCGTGGGCCTTGCCCCCGGCGCGGGGGAACCGAGGCCATTCAGCCGACCGGTTGCGGCATGCGGTGGGTGGGAACGGGACGGCCGGGCCGGAAGCTGCGCAGGTTCTCAAGGGCGGCGCGTCCACCCACGGCCCGGGCGGCGGATTCGGTTCCCTGGCGAACCAGCGCCGACAGCGTTTCCGGGTCGATCGCCACGCGGGCGTTGATGACAAGCTCAACCCCATCCGCCCGGGCACCGGTGGGGTGTGACAATTTCGGATCGGTGCAGTTGCTGATGGAGTTGGCCACGGCCAGCGCGCCGGCGCCCTTCACCGTGACCTTCAGGTGCGCCGTTTCGGCGTCGCGGGCCGACAAGAGCGCCTGGATCTCGCGGACCAGTCCGATGGCGAGTGCGTCGATGTCAAAGGGGGAATCCGACACCACCGAACCCTGGCTGTTGAGCCAGCCGAGGTCGGCCTCGCCTTGGGCGTAGACATCGTAGTCGAGGTCCATGGTCTTGCCGGCGGGGATGATGGAGCCGCCTTCCAAATGGGCCAGCAGGGCGTCGAAGCCGGCGCCCGTGCCGGCCGAGACGGGCAGCACCGGCCTGCCGGGGAACTGCTCGTTCACAAGCCTGGTGAGTTCGGCGACTTGGGCGGGGGGAAGTTCATCGACCCGGTTGACAAGGACCAGGTCGGCTTCCTCGACCTGCTTTTTGAAGATATAGGCGGCCTGGGGGGAAAACCCGGCCTTGTCATGGTTGCCGAGGATGCGGAGGCCGTGGCTGGGTTTCAAAATGACGGCGTATGGCGCAACCCGGAGAGGGCGGTTGTAGACCTTTTCCAGCGGCCTGAGCACGGTGGCCACGAGGTCGGTGCAACTGCCGACGGGTTCGGCCAGCACCACATCCGGAAGGGCGTCGCCTCCCTGTAGGCCCATTTTCTCCATCACGCCGGTGAGTTCGTTGAAGTTGCAGCAGAAGCAGGCGCCGGCGACCTCGCCCACCTCGAGACCTTGGGATCGAAGCGTGTGCGTGTCCACCAGGTCGGCGGCCTGGTCATTGGTGACCACCACCACGCGCTTGCCAAGCGACTGGTAATGCCGGGCCAGGCGGCCCACCGTGGTGGTTTTTCCGGCTCCCAGAAACCCGCCCACCATGATGAACAACGGAGCATTCGGCATGTCGCCAATCCCCAAGGCCCGGTTCAGGCTCCCTCGCTACACTCATTCAAGATTACCAACCGGAAAGGCCGGGCCATACCCCCCATGACATCGTTGCGCGGGTTTCCTCCCATGTGTTGTCCCTCGGCCACCACGCTCATTCTGGGTTCCATGCCGGGAAACGCGTCGTTGGAAGCCGGGCAGTACTACGCCCATCCGCGCAACGCCTTCTGGCCGATCATGGAAATGGTTTTGGGGATTGATTCCCGGTGGGCCTACGGCAGGCGCGCCGATGAGCTTACAAGCCGTGGCGTGGCGGTGTGGGATGTCCTTGGCGCCTGCGAAAGGCCGGGCAGCCTGGATTCAAGCATTGTTCCTTCCAGCATGCGGCCCAATGATTTCTCCGCCTTTTTCGAAGCGCATGGGCGAATCGCGCGGGTCGCCTTCAACGGGGCCACCGCGTTTCGGCTCTACCGGAGGCTTGTGCTTCAGGGCTTGTCCGCCCGGCACGCGGCGATTCCGGCCGCGGTCCTGCCTTCCACCAGTCCGGCGATGGCCTCAATGGGATTGGCCGCCAAGGCGGAAGCGTGGAGGGGCGTTCTCGGCTCATTGGAAGGCTAGGGGCAAGACAACCGCGCGGAATGCGCCTATCCTTCCATGGTGAATCCACGGGATGGGAGAATCGGACGATGGCGGCTGGCGGCAAATGGCAGGGCGTTTTTCCTGCCGTGACCACACAATTCCACAAGGACCTGTCGCTCGACCTCGATGGCTTCTCGAGGCACCTCGAGGCCCTCATCGACTCCGGAGTGGCCGGACTCATCGTCTGCGGATCGCTCGGCGAGAACCAGTCGCTGGATCCCGACGAGAAGCGCGCCGTGCTCAAGCGGGCCATCGAGGTGGCCAAGGGCCGGTTGCCCGTGCTCAGCGGCGTGGCGGAAACCAGCACCAAGGCCGCGTGCCGGTATGTCGCCGACGGGGAGAAACTGGGCGCGTCCGGCTACATGGTGATGCCGGCGATGGTTTACAAGGCCGATGCCGCCGAGGCGGAGAATCATTTCCGCAAGGTGGCCGCCGCCACGGGCCTGCCGTGGATGCTTTACAACAACCCCGTGGGCTACACGGTGGACATCACCCCGTCGCAGTTCGAGCGCCTGGCCGACATGCCCAACCTGGTGGCCATCAAGGAAAGTTCCGCCAATACCCGCAGGATCACCGAACTGAGGATCCAGGTGGGGAACCGCTACCAGCTTTTCGTGGGCGTCGACGACCTGGCGCTTGAGTCGTCCATCCTGGGGATCGACGGCTGGGTGGCGGGTTCCGGCATCGCCTTCCCGCGGGAAAACCAGCATTTCTGGAACCTGACGCGGCAAGGGCGCTGGGACGAGGCCCGAACCATGTACCAGTGGTTTTATCCGCTTCTCAAGCTCGACACCCACATCAAGTTCGTCCAGTACATCAAGCTGGCCGTGCAGGAGGCGGGGTTGGGTGCCGAGTGGGTGCGGGAACCCCGGCTGGTTCTTTCCGGCGCGGAGCGGGAAGCGGTGCTCCGCGTGATCCGCAAGGGTATCGCCGAACGGCCCGGGGTTTGAGCCCGCGATGGATCCCATGGCCGCCGGGCGGATCGGGGTTGTCGACTCGCACACAGGAGGCGAGCCCACGCGCGTGGTGACCTGGGGCGGCCCGGACCTGGGCGGTGGCGCGGTGGCCGAGCAGGCGGGTCGCCTGGCGCGAGATCACGACCATTTCCGATCCGCCGTTGTCAACGAGCCCCGCGGGCACGATGTGCTGGTGGGCGCCCTGCTGTGCCGGCCCTCGGATCCAGCCTGCGCCGCCGGGGTGATCTTCTTCAACAATGTCGGCCTGCTGGGCATGTGTGGCCACGGAACCATCGGCCTGGTGGCCACGCTGGCGCACCTGGGCCGGATAGGGCCGGGGCGGCACCGCATCGAGACGCCGGTGGGGATCGTGGAGGCCGACCTTGGCGCTGATGGTAATGTCGAGATCCGCAATGTCCCCAGTTGGCGGGCCGCCAGGGGGGTTCCCGTCCAGCTCGCGGACGGCGCGCGGGTCTCGGGCGATATCGCCTGGGGCGGCAACTGGTTCTTCATCACGGAGAACCACGGGGCGGCGCTCGAATTGGCGAGGGTCCACGAGCTTTCCGCCCTGGCCACCATGATCAGGCGGGCCGTGAACGCCTCGGGACATCCCGAGGTCGACCATGTGGAACTGGTCGGCCCAGGCGGCGAGGGAGCCGATGCCCGCAACTTCGTGCTCTGCCCCGGCCTGGCCTACGACCGCTCTCCCTGCGGCACGGGCACCAGCGCCAAGCTGGCCTGCCTCGCCGCGGACGGCAAGCTGGCGCCCGGCGAGCGCTGGGTGCAGGAAAGCATCCTGGGCAGCCGCTTCGTCGGCCGATACGAGCATGGGGCCGACGGCAAGTCCGTCATCCCGTTCATCGCGGGATCCGCCCATGTCACCTCGGAGTCCACCCTGATCTTGGATCCGGGCGATCCGTTCCTCTGGGGCATCCGCCCCGTTTCCTGATGCGAGGCGGTGACCGGGCATGGCGCGACGCGTGTTGGTGTTGGGAGCCGGAATCATCGGCCTGTCGTCGGCCTGGCACGCCCTCAGGAGGGGATTCCAGGTCACCGTGGTCGACCGCGGCGATTCCCCGAGGGATGGCTGCTCCTTCGGCAACGCCGGCATGGTGGTGCCCAGCCACTTCATTCCGCTCGCCGCCCCCGGGGTGGTCTGGCAAGGCCTCAAGTGGATGTGGAATCCCGAGTCGCCGTTTTACATCAGGCCCCGGTTGTCCCCGAGCCTCCTGGCTTGGGGATGGCGTTTCTGGAGGGCTTCCTCGCCGCGCCGGGTGGAGGCTGCCGCGCCCCTCCTGCGCGACCTGAACTTCGCCAGCCGCGACCTCTACGAACAATGGGCCGCCGATGCCGACAGCGGGCCGGGCGACTTCGGCCTGGAAAGGAACGGCCTGCTGATGCTGTGCCGCACCGGCGCCGGTTTCGAGGAGGAGGCGCGCTTCGCCGAGCGCGCCAACGGACTGGGCGTGCCAGCGAGGGTGCTCGACGCCGGCGCGGCGCGGACCATGGAGCCCGGGCTGGAATTGGATATTGAAGGCGCGGTTTTTTTTCCCAAGGACGCCCACCTCGACCCGAATCGCCTGATGGCGGGATTGGAAAGCCGCTGCCGGGCCATGGGCGCCGAATTCCATTTCCGGACCGAGGTGACCGGGTTCGGGCGAGACGGCGTCCGGCTGGGGAGCGTGTTCACCTCCGGCGGGGAATTGGAGGCCGACCAGGTGGTGCTGGCGGCCGGGTCATGGTCGCCGTTGGTGGCCCGCAACCTGGGCCTCGGGTTGCCGATGCAGGCGGGCAAGGGCTACAGCCTCACGCTCGAAAAACCCCGAAAGCGGCTTTCCCTCTGCTCCATCCTCACCGAGGCCCGCGTGGCGGTCACCCCCATGGGAGGCAGGCTGCGCGTCGGCGGCACCATGGAGCTTTCCGGCCTGAACGAGAGCGTGGCCCAGTCGCGGGTCAGGGGAATCGTCCGTTCGTTCTGCGGCTATTATCCCGACTTCACGGAGTCGGATTTTTCGTCGATCGAGCCGTGGCGCGGCCTCAGGCCCTGCACGCCCGACGGCCTGCCCTACCTGGGCCGCAGCCGCAAGGTGCCCAACCTGGTGGTGGCCACCGGCCATGCCATGATGGGGCTGAGCCTCGGCCCCGTGACGGGAAAGATCGCGGGGGAACTTCTCGACAACGCGCCGCCGTCGATCGACATCCGCCTGCTGGACCCGCAGCGCTACGGGTGAGCCGCGGCCTTGCGGCGCTTCTGGTTGCCGCGGCGGAGGGTGTAGCCCGGCCATGCCGGATCGTTGCTCACCCGCCAGACCTTGCCGTCGCGGAGGTAGAGCCTGTTCATTTCCTCGAGGTTCAGCGGGCGGGCCCCCAGGCGGCCGAAGACGGCCAACTGGTTGCCGGCCTCGTCGACGGCGCGGTCGCGGTCGATTCCCTTGGCGATGCAGAGGGCGTGTCCGCCCAGCTTCATCTTGAAGTTTGAGACCAGCATCGGGACGGGCCTCGGGCTGAAGCCCGCCGACCCGGGAGTGTCGGGCGTCGTCAGCTGGAGCACCCGCAGGCCGTTCTTGCCGTCGGCGACATAGCCGAACTGGCTGGGGTAGGTCGCGCCCAACTTGATGTCGTGGGCGTCGTTGATGCGGCCGTCGGCGTCGTAAACCTGGTCCACCTTGGCCTGCTCGGGGTTTTGGATGTCAAGGATCGCGATTCCGCGGTGGCCCGCCGCCGCGAACAGGTAGGTGCGCGCGGCGTATAGCGATTTCAACCCGGGGAAGGGCAGCGCGGATACCGGCCGGGGTTCGGCGGGATTGGAGAGGTCGAGCGTGACCAGCGCGTGGTCATCCGCCACGAACCCGTAGCGGCCCTGGGTGGCCATGGCGCGCGGCCGTCCGATCGACGGGCCGCCCAGCACCTGGGTCAACTTGGGCTCCTTGGGGTTGGAGAGGTCGATCGTCACCAACCCGGCGTCGCAGCCGATGTGCGCGTGCGTGCCGTGGAAGGTGATGCTGTCGGCCCCCGCGAGGATGTTGCCGGGGTTGAACACCACATCCCTCTTGAGGAAGTTGTTGAGCGGGTCGCCGTCGAGCAGGGTGCCCGCGCCCACCATGACCAGCCCCTCGTGCTTGTCGGTGACATAGATGAAGGCGTACATGGGATGGACGGGGCTTTCCTGGTTCTCGGGGAAATGCTTGCGCGTGGGGTCGGGCGCGATGGTGGTGGGCGCCGCCACCGAGGTGGCGAACCGCGTGCGCACGAAGAACTTCTGCCCCAGGGGGGAAACCGGCGCCGTGAACATACGCTCGGAAAAGCCCTTGTGGTCGGTGAACGAGATGTCGAATACGCGCAGGCCCATCTCGCCGCAGGCGGCGTAGAGGTATTCGCCACGGGCTTGCAGCGACAGCACCTCGGGCAGCTTGCCCGGCATGAGGACCGGTTCGCTGATGTCGCGGCCGGGATGCTCGAAGGCGACCTTGAGCTGCCCCTGGTTGCGCTCGACATGCTCGCGGTATTCCTCGGGGTAGGCCAGCCTGTGGAGGTTGCTGCCGATGACGGCCTGGGGTTCCTGGGTTTCGGTGACGGGCACGGCGTAGAAGCCGTGCCGGCCGGCGCCCACCCAGCAGTACTTGCCGATGAAGTTCGTGTATCCCGTGCCGAGCATCATGAGCTGGGTGAGCAGGGCGTTGTTGTCGTTGGCTTCCGAGACATGGCACGCGGTGCACTCGCGCGAGGCCCTGCCTGAGAAGGTGTGGGGCACATTGGTGGAGAACGCGATGCCGCTCATCCCCTCGGCGGAGATCGTCTGCTGCTGGTAATAGATGGATTCGCGGTTGCTGTTGTAGCTGGTCACATGGATGGCGCAGGAGCTGCGCGACGGCCCGATCTTGTTGCCTGTGACATTCCCGTCGCGCGCCAGCATGAACACATCGTCCCTGAGGGTTTGCCAGTTGTAGGCCGTGTAGTTCTTGGAGATGGTGCCCTCGTTGTGGAGCTGGGGCATCTTCATGTTGGCCTTCTGCGGAAGGTGGCAGCCGTAGCAGGTCGGGTTCCAGGAGCTGTGGCAGGCGATGCAGCTCATGTTCGAGTTGGAATGGGCGCAGTTCTCCGAGCCGTCGGGCCGGCGGGCGACCTCGCCCCAGACCATCTTGCCATCCTCCACCCGCACGGTCTTCGCCAGCGCGCTCTTGGCGTTGTAATGATCGCTTCGCAGGTCGATGGTGTCGCGCGTCTGCACGACCTCCCAGACCAGGTCGCGTTCGACCATGCTGCGCTGGTAGACGCGGCCGCCCCGGCGCTCGAAGCGCGGCTTGCCCGAGGGCGTGCGCAGGGCCGTCAGGTCGCGGCCCGAGAGCGGGTTGGCCGGGTCGGGCGGCTGGACATCGGGGTTTGATGTGTAGCTGGCCGGGCCCGAGGTGCGCAGCCTTGCCACCTCGGTGTTCGTGCCGTGGCAATCGACGCAGGCGATCTCCACCGCCGCGCGAACCTCCATCTGCAGGCGCGTGTTGCCGTGCATGTCCTGCACGAAGTGGCAGTCCACGCAGTGCATCCCCTTTTCCACATGGATGTCCACCAGGTGCATCGGCAGCCCGGCGCGCTTGTGGGCGTCCTCGGCGTCGCGTTCCTTGCGCGACTTGGCCAGGTAGGCGTTGTCGGGGGTTTCCGCGTGCCTTGTCTGCAGTTCGCGCACCACCTCGACGCCGCGCTTGAGGTTGGCCCCGGAGGTGTCGGCCACCGGCTTGCCGTTGTAGTCGATGAGGTTGCCCTTGTGGTCGCGGCGGAACACGGCGCGGAACACCCATCCGTGGCTGTGGAAGTCGGCGAACTGACCGTTGCGGAGCTGGCCGTTCAGGTCGGTCAGGTTGGCGAGGAATTCGGGATCCGACCAGTTGCCCCGCCTGCCGCTTTCCTCGGGATTGGCCATGCTGGCCCGCACGAGTTCCTGGGCGGGCTTCCTCGGCTGGTTGGGCGGGTACATCAGGTCGCCGTCGCTTTCGAGGTCCCACCACATGTAACCCAGGTAGCTGTTCATCACCGTGGTGCCCGGGTGGACATGGCAGGTCATGCACTGGCTGGTGGGAACGGAGTTGCCCTTGGCGAAGCGGTGCTGGATGGGGTGGCCCGATTCCTCCTTGTTAATGGTGGGATCGGGCTTCACGCCGTCGAACTCCTCGCTGGTCGCCCGGCCGCGGTTGCCGAATTTGGCGTAGGGGCCCGAGTGGATCGGACTGCGGTCGTTGGCGTAGACGACATGGCAGGCGATGCAGCCGCTCGCGCGGTAGTCGCCCGGCTGCTCGTTGGTGCCCATGAAGTTCAGGGTCGGGTCGAAGAGCCTTGTCTTGTTGAGGGACACCCACACCGGGTCGGTGCGGTTCTCGGTGCCAAGTCCACGGGTGCTGAGGCGTTCCAGGAACGGCCGGCCCGGGTCGGCGAACCGGTCGGGAATGCCGACCTCGGGTCGGATCTTTCCACCCCGTTCAAAGATCCTCAGGATGTTGGAAGGCTGGGAAATCTCGAACCGGAACGGCGGGTCGAGATACGGGATCACGCCGCGCGCCGTCTCGAACGGGGTTGGCGGCGGATTGGTTTGCGCCCGCAGGGGCGTGCCGCGCATGGAGTAGAACTCGCCATGCCGGGGAACCTTGTAGGGCACCGCGCCGTTGTTGTAGAGCGCCGCTCCCCACAGCATGCATGAGTGGGTCATCATGCTCTTGCGCGACTGCTCCACGATGTTGCCATGGCAGTTGGTCGTCCCGCAACTGACATGGGCCACGCGGAAGTCGCCGGGGTTCACGAAGCGCACGAAGTCGGGAGACTCGCGGTTGAGCAGGGTGTAGGACCGCACCGGGTTCGACGAGTTGCGCCAGGCGGTCGGGTACTTGGCGGGCGGCGCCGCGGGACATCCGCCGGGACCGCCGGCGGGCCTGCCGCCTCTGAACACTCCGGGGGTTGGATTGACGACATGTCGGTTGCCGCCATGGCAGTCGGTGCAACCCAGCCGGATTGATGGCTTGCAGTGCGGATCCTGCGCGTCGAGGTGGCAGGACAGGCAGCTATCGCTTTTGAGGGCCACCGATTCCTCGGACTGCTTGTTGAGGTCGACTCCTTCCAGTTCCGGCGGCATCGGGAACGGCACATTCGGAAGCCGTTCGAGCGGGGTTGTGTCGAGGGCGATCACCTCGGAGGGCAACCGCCGGGGCCGGGCCGGGTCTTGCGCGCTGGCCGGCACGACCACCGAAACGGCCATGAAGAGGCCCCCGGCGGCCAGCAACAGGCCCGTGCATGGGGCGAGGATTCTCGCAAATCCAGCGATCACCGGGATTTGGGGCTGCCGGGGCATGGTGAGCCAACCTCCAATACGATGGCCATTGCCTTGCGGGCATAATTTCCCGGGCGTGTTGAAATCAAGGTTGTTGGCTTGGAAATGAAGACAGGGGCGACCATTCAGAGGCCCCGCCAACGCGGCTTTCCTTAAGGTGCCGTAGCCAAAACGACCACCCGGCGTTATCTTGGACAATTCTGGTTATTGGCCTCGATCGCTTGGAGTTCGGTCATGTACGCCGTGGTGGAAGACGGATCAAAGCAGTACATCCTCAAGCAGGGTGATGTTGTTCGCCTCGATTACCGCCAGCTTGAGCCCGGTGAAACCGAGGAACTCAAGAATGTCCTGCTTCTGAAGGACGAATCGAAGATCACCGTCGGCCAGCCCACCGTCGAGGGCGCCCGCGTCCTTGTGACGGTTGTCGACCACCCGTCCGTGAAGACCACCATGATGAAGTACAAGCGGCGGAAGAATTACCATCGTCGCAAGGGCCACAGGCAGTATTACACCTCCGTCCGGGTCGACAACATCCTGCTTCCCGGACAGTCGGCCCCCGCCAAGGCCTGATTCCTTCGGCTTGATCGTATCTCGCCCGGTCGCTTAGCATTGATGCGCGGGTCGCCATGGAATGGCCGACCCACTCTGGCGCATGGAAGCCCCATCATGATCCTCCGCACTGGCGGGACGATTCTCTTGTTCTGTGGATTTGCCTACATCAGCTTGGCAATTCATGCCCAGTCTCCCCAACCGATTGGCACGCCACCTCTTCCGTTACCAGGGCTTCCAGTTTCACCCGCGCTTCCCAGCTTGCCTGGCACCCTTTTGCCTGTTGATGCTCGCCAACCTGTTGGAAATACCGCCGCCGTGCCTGCCAAGGCCGCTTGGGCGAGGCACTTGGAGCAGGATCCCCGCGCCCTGTCGCCGTTGGCGAACCAAGTCTTGCAGGCATCCCGTCGAGGCAATGATTGGTTGGTGAGGGCGAACACGACCAAGGGTATTTTCACGAGCGGAATCGATCCGGCGACAGCCATGGAACCTCCGGCGACGCCCATGGGGCAGGTGAAGGCCGCCTGGTCGTTGGCCCGTGCTTCCGCCGCGTTCGGGGATGAGCGCTATGAAATGCGCGCCCTGCAGGCCCTTTTGGCCTGTCTGGAGGAAACCCTGGAGGAAACGGGTGATCCGCAGTCTCGCCATACCGCCGCGCCATCGGTGGTGATGTCCCGCCCTGCCGGGACGGCATGCCTTTTGGCAGCCATCTGCGCCTTGGAAAAACCGCCGGCCGAACTTCTGGACAAGGCCGACCAACTGGCCCGTTACCTGTCGAAACCCGCCGCGCTGGCCTCCATGTCCGCGGCCTCGAAAGTGGAACCATCCACGCCATTTCTCGCCGCGCATGCGCTGCTTTCTTCCAACCGGCATCGCGCCGTCTCATGGAAGATGGAGGCGGCGCGGGCCTTGGCCGGCGTTCAGGTGCCTTCCGAGCAGCAGTCCGGCGCGGCGGCTTGGATGCTGATCGCCACATCCGATTTGGCCAAGTTGGATTCTTCCGCGTCTGAACGAGTCAGTTCGCTGGCGCAAACGCTGATATCGAGGCAGATGGACAAGGTTGACGCCCGCCATCCGGGATGGTTTGGCGGGTGGAGTTCCGGCCGAGCCTTGGCGAATGGTGAGTTGGAGGCCCCGACCTGCATTGCCTCCGCCGAAGCGATTTGGGCGCTAGCGGAAGCCGCCACCGTGGCCAGGCATGATGGGAACCTGAACCTTCATCAGAAACTCAAGGATGGGATGGATCGTGGCAGCCAGTTTCTTTTGCAGCTGCAACTGACGGATGCCAATACCCAGCACTTCGCCGAATGGTTCAGGCCGAAACTTGCCGGCGGTTTTCGACCCGGCCCCGGTTCCACCACGCTCACGCTGGAACAGAACCACGCGGCGCTGGCCGCCCTCCTGTGTTGCGCCCGGGAAAGCGCCCACTGAAAAACTGGCCCGAAACCCCTAAAGTTAATAAGTATACATAGCTGGATATTCCGGCACCGGACCATCGTCCTTGTTCGCCCCGGGCATGGTTCCCGGGGTCGCGGGCCTCACATGACCGAAGATCGACCTGCTCCCAAGCGTCCGCGTTGCCGTCGCCTTCGGGGAATCCGGATCCTCTCCTCGGGAAGTTATGTTCCCGAGGTTGTCGTCACCAACGATCAGTTGCACGCTGAACTGGGTTGCGATTCCGACTGGATCGTCAAGCGCACAGGCATTCTCGAACGAAGGCACGCCCGTCCCGACCAGGCCACGACCGACCTTTGCCAGATCGCCGCGGAGCGATGTCTCAAGGCCGCCGGTATCCGCTCCTGCGCGGTCGACCTCCTTGTTTTGGGCACCTTCACGCCCGACATGACATTCCCGTCGAGCGCCTGCCTCCTGCAGGACAGGCTGGGACTGGTGGCGCCGGCGATCGAGGTTCAGGCCGCGTGCGCCGGATTCGTTTACGCCCTCACAACCGCCGCCAGTTATGTGCTCGCGGGTGCCGCCGACACCGTGCTTGTGGTGGGAGGCGACACGAACTCCCGCATCATCAACCCCAAGGACATCAAGACTTATCCTTTGTTCGGCGACGGCGCCGGCGCCGTGCTCATCACCCGGGGGGCGCCCGACGAGGGTTTGCTGAGCGTCAGCCTGGGGTCCGACGGCGCCGGTGGACCGCTTCTCAATCGACCAGCGTGTGGTTCGCGGCAACCGCCCACCGCGGAACTGCTCGAACAGGGAGCGCACTACCTCCAGATGGACGGACGCTCGGTCTTCCGGTGGGCCGTCACCACCTTGTGCGACACCATAGGTGATGTGCTTGTCGATTGCGGGCTTTCCGCCGAGGACATCGACCTGTACATACCGCACCAGGCCAACATCCGCATCATCAACGCGGCGATCGATGTCCTCAAGATTCCGCGAACCAAGGTTTTCTGCAACTTGGAGAAGTACGGCAACACCTCCGGCGGATCGATCCCGATCGCGCTCGACGAGGCGGTCTCCACGGGGCGCCTCCGGCGCGGACAGCTTGCCGTCATCAGCGGTTTCGGCGCGGGCCTCGCCTGGGGCACCGCGGTGATCAGGTACTAGCAAGATTCCGAATTGTTGAATCATTCATTGCTGGCGCGCATCAAGCAGGCAGGATGAATCCTGGGGCCCGGATGGATTGTCTTGAAAAACATCCTGATGACCGCTTCCAGCGGCTTCCCCGAAGGTCGCTTTCATGCCCTGCCTCGCGCCTTTTCAAACTGATCAATTAACCGAATTCCGGGTCTCTTTGGTAAACTCCGAAGGACTTGGTTTACCTGAGGCGCGGCCTGCGGTCTTGCCGGATCAGTGGATGATGGCTGCGGTGCTCACCGGAACCTGATGGAGTACAGGTCGGCCTCGCGCAGGACGAACCTCAACCGCACATCCTTGCCGGCAAGCGAGCCAACCTTGCCGCTTTTCCAGGCGATAGGCATCTCTATCGAATCTCCCACCCCGGCAACGCAGTCGGCCAGCGCGAATCCCGGCAAGGCCCGGCCATCGGGCGACTGGATTTCCACCGCGACGCTGCCGCCGGCGCTGGTCGCGGCGTTCAGCACGAGGGTGTCTCCCTTGAAACGCAGCGGCCTGGTGACCATCTCGCCCGCGTCGGCGCCGGCCCGCACCGACGCGAAACCGTCGGTCCGCAGCACAAAACGCCTGAAGGGCGTCGTGTAAATCCACATTTCCCCCGGCGGGCCGGGCACCACATTGAGCGCGGCGTAGTTCGAACGGTTGCCCCACCGCGCCGGGTCGAGTCCCGGCCGGATGAAGGCGCCGCAGAAGGTGCGGTCGTAAGGCGCATTCCCCCGCGCTGTCATGAACAGGATGTCGGTGCTCTGGCCGCGGGCGGGATGAAAGCGCGTCGGCAGGGCGATGTAAATGTGCGGCGCCCGGTAGTAGGGATGCGTGAGGGTGGTGTAGATGTGCTCACCCGGGAAGTTCGGATTGAGGGGAACCGGGTCGGTCCAGTGGATGAAATCGTCGGAGGTGGCCCTGGATACCGACCGCAACCCGTCGAGCCGCCACTGCGTGGCCGTGCTCACACCCGCCGTGAAGGTGCGGATGTAGGCCACATATTTCCCCTCGGTTTCCGACCAGAATGCCACATTCTGCGAATCGAACGCCCCCTTGGTGATGACGGGCTTGTCTGCCATGCGCCGCCAGCGGATGCCGTCAGCCGAGGCGAAGGCGATGAGTCCCCCGCCGGGGTTGCGCAAGATGACGCCACCGAGCGCCTTGTACCTTTCGCCGGCCGGCACGCCCGGACGGGCGTCAATGAATGGACAAAAGTTGTGGCAAACTCCCTTCTCGCGCAGGATGATGTTGTTGTTTTTGCTTCCATCCAGTTCAACGAGGCCCAGGTTGGGTTTCCGCCAGTGGATGCCGTCGTCACTTTCGCAATAACGGGTCACCTCGGAACTGTCGCCATCGAACTTGGCGCCCCTGCCGTCGCGCGTGTAGAGCCTGAACAGTTTTCCGTCCTTGATGACGGTACCGTATTCCATGTTGTCGGCGGGTTGCTCCATGGCCGGGGAGAGGCGGGGTTCGTGCAGGTGCAGCCAGGCGCTGTCGAGTTTGGAAATGAGCCAAGAATCCACGAACGGCTCAAGCCGTGAGCCGATGTCGCGGGTGCTTCCGTCATCCTTGGCAAGCATCGTGCCCGGAGGGCGGGTGATGTCCCGGACCTGCAGGAACGCCAGCGCGATGGCGAGGCCGATTGCCGTTGTCATGGGTAATCCTGGTCAGGGTGCCTGGGACCGGTTGATCCCTCTCTCATGGATGAGAACACACCCCGCCGGTTACCTCAAGCGTCCCCTCACTCGCCGCCGGCAGCCCTGCGCGCGGGCAGGCGATATTCAAGCGGCGGTTTCTGGTCCTTTTCCAAAAGCGGCTTGTATCCATCCTCTCCCAGGCGCTTCTTGAACTCGGCCTTGGCGTTTTGGATGGCCTCGGGGTTGGTCATGATGTCGAAGGCCGAGGCCGCCAGCGTTTCCGCGGCCAGCAGCATCCCCTTCTTGCCCATGGTCGTGCCACCGCAGGCGACGGCCTGCCATGAGTGCCCCGGGGTGCCCGGGGCCCAGCAGGCGGCGCTGAAGCCGGCCGTGGGCACCACCCAGGAGACATCACCCACATCGGTGGAGCCCATCGTGGTGCCGCCATAGCTTTCATGCACGGTGGCGATGTCATCGAGCGGTGGCAGCTTTCCGGGGATCGTTTCCCTCAGCTTGAGGGCGAAGCGGGTCTCCTCATCGTCGTAACGGAGCTTGTTGAGCTTTTTCATGTTGGCCTGGACCACCGCCGACAGCGACGGGTTGGGCAGCAGTTCGAGGGTGCCTCCCAGGTTCACGACCTCGAGTTTTGTTTCGGTGGCCAAAGCTCCCGCCTGGGCGCACTTGAGCAGGCGGGGGTAAAGCTCGCGAACCACCTCCGACTTGGGATGGCGCACATAGAAGAAACCCTCGGCGAACTCGGGAACCACATTGGCGGCTCCACCACCGGAAAGGATTGTGTGGTGCAGCCGGGTTCCGGTGGGAGTGTGTTCACGCATGAGTTCCACGGCATGGATGGCCAGGAGAAGCCCGTCGAGCGCGGATCGGCCCCGCTCGGGCGAGCCCGCCGCGTGCGCCGCCGTGCCATGGAACCGGAAGCGAACCGCGACGCGCGCCAGGCATGACGGGTCGCCCACGCTGTTGCGGCTGCCCGGATGCCAGTGCAACGCGACATCGACATCGGAAAACAGGCCCGCCCTCACCATGAACGCCTTGGCCGCCCCGCCTTCCTCGGCCGGGCATCCGTAGTAGCGCACGGTGCCCTTGGCGCGCCCGGCCTTGATCTCGCCGGCGAGCGCCATCGCCGCGGCCATCGACCCCACCCCGAAGAGGTGGTGCCCGCATGCCTGCCCGTAACCGTTGCCTTCCTTGCGCGGTTGTCTCACAGGCAGCGCCTCCTGCGACAATTCGGGTAGCGCGTCATATTCCCCCAGGATGGCCACCAGCGGCTTGCCTTCCCCGAAGGTGGCGGTGAACGCCGTGGGGATGCCCGCGACCCCCCGGCTCACCTTGAACCCGGCCTTCTCAAGCCTGTCGGCGATCAGCTTCGACGACTTGGATTCCAGATAACCCGGCTCGGCATATTCCCAAATATTCTTGGCCATCTCCCATGACTCGTCGGCCAATCCGGCCACCGACTTGGCGATATCGTCCTTTCCCGCCCACGCGGGCAGGGCCGCGGCCATCAACACCGCGGCCGTGAGGCTTTTCTCGAGCATGGTCGTCTTCCCCCTGGTTCTAGACATGCAGCTCGGCCTTCTGGCCCAACAGGTTCCGGTATGGCTCAAGCGCCGGTTCCACCACCTCGGCCAGGTACTCATCCACCTGCTCGGGAGCCCGGCCGGCGAAGTTGCCCGCCTCCACCACGGCGTCGATGTCCACCTTGGCCATGAACGGGTCGGCCTTGAGCCTGTCAAGCAGGTCGTTTCGCGCCGCGCCTTCCTTGAGGGCCAGCGTGGTGGCGTGCGAATGCTTGCGGATCACCTCGTGCGCTTCCTGCCTGTCGGCGCCCGCAGCCACCGCCGCCATCATGATGTTCTCGGTGGCCATGTAGGGCAGGTAGCGGTTCACCTCGCGGTGGATCACCTCGGGATGGGCGATCAGTCCGTCGGCAAGGTTCTGGGCGATGCGCAGGCTGGCGTCGGCGGCCAGGAACGCCTGGGAGATCACCAGCCTGCGGTTGACGCTGTCATCCAGCGTCCGCTCGAGCCACTGGGTTGCCGCCGTGGCGGCGGCGTTCGCCGGCAGCGACATCAGGAAGCGCCCTAGTCCGCAAAGCCTTTCGGCGCGCATCGGATTGCGCTTGTAGGCCATCGCGCTCGAGCCGATCTGGTCGGCTTCAAATGGTTCGTCGATCTCCTGCCGGTGCGCCAGCAGGCGAAGGTCGGTCCCCCACTTGTGGCCCGTCTGCCCCAGGCCGGAAAGGGCGTCAAGCACCTGGGAATCGACCTTGCGCGGGTAGGTCTGGCCTGTGACTGGGTAGACGCGGTCGAACCCCATCCGCTTGGCCACCATGGCGTCAAGCTGCCTCACCTTGGCATGGTCGCCATGAAACAGCGTGAGGAAGCTGGCCTGCGTGCCGGTGGTTCCCTTGGCGCCCCGGAAGGCCAGCGTGGCGCGGCGGTGGGCCAGTTCGTCGAGGTCGAGCAGGAAATCCTGGATCCACAGGCAGGCGCGCTTGCCCACGGTGGTGAGTTGGGCCGGCTGGAAATGGGTGAAGCCCAGCGTGACAAGGTCGCGGTGCTTGCGGGCGAAGCGGGCCAGCGCGGCCATTACCGAGGCCACCTTGCCGATGAGCATGTCGAGGCCTTCGCGGATCAGCATGAGGTCGCCGTTGTCGGTGACGAAGCACGAGGTGGCGCCCAGGTGCACGATGTCGCGCGCCTCGGGGCAGGCGTCGCCCAGCGCGTGGACATGCGCCATGACATCGTGCCTGAGGCGCTTCTCGTGCCGCGCGGCGTTCTCGAAGTCGATGTCATCGAGGTGACGGGCCAGCGCCTCGAGCTGCCCGGGGCTGATGCGGGGGGTGACGCCGTCGTCGGCCTTCAGGCCCAGTTCGGCCTCGCAGGTGGCCAGGGCCAGCCACAACCTCCTCCACAAGCCGATGCGCTTGCGCGGGCTCCAGAGCGCCGCCATTTCCTTGCTGGCATAGCGCGTGATGAGCGGATGATCGATGTCCGTGAGCCAATCCATCTGGTTTACCCCGAATTCCGCCAGGCTCCGCCGTCAAACCCGACACCGCTGGAACCTGTTTCCCCCGCGGAACGACCCGTCCCGAGGCGTTGAAAAACCGCGCCGCCGGCCGGGGAGCGTTCCGTCATGGCCGCTTGGAGGGATGTAGGCTTGTCCGGAAGGATTGTCCACGACGACCCACCCAGGTGGAGAAGCAGCATGATGCGCGCCATGATCGTCCAAGCCGGCCTCGTGGCCCTGGCCCTCGCGTTTTTCGCGACCGAAAGCCAAGCCCAGGGCATCGACCCTCGCCTGCCCCGGATGTTCTACTACCCCTACCACTACTTCCCCCACAGCTACTGGCCCAACATGGGGCCGAAGTGGCCCGAGCAACCCGGACAGCCTTACATGCCGCCGCCGGCATACATGGCCTATCCCCCGTTCAAGGTGCCCAACTGGCATTACATGGGGATGCAGCCGCAGCGCTATCATAGCGGCTTCCATTACTGGCTCGACCAGTTCTAACCAACGCCCAACGGCCCTATATTCACCTCAGGCGTCCGCCGGCCCTCATCGGGCCGGCTTTCGCCGTTGAGTGGGAGGCATGGGCCCATGGCCAAGGACTTGGGACGCGAGATCGCCTTGGTGGCCGGCAAGGTGGCCGCCAACATCGAGAAGGTGATCGTCGGAAAAAAGCACCAGGTCACGCTGGCCCTCGCCGCTTATCTCGCCGAGGGGCACATTCTCCTGGAAGATGTTCCCGGCGTGGCCAAGACCATGCTGGCACGCGCCATCGCCCGCAGCGTCGGGTCTGTTTTCAAGCGCGTGCAGTGCACTCCCGACCTTCTGCCCACCGACATCACCGGCGTGAGCGTCTTCAGCCCCAAGACCGCCGAGTTCGAGTTCCGCCCCGGCCCGGTCTTCGCCCAAACCCTGCTGGCCGATGAGATCAACCGCGCCACTCCCCGCACGCAGGCGGCCCTGCTTGAGGCCATGGCCGAGCGCAGGGTCACCGTCGACGGCCAAACCTACAACCTGAAGCCACCCTTCCTGGTGATCGCCACGCAGAACCCGATCGACCAGGAAGGCACCTTCCCGCTCCCCGAGGCTCAACTCGACCGCTTCCTCATGCGCCTCAGCCTGGGCTATCCGTCGCTGGAGGATGAGGAGCGACTCCTGGGCCGCCTGCAAAAAAGCCACCCCATCGACGAGATCCAGCCCGTGGTTTCGGCCGCCGATTGGCTGGCGGCGCAGGAGGCCACGCGCGATATCGTGGTCGATGACAAGGTGCGGCGCTACCTGCTTGAAATAGTCCATGGCACACGCGAGCACGACGATGTGGCCCTGGGCGGCAGCCCACGCGCCGGCATCGCCCTCTATCGGGCCTCGCAGGCCCATGCCGCCCTTGCCGGCCGGTCGTTCGTCACCCCCGACGATGTCAAGAAACTGGTCCAGCCCATCTTGGCCCACCGGGTCATCTTGCGCCCCGAGGCGCGCCTGCGCAAAACCACCGCCGCCGGCCTGCTTCACGAGGTTGTCGGCGATGTCCGCGTGCCGCACCTGCCCGGTTCGGGCGCCACGGACCATTTCTCACGATGATCCGCTGGCTTGTCGTCGCCGGCCTCATCCTCGCGGCCGCGCTTGTGCTGGAGTCGGGCCTTTTGGCCTATTCCATGTACGCGCTCTTGGCGCTCGTGCTCATCAGCAGGGGCCTTGCCGCGGGCAAGCTCGACCACCTTTCGGCCAGGCGCAACGGCGCCTCCATCACCCGCGAGATCGGCGGCACCCTGAAAATGCGGGTCACTGTCTCCAATAACGCCGCCGCCCCCATCCCCTGGGTGTTGCTCGAGGACTTGGTGGCCCGCGAGGCGCTTGATCCCCGCAAGGGTTCGCTCAAGGTGAAGGGCCGGCGCGTGCGCCTGGTGATGATGGCGCCCAAGGGAACGATATCGCTGGAATACACCATTGAATGCCTGCGCCGAGGCTACTTCCAAATCGGACCGCTGGTGGTGGAGAATGGCGACCTGTTCGGCCTGTACCGGAAGTTCCGCGTCATGGCGCCTCCGGCGTTCCTGCTGGTGTTGCCCAGGGTGGTGCCGCTGGCGGGTTACGACATCGCCTCGCGGAGGCCCATCGGCGAGATCCGCCTCACTCATCGCCTGTTTGAGGATGTGACGCGCATGGCGGGAATCAGGGGATATGCCCCGGGCGACCCGCTCAACCGGATCCACTGGAAGGCCACCGCCCGTTCGGGAACCTTGCAGTGCCGGGTGTTCGAGCCGAGTTGCCTCGCGGGCGCCACCATCTTGCTCGACTTCCATGCCGAAGGCTACCCGGCGCAGGGTGAACCGGCGCGCGGCGACCTTGCGGTGACGGCGGCGGCCAGCCTTGTCGGCGCCCTTTGCGAACTCAGGCAGCAGGTGGGCCTTGTCACCAACGGCCGTGACGCCCGCGACAGGATCCTTAGCGAAGGCTATGTGTTGGAGCCTACGAAAAGGTCCGACACCGCCGGCGCCAACGCCACGGTGAAGGCAAGCGATAGGCTCGAACCTCAGGTGCTGCCGGTGCGCCGTTCAGACGATCAATTGGCCAGGGCCAGGGAACTGCTGGCGCGGCTTGAAAAAACGGATGGCTTGCCGCTTGAACAACTGCTGGCGGCCGGTCGCGACCGGATTCCCCGCGACACCACGCTTGTGGCCCTGCTGCCGCGGGTGTCGATGGAGGCCGCCGCGGCGCTGGGCGACATGCGCCGGCAAGGATACGCCGTGGGCGTGATTCTGGTGATGATGGAACCGGGCGAACTGGCGCTGTCGTTGGCCCGTCTGGCGGCGGAGCGGATCCACGATGTCAGGCATCTGGAAAGCGAGGAACGCCTCCCCGAACTGTGCCTCAACCAGGTCGACCGCTCGGCGCCTTACGGGCTGGTTGCGGAGTGATGCCGGTGCCAATCGATGTGTACGGGGAAAACATCACGGGGGAAAAGTTAATTCTTGAAGGGGCTACTGGATTTTACCCGAAGTCGTCGATTGTTTCTGATATGCCACCAGCATGTCTTTCGGCGCCGATCACCCCGGATGCCGCCGAGGCCTTATGGGCCAATTCCAGTCCTTTTTCCTTGATTTTACTGGCAAATTCCATTTCGCCAGAATCGAAATCCGTCAACCCGCACGCAGCCAAATGTTCAAGGCGTGATTGATAATCAATGAGCAGTTCTGATTTGAGGAATGCCTCGGTTTGCAACTGGCTCTCTCGAATCATTCCAAGCATGAAATCGGACATGGCGACTGTCAGTAGCGTCACATTGCCAACATAGGAAAAGACAAACAGCAGCAGGTTGTTGGCCATATCCGTCGTGATTTCAACGGATCGGAATACTTGAAACGCTATGCAGCCAATCCCGCTTATCTGGAAAACCGACTGTAATCGCTTGATTCCCGCGACGATCCTGGAAGCCTCTTCCTGACTGGTCGGCTTGAGAAGGCTGTTCGATTTAAACAGTGTCACAAACGAACCAACTCCCATGAGAAGGAGGCCGATTCCCAAGACGATGAAAGAGAACTGGATGGCTGCGATTGCGGGAACCAGCATGAAAAGAAAGTGAATCGGCACGATGACCACGCTGAGCCACCCCGCCACCGCCGATTCAGGCAAAAGAGTTTTGATCGAAAGACTGCACCTGATGATTCCCGGGAAAAGCCCGAAAATCTTCGGGGCCAGCGTCACGATCGAACTGACTCCCAACTGGAACAACACCAGGGGATTTGAAACAAAAAGGCTCAAGGGAGCAAAAAACACCAAAAACGGACCTGCAAATTGGAAGGCCCATGCAAGTCGGGAGAATACCTTGGAAACCTTGATATTGGCCCAATTGAATGCGGCCACGATGCTGAGCAGGAAAGCCACGACCTGAAACAGGAACAATGAAAGGGCCTGCAGGCGGATCACCATATGCTTTTCGGGATTGAATGTCTCGGTGGCCACCTCATACCCGGTGAACAGAAGTGTGATTCCCAGAACCAGGATGCAAACCATCAGCAGTGAACGGCGCCAACTGGCGTAATCTTGCGCAAGCGGACTGTTCACAGGAACTGGCGCCGCTTCAAGTCGCGCGACTTCTGATGTTGTCGCATGGATCAAGTGGAAATCACTGATTAGAATCCTGGACCAAAACAGGCGATAAAGCTGGAAGGCATCGGTTGCTTGGGATCGGCGCTTCCGAAGTTCATCGGCAAGCGAGCCTTGCAAACCTGATTCAGTCGTTGGTGTTTTCGTGGACGAACCTCTGGAACCCGCCGACAAGGAAGGCGGGGTGAGCTGAATTGGTGCGGGATTAGAAAATGAGTTGGACTGAAATGGATCTTCGTTTGTGTCGGAAGCATTAAATTGCGGCGATGGCGCCGGTAGCTTGGTTGGTTGGATGGTTTGTCCCGAACCGAACAATCCCTTGATCGACTTCGCTGGAACCCAACCGCTGGTGCCTTCCTTCCAAACGAGGTCGTCGATCGTGATGGAACCCGCCGTCACCAGACGCTTGAGATCCAGGGATGAAAATGGCCCCATCCGCTTGTTGTTCTTGAAGACATACCATTCCGTTGCCATGGCGTATTTTCCGTAGGTTGGATTCCGCCGATGTCAATTCTTGACACCGGTTGCGGTTTGCAACCTGCCGTAAACAACCTGGGCAATGAAAAGAATGGCCCTGTTCTTTTCATTGGCCGGCACGGTTGAACGATAGATCATGGCCATCGCGGGCTTGGCATCCCGGCCCATCGCCTCGAGCGCGAGAAGGCTGAATCCCTTCACCACGGGATCGGGATCAAGCAGGTTGCGCGAGAGTGCGGTAGCGCCCTGCTCCCCTGTGGCGGCCATCGCATCTCTCAATGCCATGTTGTTGTTCGCCTTGAGGATCAGATCTGCAAGTGTCTTTGCCTCTTGCTGATTGGTGACGAAACCTAGAATTTGTGGTTTGGTTATCATCCTGGTTAGTTCTGGAATGAGGACATGGCACTCCTTGCCAATCGCCTTGGTGAGTTTCAGGGCACTTTGGGTTTTTTGATTATGCTGCCCGTTTTGGAACATGCGCCGGAGGGTGGGAATGACTGTTGATGCCTTTGGGCCGAAGAATTCAAGGTAATCAAGGCAGGCGATCGCGTATTTTTCGTCGGACAAGGCAAGGAATTTATCCGCAAGCAACGATTCCACCTTCTTTTGTCCATTATCAACCTTGTCAGGGTATTTCATCGCGCAAGTGATAGCGGACAGGACGATATCCTGATCCGTGTCGTCGAGTGCCGCGCCGACCTCCTTGGCATAGACGACACCCGCTTCGGCGGTTCCCACCAGCGCCGTGAAAGCCTGTTTCCTGATGGCAATCGAGGTACTGGACAATCGCGGGCCAATGACTGGAAGGTCATCCTTGTTTACAGGAGGCTTGAGCCTCGAAAATCCCTCGATGGCCGCCTTGGCAACCAGTGGGTCGGGATCACCGACACTGTCAAACAGCAATTCCACGGTTTTGGGGTCCCTCCCAATGAGCGGAATCGTCTTGATCGCCTCCGCCTTGACGGATGGGGTTTTATCCTTGGCCACCTCGAACAGGTAGGCCGAAACCTTTTCAAATTCGGGCTGTATGGATCCAAGGCAAGAAATGGCTCCGATCCTGACCATCTCGGATGGATCCTTGAACATCTTGACGATGTTTGGGGCCATGGATTTGGCGTCACCTTTCAGTTCCGCCATGACTCGAAGGATGCGCAACTTGGGTTCCGCTGCCTCAAGGGATAGTCCATCAGCCAGTTTGGCCAAGTCTGCGGAGGTGAAAGGAGCGAACCCATCAAAGCCCTTTTCAGCAAGAGACCTGCAGGTGTCGAATTTGCTTGACAGCATCGGAATGGTTGCTTGCAAGACCTTGGGACGCTCGGATTCAGCCTGTTTCAGGATCATGGTCAGGCCTGCACCGGCAACTTCCTCTTGGTCTGATTTAATCAGCCTCGATCCCAAATCCATGTTCTGTTTTGCCTCGAGAGGCGCCTTGGCCAAAAACACCGAGGCGATCCCCTTGATGCCTGGGTCCGTGTTTTCAATTTCCTTGAGGAAGAGGGAAATATTGTCCGGAACCTTCGGATCGAGTTTCTGAATGAAATCCACCGCGGCCTTCTTCGCCTCATCTTTCCTGTTGGAAGCGGCCCACATGATTTTCTGGATGATGGGCTGGGGACATGGCTGGATATCGTCTCCAACGGAGATTGCCTCGCGCGCGACCGCGGCATCTTCATCGGCAATAAGCTTTTCCAATATCCCAAAAGATTCAGCATCAATATTGCGTTTCAGCAATTCATCGAGCCCGGCGACGATACCGAGTCGTGTCGTTGTTTTGCCGTCCTTCAGGCTTGCATCGGCCATTTCAATGAACTTTTTGTCCCACCCCGGCTTCATGGTTCTCACGAGGTTCCTGATTTCGTTGACGGCCCCTGATTCGAGGCTCTTCTGGAGTTTTCCGACAAAGGCGAGAAATGCCTCGTCAGGTTTTTTCACCACGACAAACTTGGAAATTCGGTCGACATCTTGGGGATTGGCAAAGGAAAGATAAGCCTTTACTTCCACCACCTTGCCCAGCAGCAAGGGTATTTTCGAGTAAATACGGCCTTGTTTGATCACCTTTGAATCCTTGTCCAAGGCCTCGACAGCGAAATCGGAAACTTTTGGCGGAACCGTGCCCTTGCCTTCAAGGCCAATGGGAAGGCACAGCAGATACTCGATTTGTCCCTTTCGTTCTTCTTCGGTGGCGATAGTCATGAATGCGGGGATTTCCTCGAAGGGTCGGTCGTTGAACGAGAAATAATCAAAATAGCCAAAGGGAAGAACATTAAACCGTATTTTTTCAGCTTGGCGAGATTCCATATCCTCCTGTGATGTCGAATCGGTTGCGATTTTGGGCGCTTCGCGGGAGGTGAAATACTCGTTTGTTTTGGCGACGACCTTGGTGTAGAGATCGATGGCGTCATCACCGGCGACAACTTTTCCAAGTTTGGCCAGTCCTTGGGTCTTGATGGCCTTGAAAATGTCTGGGCCGGTCTCAGCGAGGGTTTTCAAGTTGGCTTTTTTCTTAAATACTTTTTCAAGTTCATCCAAGGCCTTGCCAGAAAGGTCTCCTATCACTTTTTTCCCGGCAACCAGTTTGTCCCATTCAGCCTTCCGATTGGCGCCATAAGTTGATGCGAAATCGTTGTAGGGATTGGATCCGCCAAATCCGATGACCAGTAAGGTACCCCCGCCCTTCGAGTACAAGTATGCGCCTATTCCACCAAGTGCGAGCAGCAAAATAAAGAATCCAACCGTTAACAACCTTGAACCCGAAGACTTGGATTTAGGTGATGAATCCATGTTGGGGGGCAATGAATTGGTTGATTGGGAAACTGGCTGGCTGGTTGGTTGAAGCGGGGGAGGCATAACTTGGGAACGAACTGTAGAAGGCGAGGCGGAGTTGACTTTCAAACCCTTGACCTGAGTCACGGGTAGCCAAGGTCCTTGGTTTTTCCTGATCAGGTCGGCTTCCAAAAGTTTTCCTGATTCTGAAAAACCCTTGATTTGCTCCATGGTGAATGGGCCAGAGGTCTTGCCTCCGCGTGACAGGAAAAATTCAGACATATAATGCGCCTCAAGCACTCATTGCCTTAAATTAATATAATCTTATTTATTTGATTTATCTTGATCTGTCAACATCGCAAAACATTAGACAAAAGGCTTTGTAGAATTGTTTTTATGCCAAGATTTGGGATTGTATTGGGTTGTCTGGAGGCTCTTGAAAACGAATAAAAAATATTTTAGATTATATTAAATAATATTTATTAATCATTATGTCGATTGTTGGATAATATATCTAACTTGGTGATTAGCGAACTGTATTTCACTCCTCCGGCCCGCCCGCCTCGATCCAGGAGGTCAGGAGGACCTGCGCGGCGATGGCGTCGCGGCGGGCCTTTCGTTGGCCATGCGACAGACCGGAACTCCACAATAAGCGCTCGGCATGCTTCGTCGTGTAGCTTTCATTGTGGTAGACGATCGGCAAGCCCGTCACATCCGCGATCCAGTCGCCCAGTTCCCGCGCCCTGCGCGCCGATTCCCCTTCCTCGCCAAGTCCCCGCAGCGGCAACCCCACCACCAAAAGGACCGGCCTTTCCTCATCCACCAGCGCCTTCAGGAACGCCTCGTCCCGCGCCGGGGTGCTCCGCTCAAGCTGCTTGAGCGGGAACGAGAACTTGCGTTCCGGATCGCTGATCGCGAACCCCACCCGGCGCTCGCCGGGATCCACCGCCAGCACCTTCCCCGGCGGGCTCACAGCTTGTCGGCCCTGCCCGCGCGCTTCAGTTCCTCCACCACTTCCTTCACCGCGCTTTCGTCCTCCTTGCGGGCGATCAAGAGGCAATCACCATCCTCAATGATGAGCAGGTTCTCCACCCCCAGCGTGGCCACGGTGCGTCCCTTGGGGGCCACGATCACGCAGCCCTTCGTGCGCACGCCCACATGGTCCGCCTGCACGGTGTTGCCATGGGCATCCTGCGGATTCAGGCGTTCGAGTGCGAGCCAACTGCCGACATCGTCCCACTGGAACGGCGCTCCCAGCACCACGACCTCGTCATGTTTTTCCAAAAGCGCGTAATCCACGCTAACCTTCTCAAGGGTGGGGAATATCTCCGCCATCACGGAGTCGCGGTTGGGGCCATCCCAGGCTTCGGCGATTTTCAAAACGCCCTCGCGCAACGCGGGCTTGTGCCTGCCGAGGGCCTCGAGCACGGCCCGGGGTTTCCAGGCGAAGATGCCAGCGTTCCAGAGGTATTCGCCCGAGGCGACATATTGGCGCGCCGTTTCCACGGGCGGCTTCTCCTTGAACGACCTCACCTTGGAGGCCTCCACGCCAAGCCTTGAGCCGATGCTTTCCCCGCGGTGGATATAGCCATAGCCGGTTGAGGGGAATGTGGGCGGCACGCCGATGGTGACAAAGGCGTTGGGATGGTCTTGCAGAACCTGCGCGGCGGCCTGCAGCGCCTTGCGGAACATGCCCGCGGGCTCGATCACATGGTCGGCGGGACAGGTGAAGAACACGCCGTCGGGGTCGGTGCGGGCCAAAAGCGCGGCCGCCAGGGCCACGCAGGGAGCGGTGTCGCGGCCGGTGGGTTCCCCGATGATCATGTCGCCGGGAACACCGGGCAACTGCTCCCGGGTGCGGCCCACATGGGCCTTGCCGGTGATCACCATGAGGTCGCGCGCGGCGACCAAACCTTCCAGCCTGTCGGCTGTCTCCTGCAGAAGCGAGCGGTCGCCGCGCATGGCCAGGAACTGCTTGGGCAGGTTTTGCCTGCTGCGGGGCCAGAAGCGGGTGCCGCCTCCTCCTGCCATGATGAGCGCGCGGGGGGCCGAGGCGGGATTCGTCATCGGGATTCCTTCCAGTAACCATCAGGACCAAGGAACAGTGGAACGGACCAATCGTTCCGATTGAGGCGGGAGGCGTCGAGGTCGGCGGATTCCAGCGCCGCCAGCGGCGATATTTCAAGGGGTGCGGCCGGATGGCCCGCCGCGTCGACAGGCACCCGGATTCCGGCCTTCGCGAGCCAGCGCGCCGCGAGGCGGGACTGCGCGGCGCGCACTTCTTCGGGGCTGTCGGCATCCCGGGCATTTTTGAGCGGCGCGAATTCGTCGTCCCGAGGGGTTTCCACCAGCAACCAGGGTTCGGCGTGCGGCAGCACATCGAACATGAACTTCTCGAACTTGACGGCGTTTTCTGTCTCGGGCCTCACATGTCCGGTTTCAACCGACCAGAACGGCACCTTCTTGAACGCGGCGTGGTAGGGCATGAGGCTGTCACCCGCCGCGGCGCGCGCCAAAAAACGCACGCTGAACAGGTGAATCGCCGGATTGCCCGCGCCGAACAGAAGCGTGCCACCAGCGGTTGTGGCGGTTCCCATGTCCCCGGGAAGGTCGGAATACTCCACGATGTGGCAGCGGCCGCGGGAGAGCGCGAACACGCCAAGCTTTTCAGAAGCGTCGCGGCGGTAAATCACCTTGCTTGTGGCCTGGGAGCCCGCCAGCACATGCCGGCCAATGAATACCGGATCGCCAATGGCAACCAAGGGATTGTCAACCTGGAAGTAGAACAGGTCGCTGACGCCGCGGGCGGCCAGCTTGTCGAGCCAGCCTTGCCGGGACAGCGCCGCCAGGCAGCCGCCGTGGCCGTCGGGCGCGGTGAACAGCTTGCCCGGCTCCTCAAGCAGGATCCGGCCCGTTTGCCTGTCGACGGCGGGCATTTCCCCCTGGCGGAAAAACCAGACATCCTCGGGGTTGAGTCCGAAATGCCCGTGTTCCCTGAAGAAGTCGCGCGTGGCGGCATCGGTGGCCGCGCTGGTCATGATGAGGAAGACGGGGGTGTTCCCGTATTTCCGCCCAAGGGCCAGCACTTTCCCGGCATGAATTTGGTAGAGCGTCGCGCCGGAGACCGGGCCCACCGGGAAGCATCCCTTGGGCTGGTCGGAACCCAGGCGGGTCCCCTGGCCGCCCGCCACCAGCACCACGGCCACCTGCCCGGCGCGCAGTGCCTTTTCGCCGGCGGCACGGGCGGCGGCATCGGCCCCGGCGGGCACCACGGGCGGCGGTTCCAAGCTGGTCAGGTCCGGGGGCGAGGCGAGCCCTTCACCCTTGAACAGGCTCGCCAGAAGGGCGGGGTCGAGCGACTCGAGGCTTTCGGCGTAGCCCGGGCCGGCACCGGACAGGCAACGGAGAAGGTGGCCTTGGTCATGGGCGGCCAGGCGGGCGGCGCTTTGCGGGGAGAGTGGGACGCTCATGATGGGCGTTTCCATACCCTGCACCCCCGGCGGCGGGTCAATGGAGGTCGACGGCGAGGCCGTCGTGGGCCACCCGGACATGGGGGGGAAGTTCGGATTCCAGCCCGGAGTGGTCGAGTTCGTGGCCGATGTGGGTGAGGAAAGCCTGTCGGGGCTGGAGCCTGTCGATAATGTCGAGCGCCTCGGAAACACTCAGGTGGCCCGGGTGGGGCCTGCGGCGCAGGCAGCCCAGGATGAGAGTGTCGAGATCCTCGAGCAACGGCCAGCTCGATCGGGGAATTTCCTTGACATCCGTGCAGTAGGCCAGGTTCCTGACGCGGAATCCCAGCACATGGAACGGGCCGTGCTCCATGGGCACCGGGATCACGCGCTCCCCGAGTACCTCGAACGGTTCATGGTTGATCCGCCTCAGTGCGATCTGGGGCACGAAGCCGGCGGTAAGCGCCTGGGCGCCGTGGCTGAAGGCATAGCTAAAGGCTTGCCGGACGCGGAGTTCGGTTTCCGCGTCGCAGAGCAGGGGCACGGGTCCGCCGATCTGGAACGGGATGGGGCGCAGGTCGTCGAGTCCGTGGAGGTGGTCGGCGTGGTAGTGGGTGAGCAGCACGGCGTGAACGGGTGGCGAGCCTTCCCTCAACAGCTGCAATCGAAGCTCGGGCGGGGTGTCGATGAGCAGGTTGCCCCCGGGGAGTCGGAGAAGCACGGCGCAGCGGTACCTGTGGTTTCGGGGGTCGGCCGAACGGCAAACTGCGCAGTCGCATCCGAGCATCGGCACCCCGACGGAGGTTCCCGTGCCCAGGAAAGAGAGGGTGCCGCCCTTCATGCCGCCACCGATCATGCCTCGCCTGTCGCCAAGCTCGCCATTGTAGCGCCGCGCCATCTTCCGGACGGTTGCGCATTTGCCTTGTGAACCTTACACTAACCCATTGAGGAAATGAGCCGGTGGCGGGAGGACTCGCCGCCGGCCGTTCCGTTTGAACCGGGCGCCATGTTCGAGACGCTGCAGCAGACCCTGGGAGACGCGCTCAAGCGCCTGCGAGGCCGCGGAAGGCTCACCGAAGCCAATATCCGCGACGCCATGCAGGATGTGCGCCGGGCATTGCTCGACGCCGATGTCCACCATGAGGTTGTCGGCGCGTTCCTCACCCGGGTGACGGAAAAGTCGATCGGGCAGACGGTGATCCGGTCGATCGATCCCGGCGAACAGATCCTCAAGTGCGTGTACGACGAACTGGTGGCCCTCATGGGCCCCGTCGACACAAAACTGCCGATGCCGCGCAAGGATCGCCCGGCGGTGTTGATGCTTTGCGGCCTTCAGGGCCAGGGCAAAACCACCACGGCTGGCAAACTGGCCCTGACGGCCAAGCAGGCTGGCAGGACGCCCATGCTGGTGGGTGCCGACCTTCAGCGCCCCGCCGCCATGGAGCAGTTGCGGGTTCTGGCCGAGCAGATCGGCGTTCCGGTGCATATCGAGCCGGGCCAAACCGACGATGCGGGCAACCGCGTGGGCGGGCCCGGCGCCGTTGAGATCTGCAAGGCCGCCATCAACAAGGCGCGCGACAAGGGCTGCGACCTGGTCATCCTCGACACCGCCGGCAGGCTCCATGTCGCCGACATGCCGATGGAGGAACTCCGGCAGATCGACCGTGTGGTCGGCCCCGACCATGTTTATTTTGTTTGCGACGCCCTCACCGGCCAGGATGCCGTCAACAGCGCCAAGGCGTTCAACGAGGCCCTCGAACTCAACGGCGTGATCCTCACCAAGATGGACGGCGACGCCCGCGGTGGCGCCGCGCTTTCCATCAAGGAAGTCACCAAGGTTCCGATCAAGTTCCTCGGAATGGGCGAAAAGCTCGACCGCCTCGAGGAGTTCAGGCCCGAGGGGATGGCGCAGCGCATCCTCGGCCAGGGGGACATCCTCTCGCTCATCGACAAGGTCTCGCGGGTCCAGTCGGAGATCAGCGAGGAGGAGCGGGAAAAACAGCAGAAAAAGCTCGAGGAGGGATCGTTCAACCTGAACGACTTCCGCAAGCAACTCGACATGCTCAAGAAGATGGGACCCGCCAAGGACCTTATCAACAGCCTGCCGGGAATGTCGCAGATGATGCCTCCCGGGCAGGATCCCGAGGCGTCGATCCGCCGCATCCAGGGGATTATCGACTCGATGACGCGCAAGGAGCGCGCCAACCCCGACGACATCGACTACGACCGCCGCTTGCGGATCGCCCGCGGAAGCGGCACCCGCGCCGAGGAGGTCAAGCAACTGCTGACCCAGTTCGACATGATGCGCAATGTGATGCGCGCCATGGCGAAGATGTCAATGCTTGAGCGGATCAAGCTGATGTCGGGCATGAGCAAGATGGGCGCGTTCATGCCGGGAGCCAAATTCGTGTCGAAGGGAGACACGGGGCACCGGAAGAGCCCGAGGGAACGCGCCGAGGAGCGCAAGAAGAAAAAGCGCTAGGATGGCGCTTCGTGGAGTTTGTTTTCCCGAGTTGGAGAGGTGATTCGTGGCCGTACGCATTCGCATGAAACAAATGGGTCGCAAGCACCGGCACTTTTTCCGGATCGTGGCGATCGACCATCATCAACCCCGCGACGGGCGGGTGCTTGAGGAGTTGGGAACCTACGATCCCCACATGAAGGACAAGGAAAACCGCGTCACGCTGGTGCCCGCGCGCATCGAGTACTGGATGAGCGTTGGCGCCAAGGCGAGCGAGCGGGTCCAGGTTTTCCTCAAGAAGTACATGGACAAGTTCCGCCAACCGGCCGGCGAGGCCAAGACCTCCTGAACCGGTTTGGGCGGCGTCTGCCATGCGCATTGATGTCCTCACCCTGTTTCCCGGGCTTTTTGAGGGCTACCTTGACGAAAGCCTTGTGAGCAAAGCCAGGGCCAAGGGCATCCTTGACATCAGGCCCAGAAACCTCCGCGACTGGGCCGAGGGCACCCACAAGGTGGTCGATGACCGACCCTATGGCGGCGGTCCGGGCATGGTTCTCATGTGCGGGCCGGTTTTCCGCGCCGTGGAGGATGTTCGCGCCGAGGCGGGGCCCTCCACGCTTGTCATGCTGACCCCGGCGGGCGAGCGGTTGCGACAGCCACGCGTGGAGGCGCTTTCCCGTGAACCGAGGCTGATTCTCCTGTGCGGCCGTTATGAGGGATTTGACGACCGCATCCGCCAGGGCCTCAAGCCCCTCGAATTATCCGTGGGCGATTATGTTTGCAATGGCGGAGAGGCGCCGGCCATGGTGCTCATCGACGCGGTCGCCAGGCTGCTGCCCGGGTTCCTGGGCGACCCCGGCAGCGCGGATGAGGAATCGCACCGCGAACCCGGTTGGCTCGAGTATCCCCAGTTCACCCGCCCAAGGGTTTTTCGCGACATGGCCGTGCCCGAGGTGCTGCTTGAGGGAAACCATCAGGCCATTGCCTCCTGGAGGCATGGCCAATCGGCCCAGCGGAGCGCCACGCCGCAAAAATCAGACTCCCCTTCCTCGGGAAGTCTGGTAGACTCAAGTTTCAGGAAAATCGACGGGGGTAACGCGCCATGAAGAACGCCGTGATGGCCCGGATTGATTCCGAGGTCAAGGAATTCGCCTCGAAGTCCACCGAAGCCGCCAAAATTTCCCGCACCATCGCCGCCTTTCAGGTGGGCGACACCGTTGATGTGCACCTGCGCATCCTGGAAGGCGAGAAGGAACGCAGCCAGGTATTCACGGGCGTCGTGATCGGCATGAAGGGCTCCGGCGCCAACGAGGCGTTCACAGTCCGCCGCATCGTTCAAGGCGAGGGCGTGGAGCGCGTTTTTCCGCTGCACAGCCCGCTGATCGCCAAGCTGGAAGTTCGACGCACGGGCGTTGTCCGGCGCGCCAAGCTGTATTATCTCCGCAAGAGGGTCGGCAAGGCGACCCGCCTGCGCGAGCGCAAGGCCAAGGGGCCCGCGCCAAAGGCTTGATGCCAGACCGGCACCGTGTCCGCTGAGCCGGCCGGCCCCGTCGACCCTCGCCGCCCTTGGTGGCGCCGATGGTGGGGAGACAGGTCCGAGCGCCACGCCCAGCGGTGCCTCAGGCGACTTGGCTGGACCATCATCGCCCGCAACGCCTCCTGTCCCATGGGCGAACTCGACATCGTGGCGCTGGATGGCGCCACGCTTGTATTTGTGGAGGTGCGCTCCACTTCCGGACCTGATCCGTTGGTTCCCGCAGCTTCCGTGGACCGGGAAAAACAGGCACGAGTCGCCCGCATGGCCATCTGGTTTCGTCGCAGGCACCGTCTGGAAGCGCTTGATTGCCGTTTCGATGTCCTGGCCATTGCCTGGCCGCCCGGCGGCGATCCGGTGGTAGAACACCATCGCGATGCCTTTGACATGCCCGCCCATGGCGGGATGGATCCTTGACGATGCCCCGGCAGGTCTGGCGGCAAGCCGGTTTGGCGTCGATTCCGATCCCGCGTCAAATCGGCCATGTCTTGGTGGTTTCGTTCTCCACCGCGGTGTCCGCTTCCGACACCGGGCCCATGCTGGAATGCCTTGATGCCTCCGAGCGCGAGCGATGGAACCGGTTCCAATCCCCCAGGGTGAAGGGCGAATTCCTTGCCGGCAAGGCCATGGCGCGGCGGATCCTCGGGTTGGCCTTGGGCCTTGGGGCCCGGGATGTTCGGTTCACCCACAACGCCAAGGGCAAGCCCGAATTGGCCGATGGCCCCTTCGCCTTCAACCTGTCGCACTCGCACGGATGGGCGCTGTTCGCCCTCACCCCTTCCGGCAGGATCGGCGTCGACATCGAGCGGGTCAGGCCGGTGACCGACCTCATGGACCTGGCCCGGCGTTACTTCACGCCCGTGGAAGTTGACGCGATCGGCATGGCTGATTCATCAGCCCAACTCGATTTGTTCTATCGTGTCTGGACTCGCAAGGAGGCCTTCATCAAGGCCCATGGCCTTGGGGTCGCCTACGGCCTTGACCGTGTTGCAGTATCAACTGATCAAGAAGTTAAGCCGCATTTTGCCCGGCTGGGCGAAGGTGAGGATCCGTTGGCATGGTCGCTGGAGCACCTTGAACCGGCCCCGGGATATGTGGGGGCGTTGGCCTGCGATACCCGCCTGGCGGACTTGATGTTGGTCCATTGCCTCGACTGGATGGATTGATAGACGAAAAGCTTTTCAGGCCCTAAGATTAACCACATTGGCCAGTGAATACCCGAGGTCCCCGGGACGGGCTTCCGTGATGGCAAGAAAGAACGAAGAAAGCCCGGCCTCCGGGCACGGTGGCAAGGCCACCGGCACCCTCAAGGCCGTTCGCGAAAAGATTGACAGGCTTGACCAGCAGATCCTCAAGCTGATCAACGAGCGCGCCAGCCATGCCGCCGAGATCGGCAAGCTGAAAAACGAAAACGGCACCGAGATCTTCTCCCCGGTTCGGGAGGAGGAGGTGCTTAAGCATGTGCTCGACCAGCACCATTCCCAGGGAGGCCAGCTCGAGCCTTCGGCGGTGCGCGCGATCTTCCGCGAAATCATGTCCGGTTCGAGGGCGCTCCAGAAAGTCCTGAAAGTCGCCTATCTCGGCCCCGAGTTTTCCTTCAGCCACCTCGCGGCCATCGACAAGTTCGGCCAGTCGGTGGAACTTGTCGCCGTGGGCAGCATTCCGACGGTGTTCGAGGAGGTTCACCGCGGCCATGTCGACTTCGGCGTGGTTCCCGTCGAGAACTCCACGGACGGCCGCATCGCCGACACGCTGGACATGTTCCTCCAGATGCCTCAGATGATCATCTCGAGCGAGGTCCGCCTGCAGGTTCACCATCACCTCATGGCGCAGTGCGACCAGCAGGACATCCGCCGGGTGTACAGCAAGCCCCAGGCCCTGTCGCAGTGCCGCACCTGGCTTTCCAAGAATGTCCCGCACGCCAAGCAGGTGGAGGTGTCGAGCACGGCCACCGCGGCCGAGTTGGCCCAGCGCGAGCCCGGCGCCGCGGCGGTCGCCAGCCGGCAGGCGGCGAGCCGCTACGGCCTCCGCCTCCTTTTCAGCGATATCGAGGATTATCCGGATAACGAAACCCGCTTCGCCGTCATCGGCCGCCACAAGTGTTCCAAGGGCTCCCACGACAAGACGAGCCTCGTTTTCCGGATCGCGCACGCCCCGGGGGCCCTTGTCGAGGCCCTCGACCTGTTCCGGCAGTCGAAGATCAACCTGACATGGATCGAGTCGTTCCCCGCGCGCGCCGGCCGGGCCGAGAAGCCCGAGTACCTTTTCTTTGTCGACATCGAGGGGCATCAGGAAGATCCCAAGGTCGCCAAGGTGATCAAGGCGTTGTCCGCCACTTGCCGCGACCTCCGCGTTCTCGGCTCGTATCCAGTCGCTCCGATGCCCCACTGAGTCCCCGACCGCTCCACCTCAAGACCCGAAGAGCTCAAATGATCATTGTCCTCAAGCCTGATTCCACCCAGCAGCAGATCGACGCCCTGATGGCCCGCATCCGCGAACTCGGCCTTCGCGCGCACCTCAGCCAAGGCGAGCAGCGAACCATCGTCGGTGTCATCGGAGAGGAGGAAAAGCTCCAGGCCCAGCCGCTTCAGGCGATGCCCGGGGTGGAGCAGGTCTTGCCGATCCTCAAGCCGTACAAGCTGGCCAGCCGGCAAATGCACCCCGCCGACACCATCGTGACCGTGAAGGCGGGCTCGAACGGTCCCGAGGTGAAGTTCGGAGGCGGGCATGTGTCGATGATCGCCGGTCCCTGCGCCATCGAGGGCGAGGAAGTGCTCGCCGAGATCGCCAGGTCGGTGAAGTCCGCCGGTGCCGGCATCCTGCGCGGCGGGGCCTTCAAGCCGCGAACCAGCCCTTACTCGTTCCAGGGGATGGGTGAACCCGGATTGAAAATCCTCCGCGATGTCGGCCATTCGCTCGGCATGCCGGTTGTCACCGAGGTGATGGATCCCCGACAGGTCGCGCTGGTGGAACGCTATGCCGACATGTTCCAGATCGGCGCCCGCAACATGCAGAACTTCGATCTGCTCCGCGAGGTCGGCCAGTGCCGCAAGCCCGTGCTGCTCAAGCGCGGCATGGCGGCCTCGGTGAAGGATCTTCTGCTTTCCGCGGAATATGTCCTTTCCGAGGGAAACTCCCAGGTGGTGCTTTGCGAGCGGGGCGTCCGCACCTTCGAGGACTCCACGCGCAACATGCTCGACATGGCCGCGGTGCCCAATGTGCAGGGGCAAAGCCACCTGCCGGTGATCGTCGACCCGAGCCACGCGACGGGCCGCCCCGACCTGATTCCGCCGATGTCGCGCGCGGCGATCGCCGCGGGTGCCGACGGCGTGCATGTTGAGGTGCATTGCGCCCCTGAAAAGGCCATGTCCGACGGCGCCCAGGCGCTCCGACCTCCCCAATTCGACGCCCTGATGAAGTCCCTCAAGGCCATCGCGGCGGTGGTCGGCAAGACTTTCCACTGACCTCAGCAAGGAAGGTTTCCCATGCGCAGGAAATTCGTGGCCGGCAACTGGAAGATGAACACCGACACGGCCAAGGCCCGCGACCTCGCCTCGCAGGTTGTCGCCGGCCTGGCGGCTAATCCCGCCTGGGCCGACAAGGTTCAGGTCGCGGTCTGTCCGCCGTTTCCCTACCTCGCCGTTGCGGCCGAGGCCATCAAGGGATCCAAGGTCGGCCTAGGGGCCCAAAACTGCCACCATGAGGCCAGTGGCGCCTTCACAGGCGAGGTTTCCCCCGCCATGCTCAAGGACTCCGGGTGCCATTATGTGATCCTTGGCCACTCCGAACGGCGTCACAAGATGGGAGAGACCGACGCGCAGATAAACCACAAGACCAAGGCAGCCCTCCAACACGGCCTCACCGTGATCCTGTGCGTGGGCGAAACGCTCGCCGAGCGTCAGGAGCAGCGCACCTTGGCCGTGCTCAAGGAACAGTTCCACCACGGCTGCCATGGCCTTTCCCGCGAGCAGATGTCCAATGTGGTGCTGGCCTACGAACCGGTTTGGGCCATCGGCACCGGCCACAATGCCACTCCGGAGCAGGCCCAGGAGGCCCACGCCTTCCTGCGGGGCCGCGCCTCGGAAGAATTCGGGCCCGAAGTCGCCTCGAAATTGCAAATCCTTTACGGCGGCAGCCTTGTGCCCGACAACGCGCCGCAACTGCTTGCCCAGCCGGATGTCGATGGCGGCCTGATCGGCGGCGCCAGCCTCGATGCCGGCCGGTTCCTGAAGATCATCGAAGCCGGGGCTCGCTAGCAGAAGACATCTTCTGTCATTCGGCTTGAATCGCCCGACCCGACGGGCCAAACTATCTCTGGTTCAACCCTCTTGGCATGGACGCTCGCGAGGGAGGTCAGGATGGCCCGCAAATCCATCGACAATGACAACTTGATGGAATCCGAGCGCGTCGCGCATGGCCGGCGTATCCTCCGGGCCGAGGCCGCGGCACTTGAGGCCGTTGCCGACCGCCTCGACCATCGCTTCGAGCAAGCCATCGACATGCTGGCCGGCGCCGTCAAGCTGGGGCCGGGCCGGATTGCGATCACCGGCGTGGGCAAGTCGGCCGATGTCGGCCAGAAGATCGCCGGCACCCTCAACAGCACCGGAACGCGCGCCTATTTTCTCGATCCCACCCGTGCCGTGCATGGCGACTTGGGAATGGTCCATGCCAGCGATGTGGCCCTGGTTTTGTCCCATTCGGGCGAAAGCGAGGAAGTGCTCAAGCTCCTCGACCCCCTTGCCGATTTGTGTGCCGGCATCGTGGCGGTCACGGCCCGGGCCCACAGCACCCTGGCGGCGCGAGCCGACATCGCGCTTGTGTATGGCCCGCTCGAGGAGGTGTGTCCCTTGGGGCTCGCTCCCAGCGCCAGCACGACGGCGATGATCGCCCTGGGCGACGCGCTCGCCTTCGGTCTGAGCCGCGAGCGCAGCTTCACACCTGAGGAATTCGCCCGGTTTCATCCCGCGGGAAGCCTTGGCAGGCGGTTGGCCCGTGTCGAGAAGGTGATGCGTCGGGGTGATGAACTTCGGCTCGCGCCGCAGAGCCACACGATTCGGCAGGTGTTCGCCGAGGCGGGCCTGCGCGGCCGCCGCACCGGTGCCCTCATGCTGCTCGACGGCGAGGGCAGGCTGGCCGGCATCTTCACCGACTCCGACCTCGCGAGGCTTATTGAGCGCCGCGAGGAGCACGCGCTCGACGAACCCGTGCGCAAGCGTATGACGGCCAGCCCCGCCACGGTTCCCGCCGGCACGCGGGTCGAGGAGGCGCTGGAACTGATGCGCCGCAAGAAGATCTCGGAACTGCCGGTGATCGACGCCGACGGAAGGCCCGTGGGCATCCTCGACATCACCGACCTTCTCGGCCTTTCAGCCCTCGAACTTGGCGCGGCGGGCCGCCGGCACAAGGAACCGCCCATCGTGCGCCTGGAAGATCTCGACGAAGCGGCCTGATCCGCCTCAGTTTGAACCGGGAATGTCCAGGCTGACGACGAGCGACAGGTCCCGGCTTCCCAGGCGCTCGGCCTGCTTGGGCGCCGTCGTTACGGTCACCACCATCTGCTTGCCGCTGGGCCATGAGACCAGGTAGAAGTTTTGCATCACCTCCACCCCTTCCATCTTGCCGATGACCGACCAGCGGAAAATCTGCCGCTTGTCACCCGATGGAACCTCGCCGGCCTGCAATTCCCTTGAGGCTTCCCAACCCGGTGTGCGGTTCATCGCTTCCTTGAAGGAGTCCGGATCGGTCCGCTTGCCCTTGTCGGCCATCGTCCATTGGGAAAGTGTCGCCTGCGCGATGAAGTCTCCCTTGTCCATCAGCCTCAGCACCAGGTGGGAATTGGTGACGGCCACCATGTGCCAGTCGCGTGCATGGAGCAGATCGAACCGGCCCTTGGGATCCTTGTGGTCGATGGCCAGAAGCGATTCGGGGGGCTCGAAACCCTTGGGAACGCTCACCAGCGATGTGTCGGTCAGGCCGGCTGAGATGGCGATGGGCCTGCGTGACAAATTGACGGTCGCGTCGATGCTCACGGCGGGACTGGCCGGGCCAGCCTCGCGTTCATCTTTCTGGCGCCAACGGGCGCCGGAAATCCGGCCGGCCGCGATGTCGTAGGTCAGGCTCGCGTCGATTTCCACGCGCACCGTCGCCCCCACCTCGATGCCGGCGGCCCTTCCCGAGACCAGGATGGTCGCCTTTCCCGCCACCACCGATGCCAGACGGGCTTTCACGGAGTTTTCCGCCAGTCCCTCGAAATGGCAAAGCGCCTGCACCACCGAGGGCGCGACATCCCAGGTTTCTTCAACCGACACTTTCTTTCCAGGCAAAATACCGGCCAGTGCCAGGCTGTCGAGGTGTTCGCCCACGAGTTCAAGTTCTTCCCGTCGAAGCGCGCCTCCGGGCGAATAATGGCTGGTTGTGTCCTTCACGCGCTGGAGGATCACGAGGCGTCGATCGTCGCGGAGCAACCGTTCGCTGGCCCTTCCTTCCACGGTGATCGTGGCCTTGGCAGTTTCGTAGCGCCTTACCGCCTTGAGCGCCTCCGCGGGAGGTCCGCCGGAAAGGATTCTTTCGGAATAATCGTGGGTGGCCTTGGCCGCGAGTTTGAGCGGCACCATTTTCTCTTCCTGGATGACGCGGATCTCGCCGGTGAGTGCCAAGTCTTGCCGGATCGCGTAGCACTGGTCGGAGGCAAGGTCGTCGCGCAACATCACCCCGCCGGCCTGGCCCGCGGTCAGGGCAAAGGTGGCGGCCAAAAACGCGGGAATCGGCATGATCGGATCCAGCCCAAACGGTGATGGGGAGTTTGGGGCAGGACATAACCAACCGGTTCGGGCGAATTCAAGGGGAAGGGGCTTCCTTCGGCACGAAGGAGAGCGCCGCGGAATTGGTGCAGAAGCGCATGCCGGTGGGTGCAGGGCCATCGGGGAAAACATGGCCCAGATGCGCCATACATCTCCGGCAGAGGATTTCCGTGCGTGTCATGAACAGCGAGGAATCGTTCTCTGTGACCACGGCATCGGCTGAAACGGGCTCGAAAAAGCTCGGCCATCCCGTGCCGGACTCGTATTTGGCCGATGAACTGAACAGCGGAAGGTCGCAGCAGACGCAGCGATATTCACCTTCCTTCTTGTTGTCCCACAGGGCGCCCGTGAAGGCCCGTTCCGTGCCTTTTTTGCGGGCGATTCGGAATTGCTCGGGGGTCAGCAACGACCGCCATTCTTCCTCGCTTCTGGAGATCTCGGCCTTGTGGCTCATGATTTTTTCCCCCCGGCAACCGATGGCCGCCAACAGCACCATGGTCCATTCGCGACGCATGCTCACGCACCCCCTGGTCCATTTCTAGGTAAGGTCGGACGCCGAGGGAAAACATGGGTTACCTTGCCAGACTGGGTTTCCACGGGAGAATCGCCTCATGTTGGCTGTCATCGTTTTGGCTTTTTTTGCGCCACCGGCGGACAAACCGCTGGTGCGCGTGATCATTTTGGCGGGTCAGTCAAACATGGAAGGCCAAGCGGTTGTTGACCTTGGCGGCCGTGACTACAACCAGGGCAAGGGTACGCTGAGCCGGCTTCTTGAAAATCCCGACAACGCCAAACGGATGGGGCACCTCCGCCGCGCTGACGGCACCTGGGCCACCCGCGACGATGTCCATGTCCGCTACAAGTTGGAAAAAGGCCCCGTCAAGCTGGGCCCATTGGGCCTTGGATACACGCCATATCCGGGAAAGCACCACTTTGGACCCGAACTTCAATTCGGCCATGTCATGGGCGAATCCGTCGGAGGCCCCATCCTTCTGGTGAAAACAGCCTGGGGAGGCAAAAGCCTGCACAAGGATTTCAGGCCGCCGAGTTCAGGCGGAGACACCGGCCCCTATTACACGATGATGATCCGCGACACCCGCGAGGCATTGGCCCATTTGGCGGCGGAATGGCCGGAATCGGGCAAGCCGGAGCTGGCCGGTTTCGTCTGGTACCACGGATGGAACGACGGTGTGGATCCCAAGAATGCCGTGCCCGAATACGAGCAAAACCTTGTCAACCTGATCCTCGATATCCGCAAGGAGTTCGGCAAGGCGGACCTTCCCGTTGTTGTGGGTGAACTCACCGGCCCGTGGGTGAAGGCGCCCCGGGCCTGGGACAACCTCAGGAAGTCCCAAGCCTCCGCCACCCGGAGGCCCGAGGTCGGCAAGTCGGTCGTGTTCGTGCCGACCCATGATTTTGTCCGGCCGAACACCGACTCGCCCAATCCCGGGCACGGACACCATGAGTTTGGCAACGCGGAGACTTGCTTCCTTGTGGGTGACGCGCTGGGCCAGGCCATGGCCGGGTTGCTGAAAGGCAAGTGATTCCACCGGCGAACGGACTTTGCTAGTGAAAAGGATGTTTATTGTGCTTTTTAAGGTTTTGGCGCAAGCTTCATTTCTTAGGATTGCTTGAAACGCCTGCCTTTTTGAGTCATTTTTTTGAATATATGGGTTAGATTGATGACGCTGATAAAATTGCGATAAAGTATATTGGAAAGAGCCCCGAACGGAGGAGAGAAGCGCCGAGGTGAGCGGGTGATATTACTACCCCCCAACTCACTCCGCCTTCGGCTTCAATCGGGTCTCTTTTTGTTCCTGAATTTGAATTTCTTTTGACAACCGATCAAGTTGTAGCCGGCCTTAGAAGTCCGGCGTGGGCTCGCCGCCCGCCTTGCTTCCCAAGGCATTGTAGGATTTCTGGTTGATGGAATCGATGACGAACCTGACCCCGCCATCACCCATGGACACCAGCACGCCACCGGTGTGGTAGCTGTTGAAACCCCTGGTTTGCCATGATTGCGCCCCGCAAGCCGCCGGCCGGCACGGTGTGCCGGAAGGAGCCCAGTTGTAGTTTTGGCCTGATTGCATGCATGGACGCAGGAAATTGGGCGGCAGCGATGTTCCACCGATCGAAAATCCCTGGTACCAACCTTCCTTGCTGCCGGCGGCATTCGACACGGTATGGCCAAGCATGATGGTGTTGGAAAGCCCATCGATAACATCCGCCGTGCGCACTGTCCTGCCGGTGGTGGCGACACCGGTCGGATTCGTTGGCCCTTTACCTCCGCCAAAGAATCCCCTTCCACCGGTCCCATCCTTGTCTCCACCCAGGTATGAGGTTGGCTGGGGTGCGTTATCCGGAAGATAAGGGTCACCACCGTTGTTGTATCTCTGCCAGGAACCCCTGGCGGTGTACTGGTCGCAACCATCGTCCCCGGCCTGGCCTCCATAGGGATAACCCGAACTGGTGGAGTATCCATCGCCATAGGAACCGTAGTAGCTGGCGTGCTGCGCGTAAAATCGCGAAGAGGCGGGAATATCAGGTACCGCCGCGGGAGCGCCGTACTGCGGCGGGCATCCCCATTGGGGCGAGCCATAAACTCCGAAGGGTCCCGAGGTGGAAAAACTGCCATAGGTGTTGTTGGAGGCGACAGCGGGGTCGGACGGGCAATAGATGGACTGGATCACCGCCATTCGCACCGGCGCGGCCTTGGGAGTGGAATAGCTGTCGCTGAAGTCAACAAGCTTGGCGAGCGATTCCTGCTCGATGTAAGGCAGCAGCTTGGGAATCCAACCCCAGTTGGCAAGCCCCGTTTGGCCACCTGTGCTGTCAAACTAGGTTTGCGGGAAAAACCCGTTGGCACCAAGGTAATTGTGCATGGCCAAGCCAAGCTGCTTGAGATTGTTGCTGCATTGGGCACGCGCGGCGGCGGCGCGGACTTTTTGAACGGCCGGGACCAGCAGGCCGATCAGCACGGCGATAATGGCGATCACCACAAGCAATTCGATGAGGGTGAACCCCTTGGTTGACCTTTTCAACATGGCAGGTTTCCTCCCGGTAATGCCAAACCCTAGTTGGTCAATTTGAAATCAATGACATTGTTCTTGTTTTCAACAGTGCCCGTGAGCCCGGAAGTATCGGCCTTGCTGTATTTGGCTGGAGTAAGCATCTTGCCGCGGGACAGGCTCATGTCGTCGGCCGGCTTCAAAGGGCCATCGGGCACCTCGTAAGCCCTGATCGTGACAGTATGCTTGCCGATTCTGGCACCGTCGTTGGTTTGGAAGGAGGTAAGCCGGTATTGGCCATTCTTGTCGGTGCTGCCCACGCCAACACGAACATTGTCTTCCACGGGCGTGAAGATGACGGAGGCGTTGGCAAGCGGCTTGTCATTCATGTACACCGTGCCGGATACGGGTGCCAACCCCCGGTTTTCACCGGCGCAACCGAGTGGCAGACACGCGAGAGCCAAATAGACTAGTTTTCGGAACACAATCGCACCCACCAATGGCTCTACTGCGTTGAAATGTTTTGCAATATTCCTCGTTAAGTGAAGACCATGCCAAAATCAAGAAAAACCATGCCATGACCGAATGCGATTAAGCGAACCGCGGCACAACCTTCAAGGCTGGCCAGTCACCGATGATTGACAAAAGGTTCTGATACACCACGAATTACTCCCTGATATTGGCCCATCGCTGACACTTCAGGAAATTCGGAACATCCACGAATTCGCCTGGCGAAGCCTTCAGACAAGCCGCGACTTGAACGGGCCAATGATCATTCATAGAGTTCTTCCAACCTTCATGTTCGGTTAAGGAGGAGTCGGGCTTCACCGTGAATGGCGGTCCGGCATCCACATATGCGCGTCCCCATCATTGATGGGATTGGCTGGATCGGGGTTCAATTTGGCAAACTGCAAAAACTGATCGCAATTCAGAAACAAAAAGGGCCGCGATTGGAGCCGAAGGCGGGGTGGCGAGGCGTAGTAAAAATTCACCCGTTCACTCCGTTGCTTCACACCTCCGTTCGGGGCTCAATTTGATGCCAATCGCATCTCGTTGGTTTATCAGCGTTGCCAATCCATCTCAAGACCCCAGTACCCGCCACCATCCTGTTAGCCCTTTCTTACCCTTCAAGCCTCGACCGCCGCGAGCGGCCTCTGAACTGGCAGGAGATTGTTGAGCGCCTGCGAGGGCCTTTCTCCTGGGCGATGAACGGATCTCCATACGAAGGCCAGACAAAGGCTGCCGATGCTTGGGAGCCCCCAGCGAAGTGAGGGGCGAGTCGATCAAGGAACAAATACATGAGCCATAACAGGAACGAAAGAGCCCCGAACGCAGGCGCGTAGCGCCGGAGTGAGCGGGTCGATTCCTGATCCAAACCCGCTCATTTCGCCTTCGACAGCGTTACGGGCTCTATTGGTTTTACTCAACGCACATTTGTGTTTGTTCTGTCACAGTCAACAATCCAACTCACCCATTTGAAGCCTACTCTAAGCTTCTATTTGTCGTGCCCCGATTCCGAGCGTTGGGCGTCCCGGCGAGGTGAGGGGCGGGTTAATTGCGCTGGAAGTTTTAACGAATCGACTAACGCTCCCTGGCCCGCCTTGTGGCCTCAAATTGACAGGGTGAATGAGATTTCGCGCTCCGGCCACCCCTTCAGCGCGGGCATTTCTTGGGCCGGTGGAATAGTTGTTCCATCAAATTCACCATTAAGAAATTCAAATCCAACAAAAGAGGCCCCGGAATACTCCGGGGCCCACGAAAACCGTTTGACTGACGAATCAGGAAACGATCGAGTCGATCACCGTGCCTTCGCGGAACAGGGTGATGGGGCGACCGCTGCCGGTTTGGATTTCCATCTTCGGGTCGATTCCGAGGTTCTGGAAGATGGTTGCCGAGACATCGTCGGGGGTGACGGGTAGGTGGGCGGGAGCCATGCCTTGGGCGTCGGTCGAGCCGTGGACATGGCCGCCCTTGAAACCGCCGCCAGCGATGACGGCAGCCATCGAGCGTGCCCAGTGATCGCGGCCGACATTCTTGTTGACCTTCGGCGTGCGGCCGAATTCGCCGGCACAGTAGACGATGGTGTTGTCGAGCAGGCCACGCTCGGCGAGGTCGCCGATGAGCGCCGAAAGGGTTCGGTCGAGGGTCGGCTGGAGCTTTGTCTTGTGGGATTCGAAGGTCTTCCCGTGGGTGTCCCATCCGCCAAGGCTGATGGTCACAAACCGAACACCGGCCTCGACAAGGCGGCGGGCCGCCAAGGCACCCTGACCGAAGGCGTCAAGGCCGTAGGCCTCGCGGGTTTCCTTCTTTTCCTTGGCCAAGTCAAAGGCCTGCTTGGTCTTGTCGCTGCGGAGGATTTCAAGAGCCTGCTTGTGGAAGGCGTCGTAGCCATCGAGCAGGTCATCGTTGCGGTCGAGCTTGCGGAAGGTCGAGTCGAACTGCTGCAGCAGTTGGTCCCGGTTTGAAAGCTGGTCAAGGCTGAAACCGTTGGGAAGCTGAATGCCGCGAACGCGCAGGTTGGCAGCGGCGGGACTCTTGCCGTTGGAGTTGGCGTTGCCTTCAACGATGAACGGGTTGTGGGCCGTTCCGAGGAATCCCGAGGCGCCGGCGGTTCCACCGCGCAGGTCGCTGAAGGAAACATAGGCCGGCACGCCGGTGGGAGTGTCGAGCAGTTTCGAGCAGAGCGAGCCCATGGCGGGGTACTGGATTGAAGGGATGGGCTTGTTGCCCGTGGTCATGAAAGTGGTGGCGGGGCCGTGCGAGGGAATCGTGTGGTACAGGGACCGCACGATGGTGACCTTGTCGGCCAGCTTGGCCATGCCGGTCATGTGCTCGCTGATCCGGATGCCGCGCACATTGGTGTCGGCGGGCTTGAATTCCCCGCGAATACCTTCGGGAGCCTCGGGCTTGAGGTCCCACATGTCGATGGTGGCGGGGCCACCGGCGAGCCAAACCATGATCACGGAGTTGGCCTTGCGGGAGCGCTGGGCCGGCGCGCGTCCAGCGGCGGCGGCTTCCAGCCGGAGAAGTTCAGGAAGGGAAAGACCCATGAGACCGGCGGAAGTGCCGATCTTGAGGAAATCACGACGGTGGTTGCCTTCGCAGTCGATCTGATTCATGGTTCCTATCCTCCTTAAATGAAGCTCCCGAAAATCGTACCCCAAGTGAATCCAACGGTCACGAACAAGACGATCAGTGGTTGAAAATGAACTCCGTGGTGTTCAACAGCGCCCACAAGGTGTCGGAAAAAGCCGATCGACGATCGGTGGCCTTGGCCCTGAATCCCTCGAAGGCCTTGAACTCATCGGCGGTCGGAAAGCGCGAGAGGGTTGCCAAGAAAAGCTCCTCGAGCGCGGCCTTGTCGTCGGAGTGTTTCTTTAGCAAGTCCTTGAGTCGGTTGTTCTGATCTGCGATTTTCGATTGAAGGCCGGGATCCGCCATCAGGTAGAGCTTCTGGGGCAGGGCCGGTTCCATCGACCTCTCGCAGTCGCATGCCGTCGTGCGGGGGGGGCGTCCAAAAATCCGGAAGGCGAAGGAGACCGCGCTGTTGAGTCTGCTGGATCCGACTTCAATGGCTCGGCTTCCCTTGGGCGCGTCGGCCCCGAAGTTCTCCGGCACGCCCGTCGCGGCACCCAGGACATCCACCACCACCTCGGCCATCATCGGGCGGATCAGCGAATGGCTGTGATTGCGCTCATCAAGCTTGTTGATCGAGGTGGACTTCGAGCTGAGCTGGTAGGTGTTGGAATTCAGGATGATCCGCTCGATGCGGCGGAAGTCGAAGTTGGACTTCTGGAACTCCTCGGCAAGGGCATTGAGAAGTTCCGGGTTGGACGGAGGATTGCCGACGGAGAAATCATCGACTGGCTCGACGATTCCCACACCCATGTAGTGGCCCCAAATGCGGTTCACAAGGCTGCGAGAAAAGAATGGATTGCTCTTGTCGCGCATCCAGGTGAACACGGATTCCCGCGCATCCTTGCCGGCGGCGACATCCACTTCAGGTCCGCCAAGGGTTTGAGGGGCGAGCGGAGCGCCCGTGTCGGGGTGCGGCAGTGTTCCGGCCAATCCGCGCCTTGGGTTCACGATGGGCCGGCCGAGGTACACCTCGCGAACCAGAATCACATTGTTGTTGTTCGGCTTTTCGCCCTTGCGTTCGGCGTTGAGGGCATCGGCGGCTTTCTTGATGTCGGGGCTGACACCGGTCACCACCTGACTGAACACATTGGCCCAGGCGCGGTAATCCACCTGAGTCCAGCGGTCGAACGGGTGCTTGTGGCATTGGGCGCATTCAAGGCGCACACCCAAAAAGGCGGCGGCGGTTTTCTCACCCCAAATTTCAATGCCGACTTGACCCTGCCTGCGCCAGAACTGGTCAAGCGTTTTCTTTTGGGCGTATTCGGGAACAAATCCATCCTTGAGCTTGTCATCCATCACCTTGACATAATTGATGAACTCTTCAGGGGATTTTCCATCCCGCGAAGTCGCGCAAAGGATGTCATGAACCATCTGGTCGTAGGGAACATTTTCGGCGAAACGCTTGCGCAACCAATCGTGCCACATCTGGCTTCGGCGAGACTTGGTCTGCTGCGGGTTTTCAAGGGAGTCGGTGTTATTGCCGGTGATGTCTGAGAACTTCGTGGCCCACAAGGCCGCATGCAGGGGATGGCCAAGGAGTTCCTCGATTTTCCGTGACCGCTTGTCGGCCTTCTTGTCGGCGATGAACGCCTTGATTTCATCGGGGGTCGGAAGCGTGCCGATCGTGTCGATCGTCACGCGTCGGAGAAACTCGATGTCATCGGAAACGGGAGAGGGGGGCATGTTAAGGCGACGCAACTTGGTGAACACATGTGTGTCGACAAAATTGGCTTCAGACAAGCGGGCCGGAAATGCCTCGCCGCGGGCCAAGGTGGCCGGGACCAGCACATTGACGGGTGTCACATGGCCGCGATAGCTGACAACGAGCGTGGTATCGCCGGCCCGCAATCCTGACACCTGAGCCGACTTGAGTGCCGCGACGGTGTCATCGTTGATGCGGATCTCGGCAAGGGTTGTCAGATCCTCGGACTGGCCGTTGGCGAAGGTTCCGATCACCTTCACGGGCACGGTCTCGCCGGCCTTGCGGAAGGCGATTTCCTGGGGATTCACGCTTAGCTTGGTGAGGTTGCCACTGCCTTTTTCCCATTTGCCGCCCTGGGAGATCCAGTCGCGGAACATCTTGTACTGCCATGAGTTGCGGTCGAACCGTTTGCCGCCACCGTGTTCGGTTTGGCCGGTGGCTTTCAGCAGGAGCAAGCTTTGGTCGGGATTTTGGAGGTCGATCCGGCGTCCCTGCGAATCCCTGACGATTGCCATGAAGTCGCGCTCGGGTTCATACCCGAACAGGGAAAGGCGGAAGTTCCCCTTTCCTTGGAACGACCCATGGCAAGACCCCATCGCGCAGCCGGTTTTGCCTAGCAAACCCATGATTTGGCGTTCAAAATCGACAGGCTTGTCCGCAGCTGAAACCTGACCCGCCGACAGGGCAAAAACTACGATTCCCGTGATGATGGCCTGATTGCCCGTCATGTTGAGAACCTCGAGGAATGCCGGGAAAACAGAATCGCCCATATATTTGAACACACTGGAACGAAATAGGTTCCGGTTTTTCCAATTCCTTTCCGGTTTTCATCACTTGCAAGCCAATATCGCAAACCCCAGGCGCCCGAATGGGCTTGAAAGCCAAGCCTCATTGCCATGAGCCTGATCGGCGGATGTTTTTCTTGGAGTGATTCCTTGGGGTGGTTCATGTCCCTGCGTGCGAGACTGATCGCGGAGTTCCTTGGCACATTCTGGCTTGTTTTCGGCGGATGCGGCAGCGCTGTCTTGGCCGCGATGTTCCTGACCACTTCCGGCGCCGTTGCAATGAATCTGGGAATTGGATTCGTCGGCGCGAGCCTGGCTTTCGGCCTCACCGTGATGTCAATGGCTTACACGATCGGCCATGTTTCGGGGTGCCATCTCAACCCCGCCGTGACCTTGGGCTTGGCCGCGGGTGGGAGGTTCAAGTTTGCTGAGGCGCTTCCCTACATCATTTCCCAGGTTCTTGGTTCGATTGCCGGCGCATGCGTTCTCTTCCTGATTGCCAGCGGCAAGCCGGGTTTCTCAATCGACAACACCCAGGCGGGCGCCTTTGCCACCAACGGTTATGCCGAGTTCTCCCCGGGTGGTTTTGGCCTCTTTTCCTGTCTTTTGGCCGAGGTGGTTCTCACCTTTTTCTTTCTTCTCATCATCATGGGATCCACGGACCGGCGGGCCCCCGCCGGATTTGCGCCTATGGCCATCGGTCTCGGCCTGACCTTGATACACCTCATCGGGATACCCGTGACCAACCTCTCCGTGAATCCCGCGCGCAGCACGGGTCCGGCCCTGATTGCATCCGGCGCCGCGTTAGCCCAACTTTGGCTCTTCTGGGTGGCCCCAATCCTCGGCGGGATTCTGGGAGGATTCTTTTATGAATCGTTCCTATCGGGCGATTCCGAGTCCAAGGGCGGCTAACCGGGCCATTATCAAGGTTCGCCTTGCCTCGGTTTAATCGATCTTTTTGGCAAACTTCCCACAGATTAATGGCCCGTCTCCCCGATAAGGATTCAAGGAACCTTTCGGGGAGATGGTGCCTTCATGCGATTGTGGGCCGCCAAGTGCCTGATAACCGCTGTTTCCACCATTTTCCTGATGGCCGGTTGCGCCTTGGGTCCGCGGATTGTGGAACTCAATCGCATTAAATACAACGAATCTGTCAAGGTAACGAGTGAACGGCAGCTTTTGCTGAATATCGTGCGTCTGCGTTATGTCGATTCTCCGAGCAGCCTGATCGTCACCACGATCGCCGAACAACCCGAAATTGCGGCGTCATTGCAGGCCCTGCCGTTTTTCACCTCATCCGCCGCGGGTCAAGCTTTTGGCGGTTACGCGGGCACCATCCTGCCCCAGGCCCAGCTTAGCGGAGCGGTTCGGCCCACCCTCAGTTATGCGCCGATGGATGACCAGGAATTCACTCGAAGGTTGTTCACCCCGATCTCGTTGGAAGTTGTCGCCTAGATCGGGCGGACAACCTGGCCCCTGTCGACAGTTTGCCGACTCTACCTTGAAAACCTGAACTGGGTTCCCAATGCCGAAACAGGCAGCGGGCCGGTTCCAAGGCGCGCGCCTGAGTTTGAGGCGTTTGTATCGGGAATGGAGGCGCTGGTCCGTCGCGAGGAAGACCGCAAGGTGGTGCTGTTCAGCGAGGAACGCGAGGAGACGGTCACCGATCCGGTGCCCGCCGGACCCGGGTTGGCTTCGGCGGCGGTGGAAACCGTCAAGGCGGGCTACGAGTACCGGCGGCACGCGGACGGAGGGTGGGTGGTCACCCGCAAGAAAAAAGTTCCGGTCCTCAGGGCGGGAAACTTCGCGGAAGACGACCCTGACTGGGCGGTTTTTTGCCGGGCCTTCCGGTTGGACCCCCCTTGCCGGGCATTCGACATCACGACGGACCAACTCGACCCCTTCCTGCCTGATGGCAAGGGTGACGGCCTTCGGTTGCTCGACATGGAAACGAGGTCGCTGATCCAGGTGCTGTTCTTCCTCTCCCAGGGCGTTGATGTGCCTGGTGAGGACATCGTGGCGGGCAGGGCGCCTTTCACCACCTTGGATGATGGCCGGCCTTTCGATTGGCAGCAGGTGCTGGGCGGCCTGTTCAAGGTGAAATGTTCCAAGGGGAAGAAGCCTCCCGCCGGAGCGCATGTGGCGGTTGAGCACAAGGGGGCATGGTTTTACATCGAGGAATCCGACTCGGCGAGCAAGTCGACATTCCACCTTGTGATGGAACTCTCGAGGCTTGAGGTCGGGGTGAGGACGGGGCAGTCGGCACCCATCCTTACCCTGCCGCTCAACGGGCGCTAGCGAATGGAGACCGATTCGTCCATCGACAAAAGCGCGAATGACAGATCCGCGATTTTCCTCATGTCGCTGAAGCGGATCGCGAGAAGCCTCGGCTCGGAACCGCGGCCACCGGAACGGGACAGGAGGATGTCGGTGATGGCGTTGCCGTCGTAATCGGCCGCGGCCACCCGGATGCCGGCCGTGGATGCCGTTCCGAGCGGGAGCTGGATTGGCTTCACGAGGCGTCCCAGGTCGTTGTAGATACCCAGCCGAGACACACCGGTGAGCGAACCGACAATGATCTCGTCGCGGCCGTCCCTGTCGAGGTCGGCGGTGACGACGGAGAGTCCGCGGTTGGCGGTTGCCAGCGCCGCGAATTGGCGGACAAAGGTTCCAGAACCGTTGAAAATCCGCACGAGGTTCGATCCGGACGCTGCGGTCGCGATGATTTCGCCCGCCCCGTCGCCATTGGTGTCACCGGCGGCGACCATGACGCCGCCCCGGAAGGTGTTCGCGAACGCGAGGAAGTTGGCGAGCACCAGTGGTTGGACGCTTGAACCCGAATAGGCCACGACTCGCGGCACCGCCCCGGGCGCGGTTCCGGTGATGATGTCGGGGCGGTTGTCGCCATTGAGGTCGCCAACGCCGACATGAACGGCAAGCCGGTAAGCCGTGGAGTAGGGAATGAAGTCGCGGAGGATTTGGCTGGTGGCCCCGTTGAGCACCCGCACGCGGCCGACCGTGCCCCCGGTTGTTCCAACAATCAGGTCGCGGATTCCATCATTGTCGATGTCCTCCAGGGCGGTGTTGTATCCGCCTCTGTAGCCCGGAATGGGGGTGAAAATCCTGGTGAAGTTGGTCCGCATGTCAATGAGTCGGACGAGTGTTCCCGCGGCAGTCGGGATGACGCTGACGCGGGTGGGATCGGACGCGAACCTGCGGTCTTCACTGTTGATGGTGAGCGCATGTGTTGGGGTCGCGCCCACCCCGTTGCCGCCGTTGCCGCCCTTGCCGCCGTTGCCGATCAGCCCGCCATTGCCGCCGTTGCATGCGCCCGTCGTGCAGGCTCCCGCGTAGCCGATGGGATTGGCGGAAGAGATCGTGATGGAAGCGGTTTCCGGGTTTTCAAAGAGGAAGTCATTCACAAGGGCCACCTTGAGCGTGGCGGATGACTGGCCGTCGAGGAAGACGACGGTTCCTGAAAGCTTGTAGTCGACATCGGCCGAGGCCGTGCCGGCCGTTGAGAAGCTGAGTTCCAACTCGCCATCCAGGCCGCCCGCGCGGTTGATCTGGAGATTGACGAATCCCGCCGCCGCATTTTCCGCCACCGCCGAAGCGGCCGAGGCGAAGGAAACCTTGCCCATGTTGTCGACGGAAAAGACGAACACACCATGGTCGGAAACCTGGGTTCCATCGGGCAGCGTCGCCGAGGCCTCAAAACCGACTTCGTAACGGCCGGCGGCGGTGAAGGCCCAGTTCCTGTGGCCATGGGATCCTTCAAGGAGGGGAATCGTGTCGTCCGTTCCGATCCCGTCGACTGTTGACATGCCGACCGTGACGGCGCCGACCCCATCCACCGTGTAGATGAAAAACTCCCCCGGCCCGCTGACATGGGCCAGGGATAGCTTGAGCGAACCCGGAATGAATGTTCCCGGGGCGACCTCCTCGGTGCCGATGCCAAGGTAAGGCAGGTTGGGGTTCTCGATGGCGGGAAGAACCCAGATGGGCGCTCCTGCCGCGACTCCGAGGAAGTCGAACTTGGTGTCGGCGGGACGGGTGATTCGGGCATCAGGCCCGATAAAAATGAGCGCTTCCGACGGAGCGAACTCGGCCTCGGCTTCCTCGTCGTGGACATGAAGTTCCAGATGGCCATCCTCAAAGGCGATGCCGACATCGGCGTGCCCTTTTGTGAGAGTGTGGAGGAAATCGAGGCGACCCGCCTTGCCAACCTCGACCTTCACCGGGGAGCCGACAAAGGGAAAGCCGTTGGAAACCGAGAAGGAGTAGGTGGCCTGGGCGCTGACGGGTGACCCTCCGACGGGGGTGCCCGATACCTCGAAGGTGATGGCATATTCACCGGGAGCGGAAAATGTCCAGTTGAAATGGTCGTGGGAACCTGTCGTCAACTCGACCTTGTCGGATTCGTCGATGCCGTCGAAGGAGGCCATCTTGACGGACGGAGTGGCACCCGCGGTCCAAAGGGAAAAAGCGCCGGGGCCCTGGACCTCCTTGATCGAAAGCGTCACCTTGTCGCCCACGAAGGTTCCCTTGCTAATTTCCTCGGTTGCCAAGCCAAGAAATACCAATCCGGGGATTTCTTGATCCGCCCGGATGTTCCAAACCCGCTCGCCTGCCTGCGCGCCGATGAAATCAAAGGCTGTTCCCGCCGGGCGCGCGATCAACGCGGCATCGCTGACAAAGATGGGAACTTCACCGGCTTCGAACTCGATGTCGGCCTCCTCGTCATGGATGTGAAGGTCGAAGGCACCATCCTCAAAGCCGATGCCCAGATCAACATGCCCTTCCCTGACGGGTGTCTGGGTGAACGGGTCGATGTGGCTGACGAAAAATGTGTAAGTCTCGGCCCCGGAGATCGACCCGCCTCCGGCCAGTTGGCCGGTGGCCCGCATGGTCAGTTGGTATTCACCAGGCTGGGTGAAGGCCCAGTTGTAATGGGCGTGGCTTCCCGTCGTGAGAGAGACGCTGTCGCCGGAAAATCCATTTTTTGTCGACAATCCTTCAAGGACACCCCCTAGGGAATCGGTGGTCCAAAGGGAGAAATCACCCGGGCCGTTGAAGGCATCGAGGGTGAGGGTGATGGAGTTGTTGGTGAAAACGCCATTGGCGATTTCCTCGGTTGCCAGGCCAAGGAAAACCACTCCGGGTTTTTCAGCCGCGCCGGGAATGATCCATACGGAATCATCGGGGTTGGCTCCTGTGAAGCCAAGGCCGGAAGGCAACGCGACCTTGGCGCGCGCGCCGACAAATATCGTGGAATCGGAAGGCTCGTATTCCGTGTCCGTTTCCTCGTCATGAACATGAAGGTCGAAGTTGCCGTTGTGAAATCCAATGCCCACATCGGCGTGACCGGAGAGGATGGTCCCCTTCTGGACTGGCAAGTAGGCGAATGTGTCAGAACCGGTGAAGCTGGCTTCCGGCGTGAAAACGAATGAGCCATCGGCTTGCATTTCGACGGTTCCATGCGCCGGTTCCGCGAACAGGCGCGCCTCGATTTCATCGCCGTTGGGGTCCTGGTCATTGACCAGCACATTGCCTTTCAGCGCGTCGCCGGAGGCGTTGACAACGAATAAGTCGGCCTCCCCCACGGGTGAACGCGACGCGGCCTCCACGACAACCGTCACCGTCGCCGTCTTGGTATCCGTTCCATCGGTCACCGTGTAAGTGAAGGATTCGACCCCGAAAAAATTCGGAGCCGGTGTGTACATAATGTCGGAACCTTGGATCGAGACGCTTCCGAGCCGGTTGGGGGTTCCCACCGCGGTAATCACCAGCGTCTGGTTTTCGTTGGATGGGCCGGCGGAATCGTTCGCAAGAACGGCGAATGGGGTGGCCGGGGCGTTTTCCATCGCAAGGAACGAATCGTTGGCGGCTGTCACCGGATCGTTGACGGGACTGACGGTCAGGATAAACGACCGTTCCACAAACCTGCCCGTGGAGTCGGTGGCGCGAACCGTCACCGCATTCTGGCTTCCAAACGCGTTGTCCACCGGGGTGATTCGCAGGACCGGAATGGCCGGAGTCCCGACGATCGCCACGGAAGCCAGTGACGAGAAGTCGGCGGCATTGGGCACGGTCACCGTCACTGTGTCACCGTCGCCATCGCCGACGGTGAGCTGGACATTCAGGGGCACATCCTCGTTGGTTGTCTGGTTGGAAATGGCGGCGAGGGTGGGATCCTCGGGGATATCATCGAAAGTGATCACGAAGGATGATTCGGCGGATCCGCCGCTTGAGTCGGTGACGGTCAAGGTGATGGTGGCGTTGCCGGGTTGATTGGTGGCCGGCGTGACATTGACGGTGCGGTTGGCGCCGGAACCCCCCAGGATGACATTGGCGACCGGAACCAGCGTGAAATTGGAGGACTTGGCGGTAACCACCAATGAATCTGCCGGCGTTTCGGCATCGCCCACGGTGAAGGAGATGGCGCCCGTCGCCTTGCCTTGATCGGTGGACCTGTTCTGAATGGCCGAAATCGTGGGCAGGCTGTTTTCGGTGATTGTCAAGGTTGCCGTGGCTGAAGATGAAACGAGGTGCCTGTCCGGTTGTTCATTGGCCGACAGATAGGCGGCGAACGATGAGGGCCCGGGAGATGACAGCGACAGGGCCACGGTTTCGGAACCTTCAGCATTGTTGTCGGCGGTGATGGGTATCGAAAAAGTCTTGGTTGTTTCCAGGTCGTTGAATGTCAGGGTTCCGGAGACCGCGGTGAAGTCGGACCCGGCGGTCGCCGTTCCCGAGGCCGCGGCGTAATTGACGGTCAAACGGCCGTCGGCGCCACCCACCCGTGTGACGGTGACAACTTTGCTGCCGGCGGCTTCGTCAACCGTGTAGGTCGGGGAGTCGAACCGCATCTGGCCGGCGCCGCCAACGGAAAAGTAATAAGTCACCAATCCACTTTGGCTCTTGGCCCCCACCGTGTTGGGGTTGTTGTCGTTGAGGAAGGCGGAGGCGCGGAAGGTCACCTCGTAGCGCCCCGGGGCGCTGAAGCCTAAATTGAAGTGCTGGTGGCCGCCGGCCAAAAGCCACAGCGAATCGCCAGCGGCGCCGTCCCCCGTGCTGATACCGTCGGATGACGCCATTAACACAACGGGCTCAGACAACGGGACCTGCCATGCGGAGAAATGGCCGGGGGCGGCGGTGCCGTTGGCTCCCTTGACATCGTGGAGCGTGAGCCTCACATATTTGCCGGTGGCGGAGACGCGGCCGCCCGACTCGGCGGCGGGACTGTAGGAGTCGATCGCGTTCGAACTAACCGATTCGGCGGTCAGGCCAAGATAAAGAAGGCTGGGGTCTTGGCCTGCCGGCAACTGGTAGAAGTCCCCCCCGGATGGCACGCCGAGGAAGCTGAAACCGGCAGGCGCGGTTTGCCTGGACTTGTCAACGCTCACATAAAGCAGGGCCTTGTCGGCTGAATAGGTTTCGTTCTTGTCCTCGTTGTTGATGGTGAGCGACCACGCGGACCCCGTGAATCCGATGTTTAGGTCAACGTGCTCGGTTGTCAGGAATGTGTCCAGCAGGGCGGGCGTCAGCCGGGATTCCAAGGCCTCGATGCGGCAGGAGGCCCGGCGGGTGTGGCGGTGATGGCGGCTCATGGGTGAAACTCCTTGGAAAAATCACGGACTGACGAAGGTGATCACTGCGGCGGGCGCGCGAAATTGAAATTCCTGTCGGACCATCCGCGGACGGCGGAACCGGCGATGCCGGCGACATGGCCGTCGGCATAGAGGTAATTCGAAACGCCGCCGGTGTGGTCGCCCGTGGGCGATCCGAAGAACCGGTCGGTATGGATGTCGTTGGTGATCCTGATCCAGCGGGCGTCGGGATAGTCGATGGCCGTGGAGGGCCGGAACCAGTTGCGGGCGTGGGTGTGATCCTCGGTGATCGCGGTGCCCCTGCGGTCGGAGGCGGTGAAGACGATGATGGTTTCGGTGGTGCTTTGAAGCTTGTGGAGGAAGAAGCAGGCGCCTTCTCCGGGGTCGCAGACATAGTCGTTCAGCAAGTAGCTGGTGCCGGAGTTCTCGAGCCTGTCCCGTCCCTTGGGATCATTCGGACAGATCCGGATGGAGTCGACGCTTTCCATGTAGGGGGCAAGGGTGCTGACCCAGGCGGTGGAAAATTCGCTTTTTCCGTGGGTGGATTCGGGAAACCGTCCGGCATTGTTGTCGGCGAACATGTGGATCGCGAGGCCGATCTGCTTGAGGTTGTTGGCGCACTTCGAGCGGTTGGCAGACTCCCTGACCTTCTGGACAGCGGGAACAAGCAAGCCGATCAGCACCGCGATGGTGGCGATGACGACCAGCAATTCGATGAGCGTGAAGGCGATTCTGATCTGCTGTTTCAAGTTAATACCTAACGCCAAGCAGGTAAAAGTGTGTCCGAAGGCACGGATTACAATGTTATACGATCTTAACGGCTTTTTGGTTTGCCGCAACTCTTGGGAAAAAGTTGACAAGGTAAAATTAACCAATACCATTGGTAATACGAGGTAAAATAATTATGGCGATTCGTCATATCGATGTTGCCGAGGTTCGCACCAAGCGTTTGGCCCTGTCCCAGTTTGTGTTTTGCCAAGGGTGCTGCTGCGGTCGCACCGACCGTGGGAAACCGGAACTTCCCGTGGAATGGCTCAAATCCCAATGGAAGGAAAAGTCGCTGGGAAAAGCTGTTCAGCTGACAATATCCGGATGTCTTGGACCTTGTGACCTCACCAATGTCCTTTGCGTCATGGGCCCCGGGGGGCAGCGCTGGATCGGAAACCTCTCGGGAATGGATGATTATCGCGAAGTCGTCGCGTGGGCGGTGGAAATCGCCCGTGCCGGCGAGACCGCGCCTGTTCCCGAACCGCTGGCATCGCGGGTATTTGATCGTTTTTTGGCGGAGCGTGAAGCGTGATCAACCTGTTGGGGGACACCAGGGGCCCCGACCCTTCATTGGTCCGCTCCGTCAAGGAATGGGCCCGCGAGGCGATGGGTTTGGATGTGGACGCCATCCTCACGGTCAGCGAACTTCGCTGCATGGAGGAGGGGTGTCCGGAAGTGGAGACGGTGATCGGCGTGCCGGGCAGCGGGCGCCCGCCGGTGAAGGTGTCCAAGCCGATGGCAGATGTCGCCCGCGATGACATCGTTGCCGCCATCGCCGCATCGAGGGCCGCGGAGGCCTGATTCCAGCAAGGAGAACTTTGAAATGTCGGAAACAGCCAAGCGTATCCCCGTCACCGTGTTGACGGGTTTCCTCGGTTCGGGCAAGACCACCCTGCTCAACCACATCCTCACCGCCAACCATGGCAAGAAAATCGCCGTCATCGAGAACGAGTTCGGGGAAATCGGCGTCGACCAGGACCTGGTGATCAACGCGGAGGAGGAAATCTTCGAGATGAACAACGGGTGCATTTGCTGCACCGTGCGGGGGGACCTTATCCGGATCCTCGGGAACCTCATGAAGCGGAAGGACAAGTTCGACTACATACTCGTGGAAACCACGGGCATGGCGGATCCCGGTCCCGTGGCCCAGACTTTCTTCGTTGACGACGAGATGAAGGCCTCGACCCGCCTTGATGGCATCGTGACGCTCATCGACGCCAAGCATGTGCACGAGCACTGGGACTCCGACGAGGTGAAGGAACAAATCGCCTTCGCGGACGTGATCCTCGTCAACAAGACCGACCTGGTGGGCCCCGCCGATCTTGACGCCCTCGAATCGCGCATCAGGTCGATGAACTCGCAGGCCAAAATTCGCCGGTGCCGGCAATCGGAGGTGCCGATGGACGCGGTCCTCGACATCGGCGGCTTCGACCTCGACAGGGCCCTGAAAACCGACCCGCAATTTCTAGAGCCGGAATATCCGTTTGAATGGGGCGGAGTGTTCGTCCTCGGGGCCGGCAAGCTCAGGATTGAATGCGCCGACGGACCCGATCCCGAGATGTCGATCCATGTCTCGAAGGTGTCCTCGGGCGGCCAGGAAGGGCTCGCCGAGGCGGAAATGGCGGCGGTGCTGGCGTTCAGCGGCGACGACAGGAAGGTGGTTCCCGGAGGCCTGCTCAAGCCTGGTGCTGGGTTGGCCACGCTCGACCTGTCGGCACCCGGATCCAAGTCTTTCGAGGTGGAGATCGCCGCGCCGGGCAATTATGCCCTGTTCACCGAACATGGGCCCGAGGAGTTCGCCACCAGGTTTTCCCAGGATGGCGCCGAGGTTTCCCCCGGTGAATCGAGGGCCTTCAAGCCCGACCATGAGCACGATGAGGAGGTCGGCTCCGTCGGCGTGGTCGCCGAAGGCGCCGTGAACCCCGACAAGCTGAACAAGTGGCTCGGCAAGATGCTCCAGGAGAAAGGCACCGACATCTTCCGGATGAAGGGCATCCTCAACATCGCCGGAGAGCAGTACCGGTATGTGTTCCAGGGAGTGCACATGCTTTTCGACGGGAAACGCGACAGGCGCTGGAAGCCGGATGAAAAAAGGATTTCAAAGATGATATTCATCGGAAGGGGCCTCGACCGGGCATCGCTCAACGCGGAGTTCGCCAAATGCCTGGCCTGACGCAAGCCGGCCAGGGATGGGCCCGCGGCATCTCAAGGCGGTGGAACGCCCCAATCGGCGAGCATGTGATCGCGCTGGCCCTGGCGCCTGACGCCTCGCTGGTTGTCGCGGCGCCGTCGATCGGTAACCCGGTCGTCATTGATGCGGAAAGCGGTTCCCTCGTCGCCTCGCTTCCCGAACAGGGAGCCGGCACGCTTTGCCTGGCTTGGGATGGCGCGGGCCGGCACCTGGCCGCGGGCGGCAAGGATGGCAGCCTCCTGATTTTCAGGGACCGTGATTGGGCGAATCCGGTTCGGGTCTCCCTTGGCGAGGCTTGGGTTGAATCCCTGGCATGGCATGCCGTCACGGGGCATGTCGCGGCCTCATCCGGCAAAAGCGTGGCCGTTTGGAGCGAAACGGGTGATTGCGTCGTCCGGTTTCCCGATCATTCCAGCACGGTGAGCGCCATCGCCTGGAGGCCGCGTTCCGACACACTGGCCGCCGCCGCCTACGGGGGAATCAGCCTCTGGACGGTATCCCATCCCGCCGCGCCCCGCGTGTTCGCCTGGAAAGGTTCGCCGCTTTGCCTGTCCTGGTCCGCTGACGGCTCGATGCTTGCCCATGGAAACCAGGATTCAACCGTTCATTTCTGGTACGCGTTGACCGGACAGGATCTCCAGATGACCGGGTACGAGCGCAAGGTGCGGGAAATCGACTGGAGTCCCGCGGGCCATTTCCTGGCAACGGGTGGCGGTCCCGCGATCTGCATCTGGAACTGCGGCACGAAAGGCGGTCCGGCCGGATCGACACCCCTGATGCTTTCATGCCATGACTCGCACCTGAACCAGGTTCGTTACCAGCCGACGGGCGGTTACATCGCGGCCGCCGGAAGCGATGGGAAGCTGTCGATTTGGTCGGTCTCTTCATCCCCCTGGAAACCTTCCGCGGTTCATGATTTCCGCGGATCGGAGGTCACGGCCATCTCATGGTCGGCCCGCGGGGAAGCGTTGGTGGCTGGCGGTTCGTCAGGCGAGTTGTGCCTTTTCAGGGTTGTTTGACATGTCGACGAGTCTCCCTTTGATGGTGCTTCCACTCCGGGCCGGTTACCGGGGCGCGGCGGTGTGGATGGCCGGGGTCCGGGGGAGGGATTTCCGATATTCGAGCCGTGGCCCCATTCTGCCGATTCTGGAACCGATGCCGCTTTCATTGGAGGCCAGTTACAAGAATATTAAAGATTAGCAAGCGATATTTAATTTATGGATTTATTAATATCGAGTTTAGCATTGAATTGGCGAGGGTAGACCCATGTCCGCGATCCCTTCGTTGCTGATCATGTTGTTTGGGCAGGCTGACCCTGCCCTGTGCGCCGCCGAGGCGATTGTTTGCCGCATGGTCGAAAGGCCGGCGGCCGAGACATGGGGCAAGGTCGTGGATTCGGGTCCTCCCGCCTTGATGCCGCTCCTGAACCGCTGGCCTGCCGAGGGAAGCATCGCCGAGAAATGGGTTTCGTCGGCGTTTTCTGAAATCCTTTCGAGGCAACCTTGCGGCCTTCCCAAGGAGGAGATGATCCTTTTCGCGTCTGATCCGGGTCGTTCGGGAAAGGCCCGGAGGATGGCGCTCCAGGCGGTCGAGGTCGCGAGGCCGGGAGTCACGAGGAGCATGCTTCGCGGTTGGCTGGATGACCCGGAATTCGGGGGCGAAGCGGCCGACTGGCTCGTTGAGCAAGCCACTTCACGGGATGGCAAGGGCGCGATCCCGGAGTTGAATCGGGCTTTCCATTCAACCAACAACCAGGAAGCCATTTTCAGGATTTCCAGGAGGCTCGCCGAACTTGGCGAACCTGTTGATTCAATGACCAGGCTTGGGGTGATCAAGCAATGGAGATTGGCGGGACCTTTTCCTTTAACCAATGCGGAGAGGCAGGCCAAACCGTTGCTTCCTGAAATGGCGACCAATCCCAAGGCGTCGTACCTCGGCGAGGAAGGGAGGCTGGTTTCGTGGAAAAGTGTCCGGGTTGATCCTGAAACCTGCAGGACCGACCTGGCATCCCATGGTATTTCCGCGGCAAACGGTGCCGTTGCCTATGCCAGTTCAGCCATCCGGCGGGAGAAGGCCGGCCATGTCGAGTTGCGATGCTGCGCCGATGACGGCATCACGGTTTGGGTGGCCGGGAAGAAAGTCGTGGAAAAGGCTAGCGACATTGGCGGCGCGCTGCGCCTGGACAGGTATTCAGCCCGGTTGATACTTCCCGCGGGCGAGACTCCCATTCTTGTGAAGCTCACCAAAACAGGGCCAGACCAGGGTTCAGGAAGGCCGGCGGCCTCGGAGGCGCGGTGGGAGTTTCAGGTTCGCGTGATCGATGTCGCCGGCCCTATCCTCCTCGAAATCGCTGGGAAAAACCCATGAGCTGCGGTGTTTTTCCGAGGGCGTCATCATCAGAGGTTGATTGGGGAAGCGGACGGGGGCCGCGGTATCCTACCCCAGTCCTTCCCCAGCACACCGTTCCATATGCGTCCATCAAGGCAAGGCTTGCCGTTGGCTGGACCCATCCGCCGATGGAAGAGGGATCCCTTGGATCATCGGGTTTTTCAATGGCGCACAATGCGGCGATTGTCGACAAGATGTCGTTTAAAGGGTCGAGTTCAATTAAAACCTTGGCCAGGCAGGGGGTATGATGCCCAGGGCCTTCTGCCTGATGGCCTTGGTCACCCTGGTTGCCGGGTGTGCCACGAGATCCGGAAAGGATGATCGCGACAAGCCCCTGGTTGTCGCATCCTTCAGCGTTTTGGCTGACCTTGCCAAGCGCGTTGGCGGCGATGAGATTGAGGTCGTCGCGATTGTCGGACCTGATTCCGATGCCCACACCCACAACCCGACACCCGCCGATGTCCGCCGCATGGCGGAAGCGGACATCGTGCTTGAACTTGGTGCCGGATTCGAGTCGGGTTGGCTGGACCGGCTTTGCGTTTCCTCCGGGACGCGTGCCCGTCGCATTGTCGCTTCCGACGGTATTGCCCTGATCCGGGGGGATGGCAGGGGCCAATCCGATGAACCTGACCCGCATGTCTGGCACGATCCAACAAACGCGGCTGGCATGGCGGAAGTGATCGGAAAAGCGCTTTCGGATTCCTTTCCCTGGCAGTTGGAGAAAATCGGAGCCAATTCCAAGCGGGTGAAGGTCGAACTGGAGGCGCTGGACGAATGGATCAAGGTTCAAATCTCGTCGATTCCCCCGGAGCGAAGGAAAATCGTGACATCCCATGACACCTTCGGATATTTCGGACGGAGGTACGGCATACGCGTTGCCGGAACCGTTCTGCCTTCCTTCAGCACCGAGTACGGCGAACCATCTGCCGCCGAATTCAGCCGGTTGGCCGCCGCCATCAGGGCGGAAGGCGTGCCGGCCATCTTCGCCGACACGACGGGGAACCCGGCCTTGGCCGGCAGGCTCGCGGAGGAATCGGGCGTGCTGCTTGGACCACCCCTTTACACGGACTCGCTGGGTCCTCCGGGAAGTCCTGGCGCGACATACGACTCCATGATGCGGCACAACACGCGATGCATTGTTGAAGCCTTGTCACGATGAACGGCTTCCATTGGCATCCTCCACCATGGATTCCATACGGCGGCAGGCGTCCTCCGCTGCCCGCCCCTCTGGCGGAACCATTGGAGGCGACAAGCCTCGCGGCAACCATCGGCCGTCCAGATCATCGTGTCTTCGAGGATATCAACCTGGCATGCGGGCGCGGCACGCTGACCTGGCTGCAAGGTGCCAACGGCGCGGGAAAGACCACCTTGCTCAAGGTTCTGGCCGGGCTACTCAAGCCGGCCGCCGGCCATGTTTCGCTGTTTGGATATCCGCCGTTCCGCAGCGCCCACCGCATGGCCTACCTGCCGCAACGGTCGATGATTGATTGGACCTATCCGATAAGCGCCAAGGCCTTGGTGTTATCGGGCCGGTATGTGCACCATGGCTGGTTTTCGCGCCCCGGGACCACCGAACGGTCGGAAGCGGGGAGGATCATGGAAAGGTTGGGCCTTTCGGGGCTTGGTTCACGGAGGATTTCCCAACTTTCCGGTGGCCAGCAGCAGCGCCTGCTGATCGCCCGGGCGATTTCGCAGCGCGCCGACCTGTTCCTTCTTGACGAACCGGACAACCACCTGGACATCGAGGCCAGGGCGGAACTGTGGCGATGCATCGACGACCTGAGGAAGGCGGGCAAAACCATCCTTGCGGCGGTCCACGAAGGCGGCGAGGGAACCATCCGTCCGGACAAGGTGATGATCCTTGAATGCGGGCGCCTGGCGGAACGAAGGCATCCGGGACGGATCCATGATTGAGGCGTTTTCGGAGCCATTCATGAGGACGGCGCTCGCAGGCTCATGCCTGGCTGGAATCTGCTGCGGAGCGATCGGCGCCCATGTCGTGAGGCGACGGATGGCGTTCCTGAGCGAGGCGCTCGCGCACGCGACATTGCCGGGAGTGGCGTTGGCCCACCTTGTTGGAATCGACCCGCATGTCGGCGGGATGGGCGCGGCGGTCATGGCGGCGGTCGCCATCGGGGTGGCCACGAGGACCGGGAGGATTGGGGAGGACACCGCCATAGGCATCGTGTTTTCCGCGATGCTTGCCGTGGGAGTGGTGATCATGGACAAGGCGGGGACAAGGCGCAACCTGGTCGAGTTGCTTTTTGGAAGCATCCTTTCCGTTACCTCATCAGACCTTTGGTTTTTGCTGGCCGGCACCCTGGTCGTGATCGGGATCCTCGGGGCCATACACAAGGAACTCGAGATGACCGCATGCGATCCCATCCATGCCGCGTCGATCGGATTGAGTCCACCACTGGTCCGGCAGATCCTGCTGGTGCTGATCGCCGTGACCGTTATGGTGGCCTTGAGGGTGGTCGGCCTCGTGTTGACCACAGCCTTGCTGGTCACGCCGGCCGCGACGGCGGGATTCTTGGCGTCGAGCACGGCCGGGGTGATGGTGGTGGCGGCGGTCCTGGCGTCGGCATGCTCGTTCGCCGGTCTCCTGGTTTCCTTTCACCTCAACTTTCCCGCCGGGGCGTCGATAGTGATGGTCTCGGCCCTTGTCTTCGTCCTCGTGAAAGTATTCACGCGGCGGAACGCCTAGGCGACGCTTGCCAGGAGAGGCCCGCGGCGATGGTTCCGGACTGAAGTCAAAACCATTAAATCAGATCCACTTTATAATTGTAGTGCCTTCCGGCGCAGTCCGGTTCCGGGCATCACTTTCCGGTTTTGGAATCGGCAGCGGGATGATGCAAACCTGTCCTGAGGCTTCGCGACGCGGAGTCCACGCGGCTGATCATTTCCCTGGCGCCCAAGTTGTCCCCGGCGATTAGCAGGTCCCTCATCTCCTCGACGCGTTCCCGGAACTCGTCGGCCATGCGCGCTGTTTCCGGGTCGTTTCTTCCGGTCCTGATGAAGATGCCCACCTGCAGCTTGCGGGTGAGAAGATCGAGTGCCTCCAGTTGCCTGACGGCTTCCTGCTTGTTTCCCGCCATCACTGCTGAGAGGGCCTCGGTCTTGACCATGACCATCTCCTCCAGGACCTCGGAATGGGGAGGATAGTAGGTGTAGAGGCTGACGATGCTGAAGGCCACCAGAACCGCCATCGCCACGACGCCCAGGACGCGGGGTGGAACATCGGCCGACAGCATTCCGGATGGCCGTCGGGCCGGCATGGCCAGCCACGCCTCGGCCGCCTCCCGAGGGTCGGTGATCCTGGCGACAATTCCAACGGCCGAAAGAACGGCCAACGCGACAAGTGAAACGGCTTCCATGGCGCCGCACTTGGCCGCGACCTTGCCGAGAATGGCGGCCAGGCCAGGCCTGTCGCCGGGAACAAACGGGTTTGTCCAATCATCAAAGGCGTGGGTGTGGGAGGCTTCCTCGTGAGCGAAGTAAAGCGGCTGTTCCATGGCGTATCCGGAAGCCACAACGGCCGCCAGCAGGATGGCCAGCCACGCGGCGAGCCGGGCGGCACCGAGCCTGATGGCGAGCCAGGCGAGAAGGGCCAAGTTGACTCCGATGCCGAGTTCAAACAGCACGAAACCGGCCCCAGATGAGTTGCCATGCTCAAAGATGAGGCCGATTCGCATCATTCCCTGGAGGGGGCCGGTGTAAAAAGGCGTGGCCACGGCGGCCATGAGCGCTGGTGAGCGCCAATCGTCGTGCCGCATGGTCATCCCAAGGATGCCATGCGGCAGCAAGCCCGCCACCAAGCCGTTGAAGAGGGCGGAGGCGAGCGCCAGCGCCGCTACCAACCCCACCGACCCGCGGGCTGCCACCAGGGCCACGGCCAGCAGCCGGCCCGCGCCCGGTGGGGGCGAGGGTTCCGCGGGCGGCAAGGCGTCACCGCCGTAATGATCACGGTTGAAGAACCGTTCCCAAAGGGCACCGCCCCCGATCGCGAGCCCCAGCGAGGCCAGGCCGTAGCACACGATCACCATCGGGGACGAAAGCGTCAAACCGTAAAGCAGCGAAATCGGATTGATATGGGGGGCCGCGAGGATGAATGCCAGCACCGTTCCCGAGGGAACCCGCGCGCGAAGCAGTTCCCGAGCGATGGGAATCACTCCCAGCGAGCATACCGGCAGGACCATGCCGACCGCCCATGCGCGCGCGAGCCCGCGGATGCCCGCGCCGGCGAACAAGGCCCTGATGCCTACTGTGCCGAGCATCGACCTCATGATTCCCGCGACGACGAGACCTACCAGCAGGGTCATCGAAAACTCCACGGCGGCATCGCAGGATCGCACGAGGATTCCCGCGGCCACCGTCAGCCAGTCGAGCGCCATTGTCGTCACTCCCATCAAGCCGGCACAGGAACTTCACGCAACAGCTCTTGGGTGATTCCGTCGGCAACGCCCGCCTGGCATCCCAGCCTCACCCTGAGAACCGACTCCGCGACATCCTGAATGTCGTCCGGAGTGACGAAACCGCGTCCCTTGATGTAGGCCCTGGCTTGCGAGACCCGCTGCCAAATGAGCAAGCCGCGGGGACTCAATCCGAGCCGCACGCCGGAATGGCGCCTTGTCGCGTTCGCCAATGAAACGAGATAGTCGATCACTCCCCGGGACATGGCCACATTCGCCACCTCCTCCTGGATGGCAACCAGCCTCTCCAAGCCGACCGAGGCTCGCCCCTTCGCCGTTGAAGGGTCGGTGGTGCCGATCCGTTCAAGCAGCATTTCGGCTTCCGCCTCCGGGTTTGGATACCCAAGCGACAAGCGCATCGCGAAACGGTCGAGCTGGGCTTCCGGAAGGGGGTAGGTGCCATGGTGTTCCACGGGATTCTGCGTTGCGATCACCATGAACGCGGGTGCAAGGGCATGGCGCTTGCCGTCAATCGACACCTGTCCCTCGGCCATGGCCTCGAGAAGCGCCGACTGGGTTCTCGGCGTGGTCCTGTTGACCTCGTCTGCCAGCAGGATGTCGGAAAAAACCGGGCCAGGCATGAACTCGAACTCCCGGTTCTTCTGGTTGAACACCGAGAACCCAGTGATGTCCCCGGGCATGAGGTCGGGAGTGCATTGGACCCGGGAGAACATCCCCCCCAAGGCCCTTGCCAGGGCCTTGGCGAGCGTGGTTTTCCCCAGGCCCGGAAGATCCTCGATCAGCAGGTGCCCCTTGGCTAGCAGGCACTGCAGCACTCTTTCCACCGCGTCCCCCTTGCCGCGGAGAGCGAGGTTGAGCTGTTCCCTGATGGATTGGACCGAGGCGAGGGATGACGGATCTTCAACGACCATGTTGTCGGGTTCTCCAGCCAAGCCAGTGCCAGGCGCCCCCGCTCCAGAACCGGAGGCAGCCTACGCATAATTGCCTTATTTCGGAGGTCTTCATTGGGGGAGACGGGTCATCGGAATAAAGGGCCCAATCGGAAACACAGGCCAATTCGGCGACCGCCGGCGAGTCGCTGGAGCGAACCAGCCACGCCGAGAAGGTGGATTGGGCCGGCCTGGGTGAACCGCACCGGCGGGCCCTTGACTCGATCAGGCGCAACGCGCGAACCACCAGGGTCCTCGCTTCGGCGGGGTCGGTCATGAGGAGGGCCGCATGGGAAATGGCGTCGGAAATCCTGGCCCTGAAGGCCAGCAAACCCAGTCCCAAGGCCGTTGGCAAGGCGAAACCCAGCGGACGATCGCGCACGAAACCAGCCAGGGTGGCAAGCCATCCCAACAGGATCTCCCCCCAGCCAGGCATGGGTTCCGGCAACCGGTATCCGGGCGTTGCCTCCAGTATCAGCCACTCCCCCGCCGAGGTCCGAACCTCGGCCCATGCGTGGAGATCCGCGGAGCTCACCGGCACCGTGCCTGTTTCCGGATCCTTCTTGGCGTCGTCGGCGTAAAACCCCGTCACCATGCGGGTCTGGTATCCGGCGCACTCCACCAATACCGCTGCGGCTCCCGCGAACATGTGCGAGTCGCCGGCCTTGCGCTCCAGCAGGAAATCCAGCAGGGATTGCCCCGCCATGGCGGCACCGGGACCCGGGGAACGATCCAGCCTGTAGTCGTTTCGCAGGCGATCGACGATGGCGCGCACGGCGGACCAGCCGGTGGCGCCGGCAGTCCATTCATCGGCGATTCGAAGGTAAGGCCGCCTCCATTCGGGATGCCCCCCCTCGGGAAGATAAGGAGTCAGCTTGAACGATTCATACCTTGCCGCGACCGGCACAAGGCTTTCAGCATCGAGAATGATGCCGGACGGGGTTTTCCTGCTGGCAAATACAAGGATGCCCGGCTGTGCCCATGCGAAAAAGGATGGGTCGCTCAGCCTTCCGAGCCTGAACGAGGACATGTGCGGCGGAGTTGGGATCAGGCTTCCGGAGGGATGAGTGATCCTGATCTCATGGCGCGCTGGAAAATGGTTGTCGGCATCGGGCCGCGCGGCAGCCATCACGAAACGCTTGAGCGCGGTGTCTCGCGTCACCGGTATGATCGACGCCCTGACGGGAGCGCCCTCCCTCCAGGCGTCTCCATCGAACAGGTCGTACGCCGCAGCCCTGACATGGAGAGGACCGTGACCCGAGACCTCGAAAAGAGCCCGGGCGGCGCGGTCGGCGGCCCCGGGACGCGGTTTGCCCTTGTTGCGGCCATGGGGAAACGATCGATTCGGCCTGAGGTTGTCGGCGGGTGTCTTGCCCGTTTCCCTGGCTTTCACCTGACTAGGATCGAGCGCCTCAACCCTTTCCTGGTCCTTGACCTTGAAAGGTTCACCAAACATGTCGCTGATCATGTCGTAAAGCGTGGGCAACGGTGAATCAAGGAATATGTCGGATCGGGTCATGCCCGTGCTTTCGGGATTGTCACCCTCGGTTTCGTCATCGCCGTTGCCGTTTCCGCCGCGCGCGTAAGGATCCTGTTCTCCCGTTCCTCCCGATGTCGCGATCCATTCGCCAAGCCGCCATCCGCCCCTTGGGGGAATCCAGACGGCGGTTCCCGCAACAATCGCGGCAATCACCACCACGCCAACCAGGCGCGCCCAAGGTCCCCGCAGGTCGCCCGGAAGTCGTTCGACCACCGCAGGCATCCCGTGCGGGATTGCCGCCCCGGCCTGGCTGATCCTGTACTCGTTCATGAGCCAGATACCGCCCACCGTGGCGTGGCAAGCCACCAAGACCAGCACCCCCCGGTGGTCGGACATCGCCGCGGCAAACAGGATCAGGAACAGGCCGCAAATCACGGCGGCATGCTGGCATGGACGCCAGGCCGCTGCAGCGGCAAGCCCCAATCCCAGACACCTCAGGAAACGCACCATCAGCAATTCCAGCGGATTTCCAAAGCCGGTCTGTTGCCTGATGAATGGCTCGGAGACGACGGGAATCATCGAGAAAGCGATCGACAGCACGATGGGGATCACGGGGGGCCGCGAGCGAGGATTCATCGCGTTGGGCATCATGAAGGCGAGCAAGATCGCGCCGGCCGTCCATGCGGCTGAAATCGAAAGGCTGTTTCCCACGGGTCGCGAATCATCCGAGGCGATTTCAGCGGCGGCGCTCGCGAGTCCGAGCATCAGCATTGTCATCACGCGGTCAATCGCCATGCCGAGTCTCCATCCATCCCTCCATGAGGCGGATTCGGACGCGGTCGGGGTGCTCGATTCTCAGCCATGGCGCCCGGCAGGCGCCGGAAGTGACCTGTCCCAGCACCACGGATCGATGATCCTCGACGAATCCCGGGGACTCCCGGGCCGTCAGGTGAGCGGGCTCGGTGGTGACCAAAACCTTGAGCAGGTTTTGCCCTTGTTGGTCACCCCAGGCAGGGCGGCCGGAGCCCGCTGAAACCAAGTTGATCGAGGCGGCGGCGTCAAGCAGACGGGTTCTCTGGAAACTTCCGGAGCTGGCCGGAACATGCCCGCCATACCATCCAAGGCCTACCAAAACTCCCTCATCAAGCCATCCGGTTGCAAGGCTGGCCGCGACCCGGACAATCCAGTCCATGGTCGCATCCCCGCCGAACGAATCGACCCCCGGAGCGCTGTTGTCAATGAAAATGATCGCCGCGGGCCGAGTCGGAGCCTCAAGCTCACGGACGATGAGTCGATCATGCCGGGCTGTCAGCGGCCAATGGATGCGCCTTTGATGGTCCCCTTGCCTGTAGTGACGGGCCCCGGAAAATTCACCGAAGTTTCCGGACTTGCCCATGGTGATGCAGCCTTCGGCCATGTCTTCCGGCCCGATTCGCGGCATCGGTCCAACTGGAAATGTCTCGGGCCAGACGGTCAGCTTGCTTGCGCAATCCAGCGTTTTGCCCGCCATCCACAACCCGAACGGAAATCCCGTCCGTGCTATCAGGGGTTTGGCCGGATAAATTCCCCGGCGGGGAGGCGACCATTTCCACGAGCATCGGGCGATGCTTCGGGCGGGAATTGTCGAAAGCCCCCGATTGTCGTCTTCGCTGCCGTTGTTCCCTCCCCTGATGAACAAGCCGTGGACCGGCCATGGCAGCCGGTTCGTGACGGCCAAATGAACCGTCACCGGTTGCCTTTCAAGGGCGCGGTCACTTCCAAATGACACCGATCCCAGGATGCCCTTGGCGCAAAACCACGGCCAGGCCGTTCCCAGGATCACGATGGCCAAAAGACAGCCACCAAGCGAAAACGCCTGGGCATGAAGGAAGACGCCGCATGCCAACGACATCAATGAGGCAACAATGAGGATTCCTAAAGGTTGATAAAAGACATGCCTGACACGCTGGCTTGTTTTTGGGAAAAAATCGACCCGGATCCAACGCGAAAGGTTGGAAACCATGGCCTCCGGCAAGGGTTCTGTTCCGATGGAACTTCGTTCGATCAACTCAGCGGTTCCAGCGTAGAAATTTGTTTGCAGCTACTTTTACCAAGTTATACCTTTTGTGTTTGTTAGTCAAACCTTCAAATTCGCGCGTAGTCGAGGTTTGCTTTTGGATTAACGGATTGAAACCGGCGGTAATCTCTGCTTCCGGCGGTAAAGATTAGCCATTCACCGTTTTTTGGTTACCCACTAACGCCAAAACAAGTTTCCCGCATTCGAAGAATGCCTCCGTGGCCGCCAACGATTCGGGTTCTGCCGATTGGCCATTTATCAGGGACGCGAAACACCCGTGTAAGGCCTGTGATGAGATTGACCATGATCATTTGTTTATGCTTGGTCATTTGAGGATAACGCGGACCATCACTGGCTTGCTTTCTCTGAGGACGAGGATTTCAACCGTATCCCCTTTCAGGTAATTGCGGCGCACATGGCCGAGCAGGTCGTCGCTGGATCCCTTGATGGGGCCCTCGCCGATGGCGAGGATGATGTCGCCAGCCTTGATGCCGGCCTCCGACAGCGTTGAGTGGACCCGCGGACCCTGCCGGAACGCGGCCTGGTCGGCCGGGATGCCGAGTTCGGTCCTTTCCCGGGCCGTCAGCTCGTCGGGCCTGAACGGCACCGCGGGCAGCACGTCGAGCAGCGACGGACGCCAGGTGATGTTGGTTTTCCGCCAGCCAGGGGCGAGGGCCAGCATCGCCTCGCGCGCATCCTTCCCATCGAAGAAGGTCACCGGCACGGGCTTGTCCGTCCGCCAGTTGTCCAGAGCGAAGGAGGCGTCGGCAAACGAGGCCACCGGATAACCGGCAAGGCGCGTGACGCGATGGCCCGGCCTGAGGCCGGCGGCCTCGGCCGCCGATCCGTTGACGACCTTGGCCACGCCGTTGCCTGAATCCACATCAAGGACGATGCCGAGGTTGTCGGGCGGGGGGTATTCGTGGATATCCTCCCTTCGCCAACGGCCATCGGCCTTGGCGTCGGCGATCCGCATCTCCTTGGCGTTGTGGCAATGCACGCATCCGCGCGCCATTCCCGCGGATTTGAAGTTCCTGATGGTGAAGGCCGGGCCATCCAGCGGTTCCGGCCGGGCGGTTCCGGCCTTGTGGGCCTCGAGGGCCTTGCCGAGGGCGAAGGCCAGTCCCTTGAGCGATTGCCGGGAGTCGGCCCCCGAGGCGTCGCGGCCACCATAGCGGCCGTAGATCGCCTGTTCGGAATTCATGAAGAAACAGGCCCATGTGAGGTCGAGGTCGAACTTGAATCTTCGCAGGTCGATCGCGTCGATGCGGGTGAGTCGGACCCGGACGAATTGCCGGGCCATCGGCTCGATGACGGGATCAAGGCGCGAGACCCGCGCATCGATCTCCTGGCAGTCGGTTCAAGGATCGCACCGGAAGACAAGGAAGATCGGCTTGCCAGTCTTCTTGGCCTCGGACAACGCCGGGGACAGGGAATCGTGCCACCCCGGCGGCGCCATCAGCGCCAGCAAGGCAACGGCGGCGATCACTTGAGCACCTCGATCTTCTCGACCCGGGGGCGTTCCTCGAACGACCATTCCAGCCGCACGCGCGATTTCAGCGGCACCTTCTTGAGTTCAGCCTCCATCGCCTTGTCCGGTCCGCCACCCATGTTCGGGTTGCCACCGCGCCAATGGGGCACATACTTGCGCGCCTTCTCCTCGCCGTCGGCCTTCACCTCGATCCAGTTGTCGCCCTTGCCCGTCACGACACCGGTCAACTCGCCCTTGCGCCGCTCCGGCTTTCCTTCCTTCTTGTCACCCTGCGAATGTAAGGTGCCGTTGATCCCCACCAATGACATCAAAATTGCAAGAATCACCAACGAACGCATGCCGGCACCCTCCGCCCGATGACCTGACAAACCCCTTGCCCGATTGCCGCGAAAGCTCCGCTTACCGGAGTTCCCGCAGGATGATGTCATACGCCTTTTGCCTGGAGGCGTCGGGGAAATCGTGGTCGGCGTCGGGATGCTCCACGACCAGGCTGTCGGTGGCGCCGTGCAGGGCGAAGGCCTGCCGGGCGGCGGCGGCGACCTTGTCGACGCTGGCATGGCGGAAATTGGAATCGCGCAGCGGGGCGCAGATGAACACGGTGCGCGGGGCGATCGCCGCGATCATCTCGTGGAAGTCGGCGGGGATCTCGGCCAAACGGTTCTTGTAAGTCGCAAGCCGGGCCATGTAGCGATCCTGGCACCAACCCCTGCCGTGGTCCCAGCTCTTCGGGTTGCCATCGTAATAGTCGGAAAAGGAGTCGAGGCCGCAACTGGAGACCACCACCTTGAGCCGATCGTCGAACACCGCTGTGAAAACGGAGTTGTGCCCGCCCAGGCTGTGGCCAATCGTGGCGCGCGCTCCGGGTTTCACGAATGGGAGCGTGTCGAGGAGGTCGAGGGCCCGGGAGTTGTCCCAGACGGCCTTCATGGTTCCCGAGGCGTGCCCGAGTCGCTTGAGGTCGGGATCGTAGCCGCCCATCGTCGGGTAGGCCGGGGCGATGGTCACGCACCCCTTTTCGGCCAGTTCGGCGGCATATTGCCTGTGGGGTTTCCCGCCCAGGCCCACCACCACCTTGGGGCCGATGTTGATCTCGGTGGGATGCAGGCACAGCACTCCCGGCGCCTTGGCCCCTCCGAGCACCGCCTTGGGAACGCAGAGGTAGGCGGGCGTGCGGCAACCCGGTTCGGAGGAGTAGCTGACAAGCCTCCTGACATAGGTGCCGCAGTCGGTCTCCTCATCGATTTTCAAGTCCAGGGCCACGCGCTTCTCCTTGCCGGGAAACGGGCCCATGAACGATTCCATGCCCCGGACGATCTCGGCCCGTCGCGCCGCCCATTCGCCGGGCGAGGCGGCCTTGGCGACGGTGCCGTCGGCGCGCCTGACCAGAAGGACCTCGTCGCGAGGCAGCCTTGGGGGCGCCTTTTGTTCGGGAATGAGGAGCAAGGCCAGGAGCAGGGGCATGGAATTCTCCCTCGGGGTGGCGCGCTTTCGCCGTTGGGGTAAGCTTGGTCGAAATCGCGGAGGCTTGCAACCATGAACCCGACACGACGATCGCTGATGGCCGCCGGCACCGCCTGGACCCTCCTGCCGGGACCGGTGGCCGGCGCCGAGGGCGCGGGCGGGCTTCACATCGCGACTTTCCGGGCCGATGTGACTCCGCCCAAGGGGCATCCGTGTTGTGGCGGTTGGATCAAGCCCATCGAGGTGGTCGATGATCCCCTCGAGGCGCTGGGTGTGGTGCTGCTGGGCGCGGGCAAGCCGATCGTCCTGTGCGCGGTCGATTGGACCGGCATCCTCAACGAGGCGCATGTGGCGTGGCGCGAGGCCCTGGCCCAGGCGGCTGGAACCACGCCCGACCGGGTGGCGGTGCATTGCGTTCACCAGCACAACGCGCCGTTCGCGTGCCTGGAGGCCGAGAAACTGGTGGCCGCGCATGCCGAGTTGCCGCACATCGTGCTTCCTGATTTCCATGCCCGCGCGGTGGACACGGTCCGCGCCGCGGTGGCGGCGGCCATCGGCAAGGCCGCGCCGGTGAGCCATGTGGCGATGGGGCGGGCGAAAGTGGAGAAGGTGGCGGGCAACCGCAGGCTCGACAGGGACGCGGCAGGCCGGGTGAAGTCCATGCGCGGCAGCGCGTGCCGTGTCGCCCGACTCACCGATATGCCCGAGGGATTGATCGATCCCGACTTGAGGACCGTCGCGTTTTACAACGGATCGCGAAAGGTGGCTTCCCTGCATTACTATGCTTGCCATCCGATGAGCTACTATGCCGACGGCCGGGTCACGAGCGACTTCGTCGGACTCGCGCGCAAGGCCCGGCAGGCCGAGGAACCGGGTTGTCACCATGTCTATTTCACCGGTTGCGCCGGAAACATCGCCGCGGGCAAGTACAACGACGGCACGCCCAAGGCCCGGGCCGACCTGACATTCCGCATGCTGGCGGCCCTGCGGGCGTCGGAGGCTGGCATGGAACCCGAGGCCGTGAAAACGGTCTCATGGAAAACGGCTGAAATGCTGCCCACGGCCCGCGTGAAGCCTTCCGTGGCTGAATTGCTGGCCAGCATCGCCGACAAAAACCTGAAAGGCGCCGCGAGAAACCGGCCGGCCTACGAGGTCGCTTGGTCGCGTCGGCTCGAAAAGAAAATACCGGTGGTGGTCAGCGCCCTGACGGTCGGCGGCGTCAGCCTGCTTCATCTTCCTGGCGAATCATTCGTGGAATACCAGTTGCGGGCCCAGTCGATGGCGCCCGGCGGGAAAGTTGCCGTGGCCGCCTATGGCGACGGTGGTCCGTGGTACATCCCCGTCAAGGAGGAATATCCCGCCGGGGGCTACGAGGTGTCGGTGGCGTTCAGCGACGATTCCATCGACGGCATCATGACGGGGGCCATGAAACGCGTTCTGGCCTCCTGAGCGAGTCAGTTGGCTTGAATATTTCCCTGAAAAAAGCGATACCGACCGCCTCCCCATGCCGTTGGCCCGGTTGGTTTCACGATGTCGCTTCCCCCCACCCAAGCGGATTCACGGCCCGGAAGATGGTTTTTTGAGCCCGAGGTGGCGTTTCTCATCCTGTTCGTGGCCCTGGCCCATTTCATTCGCGCGGGGGAATTGCCCTTGCGTGGCGAGGAGTCGACCAGGGGGCAAATGGCCTTCGAGATGGTCCAGCGGAACGACTATCTCGTTCCGAGGGCCCAGGGCGAACCGTTCTGGATCAGGCCTCCCTTCCAAATGTGGGCGATTGCCGCTTCCTGTGTGGCATTGGGCGACTGGAGCGAGTGGACGATCAGGCTGCATTCCCTTCTCGCCACCCTGGGAACCACCTTGCTGGTGTATGGCTACGCGCGCGCATTCATGGGCCGCGTCGGCGCCTTGGCCGCCGGTTTGGCCTTCGCCTCCTCCGCCGACTGGTTCCAGATGGGCCGGCAGGCTGAAACCGAGGCGCTTTTCACCCTGCTGTTGGGAGGGGCCTTGCTCCTTTGGCACTGGGGCATGGAGCGGGGTTGGCCGGGTTGGGCCTGCTTCGCCATCGGCTACTCGCTGATGGCCATGGCCACCCTCACCAAGGGATTGCAGGCGCCCGTCTATTTTGTCGGCGCCACCTGGCTTTACATGATCTTCAATCGCGATTGGAAAAGCCTGTTTTCATGGGGGCACCTTGTTGGTGCCGCCGCGGGTGGGGCGGTCCTGGCGGCGTGGGTGGTCCCCTACGCTGGAGCGGTGGGATGGGGCGGGGTGCTTCAGGTTTGGACGGGCGACCCCGCTTATCATGTGAATGGCCGCATCTCGAATTGGAAGGCCGCCGAGGTTGGCAGGCACCTTCTCACCCTGCCCGCGGAGATCATCGCCGGAGGCCTGCCGTGGTCTCCCCTGCTGCTGACGGTTGTATCCCGTGATTTCCGGTCCTCATGGGGGCCGCGCCTTGGCCGCATCGGATACCTTTGGACCTGCATCGCCGTGGCCTTGCCCAGCATTTGGATTCCACCGGGCGGCCTGCCCCGATACTTCGCGCCGCTGATGCCCTGCGTGGCGGTGCTCGCGGGCGCCGGCATTGAATGGATTGCCGCGAGGTCGCCTGCCACGGGCGCCAGGCGGCTTCAGGTCGTCTTCGCCTTTTTCATCGCGGGATTGGGCCTGCTGATGGGATTATCTCCCTGGCTGGGAGCCTTTCAGAGGCTGGAGGCTTTCGCCGAACCCGTTTCCGTGGCGTTGCCGTGGACGGTGGTCTTGATGGCCTTGGCAGTCGCGACGGCCATTTCATCACGGCAAGGCGGAACCAGGGCGATGCGGGTGGCCGTTGCCGCCATGGCGACGGCGATGGCGATTCATTTCTCGGTGTTCGTGATGGATTTCCGCGTGAGGCGAAGCGAAAAACCGGCACTGGCGATGCAGCGGATCAAGGAGGCCCTGCCACAGGGCCAAAAACTGGTCAGCCTCGGCACCTACTACCTCGCGCCCTTGTTCGCCTATTATTACGGTTTGCCGATCACCACCCGGGTTCCATGGCCCGTGAAGGTTGGCGACCTATCACCCGAGATTGAGTATTTCTGTTTCGAGGCGCACGGCCCCGACATCAGGCCGTTGCCTTTCGCCTGGAAGGAAATCGGGAAATTTCCGCTGGATCGGTACAAGCGGGAAGTGCCGTTTTCCAGGGTGATCGTTGGGCGTCGCGAGAAGCCGGGCTGATCCAACCTCCCGGAGGCGTCAGGCCAATTCGGGGAGCGGGTGCCGATCGTCCACGAGGTAGTGCGGCCTGCCCGTGTAATCGGGCAGCGCGACCGTTCGCGGATCGATGCCGAAGTGCTTGTACAAAGTCGCGTGGACCTCGCCGAAGTGAACGGGCCTTTGCGCGACTCGGGCGCCATCCCGGTCGGTGGCACCGATGACCTGCCCGGTCCTGAATCCGCCGCCGGCCAACAGCGCGCCGCCCACCTGGGGCCAGTGGTCGCGGCCAGCATCCTTGTTGATCTTCGGCGTGCGGCCGAATTCGCCCCATGCGACCACGGCGACATCCTTGTCCATGCCCCGTTCGTGCAGGTCGGTGATGAGGGCGTGCATGCCTCGGTCGAACCAGGGGAAATGGGTGTTCTTGCACTCGCTGAAATTGCTGCTGTGAAAATCCCAGCGGCCGAAGTTGAGGGTCACGACCCGCGCGCCGGCCTCCACAAGCCTGCGGGCCAGCAGGAAGTGCTCCAGGTTGCGAGGCGCGCCATCACCGTAGTTCTTCGGGTCGCCTTGCCCGTACTTGTCTCGAAGGGCCTGTGGTTCCCGCGTGATGTCGAGGGCCTCGACCAGTCGGCTGGAGGTGAGGATGCCGAGGGCCTGCCTGTTGAACGAATCGAGGGCATCCATGGTGCCGCTGGCGTCGAGTTCGCGCCTCATGGCGTCGAAGCTGTTCAGCAGGGCGTTGCGGTCGGTGAGGTGGCCCGCCTGGATGGATCCCAGGCGCATGTCGTCGCGGATGGGGCCCGAGGGCCTAAAAGCTGAATTGGCGACTCCCAAATATCCCGGGTGCCCGGGCGATCCGTAGGGCGGGTGGCCGGCGTTGGGCGCCAGGCCGAAGAACGGGGGAACCGACTTGTTCACGGGCCCCATGAGCCGGGCCACGGTGGATCCGATGGAGGGCCAGCCGCCGGGAGGCTGGTTCAGCTTGGTGCGACCCGTGTAGCAGATGAACGAGTCGTGGTCGCCGTTGGGTGATCCGTAAACCGACCGCAGGGGCACCAGCTTGTCCATGATCGAGGCGAGCTTGGGAAGGTGCTCGCAAATCTGGATGCCCGGAACGGGCGTGTTGATCGGCTTGAACTCCCCGCGGATGTCGGCCGGGGCGTTCATCTTGAGGTCGTACATATCCTGGTGGGGAGGCGCGCCCACCATGTAGATCATGATGACGGCCTTGTGGGAACTCGCGATTCCCGCAGCCTGCTCGGCGCGCAAAAGGCTGGGAAGGCTCATTCCTCCCATTCCCAAGGCGCCGATCGCCACCATGTCACGCCGGGATGGTCCTGCCATGGTTTTCTGGAAGTTGCTGCAACCGGCCGTGGTCGTTTTCATCGGAAATCTCCGCTTGCCGAAACGGCGGTGGGGTAGGCAGGGAAATAGTACCATGCCCTTTGGCTGAATGAAAGCGCCACCATCCCATGATCGGCCAAATCCCGTTCGCCTGATCAGTTTCAGCCAATACCGGGCAGGCTGTTTGTCTTTGGAGATCGTTGGAAATCGCCACTTGGGCCGTTTCAGGTTAACCTGTCGTCGATCGCTGGAGCGGTAAAGGTATAAATCATGAATCGCTTTTTTCTGATATTTCCAGCTCTCTTGATCCTTTCGGGGCGGTGCCCGGCCGAGAGTTGGCCATCGTCCAACCCGGTGGCAGCCCAACCGCTCATTTCCCAGGCGTTGCGTGTCGCCAAGGCGCTCGAGGCCGCCGGCCAACCGCTTGCCGAGGCCGACCGCAAGGTGCTCGAAGGCCTCAGGGAGGGGCAGGGAAACGCCGAAGTGACGGCGGCCGTGCAAGGGATCATGGATGCGCGCTGCATGGTGGCGGTGGAACTTGGTCCGGAGGGTGCCATCAAGGCCTTCCCGGCGACCCATCCCACCGGCTTGGTGGAGCAGGGTTGGCGGGTTTGCCTCGTCAAGGTGCTCAACGCCCCGGGCAAGACGGGGCCGCTCAAAACGGAAAGCCCCAGCGCCCTTCCGGTTCCCAAGGGGCCGGCATCGGCAGTCGCCGGCCGTTGGCTTGACTTGGTTCCGATGACTTCCCAGCCGTTGCTGCCTGGCTTGTCGGGATTGCCTCTTGAATATGTGGCGGTTCAGGTGTTCAGCCGCGATGCCGGAAAAAAGACCGCTGAGTTGTCGTTTTCGCTCGCCGACAGGAAGGAGGGAGGCGGCAAGGCGTCCGTGGTCGTTCCGTTTGTTGCCGCGTCATCCCATCCCGTCACTTTCAAGGTTTCCGAGTTCGACGGCGCGCCGACCACGGCCGCGTTCGTGATCCGCGATTCCGCCGGCAGGGTTTATCCTTCCCAAGCGAAGCGGTTGGCTCCCGATTTTTTCTTTCACCCGCAGGTTTACCGGGCCACGGGAGAAACGGTCCGCCTTCCGTCCGGCCGGTATTCCGTCACCTGTTCGAGAGGTCCGGAGTCGATTCCCGAAACGAGGGAACTTTTGGTGAATGACGGCCCGGCCGAATTCCGCTATTCGGTTTCCCGATGGATCGACCCCGCCAAGTCGGGCTGGTGGAGCGGTGACCACCACATCCATGCCGCCGGTTGCCAGCATTACGACAAGCCCACCGAGGGCGTCGAACCCGCCGACATGATGCGCCATGTGCTGGGCGAGGACCTCAAGGTCGGTTGCTGTCTCACCTGGGGGCCTTGCTTCGACTACCAGAAGCGGTTTTTCACCGGGAAGCCCGATGCCGTTTCACGGCCGCCCCACATCCTCAGGTATGACATCGAAGTCAGCGGATTCGGCTCCCACTCGAGCGGGCACCTCAATCTCCTCGGACTCACGGAACAGATTCCCCCCGGCGGGCTTTCGAAGGACCATTGGCCCACGCTTGGAATGAACACCCTGCGGTGGGCCAAGCGCCAGGGCGCCGTTTGCGGGCCAGCCCACTCGGCGAACGGTCTGACCCGATACTCGGGCCGGATTCCGGAAACGAAAGACGGCGCCGGCGGGTTGCCCAACTTCAACATTCCCGCCTACGACGGAATCGGCGCCAACGAGTACATCGTGCAGTCCGCCCTAGAGGTTCCCGGCCCCCTCGGCAAGCCGGTTCCCGCGATCGACTTCATCAGCACCATGGACACCGACCGCGTTGCCGAGTGGAACATGTGGTACCACACGCTCAACTGCGGGTTCAGGGTGCGCGCCAGCGGCGAGACCGATTTCCCCTGCATTTCCGGCGAACGGGTGGGCATGGGCCGGGTTTATGTCAAGGTTCCCGGAACGCTCGACTTCGACCGTTGGCTCAAGGGCGTGGCGGAAGGGCGCAGCTATGTCAGCGATGGCGCGGCGCACCTCATGGATTTTGTCGCCGCGCCCGTCGGCGGGCCGACCCTGGCCCTGGGCGAATCCGGAAGCGAAATCCGTCTCGAGGCGCCCGGGGCGATCTCGTTTTCAGTCAACGCCGCCGTCCGGCAGAAGGGCGGGCCAAGCGTCCCGGTTGAACTGGTGGTCAACGGCCATGCTGTCCAGTCGCGTGAGGTCCCCGCTGACGGCTCGGTGAAAAAACTCGATTTCCGCCACGACTTCCCCGCCAGCGCCTGGGTTGCCTTGCGGGTGGGGTTGTCCGCCCACACGAATCCGTTTTTCGTGGTGGTGGCTGGCAGGCCCGTGCGGGCCGACGCCAACTCGGCGCGTTGGTGCCTTGCCGGAGTCGACCAATGCTGGAAGACCAAGGCCAAGACCTACAAGGAATCCGAGAAGGCCCAGGCGGAGGCGGATTACGCCAAGGCCCGGGAAACCTATGCGCGGATCATCGAGGAGTCCCAGCGGATCAATCGGCAACCTTGAACAAGACCGCCGTTTCCCCGCGGAATCCGATATCCTCCGTGCCTTGACCCGCGTGGAAGGTGAACAAGGCCTCCCGCGGGCCCGGCCGTTGGCAGGAAACCTTGACCAGCATGTATTCCAGTTCCCGGCCAATCAGGTCGGCCGGACCTTCCTTGGCATTCATCATGGACACGCTGAAGGGATTGCTATCGGAACCGGGGCACTGGCAGCGGGGAATGAGCCGCTGCTGGCCGCCGCTTTGGTTGTTGACCTTGACCAGGGCCAATGCGGCAACCCCGGCCTTCATGGCGGGAACCGCGGCGCCGGGGGACACCCGCACCCGACCCTCGGGGTTGATCGTCACCTCAAGGAACACGAGAGGGTGGGCGGCATCGGCCAGTCCAGTGGCATCGCGTTTGACCGCGGCCTTTTGAATGGCTTCGGCCGTCGCTGCCGGAATGGATTGTCCCGCGCCTTGCATCATCTGCAGCGCGGATGCGAGGTTGGCGCCAAGGTCATCTCCTTCAGGCGTGGCCAGCATCATGAAGGCGAAGGCACCCAGCAACTTGGCCATGAACAACCCCCCCTGAGTGAAGAGATCATCGCATGGCAAGGCGGTATTTCCAAGCAAGCGGCCATGGGTGCCAATTTGGCGCATCTTTGAGGTTGAGGAAATGAGATCAGATCGGTGAATGCCAATTTGGCGGCACTCTTGAAATGGCTTGATGAGTGCCCGCGAACATCCATAGAAACAATTTTCTTTATAAAGTGATTGATAAAAAGGACTTGAGGAAAATAATGGCAAAAGGTGGTACTGGGAGAAAATGATTGGCACGCCTGATGCTTGTATGGGTTCAGTGGTTGTTCTGTAGGTGTAGAGATTGCCTCTCTTGGTAAATCTCTTTCAATTGTTGGAGGATGCTATGGCTGCTGATCTGCAAAAGGTTTTACTCGATGCCTGGGCGAACGGACTTCCTTTCAGGCACTTCCCAACGCTTGACAACTCGGCTGACGGGGTTGGCGCCCTGGATGTCTATCTCGAGGATCAAACCGTCGTTGTGGAGGTGAACGCTCCGGGAATCACCCAGGAGCAGGTGGAAGTGGAACTCAACAAGGACACTTCGCTCCTGATCGCGGCCAACCTGCCGGCGCGTGATGAGAAGGCCTCGTACCTTCGCAGGGAGCGTCCGGAGGGGCGATTCGAGCGTCGGCTCACCTTGCCGTTTCCCGTGGATGGGGAAAAGGTCCAGGCCTCGCTGGCCGCGGGCGTCCTCACGATCCGGCTGCCCCGGTTGGCCTCAAGCCTGCCCCGCCGCATTCCGGTGGGACAAACGGCCCAATCGTGAACTTCAACTACCCAAGGAGGTGAATCATGTTTCCAGAAACTTTGGAGAGGGGTTTGATTCCAAGGTTGCCGGCGCATTCCAAGCGCGTCCCGCGCGCCGACATCGTGGATGGCCCCAACGAGTTGACCCTGCACCTGGATGTTCCGGGATTTCAGGAAAGCGAGATCGAGATCTCGGTCGACAAGCGGGTGCTGGTGGTGAGCGCCCGGCCCGGGCCCGTCGCCGAGTCCCCCGCGGAGCGCAAGGTGTTGCTGCGCGAACGCGCCCGCGCGCCGCTTGAAAGGGCGTTCAAGCTGCTCGACGAGGTGGATGCCGAGGGCATCAGCGCGAGCCTGGCCTTGGGTGTCCTGACGGTTCGGCTGCCCAAAAGGCCCGAGCCCGGGGTGAGGAAGATTCCGGTCGGATTGATCGGCTGAGCCTTCCTTGGCTCGAGATGGCCCGGGAGCCCCCAAGGTCTCCCGGGCCATCTCATTTCCGCGAATGAAGATTGCCGTCGCGAGTCTTGCCGTGGAGACTGGAGGCCTGGAGAGCCAGTCCAAGGTGCCGCGCTGATGGATCCGCCACGAGGGATCACCCGGGAACCGTCGCGTCCGACGCGCGCCCGGCTGATCACGGGAGCATGGCTGTGCGGCCTGGCTGCCGTTCTTTACCTCGACCGCATCTGCATGTCCCAGGCGATCGTTCCCATCCAGCGGGACTTCGAACTCGACAACCGCAGCATCAGCTACGTGCTGATGGCGTTCACGCTGGCCTACGGTATCTGCGAGGTTCCCGCCGGGCGGCTTGGCGACCTCATGGGCTCCCGGTTGGTGCTGGTGAGGATCGTGGCCTGGTGGTCGGCATTCACGATGCTGACGGGAGCTTGCGCCGGTTTTTACAGTCTCCTGATTGTCCGCTTCCTGTTCGGCGCCGGGGAAGCCGGCGCCTTGCCCAATGCCGGGCGCGTGATCGCCTCTTGGTTTCCCGGGTCGGAGCGCGGGCGCATGCAGGGGGTGATGCTGGCGTCAGCCCAGCTAGGCGGCGTGCTGGCTCCCGCGGCGACGGCGATGCTGATCGAAAAAATCGGCTGGCGCCTTTCCTTCTCGGTGTTCGCCTTCGCCGGTTTCGCCTGGGCCGCCGGTTTCTGGTGGTGGTTCCGTGATGATCCGTCGTCACACGCGTCGGTGAACCGGGCCGAGTTGGAATCGATCCGGGGCGATGCGGGGCCGCCCCCACCGTGCCATGGACCCGTGCCCTGGCGAATCGCGCTGGCCAACAGGGGCGTGCTGTCGCTGGGGCTCATCGCCATCCTTGCGGCTTTTTACACCTACTTCTTTTATTCGTGGTTTCCCAAGTACCTGATGGCGGCGCATTCCGTCGGCAACCAGGCGGCCGGGAACCTCGCCTCGATGGTGATCGCGGGCTCGGCGGTCGGCATGCTTGTCGGAGGCTGGCTCGCCGACCGCATAGCGCGGGCGGGGGCCGTCGCCGGCCGCTGGCCGGGCGGCATCGCGGCGGGTTGCTACGCCATCTCGGCCGTCTGCCTCCTGGTCGGATCGCGCATGTCCGATCCGGTCGCCCTGTCGGCGTGGTGGTGCGCCTCGTTCATGATGATGCATGTCACGCTTCCCCACTGGTGGGTGGTCGCCACGCGGCAATCCGGAAGCCATGTCGGTGCGATCCTGGGGCTTCTCAACGGCGTCGGGATCGTGGGGGCCCTTACATCGCAGTGGCTCGTCGGCGTCTTCACCGACTGGAGGGCTGGCCAAAACCTGGATCCCAGGCAGCAGTGGGATCCGCTGTTCACCCTGTACGGGGCGGTGCTCCTGCTCAACGCCATGGCCTGGTGGTCGTACCGCTTCGAGGCCATAGGCGATGAACCGGCGCGGCTCAACGGGCCCTGAACCGCTCCAGCGCCTCGCGGTTGAGTTCGATGCCCAACCCGGGCCCCTCGGGAAGGTTCAGGAAACCTTCCGCGTCGGGACGGAACGGCTTCGTGACCAGTTCATCCATGTAGGGCGAAGGCGTCAGGAATTCGACATACCTGGCCACCGGCATCGCGCACGACAGGTGGATGTCGGCGGCAAGACCCACGGCGGTGTTCCATCCGTGGGGCACCCATTGCACATGGTTCTCGTGCGCCGTCCAGGCGATCCGCCAGGCCTCGGTGAGGCCGCCGCACTTGGTGCAGTCGGGCTGGACGATGTCGACGGCCTGCCCTTGGAGCAGCGGCATGAAGCTTTGCCGGCGGGTGAGCACCTCGCCGGTGGCGATGGGAACGGGAGAATGCTTGCGGAGTTCGGCGAATCCGTCGAAGTCGTCGGGCCTCAGCGCCTCCTCGAACCAGGTGATGTCGTAGTTGGCCAGCATGCGGGCCGTGCGGATGGCCCACTTGTAGCCATGGGGCCAGAAGGCGTCGCTTCCCCCCGCGTCGACCATCAGCTCGATGTCCGGCCCCACGGTCTCGCGCGCCGTGCGAACAAGGATCTCATCCATCCGCTCGCTGACCCTGCCGAACGGCTTCCACCCCAGCTTGATCGCCCTGAAGCCGCGCGCGACGGCCGCCTTGAGTTTCTCCCTCAGCGCGTCCGGTTCGGCGAACAGCAACGATCCGTAGGGCTTGATCCGGTGCCGGTAAATGCCGCCCAGCAGTCGCGCCACGGGTTGGCCGGTGATTTTTCCAAACAGGTCCCACAAGGCGATGTCGATGCCGCTGATGGCGTGCTCGACGCTGCCGCCGCGGCCCTGCCAGAAGGTGTTCTGCCTCAGCTTTTCGCTCACCCTCGCCGGCTCGTCGGCCCGTTCACCGATGAGGAAGGGGCCGAGCAGTCGCGCCGCGGCTTCCACGAGGTGGCTGCTCGTGAAGACGCTGCCGATGCCGGATCGCCCGTCCTCGGTGATGACCTCGACGATCGCGTGGACATTGTCCTCGGGGGCAAGTTCCTCGGCCCAGCCTCCCTCGACCGTGCCACCCGAAAGGCCGGTGACCTTGATTGCGCTGATTTTCATGTGGGCTTTCTCCCCGGATGGGATCGCTGGCCCCACGGAAGGGGCATCGTGGGCGGCTTCCTGTGGAGGTCGCGGCGGACATCGGCGGGCCTGTCCTTGAACCATGAGACGAGGGCGACAAGCTGCCTCACCGCCTCCTCGTAGGCCTCGCGCCCCTTTTCCGGCGTGGCCAACTCGGCGTCGCCCAGCACGCCCGTTTCGGAGTAGCTGCTTGTCCACGAGACCACGGTGGCCGGCCCGGCGGCGAATAGGTCGACCCAGTTGAACGGGCTTTCCTCGGCGTTGAAGCTGATGATTCCGCTCTTGATCAGGTCTTTGCGCACATTGTCGCCGTCAAGGTAGAGGTAAAGGCTGGTTTCCAGCTCGCAGGCGTGCGAGCAGCCGCCGGGAAACCGGCTCTGGCGCCACCTCGGCAGGAACCCCTTGTCCACCGTCAGCAGGTTCCACCAGGCGACGACGCAGCACTCGGCGTCGGTCTCCAGATTGGTCCGCCGCGCGACGAGGTCGAGGTTGGGCATGTTTGAACCGTGGCCGTTGAGCAGGATGATCTTCTTGAACCCGTGGTAGGCGAGTGATTTCGTGATGTCGAGCACATGGTGCATGAAGTGCTCGAAGTCCTGGTTGATGGTTCCGGGGAAATCCATCACATGCCCGGTGTACCCGTAGGCCACCACGGGAAGAACAAGCATCTTGGCGGGGATTTCACGGCCGGCGCCGTTGGCGATGCCGACGGGGCAGACGAGGTCCACATCAAGCGGCAGGTGGTGCCCATGCTGCTCCACCGCGCCGCAGGGGACGATGCATACCTTGCCGAGGTCGACAGCGTCGTTGATCTCGGGCCAGGTGAGTTTCTCGTACCTGTGCTCCGTCGCCGCCCTGCCCATCGTTGAAGCCTCCAGCTACCGCGACTGCGCCACCAGGTGCCTGGCGACAAAATCCTCGTCGAGCGTCACCCCGAGTCCCGGCCTGTCGGGAACCTCGATGAAGCCGTTCACCGACCTCACCTTCTCGATGGTGAGGTCGTGGCGAAGGGGCGAGTCCTCGACGCAGTCCTCGAAGATGAAGGCGTCGCGGCAGGTGCTCAGCCAGTGCAGGCTGGCGGCGACGGTGAGCGGACTGGTGTAGCAGTGGTTGCAGAGCCTGGCCCCGATTTCCTCAACCCGCGACCGGATGTACGCCGCGTCGGTGAAGCCGCAGCGGGAAATGTCCACCTGATAGACATCGAGCGCCCGCCGGTCGATGAGCGGCCGGAACGACTCGCGCCCGCATTCCCCCTCGCCCGCGGCGATGGGGATGGGGGACCGGTCGCGGAGCCAGGCATACCCCTCGATGTCGTCCTCGCGCAGCGGTTCCTCGAACCATTCCGGCTTGAACTCGGCGAACGCGTGGGCCCGCCTGAGGGCCGTGCGCGCGTCGTAAACGCAGCCGGCGTCGATAAGCAGCGTGGCGTCGCCGAGGCCTTCGCGCGCCCCCCTCACCAGGTCGATGTCGACCGCCTCGGATGTCCCCATCGGTTCCCAGCCGAACTTCACCGCCGTGTATCCCTCGGCGACCCAGCGCCTGGCGATGTCGGCGGTTTCCTTGCCGTCGCGGCCGAACAGGATGGAGGCGTACCCGCGCAGCCTTGAATGGTGCCTGCCGCCCAGCAGCCTGTGGATCGGCTGGCCGAGCGCCTTGCCCTTCAGGTCCCAAAGGGCCATGTCCACCGCGGCCATCGCGGTGATTCCAGCCCCGGTTCGTCCGAAATACATCGTGCGGCGGTACATCTTCTGCCACAGGCGCTCATGCTCGAGCGGATTCTCGCCCACCAGGATTTGGCGCAGGCCGCAGGCGATGTTGTGGCTGAACGGCGCGTCGATGATCGCCTTGACCACCTCGGGTGAGGAGTCGGCCTCGCCGATCCCCTCCAGGCCGCAGGCGGTGCGCACGCGCACGATCACCGAGTCCTGGCTGCTGGCCGTCTTGGCGGTGACATTCGGAATGCGGACGATCTGGCAGGCGATCTCGCTGATTTTCATGGCATGCTCCGCGGGTCGCATTCATGGCCGATCACCGCGACGCAGTCGCCCTGGCCGACGACCGACGGGGCGCGCGTGGCGACCAGTATGCCCGCCTCCAATGCGGCGATGGCGACGGGTTCGCGGTCGGGCCTCTCAAGGAAATGAATCGCCCCGACGACCTGTCCCTTCGCGACGGCCGAACCCAGGGGCGCGATGTTCTCGTACACTCCCGACTCGGGTGCGAAGCGGTAGTCCTCCCAGGCGAGTGATTGAACCCACCGTGTCGGCGGGAGTCCCAGTTCCTGGCGCGAGCTCGCCTTTTCCGTCAGGTGGCCGAGGTGGGCCAGAACATTCCTCAACCCCTTCTGGGTGAGGGAATGAACCTGGGCGGTGACATTCTCGCTGCCGCCCATCTCGGTGGTGATGACCACCTTGCCCTGGTTTTCCGCCTCGACCGGGAGGAGTCCCTTGCCGGCGATGTCGGCGTACAGGAAGCAGAAATCGGTGTTCCACGCCTCGGTGGCCGCCACCATGGCGTCGCGCTGCGCTCCCCGGGGCACGAGGTGCATGTGGGCGCACGGAACGAAGTCGACCCCGCGGCCGCCGGTGTGGATGTCGATCACATGGTCGGCGACGGGAAAGAGGACGGTCGTCAGGTGGTGCGCGAGGGACTCGCAGGGCGTCCCGTCCTCGACGCCGGGAAAGCTGCGGTTGAAGTTCTTGCCGTCGAGGGGTGAAAGCCGCGTGCCGGCCTTGGCGGCGGGCATCGTGAGCGTGGGGATGAGGATCAGGCGGCCCTTGACCGACTCCGCCCGCAGCTCGCGCATGAGGCGCATGACGGCGACCTGGCCGGGATACTCGTCGCCATGGTTTCCGGCCATCACCAGGGTCGTGGGGCCGCGGCCTCCATTGACCACGGCGATGGGCACCATGAGGTTGGCCCAACCGGCGAGGTTATGGGAATAGGGGAGGTAAAGGTGGCCCAGGTGCCGGCCCGGCGCGTTGATGTCGATGCTGCAGCGGATCACGGAGGAACCCCAACAAGAAACACTAATGACTGAAATATCACATAAACACAGCAACAGGATGAATGATTTTTTGGAAACCGCAAAAACAATGTCAAAACATTCTGGCAAGGAAAAGCAGATGATTGAGGTTGATTTAATTTGATCTTACAAGGTTGTTGATTTCAGGGGAAAATTGACGATTATGACATATTGAAAACCCTTTTTCTTTATAAAAGGCCTCGCTCTGAAGATATTCGCTGGCTTCGGCGAGCAATGTGAGTTCTATATCACCAAATTTCTCGCGGACAACAGATGCTATTTCCTCAATAGTTACATTAAAGAACTCCTTTTTTTGATTGATGACATTTACTCTTTTATCGGCAAATCGCTGATGTAATTCTGTTTCAAGAGTTGGCGCGTCATCTGTGTAAATAATCGCGTGAACATCAAAATCAAAAGGAACAGATGCGTCTGATAACTCCCAAATTCTATCCATCGGATCAAGACGCCTTGTCATGCCAATTTTATAAATATTGGACCCAAATGATCCTATGTTTGATATGACATACACATGGCCGGCCCTTGTTTGTTGCGCAAGTGAAATGGCTCTTTCCTTGTTTGCCTGGGCTTGTGCCACCAGTGCTTCCAACTCCGACAGTTTTGCTTGCATTTCTGCTTGTTTCGCAGCGTTTGCTTTCGCAAACTCCTCTCGAGCTTTAGCCAAGGCAGCTTCGAACTGTCTTTCCTCCAATTCAGCTTTCTGCTGAGCTTTTTCAATTTCTTTCTGGGCAATAGCCTGTTGGCGCATTTCTTCTTTAATCGCGCGTTGTTCTTCCCGTTCGGCTTTGATTTTCAATTCATGTTCATATTCCAACCGTAATTCATCCAGGCGTAATTGGAAATATGTTTTGTTTATCGAGCAGTGTTGCAATTCACCCAATTTATTCAAGGTGTCAAAGGCTTTTTGAATCCTATTTTCCATTGACTGATAATTATTAAACCCTATTTTGGCGATCGCCGCATCACATTCTCCATTAAAGGCCCTAATTAGAAGAGAAATGTATTTTTCCGTATGCTTTCTACCTTTTTCAATGCTTCCATCAATCGCCCACTCCAGTGAGCAAGTCGCGGCCAATTTGTTTGTTAGCATTTCCTTTTGTTTGAGCTTGTTTTCCTCAATTTGCTGTTTGTACTTTAAGGATGTTGCGAAGCCATAATAAGGCTTGTAAAAACCCACTTCGGAAAGAGCTATGTTTTCAGTCAATAAAGCATGCTCAGATCTTAACTTTAATAGGATTTCCTCGATGGCTTTTGTTTCAGCAATCAATTCGGCTTTCACCTTTTCAAAATGTTGATTCTGGGATTCGATTTTAAGGAGGTTATTTTGGAGTATTTCATTGGTTTCTCTTATGACTCTTTCCTTCTCTGCATCTGCATTAAGAATTCCCTGCATACGCTTGCGAATGGTATTCAACGAAGACTCGGACTTGTCTAAGGCTGCTTGAATCTTGCTTTTTTCTTCCTCTTTCTTTTGCCAAATTAAAATCAATGCTGTCGAGCTAATTAATGAAATAACAAAGAACAGTCCTGCAAAAATCCATGCCATGTTATGGCCCTTTCTTGGTTCCTTTATGTTTGAGTTGTTTAGCCATTGGATTCGATTCGCTTAATTGGTTGATCATTCTTGAAACTAGATCGGCCTCCATTGCCACTTGTTTAGCAATTACTTCCGTCTTTTTTCATTTTCACCTTCCCCGCGGCTTGTAAACCACAATGAGGCAGTCACCTGGAAAGGCTTGCTGTTCCGCGCTGTCTTTCATCCATTCCAGAACCTTCTCCGGTCGCGCCCCGCCCGACCCGGCCCCGATGAGCGGAAAGGCCACCGACTGAAAGCCCGATTGCTTGGCAAGTTCCAGCGCGTTGCGCACCGATGCCCGCACGGAAAATTCGGAGGCCATCCACAGCATGTTGATTCCCGCGACATGGATGATGCCCCGGAAAGGCAGTTTGCCGGCGCCTGTCAGGACGGCCCCACCCAGCGGTATGGCGCCATGGCGCGCCACTTCACGAAACGGGCCGGTTCCGCCATGTTTCTTGATCGCGCCCGAAACGCCCTGCGGCAAAAGCAGCCACCAGGGGATGATGTTGCGGTTCCACGGGTTCACGATGGCATCCACGGACTGCGCCAGAAGATCGCCTTCCACCACCTTGACCGGCATGGTCAGTTTCCCGCTGGTTTGGGAGTCGGGGCGGGCGGAGTTCCCGGAATGGCCGGCGGTGCCACGGGCGCCGGAGCCATTGGCAGCGGCGGTTCCTTCTTGCCGTTGATCTGCTCAACCGCGGCGTGCGCCGCCATGCGGATGGGCTCGGGCAGGGCCGTCTTTTGGTACATCGCGCGAAGCGGCGGAACCGCCTTGTCGGCCGAGGATCCCATCGCCGCGATCGCCCAGATGGCCGTGTACTGAACCTCGGCTTCCTTGTCCTCAAGCGCGTCGATCATCTCGGGTAGGCCGAAAAGGGCCAACTTGCCAAGTGTTCCCATGGCGCGCAGGGCCAAAAGACGGATTTGGGGGTCCTTTTCCTTCAGGTTCTTCATGATCGGCTTGAGGTGGGCGCTGTCCGCCTTGGTGAGGTTCATCATTCCCACATGGGCCCAGATGCTGATGCCCTTGTCCTTGTTGTCGGTGAGAACGCTCAGGGCTTTTTCAACCAATTGGGCCGTGGCCATGTCGAACGGGCGTCCAAGCACGGCCAATCCGTAAACGGCCTCCTGGCGCACGGCCATGGATGGATCCTTGAGGGCGATTACCATGGCCCTCAGGCAGCGGACATCCGGGCCCTTCATGGCGTCGTAGCCATATTTTCCCAATAGCGAGACAGCCAATTTGCGGGCTTCCCAAGTGGTGGGATCCTCCGCCATTTTCACCAGCGCCGGAATCGCAGGCTTGCCCTCGTCGATTCCGAACCGCGACAAGGTGATCATCGCCTGGAACTTGATCGCGGATTGCGGATCGTCGCTGATGCGCTTGGCGAGGGTTTCAACAACCTTCGGAACATCCTTGTCCGAGATTTCAAGCATTCCCAGCGCTCCGATCGCGCGCACCCTCGGGCTGGCATCGCGGTCGAGGCAGCGGTCGAGCACGGTGGGAACCGCCTGGCTGGCCGGAGGACCAAACAGCGGAATGGCTCTCAGGGCCCGCTCCCTGACGCTGGGGTCGATGTTCTTCAGGTCGGTGATCCATTCCGACAGGGGTTTGCCGCCCACTTCCCGGGCATAGCTGGCCGCCATGTCGGCTTTCTTGTTGAGGTCGAAGACATCGGCTTTCTTGTCCTGGCCGGCGCCCCGGTTGGCCATCGCCAGCGGGAGAACCGCCAGCGAGGCGATTAGGCATCGGAAAACCCGGCACATGGCTGTCACTCCGACGGGTCTAGGACAGTTCATTCAAAAGGCTAACACGATGCGATCGTTCGCCGCGAGACTGGCTCAGTGAGCGGTTGCGCTTCCAGATTTCATTTGTCATGATATGGGTAGATCCATCGGTTAGTATCATGCCCGCCTGATGAGTCCGATCGCTCCACCCCGGCTTGGACTTGGCCATGCTCACCAACACCTTGTTCCCGTTCTTTCTCTTGGCAATCTCGGCGCCACCCACGGCGGCGCCTGCCGGCCCCGTGAGTTATTACAAGCAGGTGCGCCCGCTGTTTCAGGTGCATTGCCAAGGCTGCCACCAGCCCGCCAAGGCGCAGGGCGGCTATGTGATGACCGACTACGAGTCGATCCTCAAGGCGGGTGACCGCGGCATGCCGGGCATTGTTCCCGGCCAACCGGACAAGAGCTACCTGATCGACCAGATCACTCCCCACGGCGACAAGCGCGCCGAGATGCCCAGGGGAGCCGACCCGGTCCAGGCCAAGGATGTTGAACTGGTCCGGAAATGGGTTGCCGAGGGGGCCAAAAACGACACGCCGTCCAACGCCCGCGACAGCATCGACGCCGATCACCCCCCGACTTACGCCCTGCCTCCGGTGATCACCTCGCTTGATTACAGCCCCGATGGCAAGACGCTCGCCGTGAACGGCTACCACGAGGTGTTGCTGTATCCCGCCGAGGGAGGCAAGCCGCTGGCGAGGTTGGTTGGTCTTTCCGAACAGGTGCAGTCGGTGGCCTTTTCCCCCGATGGCGCGCTTCTGGCGGTTTCCGGCGGAAGCCCCGGCCGCTTCGGGGAAATCCAAATCTGGGATGTGGCCAAGCGCAAGCTCAAGCTCGCCACATCGTTCACCGCCGACACTCTTTATGGCGCCAGTTGGTCTCCCGATGGCAAGCTGGTGGCCTTTGGCGGCGCCGACAACAACCTTCGCGCCATCGACGCCTCCAGCGGCAAGCTTGTCCTGTTCCAGGGGGCCCACAACGACTGGGTTCTCTGCACCTCGTTCGGCCGTGACGCCAAGTACCTCATCAGCGCCAGCCGCGACCGCACCCTCAAGCTCACCGAGGTCGCCACGCAACGGTTCATCGACAATGTGACGAGCATCACGCCCGGCGCGCTCAAGGGCGGCCTGCAGGTCGGCGTGGTGAGGCCGGGCGCCGACAAGAAGATCGTCAAGGCGGCATCCATCGCCGTCGCCAGCACCGAGGAAAAGCTCTTCGAGGAGATCCTCATCGGCGGAGCCGACGGTGTTCCCCGCCTTTACAAGATGCACAGGGAAACCAAGCGCGTGATCGGCGACGACGCCAACAAGATCCGCGAATACGCCGGACTGCCCGGCCGGATTTACGCCGCGGCGTTCTCGCCCGACGGCACCCGTTTCGCGGTGGGTAGCAGCCTGGACGGAACGGGAACCGTTCGCGTTTACCAAACCGCCGACGCCAAGCAGCTAAGCCAGTTGGAAGGGCCCCTTCCTTCCGTCTATGCGCTTTCATGGCGCCCCGACGGCGGCACGGTCGCCGCCGCCGGTTTCGACGGCACGGTGCGACTTTTCGATCCCGCGACAGGCAAGCCCAAGGGCCAATTCGTGGTGTCGCCCTCCGGCGCCACCGCCTCGCGATGAACATCGGATCAAACGGGAATTGGAGAACGGGACATGACGGCATTATGCGCGATCCTGCTGATGATTCATGCCGAGCCCGCTGAAAAGCTGCCCGCGGGCGCTTCCGTGGCGAGGCTCGAGTTCGTGCCGCGGTCGCTCGAACTTGCCGGCAAGTTGTCGGCGGGGCAGTTGCTCGTCAACGCCGTGCTCGCCTCGGGCGAGACGATTGACGCCACCCGCATGGTTGAGTGGAAAACTCCGGCTTTCGCGCGGATCGGCGGCACCGGCCAGGTGACCCCGCAGGCCGACGGAGAGGGAGAGGTGGTGGCCAGCCTGGGCGGCCGGCAGGCCGGGGCCAAGATTCTCGTGAGGGGCGCCGGCTCCGAGCCCAAGGTGAGCTTCCTCCAGGATGTGATGCCCGTCCTCGCCCGCATGGGCTGCAACTCCGGCACCTGCCACGGGGCCGCCGATGGCAAGAATGGATTCAAGCTTTCCTTGCGCGGCTACGACCCGCTGTTCGACCACCGCTCGCTCACCGACGACCTGGAGGGGCGCCGGTTCAACCGCAGCGCCCCCGACAAGAGCCTGATGCTTCTCAAGATCACCGGCGCCGTACCCCATGTGGGTGGCGTGCTGGCCCAGCCGGGCGACCGTTACTACGAGATTCTCAGGGGGTGGATTGCCGGTGGCGCCCGCTACGACGCCGACGCCCCGCGCGTGACGCGCGTCGAGGCCTATCCCGGCGCCCGCACCGTGCCGTTGCCCGGCCAGAGGCAGCAGGTCAGGGTTGTCGCCACCTTCAACGACGGCAATTCGCGCGATGTCACATCCGAGGCTTTCCTGGAAAGCAGCAACACCGAAGTCGCCACCGTCGACCGCCAGGCCATCGTGACCACCCTACGCAGGGGCGAGGCCACGCTGCTGGTTCGATACGAGGGCAGCTACGCCTCTTCCGGGCTCATCATCATGGGAGATCGTTCCGGATTCGCCTGGGTGGAAACCCCCACCTACAACGAGATCGACAAGCTGGTTTACAACCGCTTGCGCGAACTCAAGATCCTGCCCTCGGATGTGTGCGACGACGCCGAGTTCGTGAGAAGGATTTACCTCGACCTGACGGGACTGCTGCCCACTCCCGACGAAGTCCGCGCCTTCCTGGCCGATGCCCGTCCGTCGCGCGCCCGCCGCGAGGCGCTTGTCGACAAGCTGGTCGGCGGCCCCGCGAATGTGGAGCATGTGACGAACAAGTGGGCCGACCTTCTCCAGGTGAACCGCAAGTTCCTGGGTGATCCTGGCGCCCGCGCCTTCCGTGATTACATCCGCAAGTCGGTCGCCGACGGCAGGCCATACGACCAGTTCGTGAGGGAGATCCTCACCGGCAGCGGATCGAATGTCGAAAATCCGCAGGCCAGCTACTACAAGATCCTGCGAGATCCGGGCGCCGCCATGGAAAACACCACGCAGTTGTTCCTGGGGGTGCGCTTCAATTGCAACAAGTGCCACGACCATCCGTTCGAACGCTGGACGCAGGACCAGTACTACCAGTTGGCGGCTTATTTCGCCCAGGTGTCGCGCTCCGAAGACCCGAAGTTCAAGGGGCAGAAGGTGGGCGGATCGGCCGTCGAGGGCGCCCAGCCACTTGTTGAAGTGGTTGCCGACGCCAAGGCCGGCGAGGTGAAGCATGACCGCACCGGGCAGGTGACGGCGCCCAAGTTCCCCTTCGGAACCGACGCCGCCGGGCAGGCGGCCTCCTCCCGGCGCCAGTCGCTCGCCTCATGGCTCACGGGCAAGGAAAACCCCTATTTCGCGCGCAGCTATGCCAACCGCCAATGGGCTTACCTGATGGGCGTCGGAATCATCGAGCCGATCGACGACATCCGGGCGGGCAACCCGCCGAGCAACCCGGCCCTGCTCGACTATCTGGCTTCCGAATTCGCCAAGAGCGGCTTCAGCACCGCCGCTTTGACCCGGTTGATCTGCAAGAGCCGCGTCTACCAGCATTCTATCAAGGCCAACCGCTGGAACAGCGACGACGAGACGAATTACTCGCACGCCCTGGCCAGGCGCCTGCCCGCCGAGGTGCTTTACGACGCCATTCACCAGGCGACTGGATCGCTTTCGCGACTTCCCGGCCTGAACCCCGGGGCCCGGGCCGCCCAGATGCTCGACAGCAACCAGGATGTTCCCGGCGCCTTCTTCCAGCTTTTCGGCAAGCCTCCCCGCGAGAGCGCCTGCGAATGCGAGCGCAGCGGCACGCTGATGCTGGGCCCCGTGCTCAACCTGGTCAACGGGCCCGTCGTCGGCGACGCCGTGCGCGACAACGGCAACAGGCTGGCCGAACTCCTGCGCAAGCAGAAGGACACCGGCGCCGTCGTTGATGAAATCTACCTGGCGGCTCTTTCAAGGCTGCCCAGCCCCAAGGAGCGCGAGCTGGCCCTGGGCGCCATCGGCGAGTCGAAGCCCGATTTCACCGCGATGCGTTCGGACAAGGCCGCCAAGGAAACAGCCCTGGCCGAGAGGCTCAAGGCCGTTGATGACAGGCAGCCCCAATGGGAAGCCGGCTACCGGAACGCCCCCACCTGGACCACCTTCAAACCCGAGAAGGTGGATTCCCAAGGCAAGGCCGATTACACCCTCCAGCCCGATCAATCATGGCTGGCCTCGGGCACCAACCCCGACCGCGACATCCTCAAGATCGCGCTTCCCGCGGGCACCAAGGACTTCACCGGCATCAAGCTCGAGGTCCTTGCTGATCCCAAGCTGCCGGGCAAGGGCCCCGGGCGTTCCCCAAACGGCAACTTCGTCATCCAGGAATTCGCGCTGGAACATGCCGAGACTCCTGAGAAGCGACCCACCCGCATCCCCTTGGCGCGCGCCCTTGCCGACCATTCCCAGGATGGCTTCCCGGTCGGCAACGCCATCGATGGAAACCCCGCCACCGGGTGGGCCATCTTTCCCCAGACGGGCAAGAACCATGCGGCGACCTTCGAGCTTCAGAACCCGGGAATGATCGGAAAGCTCGCCACCGGCCAAGGCAAGTTCACGATCATCATCACCCAGAACTTCGGCACCCAGCACACGCTGGGCCGCTTCCGCCTTTCAACGACGAACGCGAAGCTTCCGTTGAACCTGGTTTCGCCGCCCGAGCAGGTGGCGAAGATCTTGGCCACGGAACCGGCCCAAAGGACGCCCGCCCAGGCCGCTGAATTGAAGGCGTTTCACCGGAACCTCGATGCCGACCTGCGGCGCGTGCAGGCCGAGGCGGCCCAAGTCGCCACCCTGGTTGACGACGACAGGTTGCCGGGTTGCCAAGACCTGCTCTGGGCCCTGATCAACACCAAGGCGTTTCAGTTCAACCACTAGGATCCCACGATCGCGGGTCAGGTGATCCTGGGCTGGCGGTTGAACTTCTGGAATGGAAGGCGCGCGCCGCGGAAGAAAACGAGGTCGGCGCGCAGCACCCCGGCGGGCATGGAGTCGTAACCTTGCTTGGCGGCGGCCGTGACCACATCATCCTGGTCGACGCCGTCACCTGATATGCCCAGGCCGCCCGCGATTTGGCCGTTCTTGTAGACGGAAACGGCGCCGGGGAAGAAGACCACTCCGTTTTGGTTCAGGATGTTGAACGGATCGCGGAAGTTCGATTGCGGGTGGAACGCCGCGAACCCGAACACGCTTTGGAATGCCGACGCGGGCAACCGTGGTCCCACCTGCGCGCCGTTGGCCGGGTTTGTGCCGCCATCATTCAATTGCGAGAAAAACCCCGGGGGCGCGCCGTCGATGCCTTCCGGATACCGGGGCAAGGCCAGGTAACGGAAGGTCCGGTTCGTGAAGGCCGTTCCCCGCGCCACTCCCGGAAGCTTGTCGACCGGCTGCAATTCCGCAGGGTTGTTGTAATACGCGACATTCCTCGACTTGGCGACGGCGATGTCGATGGAGAAGGTGGTGCCGTCGGGCATCCGGAATAGGCCCAACACATCGCCATTCGTGTCCGCCACGGCCAAGGTCATGCGGGTGAAATTGTTCAGCGGCAACCGGATGGCGGCGCGGATTTGGACGGCTTGCTGCACGCCTTGGGCGATCATCTTCTGCACATCGTCGGCGCTGAGGTTGGATCCCGCGTGGGGCGTGACCAGGAACCCTTCCGGCACGGCCGTCCCCGCCAGCAGGGGCACCTTGGCGTTGTCGACCGGAAGGCCGGGAACAGGAGTGCCCGGAACGGTTGCCGGATCCGGATTGATCTTGTTGTCCGCGCCGGGGTCGAGCAGCAGGGCCAGTCCGCCCGTTTCGGGGAAGTTGAGCGGATTGGGGGCGAAAGCCGGGCCGGTCGCCCCGAGATTGGGGGATGGCTGGGATCCGCCCAGCGACTGCCCGTAGCTGATCAGGAAAGGCGCGCCGTTGGCACCCGGGAATGCCGCGCTGGGAAACGGTCCGAAAAGAGGCAGGGTGATGCCAACGAGGTCGATTCGTCCCGTGGCCAGAATGATTCCATTGACCGGGGCGACTCCGCCGATGGGCCCGGGAATCGGAGTCGGGTTGATGCTCGTGGTGAGGGAGACCGTGGTGCCCCCGAGCGCCGCGAAGGCCATGTACTCAGCCTCGAGCGTTCGGTCGGGCTTGGCAGGGTTGTAGTTGCTGGCAAGCGAGCAGTTCGATTCCGTAGCGAAGCCGGTTTTTCCGGGGAAGAACACGCCGATGCCGCCGATCACCTGGGGGAAGGCGCTCCCGAGGGTGACCCGGGTGATCGGGATGCCGCCGGGAAGCGTTCCGATTCCCCGGGGCGTGGCGCCCGGCTGCAGGCCGGAGGCGTAGCCGAAGCTGTCCATCGCCGCGAGTTCCTGGCTTTCAGGAATCGTCGAGGGAATGAATGTGGAATTGACATTGAATCGTTGGAGAAGTTGCTGGTCGTCCGCGGTGCCGTGGATGCGGTCGTTGGCGGGGTGGTAGCTGGTGTCGCGGTTGGAGTACTCGATGCCGAAAAGGTCGACCTGCGGCGTGAACGGCACATTGGGCGGGAAGTGGTTGGCGATTCCCAAGGGAGCGACCGTTCCCGGTCCGCGAAGCGTGGAGTTCGGATCGGTGATGCTGGGATAGGACTCGATCTCGCGCTGGGTGACGGTTGTCTGGCTGATGTACTGGATGGTGCGCGAGGTGAGGGGCGCGTTCATGTTGCCGAACAGGGCGCCGGTGCGGGCGATGGCGACCGCTCCGTCGACCGCGAAGACAAACTTGTTGACATCTCCCAGGATTCCGGGATCGACGCCATCCTCGACCTTCACCCCGAGAATGCGTCCGCTCCTATCCACGATGGCGATGATGGCATCGTTGCTGGGCGTGGCGGCCGAGGCCCTGTTGAGCAGGTCCTGCACATCGGAGGTGCTGAGCTGCTGCGCGGCGGGACTGGGTTGGAGCCCGAGGGTGGAACCAAGGTCGGGCGGCGCCATGGCCGCGAGGAACCTGGAGAAATCGGCCGGGGCCCCCGTGATGGTGGACTTGTCGGCATAGCCGAACAGTCGGGCCTTCCCGGTGGAGGAACCCGGAACCACGAGGTTGTTGGAGTTGTTGCCGCCAGCGAGGACATCGTTGCCGGAACCGGCCACCAGCGTGTTGGTGCCCGAGGCGCCCAGGACGCGGTTGATGACGCCACCGTCACCCGAGGCCATGGTGGTGCCACCGCCGCCTTGGAGGATGTCGTTTCCTTCGCCTCCCGACATGGTGACCGTCTTGGAGACCCGGGGGTCGATGCCCACGACATCATTGCCCAAGCCGGCATCGATGCTGATTTCCGAGATTGAGGCCGCGTTGAAACTGGCGATGGTGGCGCCATGGCTTTGCACAAGAATCCGCGCTTGGTCGGTGGATTGGCTGATCCTGATCCGGTCGGGTCCATCGGTCCCGGTGACAAAAAGCTGGTTCCCCGTGAGGGTCGCGGAAACCGCGGCGGGCACGGAACGGTCTTCCAGTTTTTCCAGCGAAAGGAGCCGGGTGGATCCCGATTGGGGTGGCCTGGCCATGAAAATTCATCCGTTGGAGGAATCCCGTCAACCGGACGGGACCACTCTCAGAATCGGAACAACCGGCAAGGCCTCTGCAGTTTATCTTGTCGTCAAACCTGTAATTACCGGAAAAAATGGCAAAAGCGGCATCTTCGTTAAGGAACGATCGATTCGGTGCCGATATTTGCCGCAGTTACATGATTCCAGTCACCCTGGATTGAACGATGCGGCGGATCAAATCCATATTCGGACTGATTGCCGCTGTCATGGCCGGGGCGATGCCAGCCCCGTCGCATGCCCAATCCGAACCGCCACGACCCGCCGACAGCACCAGGCCGCTGGAGAGGCCCCCGTTCGGCACGGGAAACCTTCCCTCCGAGACGCCCTCCGCACCCGGCTGGCTCTTTACGGAAACCTATCCTCCGCTAGGCTTTACGGGGCCATCGTCGGTGATTCCCCGCGAAGTGCCTTCCGATGGCAACTACATCCCCGTGGAAGACCGCTGGCGACTTGGCCTGCCGGCGCTTGACCGCTATGGAAGAAACCATCCGCTGATCGAGGATTACCCGTTCCAGTTGGGGCATTGGTGGGATCCGTACAACCAGAATGTCCTCAAGGGCGACTTCCCAATCATCGGGCAGGATGTCTTTTTCAGCCTCACGGCACGGCTCAACCAGCTTGTGGACACCCGCCAGACCCCGATCCCGACCACTCCCTTTGAAAGCACCGCCAACCCGTTTCAGGAGGAGTTTTACGGCAAGCCGAACCAGCTTGCCAACTTCACCTTCCTGTCGGTGCAGTTCGACATCTTCAAGGGTGATACCCTGGCGTTTCGACCGGTCGACTGGCGCCTGCGCATCGTTCCCTTCTTCAATGTGAATGTGCTCAATGTGGAGGAACTCGCGGTCATCAACCCGAATGTGCTGCGGGGCGTCCAGCGCGAGCGCACCTTCTTCGCGCTTCAGGAATGGTTTTTTGAGACAAAGATCGCCGACAGCGGACCATATTTCGACTTCACCTCCATCCGCGCCGGTTCACAGTACTTCAACAACGACTTCCGCGGCTTCCTCTACTCCGACACCAACCGCATGGTGCGGCTATTCGGCACCCGCTTGGCCAACCAGGACCAGTTCAACATCGTCGCCACCTTCCAGGCCGAGAAGGACACCAACAGCGGATTGAACTCGTTCGACAACAGGCAGCAGAATGTCTTTTTCGCCAACTACTACAAGCAGGACTTCCTGTTCCCCGGCTACACGGTGCAGGCCAGCGTCGCCTACAACCACGACAATGCCACCGGGCTCATCTACGACAAGAACAGCTTCCTGGTGCGCCCCGAACCGGTCGGCGTGTTCAGGCCCCACGCCATCGATGTCGCCTACCTGGGCCTCGCGAGCGATGGTCACATTGGCCGCTACAACATCTCCTCGCAGTTCTACTACGCGCTGGGCCACGACACGCTCAACGCGATCGCCAACCAGGAACAGGAGATATCGGCGGCCTTCGCCGCCATTGAGGCCAGCTACGACCGTGATTACACCCGTTTCCGCACCTCGTTCCTGTGGGCCTCCGGCGACCGGGATCCCAACAACAGTCACGCAACGGGATTCGACGCCCCGTTCCCCAACGAAAACTTCGCCGGTGGCAATTTCAGCTACTGGCAGAGACAATCGATCAAGCTCTTCGGCACGAACCTCACCAATGCCGGCAGCCTGCTTCCCGACCTCCGCACCAGCCGCATCCAGGGGCAGACGAACTTCGTGAACCCGGGCCTGCTCCTGTACAACCTCGGCATCGACTTCGATGTCACGCCCAAGCTCAAGCTCATCAACAACTTCAACTTCCTCTGGTTTGAAAGCTCAGCCGTGCTCGAGCAGTATGTTTATGCCGCGGGCATCGGCAATTTCATTGGCAACGACATCAGCATGGGTTGCGAGTATCGCCCGCTGCTCAGCAACAACGCCGTGATCACATTCGGCGTCAGCACCCTCATTCCCGGGGACGGTTTCAAGTCGCTTTACAACAAGTTCCAGTCGACCGTGGATCCCCAGGTGGCGGGCTTCATCGACTTCGTTCTGCAGTACTAGCCTGCTGCCGGCGCCGGTTTCACTAAAACAATCCCAGCTTCGCACTCCAAGCAAGGGGTTCCCATGCCATCTCCAGCCATTTCCGAAACACCCGTCGCCGAACCATGCCTCATGCTGCTTTTCGGGGCCTCGGGAGACCTTTCCAAGCGTCTGCTCACCCCGGCCCTCTACAACCTCACCTGCGACGGCCTTCTTCCCGAACAGTTCGCGATCATCGGCATGTCGATGGATCCGCTCGATGACGCCTCCTTCCGCGACCGGATGGATGCCGATATCCGCAAGTTCAACACCAGGAAGGAATTTGACAAGGAAAAGTGGGACTGGCTCAAGGGCCGTCTCCATTACATGCCGGGCAATTTTGGCGAACCGGCCGATTTCAAGGCTCTTCTGGCCCGCTGCCGCGAACTCGACGAGAAATTCGGAACCAAGGGCAACCTGCTGGTTTATTTCGCGATCTCACCGACACTGTTCAACCTGGTTTCCACCCAGTTGGACGAGGCGGGCTTCAAGGAAAGGCCGGGTTGGTTGCGCATCATCGTGGAAAAGCCGTTCGGAACCGACCTGGCCAGCGCCAGGGACCTGAGCCAGCAGCTGCTTTCCCGTTGGCGCGAGAAGCAGATTTACCGCATCGACCATTACCTGGGCAAGGAAACCGTCCAAAACCTGCTCGCCTTCCGTTTCGCCAACGGCATCTTCGAGCCGCTTTGGAACAAGAACCACATCGACCACATCCAGTTCTCGGTCCTCGAGACGGTCGGCGCCGAGGGCCGCGGCGGCTACTACGACAAGTCGGGCGTCGTCCGCGACATGATCCAGAACCACATGTTCCAGATGCTCTCCTACCTTTGCATGGAACCACCAGCGTCGTTCGACGCCGACGCCATCCGCAATGAGAAAGGCAAGCTTGTCCAGGCCCTCCGCGTCATCCGCGATGACGAGGTTCCCGAGTACGGAGTCCATGCCCAATACGGGCCCGGCAGGAAGGCTGATGGCAGCCCGGCGATCGCCTACCGCTCCGAGCCCCAGGTGAATCCGAACTCGCTCACGGAAACCTTCGCCGCGATGCGCCTGCACATCGACAACTGGCGCTGGGAAGGGGTTCCCATCTACCTGCGCTCGGGCAAGGCGCTATGGAAGCGCGGCACGGAGATCGTGGTGCAGTTCAGGAAGGCGCCGCAGGTGATTTTCCGGGACACGCCCTCGGCCCGGCTGATTGACAACAACCAGCTTGTTTTCCACATCCAGCCCGACCAGGCCGTGGAATTCCGCGTGCAGGCCAAGAAGCCCGGCCCCAACCTCGTGCTCCAGAAGGTTGACATGCGGTTTGACTACAGTGAATCGTTCGAAGCCGCGAGGGCCACCGGTTACGAGGTGCTGCTTTACAGCGCCATGCTGGGCGATGCCACCCTGTTCTCGAGAACCGACTTTGTTGAAGCCGCCTGGCGTGTCGTGCAGCCGTTCCTCGACTTCTGGAAGGCCTCGGCGCCGGAATCGATGCCGACCTACCCGGCGGGCACATGGGGGCCGAGCGAGGCGTACGACCTGCTTGAGAAGGATGGCAGGCGCTGGCACGAGGTGGTGAACCGCGAGGTGCTCGCGCGCGTTCCCGACCTTGCCGGCGCCCCGGAAACCTTCCTGCACAACCTGTCGCTCATGCTTGAGCCGAACGCCGTGGCTCCCGGCGACATCGTCATTCGCAAGGGAGACATGGGCACCGAAATGTATTACATCTGCCGCGGCGAGGTCGAGATCCTTGATCCCAAGGGGAATCCGGTGGCCCGGTTGGGTGAGGGCAACAGTTTCGGCGAGGTCGGCCTGCTGCTCGACATGCCGCGGACGGCGACGGTTCGCGCCTCGGTGAATTGCGACCTGTTCATCCTGCGCAGGGAATCGTTCCGCCGCGCGCTCCGCGACTTCCCGGAACTTCAGGCCACCCTCCTGGAACGCGCCCGCAAGCGCGCCGGTCTGGATTAGAGCGCACTTCAACTACATGAAGCTGTTGAAGCGAGTTCGCTTCGATTGGCTCCCATATTCAAGTGGATTTCAAGGCTTAGGTCGGGATTCCCGGCGTAATCAACCCGCGCCTCACTTCGCTGGGGCTTTCAAGCTGCGAAATCGTGCTCAATCACCAGGCGCTTAATAGCACCAGCGAAGTGACGGACTAGAGCAGACTTCAAGTAGATGAGTTGGATTGGTAACTCTGATAAAACAATAATGTGCGATTTGTTGTATCGAATAGATCCCCGAACGGAGGTGCGAAGCACCACGGTGAGCGGGTGATTTTCAGTGCACCCCACTCATTCCGCCTTCAGCTCCGCTTAGGGCTCATTTTGTTTCTGGATTAAGATCGTTTTTGCGGTTTACCAAATTGAAGCCCGATCTAGTTTTGCGCGCGCGTTGACTCCCGCGGCCATAGTGCGCAGATTACAAGGGCCCCGATGATTGGCAGTGTCGCCGCCAGCGCGAAAGCCAGGTCATAGTTTTTTGTCCGGTCGATGAATGCCCCGAAGAGATAGTGGAAGGGTGATGAAATCACCCAGATCATCAGGTTCATGATCCCCGTCACCTTGCCTTGGTGGCGCGCCGACAACTCTTGGCTGAAAGCGTAGAAGCACGGGTGAATCCCGAGCAGGCCGGCACCCACCAGCAGCATGGCGGCGAAAAGCGCCGGTCCGCTGGGGATCCACGGGATGAGGATGGCGATTCCCGCCAGCGCCGCGCAAGCCGCCGTGGTTAGCTTGCGCGCCATCGTGGCGGAATACCCGATTCGGAACAGGTAAGCCGTGGCGAATCCGGCCGTCAGGCACCCGGCGTCCGTGGCGATGTGATAGGCGAAATTGAAGTCGAGCATGTCCGATTCGGAATATCCGCGCCCTTCCTTGAGGAACAGCGGAAGCCAGGCCCGGAAAAGCTGCCAGGCGATCGTGATCGCCAGGCCCATGATGGCCACGGTGACGAACCCGCGCGATCGCAGCATGGCCAGGAATGAAACCTGTGGACCATCATCATGGGAATCCTTGACCGGTGCCAACTCGTCGCCCCGAATGAGCGCGAACCAGATGCCAACCCAGCCGATTCCTATTCCCCCAATCCAGAGGAACGAAGTCCGCCAGCTTTCCTTGTCGTCCGTCAGCATCAGCTTGATGATGAGGGGAGTGAGGATCGCGCCGATGGCCGTGCCGCTTTGGAGCACGCTGTTGCCCAGGGTCCGGCGATCAGCCGGCACCAGGCGCTGGGTTGTCTTGAGCGCGCATGGCCAGTGTCCCGCCTCGAAGAATCCCAGCAGCAACCGGCAGGCCAGCAACTCGCCGTATCCGCGCACCAGTCCCGTCGCGAATCCCACCACCGACCATGCCACGAGCACGGCCGGATAAAGCCAGCGGATATTGACGCGGTCGGCCAACATGCCGAACGCGATGGAACCCGCGGCAAACGCGAGGCCGAACACCACTTCGAGCAACCCGTACTCGGCCTTGTTGATGCCGAAGGCTTCGATGATCCTTGGCGAAAGGTTCGACAGGGTTTGGCGGTCCATGTAGTTGAGGGCGCTGGCCAGCAGCAGCACCCCGCATACGGTCCAGACCCAGGCGGCTTGGTTGGCATTGGATTTCATGCGGGCGGTCCGGTGAAAGGATGCGTGAGGGGCCGGAATGCCACGACGAATCCCATGACAGGGTAATCCAAAGGCGCTCGGCATCCAAGCGAGGGCGGCGGGATGGCGCTTCCACCGGCCGCTCAGCCGTCGTGCCCGCCCCCGGAACGCAGGTTGGGCAACCGCCACCGGTTCCAGATGGCGGCCAGCCTCAGGCCGAACACCAGGGCCACGGAAGAAAGCGCCGCCGTGGATGCGGAGACCCGTCCCGACAGAACGATGTACAAGACCGATCCGGCCAGTGATGCCGTGGCGTACAGGTAAATCTCCTGGCGGAACACCATCGGAATCTCGCCCAGCATCATGTCGCGGATGATGCCGCCGGCGGTTCCGGTGAGCACTCCCATGGTGACGGCGATGGCGGGAGAGAAGCCCGCGGCAAGCGTCTTTTCCGTGCCGATCATCGTCACCAGCGCCAGGCTTCCGGCATCCGCCCATTGGAGGAGGCTTCCGGCGAGCGGTGGTACCCCGATCAGCAATCCCTCAAGGAGAAAGGTGGCGATGGCGCAGGTGAATGCCGTCAGCAAAAACCACGGGTCCCCCACCCAAAACACCGGGCGAAGGTCGAGGACCACATCGCGGATCGTGCCTCCTCCCAGTGCCGTGACGAGTCCCAGGACCGCCACGCCAAACAGGTCGATCCGCTTGCCGCGCGCCGCGAGCACTCCCGAAACGGCCGCGACGGCGATGGCCGCATGTTCAAGGAAATACAGCATGGCCGAATCCCGCAATCAGGTCATGGTATCGACAAATCCCGGTAAAAAACGACCTGTTCTTCCGGCAGCGCCAGTTCCTGTTTCTTTTGCCTTGGCGAACCACGGGGGCGATTACCCATCGTTAACGGCTGGCCGGGCGACGGGTACCATGGACTATCGGCGAGTCCTCGGAGATCGAGCATGATGTGGTTGATGGTTTCCTTCCATCTCGCGTGCGCCGCCGTCCCCTTGGGGCCTGGCGACCATGTCCGAACGCTGGCGGTGGGTGAATGGAAGCGAACCTACCTTGTCCATGTTCCGAGGCAATACGATCCCGCCAAGCCGACGCCACTCATCCTGCCCTTCCATGGTGGGGGAGCCAATCCCGACAACATGGTCGCGTTCAGCGGACTCAGCGCCAAGTCAGATGAAGCCGGTTTCATCGTGGCCTACCCGGCGGGGAGTGGAAGGCTTGAAAAACTGCTGACATTCAATGGAGGCAATTGCTGCGGCTACGCGATGAGCAACAAGGTTGATGATGTCGAATTCACCCGCCGGTTGCTCGATGACATCGCCAGGGATGTCCGGATCGACCCGAAGCGGGTTTATGCCACCGGCATGTCCAATGGCGCGATCATGTCGTACAGGCTGGCTTCGGAACTTTCCGACCGCATTGCCGCCATCGCTCCGGTGAGCGGACCGATGGGAACGCCCACCTGCAAGCCGAGCAGGCCTGTTCCGGTGATTCATTTCCATGGAACCGATGACGAAAACGCCCCATTCAAGGGCGGCAAGGGAAAAGGGGCATCCGGAACCGATTTTTATTCCGTCGATCACTCCATCCAGGCATGGGTCGGCGCCAATGGATGTTCGCGCGAACCGGCCTTGGTGAAACTGCCGGTCAAGGTCAATGATGGCACTTCGGTGATCCGCAAAACCTATGGTTCGGGAAAGCAAGGCTCGGAAGTAGTCTTGGTCATGATCGAGGGGGGCGGGCATACCTAGCCCGGTCGGGATCCCCGGCTCAGGTCGTTGGGGAAGTCCACGAGGAACATCTCCGCCAACGACCTTATGTGGGATTTCTTCATCAGGCATCCGATGAAGTGACGGCCCGGAACATGCCACCGGAATCCGTGTCGTGTTTGGCTTGAAAACCGGGCTTTTAATCCGCTTGGACAAGCCCGTCCCTAGGCCAGCAAGCCCGGGACGGGGCCGTTGCTGTCGGCGAACCTGTCGATGCGGACATCCATCTTCCGGGCCAGCGCCAACAGGAGGTTGCTGAGGCGGGCGCCCGGGTTGACGGGATTGAAATAAATGCCCGGATGCTTGTCGTAGCCCTTGAACTCGCGGGTCAGGTTGAAGTCGATGTGGTGTCCGTGCCGGAATCCGAGCTTCGTGCCTCCGGCGATGATGATCGGAAGGCTGGCGTTCCCGTGGCTGTGGCCATAGGCCATGCCGCTGCCGTACATGGCCATGGTCGTCTCGATCAGCGGGCCGTCGGAATCCCTGGTTTCCGAAAGGCGATCTAATAAGTAGGAGAATTGCCTGATGTTGAAGGAGTCGCTGTCCAGCAGGTCCTGCATCAGCTTCGGATTCCCGTTGTGGTGCGAGAGGGAATGCCTGTCCTGGCGGATGCCGATCTCCGGGATGGCCGGCCCCGTGCCCTCGTTGCCGGTGCTGAATGTCACCACGCGGGTAAGGTCCGTCTGGAAGGCGAGGACGATGATGTCGTACATCGTGCGAAGGTATTCACCCAGCTTGTCGAGGGAGATGTCGCGGTTGAGCTTCGACTGTGTGCCCGGATCAACCTTGGGCCGGGGGGTGTCAAGCCACTTGTCGGCGCGCCGCGTGCGGATTTCCACCTCGCGGACCGAGTTGAGGTACTGGTCGAGGCGTCCCCTGTCCTCCGAGCCGAGCTTGCGGTCGAGCGCGTTGGCCTCGTCAAGAACGGCGTCCAGAATGCTGGACCGTCGGTGCAGGCCGCGCCTCTGGCGGCCAATCCCGTCCTTGGGGTCCTCGAACATATCCCTGAAGGCGACGCCGGGGTTCCCCTGCGCCGGCAGCGCGATGCCATCGGCGTTCACGGAAAGGGAATGTCCCTGGTTGCTGAGTTCCAACGATGAGAATCGGGTCTGGGGCGCGGTCAGGCCCGCCATCACCTGGTCGACGGAGATCGTGTTGCGTTCCGACTGGCCGATTTTTCCGCCTGTGAGCCAGATGGAGAAGCAGCCATGGTGATTGCCCAGCCCGTGCGGATGATGCATGCCACTGATCGGGGTGATGATCGAACGGTGTTTCTCGAGCGGGGCGAGCGCCTTGGACATCGTGTAGTCCGCGCCGGCCGTCGTCATTTCGTAGGCCTGTGTGTTAACCCCGTTGGGAAGGTAAATGAACACGCTGCGCCTGGGCCTGGATCCCTTTTCGGCGCCCATGAGCGGGCGCATGCAGTCGAGCAGGGGAAGGGCCATCGAAACCCCTGCGCCCCTGAGCGCGTGCCGGCGGTCGAGGAGCCATGATTGGAAGATCGCGTTGGCCATGATCCCGTGCCTCCCGAGGATTATTCCATCAAAACCAGCTTGGACTCATGATTACCCGCGATGGTCGGGGAATCGCCTGATCATCGGATTTCCACCGACACGCCATGATTTCCCATCGATTTCCAATGCTGTCAGGTCAGGTCCATCATCTTTTCCTGAACAGTTCGGACGACACCAACGCCACCATGATGTCACCCAGGCGATATCCATTCGTTCGGCATGACGCGGCCACGGCCCGGATGGCCGCCGCGTCGTCAATCGTCATGACGCGACGGGTGGCGTAGGTCGCCAGTTGGCCGACAAAGGCCTCGGCGAATCGGTCGATGTCGGACATCAGGAGTTTCTTGAACTCATCAGGGCCGCTGAAGGGCTTGCCTCCCGGCAATACGCCCGAGGCATCCACGGGCGGGTTGTCGCCCGTGCCTCCGGGACTCTCCTCCATGGTCCTCCATCGGCCGATCGCGTCGAAATTGTCGAACGCGAAGCCCAGGGGATCGATCTTCTGGTGGCACGAGGCGCACACCGAATGGGTCGAGTGGGCCTTGAGTTGCTGCCTGATGGTGGCCTTGGGCTTGTCCGAAGGCGTGGGCATGAGCGGTTCGACATTCGGCGGGGGCGGAGGCGGTGTCCGGCCGAAGATCGCCTCCGAGACCCAGACGCCCCGGTGAACCGGACGGTGCCGGGTGCCATCGGAGGTGAGCGACAGGACCGATGCTTGGGTCAGGATGCCGCCGCGATGATTGCCGGATTCCAGCCTGACCTTCTGGAATCCTTTTCCGCCGGGCGGTGGAATGCGGTAATGGCCGGCGATTCTCGCGTTGGCCATGGTCCAGTCGGAATGGATGAACTCCGCCAGCGGCAAGTTGCGGGCCATAATCTCGCCAAAGTAGGCCTGCGATTCCAGCACCATGCTTCTTTCAAGCCATTTGTCGTAGTCGGGATAAAGGCCCGGGTCGGGTGGAAACTGGCCGACGCGGTGAAGTTGAAGCCACTGCCTTGGGAAGGATTCCACCATCCTTGAAATCCTGGGATCCTTCGCCATGCGCTTGAATTGCCCGGCCAGTTCCCCCGGCCTGGACAACTTTCCGGACCCCGCCGCCGAAAACAATTCAGCGTCGGGCATCGAGCTCCACAGGAAATAGGAAAGCCGCGACGCGAGTTCCCAATCATCGAGTGTGTCGCGCTTGGCGGCGGGAGATCCCTCGACGATGTAGCAAAAATTCTTCGAGGCCAGCACGCCCGCCAGGGCCGCCATGTACGCGGTTCGGGGTGACTCGCCCGCCGCGATTTCGGAGGCGTAAACCTTGAGGTAGCGACTTGTCTCCTCGGTGGTGGCCGGTCGACGCCAAGCCTGTCCGATGAACCTGGCCAGCGCCTCAGCCACCTCCTTTCCGGATCGCCCGGAATCCCTCGCGGCGCTGTTGAGCGAATCGGGGAAGAACCCCAGTCGCCTCGATTGTTCGGCTTCCGAGGTGATGGGGCCTTCGCATTCGATCCAGTCCACCAGCAGGAGCGGCAGAATCGGCCGGCCATCCTCCAGGAAAAGCTTGTAACCGGTGGGAGGCGGCTTGTAGTCCTTCACCCGCGTGATGATCCGTGGCGTCAGCGACGGCGTGGGACCATCATCGAGCTTGCCGGGGGTCTCATTCACCAATTGGAAGTTCCCCTGCGGCAGCATCACCTGGAACTCAACCACGCCCGGGTTTTCCTCCGGCGCGACCAGGTCGATTCCATCCTCGGTTCGCTTGAGTCCTGAATTCCAGATCGCCAAACGGGGAGGGCGCCCCTTGAAGGACGGGAGGCCGCTCGCCTTGACCCTGATGCGGTAAAGCCCCGACTCCGCGGCCCGGAATCCGCCGTGCAGCAAACCGGGATACATGAGCCACCTTTCGGGCGCCTTCGATTCCTGCCTTGTCAGCTTGGAGGGAACGGGCTTTTCCGGAAAGGCGCGGGCCAGCACGGTTTCAGCGGCCTTCAGGTAGCGCTCCACATGCGAGGGCGACAGGGTCAGCACCGAACCGATCCTGTCGAATCCATGCCACTTCGGATCATCGTTGAGGGCGCCCGGCATCGACGGGTCGAAATAAACGCCCAGCAGGTCGAGCACTGTGTGCGCGTATTCCTCCTTGCTGAGGCGGTAGTGGGCGACAGGCCCCCGTTTGGCCATGCGCTTGGCACTGCCGGCGTCAATCAGCCGCGATATGCCTTCGGAAAGAGTTCCGAGGTCGGCCGCCGTGAGGGCCGGTTGCCCCTTGGGGGGCATTTCACCCGAGTTCAGCCGAAGCAGGATTTCACCCCATCGTTCGGCCGCGGCCATGTCCGCCAGGTCACGGGAAAGGGTGTCGATCCGCAGGCCGCCTTCCTGCTTGGCCGGGCCATGGCACTGTTGGCAATGGCGCGACAGCAAGGCCAGGACCGCTGTATCGGCCTGACTGGCCCGTGCGGACAGTCCAAGGCCGACAAGAGCGACCGCGAGCAGGCCCCGCACCCAACTCATGGCTGGGTGCCCGCCGGCTTCGCGCCCGGAATCCGCACCTTGACGCTGTAAAGCGATGTGCGGGCCGTGATGAACAAGGTCGAAAGGTCGTCGCCGCCAAAGCAGAGGTTCGCCGGTCCCTCGGGCACGGCGATCTTTCCAAGTTCCTTGCCTTCGGGGTCGTACACGACGACATGGCCGCCATGGGTGGTGTAAAGGTTGCCCTTGGAATCCACCTTCATGCCGTCGCTGCCGGAGTTGATGCGGAACAGGATATCGCCAAGGGTGCCGTCGGGTTTCACGCCATAGCAGCGAATGCTCGCGGGAATCGCGTGGAACTTCGGATCGGGGTGGCGCTTGTTGCCGCCGGTGTCGGCGACATACAGTCGCTTCTCATCGGGGGAAAACACAATGCCATTGGGCATGGCCAAGTCCTTGATCACGGCCTCCACCCGGACCCCGCCGGGGGCGATTTTATAAACCCAATGGCCGGGAACCTCGTGGGGGCCGGTCAATCCCCATGGAGGATCGGTAAACCAGATCGAGCCGTCGGACTTCATGGCGGCGTCGTTGGGGGAATTGAACCTCTTGCCTTCGAATTTGTCGGCGATCACCTTGGCGGTGCCGTCGGCCTCGATCCGCACGAGGTTCCTTCCCGCGTGTTGGCAGGAAATGATCCGGCCCTGCTGGTCGAGGATGTTGCCGTTGGCCTGTTCGCTCGGCCTGAGAACGCCGAGTCCCGATCCGGCGCTCCATTGCATCAATTTGCTGTTGGGAATATCGGAAAAGACCAGTTTCTTTTCCTTGGGCAGCCAGACCGGGCCCTCGGTGAATTTCATGCCGCCGGCCAGCTTGGTCACCTTGGCCCCCGGGGCGAGGATCGGGTTTTCAGCCGGCTCGGCACGGCTCGATCCGATCGCGGCGGCGGCGAACGCCAAGGAAAGCCATGAAATGTGGTTGCGCATGCGATTGACCCCTGGCGCCAGCATCCAAAAATAATTTACCACGGAAGCACCATGCGCGCACCGCGTTCCTGGTCGGCGCGCGAGGTCAGCCGCTCCTCCGGCGGAACGGTGACGAACTTCCATCGTTCCGCCTTCACCCGGACATATCCCCCGGTGGAATATCCCGCCAGCAGTTCGGTGAAGTTGAGGCGAAGCTGGACAGGGCTGCTGCCCAGGGGAGGATTCTCGATTTTTTTCCATTCGACAAGCTTGGCGAACTTGCGATCGGAACGGTGGAACCATGTGCGGCGCGTCTTTTCAGCCACGGCCACGGCGATCCTTTCGCCGCGGTCGGCCCACAGGTCGTCAAGGATCTGCTTGTCGACTTCAAACAGCGTGATCGTGACGATGCCGCCACCATAGTCGTTGTGGTCGACATGGTCGATCCAGCCGGCCGTCCAGCGCTCCCGCTCGAACTGGAGGTGTGCCTGCCTTTGTCTTTCGCCGGCAGCCTCCCGGGCTTCCGCGTCAATCCAGACTTTTCCGACCCTGAACTCCCCCTGGCCCCATCCCTGGGCCCATGACAGGTTGAATTGGACCGTCATTCCCGGCTTGATGGCTGAAAGACCGGAGAGACGGTTTCCGCTCCAAACCTCGCTTCGAGAATCGATGTCGAATGTCTGGGGCTTGCTCATGCCATGCTTGACAAGCTGCCCCGCGCCGCCAGCTCCCGGAAGGTGGCCGGCTCCTTCCGGAGGCTTGATCAACACCGGCTCCAGGTCGATCTTTTCCTTCCCGGCGTTGATCGAGACAACCTTCCACGCCTGGCCGCGGCGCTGGTAGTAGCTGAAGTCGTCCTCAAGGATCGCCCCGTGGTTCTCGGCGATTGTGAACGACATTTTATCTCCCGGAAGCGGCGGGATTGTCGACTCCTCGCCCTTGGGCGGCTTGATGAAATGGCCATGGACATGGCAGCCCAGCGGCAGATCGCGCAGTTCGGCGCGGGCTCCCAAATGCCAAACCGGCGCATGAGGCAGCAGGGCGAACCAGTGCGGCGGGCCGGTGAAGTAGCGACCTTGGTCGCCATCTAGCCTCATGCCGCCTCGCCTGTTGATCGAGTCGATGTGGACAAGTTCGCCCGCGATATGCCTGCCGGCTTCGACGGGAAACCGGGGAGGCGTGGGTTCCTGGGATGGATCACCCGCGGGCGGGGCGGCGCATGCCAGGCCGGCTGATGCGGCCCCGGCGATGGCCGAAAGGGCATTCCTCCTGTCGGGGTTCGCCTCGGTCGGCATGGCGATGATCCTCCGTTGTTGGTCGGAACATTCGATTCTCCACGACTCACATTTCCCAGCCGTGGAGATTGTCCATATTGATCATACCTGGGTGCGCGGGGTATCCGTGTCGATGGTGGCGGCGCACCTTCAATCGGAACTTGTGCAAGGTTTCATCGCGTCAGCGGCCCGTCAACCCCAGCATCGCCTTGCCCATCGCCTCGCCGATCAGGTAGTAGGTTTCGGCGTTGGTGTTCCAGTGGTACCCCTGCGAGGAGGGCGACAGTTCCTTCTCCCGCCAGAACGCCTTGGTTCCGACGAATGCCACATTCCCCTTGAATTCAGGATAATCGGCCACCGCGGCCTGGGCCTTCATCAGGGAAAGCGCCCGCGGATGCTTTTCCTCGGGGCCTGTCATTCCCGTTTCGGCGATGACAAACGGAAGGGACGGCGCGCCCAGGTCCTTGCGAATGTCCCTGATGAAGTTCGCCATGTTCTTTTCGTATTCGTCATTGAACGCCTGGTTGACCCTGTCGTTCCATCCCTGATGCCAGCCAAATCCCGCCAATTGATGGGGTTTGCCTGCGAGTTCCGGGAACGACTTTCCCATCTCCATGATGGCGGACTTCGTTCCGCTGACGACCTCCTTGTAGTAGGGCCCGACCTCGCCGCCGGATGATGGAGGGCGGAAGTCCTTGGCCAGGCTCTTTCCGCCCCATGCCAGCTTGACCAGCAGCACCGGGCCTCGCTCCGCGTCGCCAACAATATGTCCGAAGCCAAGTTCGGGACCGATGCGGTCCTCCTTGGCGCCGTATCCGACGGTGAGTCGCCCTTTCCGGCCGAGGTAATCAATCCAAACATCATCCCGAACCATCCAGCGGCCTTCCTTGTCTTGCAGGTGACGGAAGCGCGCGGCCGTCGCGGTTTCCCGCGCCAGGTATTCCAGGCTGCCCTTGCCCTCGTTGCGCTTGGGGTCGGCCTTGATGAACCCCTGGCCTTCCATGTTCGATTGGCCTGCCAGGATGAACACCCTCACCGGTTCTCCGGCGGGTTTCTCAGCGGCCATCAGCCATGTCGCCGAAAGAACGGCCGCCGCCAGGGGAGCCATGATCTTGTTGAATCCAACAAGGGGGGATTTGGGGAACGCCATTGTGATGGCCTTTCAAGGTACCGGGGAGATCAGCGCGGCATCAAAATATAATCCGCATCGTCGATATCAACAGTAAATGTGGCTTGCCCGTTCGCCCATTTCGATTCCAGTTTCGCCTGGCGCTGGACGGAGCGGACCCCCGAGGGCCTGGCGGGCGCGCGAACGGCGACCTCGACACCCATGAGGGGGCTGTTCGTCCAGTTGAGCAGGGTGATGAGCGTGCCTTCCGGGCCATCGATGGCGAAGGCCTCCACTCCGGGAACATTGGTTGTGACAGCCTGCGTCGGCTTGCGGGCATCGACGGCCAGCCTGGCCAGTTTCTCAGCGTCGGCCTGGAAGCCCGTCGGGTTGTAGAGCATTCCCCTGCCTCCCCGGGCCCACGGCGTCACCTTCAATCCCGTCTTCATCCACGATGTTCCGGGAAGGGTTCCCACGGCATAGGCCTTGCCCTTGCCTAGGGTTCGCACCGTGACGGCCGCGGTTCCGTCGCTCCACTTGCCGATCACCTCGGCGTCCCGCGGCGTGAGCACCTGCTTCATTCCCACGGCCTGAACCTTGCCGCCATCCAGCGTGATCGTGTCGATGGGTTCCAAAAGAGGAAGTTCCAGCATGGTGCGCAGCACGGCCAACGACCTGGTTTCCTTCGTCGCCTTGATTCCGAGCAGGGAAGGCAAGCCGGAATCGGGTTGGTTGAATTCGTTGAGGTGCCCGATCCCCGCCGCGGCGTAAAGGACACCGCCGGCGCGCACCCACGCGTCGAGTTTCGTCACGGCGCGGCGATCGATCCATTCGCCCGCGAAATAGACGACATCGTAGTTCTTCAAGGCGTCGAACTCGGCGATGTCATCCTCGGTGATCAGGTCCACACCGTGCTGGGCCTGCCTAAGGGCGAGGTAGAGCAACTGCTGCTCCTTGCGGCAGATGATCTGGTTCACCTGCGCCGGGGCGTTTTTGCATCGCCCGGCGAACGGATCCCTCGCCTTGTCGACCATCACCCTCGACTCGTTGAAATCAGTCGCCTTGCCGGTGACAAGGGCCACGCGCGCCGGCCTGACCTTCCCCTTGGACTGGATCTTCTCGGCCTCGGCGGAATCGTGGATGGCCTCATGGATCGCGCGGAATGTCTCGGGATAGGTCCAGGCCACATAGTTCTCGGTGAACCGCTCCTCGGGTCCCACCCAGAAACTGTCCACATGCCTGGCGCCATTTCCCACGGCCATGAGCATGTTGCGCCTCAGGAATCCCGGTTCCTGTCCGGGGGCGTGGGGCATGATGTAGAAGTGGATCGGCTGGTTGTTGTATTTCACGCCGCAACGGGCCTGGGCCAGCATCCATGACAGCATCTGGGGAACCTCGGGCACGCTGAAGATGTAATCCTCGGCCCAGAACATGCTCATGCCGTTGTGCTTGAAGATGTCGACCCACTGGAACACGGGGCCGTAGCAGAGGGCCAGGTGGTGCGGGGAGTAATTCGCGCCGGTGAGCACATCGGCGCCGAATTGCTCCTTGGCCACGGCGGTGGTGGCCCGGTAATCGGCGAACCGTTCCTCCTCGTTGAACAGGTTGGAATACCAGACAAGTCGGGGATCCCCCGTCTTGGAAAGCTTCGCCTGCCCCGGCGCCACCCCGAGGTCGCGCGCGGTCAGTCCCTTGCCCGACAGCCACGCCGCGAATTTCGCCTGGTTCTTTGGGTCATCGAAATTGATCTGCCCGAGGCTGATCTCGTCGCCGAAGCTGATCACGCGGACCCGCTTTTTCGACTCCGCCGGCATGGAGGCGGCGAGCTTTCGGATGGCGTCAGGCGAGCCGAAGTGCTGGGGAATGACGGCCTTGCGAACCTGCTCGTAGGAATCGGGAAGCATCGTGTTGTAGCCAAGCCTGTCCTTGAGGGCGTAGACCAAGTCATCCTTGGATTCGCTGAAATTGCCGTAAAACAGGATCTCCTTCGGTTTCTTGCCGCCATTGGCCGTTCGCCATTTCCGGCTGGCGGCCATGAGTTCGGCGGCATGTTCCTTGCTGGTCTTCACGACGCTGCCTTTGTTCCATGTCACATCGATCGGCACCACCGCCGTTTCGCCCGAATTCATCTTGAGGTCGCCAACAACATCCTTGCCCTGGGGATCCAGCGCGAACTGAACGGGGAATGACCCGGCCCCGGGAAGGGTCATGGTCAACCCCTCGTTGTGGACGAGCCGGCAGAACGGCCCGATGTTCACCCACTCGCTCCAGGCACCCGCCGCCACCGGTTGTTCCGGAACCATCGTGGTGGCTCCGCCATACTGGGGTTGGTAATGCCCCGCCCGGCTGACGGAAAGCCGGGCCGCCGCCTTGGACTCGTTCCTGAACCGCGCATAAAGCCGGGTGGCCGCGAAGGCCTCGTTGGTGAAGGGCGATCCGACGGCATAGGGCTTGAATCCCTGGTATTCATCCCCGGGATGGGTGGTCAGCACCACGAAATCGACGAACCTGTTTCCCGCTGGCTTGGGGTTCGCCACCGTCACCAGGCGGATGTCCGCGGGTCCCGCCGCCAGTTGCGCCAAGGGCTTGGGCGACTCGGCGGCATCATGGTCCACTCCCCAGGGCCACCACAATTCATCGCTGTCGCCGCTGAAACTCCATAGGCGCGGCGTCCCGGACTTGCCGTAGGCGTGGGAGAACACGATCTTGCCATTTTGGATTATTTCAATCTTGTGCAAATAGTTGAAGTAGGGCGGGGCCTGGTACTTGCTCCACACCCGATACCTCCCCGCGGCAGGGATTGAGACAACCTGCGAGGCGACCGACCCCTCGCTTTCGGCCGGCGCCCCAAGGCAGCCACCATGCGTCATCCAAACACCGCCATAGGTGTGGCTGCCGTAACTGTCCTGCTGGTGAGTCACCTTCCAACCCTTGTCATCGAGAGGCCGGAACTTCTCCCCCTCGGCGATGACGATGTCGGGCCCTGCCGCGCAGGCGGCCGTCCAAACGAGGGCGATGGCGAACGATGAGATTCCCATGGCGGTGCTTTCAGGTGATGAAGGCATTGGCAAGAGATGCCCAACCTAAGCCGAATGGTTTTTTGAGTCCAGAAAAAACAGCACCTGATCCTGTTGTGCCGGCAATCATGTTTCAGAATACCGATGAAAGCCGGGCTGACGGATTTTGGGAAGATTTGGGCAGAACATCGGTGTCAGCAAATCCGGAATGACAATGATCACGAAGGTGGTCCATGTCGACCAGCGTCATTCCAACCTGACGGCTTGCGATGTTCACCGGGCAAATCGCGAAGGTATGGCCGTTGGCCAGGCCAACATGGCATTTCGTCATGAGGCCATGAAAGACTGACCAATCATGAAGGATGTCTTGGCGTGGCAACGACCTGCTGATCGTCCTTCCCGGGGTCATGGTCGGTGCCGAAAACGACCGGATTTCCGACATGGCGACCAAGCACCTCCTGTTCCGCTCCTCGGCGCGCGAAAAAATCCTTCGGGGAACCGGGGTGCTCGCGGACGCCGTCCGAATCACCTTGGGGCCAAGGTCCAAGTCGGTGCTCATTGGCAGAAAGTGGGGACGGCCGCTGGTGTGCAATGACGGTGTCACCATCGCCAAGGAGATTGAACTGGCCGACCCCGAGGAAAACCTTGGCGCCCAGATGTTTTGGGAAGCGGCTGAAAAAACCGGCGATGCCGTCGGCGATGGCACGAGCACCGCGACCATCCTGGCCCATGCGATTTTCATGGAAGGGGTTCGGAATGTCGCCGCCGGCGCCAGCGCCATCGACCTCAAGCGGGGTCTCGACCGGGGACTCAAGGTCGCGATGGCGACCATCAAGTCATTGTCACGCCCCGTGGAAAGCAAGGCCGAGAAGGCCCAAATCGCGACAATATCCGCTCACAATGATCGTATTTTGGGAGAGTTGGTGGCCGACGCCGTTGACAAGGTCGGCCGGGATGGCGTTGTTTCCGTGGAGGAAGCCAAGGGAATCGAGACCACGCTCGAGGTGGTGGACGGCATGCAAATGGACCACGGCTACCTCTCCGCCTATTTCGTCACCGATCCGGAAAAGATAAAGGCCGTTCTCGATGAGCCTGCCGTGCTCCTGTGCGAGCGGAAAATCAGCATGCTCAAGGATCTTGTCGCCTTGCTCGAGCAACTGGCCCAAACACAGAAACCCCTGCTGGTGATCGCCGAGGATGTCGAGGGCGAGGCCCTGGCCGGGTTGGTGGTCAACAAGGTTCGCGGCGTGCTGGCAACCGTTGCCATCAAGGCCCCGGGATATGGAGACCGCCGCAAGGCGATGATGGAGGATTTGGCCATCCTCACCGGCGGGAAGCTGATATCCGAGGAATTGGGCATCAAGCTGGAAAACATCAGGCTTGAGGACTTGGGCCGGGCCCAGCGTGTCATCGTGGACAGGGATTGCGCGACCATCATCGGAGGCAAGGGACGCGGGGCCGCCATCGAGGGGCGATGCCATGAGATCCGCCTGCGGATCGACAAGGCCACATCGGAGTACGACCGGGAGAAATTGCGGGAACGCCTGGCCAAGCTATCGGGAGGCGTGGCGGTGATCCGGGTGGGCGCGCCATCGGAGGCGGAGATGAAAAGCCGCAAGGAAGCGCTCGAGGATTCGATCAATTCCACCAAGGCGGCGATGGCCGAGGGAATCGTGCCCGGTGGGGGACTCACGCTGTTGCGGGCGATCGATGCCGTTGAGAGGGAGGAGGCGAACTGCGCCGGTGACGAATGCACCGGACTGCGGATTCTCAAGCGGGCGCTGGAAGCGCCGACGCGCCAAATCGCCGAGAACTCCGGGGCTGATGGGGAAGTTGTGGTCGCCCAGATGCGGGGTGGCAAGGGCGCGTTTGGCTTCGACGCGGCTCGGGGCGTCTACCTCGACATGATCGAGGCCGGGATCATTGATCCGACAAAAGTTGTGCGCACTGCGCTGGAAAACGCGGTTTCCGTGGCCAGCCTGCTCCTGTTGACCGAGGCCACCCTGACCGAGGTTCCGCAACCCAAGGGAACCAACCCAAGGGAACCAACGGCCCGAATGGTGGAGCCGAATCAATCGTGGAGTGAGTTTTGCACCATTCGGCTGCAAGGTCGCCGCTGAGGCCTTGCCAACCAAGGAAATCCGTGCGGGTCTCTAGGATTTCAAGACCTTTTCCATCGATACCCACGAGAATCGTGAAGGGATGGCATCATTCAAAATGGATGGTGGTCTGGTGTCCCATGCTTATGATCAATATGATTCGACGATTCAGGTCGTGGGGGTGACCAGCCATGCTTTTGAATGGCTTCTTTGCCAACCTCTTTCTCATTTACAGCCTCGCCGATGTGACCGATGCGCAGCGATTGGCCGACAGTGCCGCCAAATGGAAGGTGGCCAGGGAAATGTGTGGGAACAGCTACCAGTACAAGGTGGTTCGTTCCAGTTTCACGGGTGCCCGCTCCGAGACAACGATCATCGTGAGGAGCGGCAAGGTCATCGAGCGGCGGTTGGAGGCCTCCAAGCCGCCAATGCCCGGGCAGCCCGCCAAACTTGAGACGGAATGGGTGGAGAAGGGGGCTGAAATCGGAACACACAAGTCGGAGGTGGAAGCGCGCACGGTGGATGAATTGTATGGCATCGCGGGCAAGCTGGTTGAGGCCAGTGTGCCCGCCAATCATGTCAGAAGCCTTGGAATCGACAAGAATGGCTTGCTTCACCATTGTTTCCTCCGCGACAAGCGGATTGCCGACGACGCCCCGATAACCGGTTTTGGCCCGATCGAGCTTGACCTTCGCGCCAAGCCATGACGGCATGGGATAAAGGCCATCCTTCGCCATGCCTTCCCGTGGTCGTTGGTTCATGATCGGCGCATCACCTTGGTGGTGAAAATCAAGCGCCTTTTGACATGAGGTCCGACAAGGGAAAAGAGAGTTCTTCAATTTGGTAAATCGCAAAAAGCATCCTCATCCAAAAACAACAAGAGCCACCAGCGGACCCGAAGGCGGAGTGAGCGGGGGACATGGAAATTCCCCTGCTCACTCCGGCACATCGCGCGTCCGTTCGCGGCTCGATTTGATAGGCTTTGAGCAGAATTCAAATGACTGAGCTGCTCAAGACCGTAGTAACCCGCCACCAACCCGTTAGCCCTTTCATGCACTTCAAGACTCGAACACCGCGAGCGGCCTTTGAACTGGCAGAAGATTGGTGAATGCCTGCGATGGCCTCTCTCCCAGGCGATGAACGGATTTCCATAGGAAGGCCAGACAAAGGCTGCCGATGCTTAGGAGCCCCCAGCGAAGTGAGGGGCGAGTCGATCAAGGAACAAATACATGAGCCATAACAGAAACGAAAGAGCCCCGAACGCTGGCGCGTAGCGCCGGAGTGAGCGGGTCGATTCCTGATCCAAACCCGCTCATTCCGTCTTCGACAGAGTTCGGGGCTCTATTGGTGTTACTCAACGCACATTTGTGCTTGTTCTGTTGGCGCCAACAATTCAACTCACCTATTTGAAGGCCGCTCTAATGCGTATTTATTATCGGCACCATCAATCGAACGCGTGTATTTAAAAACGAACCCCGGCGCCATAACGAGCGAAGCGGCGAATCTCTGCTCATGGCGCCCTGGGCAAAGATGCTTGTTTTGGCGCCTTCTGATCAGGCCGATTTGTTATCGCGCGCCAAATTCCGGATCAACGGGCCGGGCCCTGCCTTGTCACGATCGGCACATAACCCACTTCCAGACCCTTGGGCGGCGTCATGATCAGCGCCGGATCGATCTCCGCGAGGCTGCCCATGGACGGTGGCGGCAGGTAATCCTTTTCTTTTTTCCATTCCCTGTGGAGCTTTTCCACGCGGACTTGCATTTCCTCCCGTTCCGCCGGCGTCAGGTCGGCGTTTAACAAGGCGGGTTGGTCGGCGAATCTGTACCAGGAATAAGTCAGCACGCTGCCATCTCCCGGTCGGGCCTCGAAAGGGCCCGCCACCGGCCCGGGTTTCCTCCAGGGACTTTCCGCCTCCTCAGGCGTCACATAGGCCTCGGCGGGCGCCGCCTTGGGCCGGCGAAATTCAGCCTTGGCCAGTCCGGTCTCCGCCGGCACATCCTCGGGCTTGGCGACAATCCAGAGGGGCTTGTTGTCCTTGTTCGTGCCGAGCCTGAAGTACTGGGGTAGCGTGGTCAGGCTGGCGGGGCCGGACTTCGTCGTTGAAACGGACTCGGCGTTCCAGTGGTAGCCGTAGGTTTCCTGGTCGATGGCGACGGGTGTCGCGAACGAATTCCATGCCAAGGCCACGCGGTTGTCCCTCGGAACATCGGGCCCGTAAATCCTCCATGTGGATCCACCCCCTCCCGTGAATGTGTGGGTCGCGGATCCCCGGGTGTCGATTTTTCCACTGGCGGCCTTTCCCCCGTCGAACCAGTCCTTGACCTGGTTCCAGAGCGCGGCACGGTCGTGGGCCATCATCTTGTGAACCAAAATGGAGTCCCCGCTAGGCCCCCGGGGAAACGAGGTCGGTGCGATCCGCGCCCATGTGGTTCCCTTGGAGTCGGTGGCCTGGAGGCTTGGCACATACTGGGTTTCCATTTGCAGCGCCCTGTTGGGCGCCGATGGCTTGGAATCGAGGAACATGCCGGCCAGTTCGGGCTTTTCCGTGGTGGCCTTGGACCAGAAGTAAGGCGTGAAGAAGGTCACCGGACCCTTAAAGTTGCCCGTGTTGAGGAACAGGGTCCAGGATTGGTCACCCGTCGGAACGGGCTTGCCCGCCGTGGCCGCCTTGGCGCGCGTCAGCGGAAGGGGCAGGTAGCCGTACCCGAACAACTCCCCGCAGGTGCCCTGCTTGAGGTTCAACCCGTCAGGTGGCCAGAGAACCCACGGGCTCAGTTGCGCCACGCCATACAAGCCGAGGGGTTTGCTCCAGTTGCGGCCCTTGCCCGCGCCCGGGCCGTTCGCCCATTCGCTGAAGTTGAGAGTCACTCCTCCCATGATGAATTTGGGCGTTTCCGTGGCGAACCGGGTGTCGCGCCACCACCCGAGGCCACCCTCGATGTCGGAATACAAGTCCTTGGGCTTGGGCCCGGGATATTGCGCGAACATCCAGGTGCCGAACAATCCCGTCTGGAACTGGTTGCCGGGATATTCCCGCAAAAGCGGCCAGGCGGCGACATACATGGAGAATCCCGCGTTGAACGATTCAGGCACCTTCTGGTGGGGAACCAGCAGGTATCCCGCCATGGTTCCCTTGACGGGGCCATCCTCGGCCTTGCACGGAAGCGGGAAGGCAAGGACGGCCAGCGCCAATGGCACGATCGGCGCGAACGGTCGCATGGTCATGGAAAGATCCTTCGGCTTGTTTGGGGTGGGTCGTTTCTTCAGGCCAGCCTGAAAGGCTTGCGGTATTCCTTTGTCAGCCATTTCGCCGCTTCGGTGTCGCCGATGATGGTCTCCGCCGCGGGATCCCAGCGGACCGGCCTGCCCAGCCTCACCGCGATGTTTCCGAGATGGCACACGGTGGCGGAGCGGTGCCCGATGGCGACATCGGCGCATGGTGCCTTGCGCGACTTGACGCAATCAAAGAAGTCCTTCACATGGGCGAAATTGGCCTGGCTGGAAGTGATCTTCGGCATGTCGATGCCCTTGAGCAACTCGGCGGGATTGGTGACGATGCCCCCGCGGTAAACAAACAGGCTTCCCTTGTCGCCGATGAACTCCGTCCCCTGGTCGGGGTTCTTCGTGTTGAGTTTCTGCCGGCAGGTCATCACCACGCCGTTGGCGTAGGTGTAGCGGATCTCGGTGGTGTCGGGGGTCTCATACCATCGTTCGGGATGGAACTTCGCTGTTCCCTCGACCGCCACGGGGCCGCTTTCATCCATGCCGAGGCCCCATTGGGCGGTGTCGAGGTGATGGGCGCCGAAGTTGGTCTGCTGCCCGCCGGAATAATCCCAGTAGAAGCGGAACAGGTAGTGGACATGGTTCTTGTTGTAAGGGCGCATGGGCGCGGGCCCCAGCCAGCGGTCGTAGTCGAACCCTTCCGGTGGCGTGCCGTCGGGAACCGGTTTGCCGGCGCGGGCCACCCAGTTGGGGCTGGGCAGGGTGACATTCACAGCCTTCACCCGGCCCACCAAGCCCTTCTTCACAAGTTCCACGGCGAGCTTGAACTCGGCACCGCTGCGCTGCATGGTGCCCGTCTGCACGACGCGCTTGTGCTGGCGCGCCGCCTCGATCATCGGCTTGCCCTCGCTGATGACCAGCGTGAGCGGCTTTTCGCAGTAGACATCCTTGCCGGCCTTGCAGGCCTCGGTGGTCATGATGGCATGCCACTGGTCGGGTACCGTCACCACCACGGCGTCGATTTCCTTGGAGTCGAGCAGCCGGCGGTAATCATCGGTGGTTGAGGCCGAGAGGTTGGCTTCCTTTTTCAGGAACGCTTCCGACTCGGCGAGGTGATTCTTGTCGAGGTCGCACAGGGCGACGATGTTCCGCAGGAAATACTTCATGTTGTTCTTGGGGCCGCCCTGGTTGCCCACCCCGATCATCCCGACCCGGACCCGTTCGCTTGGCGATTCCGCGGCGGTGAGGGCGCGGTAACTGACGGCCGGAAGTCCAAGGATGAGGCCGTAGCCGCCGGAATGCCTCAGGAAAGACCGGCGTGAAAAGCGTGACATGGTTCGATCCTTGGAGAGGAAACTTTGGTTGATCGCAGAAAAACAAAAAGACCAATGGGATGATACTAGCGCAACGGACCATCTGATTCATTAAGATCACCAAGACAAGCCGGTAACCCGGAAACGATCCGTGAAAGTTGTTGGCAGGCATGCCCGCTACGTCAAAAAGATCGAAACGGCGTCCAATACACGATTGCGGAATCTTGCCGAGGTTGCGGTGGACATTGGGTGGCATCTTTGGGGCTGAAAACCGTCGAATCGAACACCGCATGCGGACAGTTGGAGATGCCCGCCCTAGGTGTGTTCACCAAGGGGCCGGGTGCGGGACTATTCAGGGGCCACCATGTCGGCTTCAAGATGGGCCCTGTTTGTGCATCGCGGTGATTTCCTCCTCCTTGACCGCGCGACGATGCAGGCGGAAGTCACGGATTTTGCCGGTGAAATAATCGTGCTGGCCAAAGCCTACCAACAGGGGGCGTTTCAATGTCAGGTCATGGCTTGCCGCTTCGAAGGCCTCCGACCTGGCGACGGCCAATCCATCGACATAGAGCCGAAGTTCCCCGCCTTGCCTGATGGCCGTCAGGTGCCGCCACCCATGTCCGATGTCCCTGTCGCATGAGACGCAGGGGCCGGCTTGCCAGGAATGCACGCTGCCCCGGATATCGGCGGGGGCATCCAAAACAGACCCGGTGCAGCTACCGATGCTGGCGAAAAGTTTGCCTTGGAACACGGTGAGGCTTGTGACCCGTGTCCAGTTGTTGATTTCAGCCCGCACCGGCGCCGTCGCGGGCCCCGGGTTCCAATCCGGTGGTGAGAAAAACTTCCTGAGCGATGTCCAGCCGGTCGAGTCGTCATAGCGGGACACCTCGCCGCGCGGAATGGCCCCCGCGTGGAGCTTGCCGTTGTACACGCACAGCGCGTTGATCTCCGTGCCGTCACCCATGCGCCCGCGGTCTTCCCAGCGTTGCCCTCCGCCGTATTCCACCACGCGCGCCTCAGGCCACATGCCGGCGACCAATTTTCCGCGGAACACCGAGAGCGAATGGACCTGAAGGTCGGGCTTGAGATCCACCGGGGTTTTTCCCAGTGGCGTGCCGGCGAATTCCCAGGCGCGCCCGTCAAACGCGAACACATTCGGATACCCGGCATAGAGGCGGCCGTCATGCACGGCCATGGCGTGGGGATAGAGGCTTCGCGGGGGTTCCGGCGGAAAAGTCCCGGCGACGCTCCATTTCGTTCCTCCGTCATGGACATAAATCTGATAGGGCCGACCTGTCCATTGTTTCTCCCCGGGCGGTGGCAGGCCCCTGTCTCCACCCAGGTAAAGCCTGCCGCCAAAGCTGGCCATGCAGTTGATCCGCAGCATCTGGCCCGGTTGGCCGCAGTCGGTCCAGGTGGTTCCGCCCTCGTATCGGTACACCCGGGCGGGATCATGCTTTCCTGAGAACACGCGCGTCCAATCGTAGGTTGATGTCCCGGCGTAGAGCTTTCCCTTGTGCACAATCAGGGCCATCACGCCGGTTGTCCTGCCCGTGCCGACACGGCCGCAATCAATCCACTCCTTGCCTCCGTTGTGGCGATAGACATGGCACCATCCCGACTCATCCTTGGCATCCATGATTCCCGCGTAGAGTTGTCCGTCAAATACCGTCAGCGAGTTGCTGACATAGTTGCTCGTGGCGCTTGGGCGTCCGCAGTCGTGCCACCGGCCCGGCGAATGGTCGTCGATGCCGAAGGAAACACGCCTGTCGTCGCCCGTTGACTGGTACCCTCCCGAACTGGAGTGCAGGCCCAGGTTCACGCCCCTTCTCATGTCGGGATCGAACCAACTGGCGACATCGCCAAGGGTGTCATTGACGATGGGTTCTGTGTGAACCCAGGCCGAAATGGTGAAATCGCCGCGACCTGGCTGCAGGGATTCGGTTGCTGGAATCTCAACATGCGCTCCGCGTCCATCGAATGAACCGTCCTCGAGCCTCACTCCCCGGTTGATGCCATGGTTGTTGTTTCCCGAATGATCCAGGCAGTCGCCTTTCAATTTCAGGTGGCAGACAAGCCCTTCATTCAACCCCTTTGGAACGACAACCGGCACCCCGGAGCCCAGGCTCGCTAGGCCCGGGAAAACCCGGGGGCATCCAGCCAACGCAATCAACAATGAAGCGGATGAAATACCGAAAGTTTTCATGAGATTCGGTTCCCCGCGAGTCATCGCACCGAAGATTCCATCCCAATAATGACCGATCACGGGTTGCCGGGAAGGTTTTTCCCGGTCGGGAGCGCTATCCGTGCGGTGCGCGCCAGCTTGGGGTTCCGAAGTGAAAACAAACCAATATTTCCGGCAAATCAAGACGGGTTTGGATCGTAATTCGCCTTTCCAAGGCTAAGAAAAATGTGGTTTTTTGCGAAAATGCTGAATTCATTTGGCGACAATGAAATGTGTCGCTTATTGGAGTCAAGACATGCTGTTTTTATCATTTCCAACAAAGATTTCGGACTCTGCTAACGTTGTAGACCAAATTGGGATTATTCGGAGAACCCCCACAATGGGCCAGTGACTCATTTAGCCGCGCGCCGCTTCGGTCGAGGTGACCGATACACGCAACTGCGAGTGGCGAATTGCCCTCAGCGCGTCGAACGCCGCGAGTGATCCTTGAACAGGCGGCAAATTGTTGAATGTTTGCGAGTGCCCCTCACTTCGTTCTGGGCTCCTAAGCATCGTCAGCCTCTGTCTGGCCTTCATATTGAGATCCATTCATCACTTGGGAGCCCCCAGTGGAATGAGGGGCGAGTCGGTCAAGGAGCACCTGCGGGAGCCATGGTAGAAACAAATGGAGTCCCCAGAGGAGCCGAAAGCGGAGTGAGTAAGGCGTATTGAGATTCACCCGCTCAATCCGGTGCTTTTCACCTCTTTTCGGGGCTCTTTTTAATATGCGAAAGTTGCTTTATTATCGTCATTACCGATCCAATTGATGTATTTGAAAACGGTATGAGTGAGCAAATCAGAATAGACTTGCATCTCAACCATGATGCGTTTTTGGAAAAACAAGCCAACCCAAAATCAACACCACAAATAGCAATATAAAGATATCAATCAAAATCAGAAGTCTAGGGGGAGGAGAACCCGGAAACCGTTGTCGCAGTTGCGGTTGCCCAGAACGTCCACGTTGCGAAACGAGGCCCGACAGTTCTTGGAGTGGAAGTTCCAAGACCCGCCCCGCAGCACCCGAACTTCACCCTTTTGTGGACCTTGTGGATCTGTATTTCTTGTAACTAGATATTCGCCATACCAGTCCGAACACCACTCATCCACATTCCCATGCATGTCATAAAGGCCCCAAGCATTGGGCGGATAACTTCCCACGGCACTGGTCTTTTCCAAATACGGCCCCTTGGCTTCGGTTCCATATGGCTCGGCCCCATTGCAGTTGGCCTGGGTGCCGTTGAGTTCATTGCCAAAATGAAACGGCGTTGTCGTTCCCGCCCGGCACGCGTATTCCCACTGGGCTTCCGTTGGCAGACGGTAAACACGCCCAGCTTTCTTCTCCTCCGGGAAGTCTGATAACTTCTTGCAGAATTCAGAAGCATCGTTCCAACTCACCATTTCGACAGGCGTACTGGCACCTTTGAATTCGCTTGGATTGTTACCCATCACCTTTTCGTACTCGGCCTGAGTGACCTCATAGATTCCAAGGTAAAAATCCTTTGTCAAAATCACCTCATGTTGGGTTTCATTATCTTCTCTTCCAACTTCCCTTTCGCGGCTACCCATCATGAACTTGCCCTTGGGTATCCGCACCAGCTTCATGCCGATGCTGTTGGTCATTTCCTTGCTATTGGCGTTTCCCTTGCTACTGGCGAATCTTTTGCTATTGGAGATTCCCTTGCTGCTGGCGATTTCCTTGGACTTATTCTCCGCACTCCCGCAACCGATAATGAATTCTGCAATCAAGGGCAGCAGGAACAAGTGCCAAGTCTTCATGTCAATGGTCCTTGAAAAATGGTAGATCGAGAATGATATACTAGAGGTTTTTTGCCGTCAAAACGATAAAAATATCCGGCATTTCCTAACCGGATTAATCAAATACTGTTTGGGCTTTTGCGACATGATGGGCGTCCGCAGATCGACTCGCCCCTCACTTCGCTGGGGGCTCGTTAGCGATGAACGAATCTCAAAATGATGCCAGACAAAGGCTGACGATGCTTAGGAGCCCTGAACGAAGTGAGGGGCCCTCGCAGACATTCAATAATCTAGCGCCAGTTGAAAGGTCACACGCGCCGTTCGACGCTTCAGGGACATGAAAGGGCTAACGGAATGATGGCGGGTGCTGAGGTCTTGAGCAGGTCAGTTATTTGAATTTTGCTCTAAGCGCGAGGCGGGCCCGCTTGAATGTCGACGATTGCATTCCCTTAACGGAGGCCAGTCTTCCGTCCGGGTGATCGACGATTTCCTTCTTCCAAGAATGAGGTAATCAACGAGCCACCCCATCACTTCATGCGACATGACATGAAGTTCATGAAGATTATGTAAATGAAAGAGGTTGAATCAACAAAAAATATCGAGCCAATATCAGTAATATTGGCCTGAAAAATGATTTCGATCAAAATAATTGTAGGGTATGGCTTGGCTAGTCGGGGCGACAGGATTCGAACCTGCGACCTCTTGGTCCCGAACCAAGCGCGCTACCAGGCTGCGCCACGCCCCGCTATGAAATATCAAAATATCTGGCGGTACCTGCCTCGGCAACCCGGAAGACTACTTTTTCTTGGGCGTTGCCGGGGTTTTCGCCTGCTTGGAAAGCGGTTGGTCCACCTCGGAAATCACCTCGACGCGGTTCACCGTTTCGCCTTTTTGAGTCAGGCGAAGGACCATGCCGGTGCGCACCTGTTCCAGCTTGCCAGGCAGGCCGCCGGAACGCAGTTTCTGAAGCTGCTCCGGGGTTGGCTTGATGATGTCGCCCTTATCATCAAAGGCCTCGGGCAGCACCCGGAAAACAACCGGGGCGCCGGTTGCCACCGTGAAGGCGTATTCCGTCGGATCCGATTTGCCCTTGGCGTCCGCGGGGGCCTTTCCTTTCCCTTTGGGCATGGGCGCTGGCATCGGCTGGGTCGCCTTCACGGACGGAATCTGACGAATCACCACCCTGTTGCCTTCGGGCGGATCCTTCACGACACCCGTGAACACGCCGTTGCCCAGCGACTTCCCCTCGACGGTTGGCGCCACCTTGGCGTTTTTCTTCTTGGCGTCCTGTCCTTGGGAGACGCCGGCCAGGCCGGCCATCAGGATTGCCAACATCACCAGACGGAATCGCTGCATGGCGCACCTCAACGGTTAAATCCGGATTCCTGCCGCCGCATTTCCGAGAAACTCCACCGGCTGTACCACCGGGCCAGGTTGTACAGCCCAAGCATCAGGGCCAGCCAACCGGCGGAAATCATCTGGCCGTCCCACTCAAAGCTGGCGCCCGGCAGGTTCGGGTCGACCAAGCCGATCAGGAGAGCCACGGCAAGCACCAGCCAACCGATTGAAAAGATCAGGTAAACAAGCAGAAAGCCCTTCATGTTGTTATTGTTGGGCGAGTCCGGCCCGCCGACAAGACAAATCACGAAAGGACGATGGCCATGATTGACCTCAAGGGGTTGGCTCGATTCGATACGCCCACGGTCTGCAATGTGATCGAGTTGGCGGGGCTCAGGTCGAAGGCCTCCGGCTATGCCGATTCACGGCTTCAGGCCTGTTTCCCCGGGTTGCCCTCCATGGTCGGATACGCCACCACCGCGACATTCCGCTCCGCCATGCCGCCCCCCGACGGAGCGGCCTATGGCGGCATCGAGGAACAGTTGGAAACCTTCGCAAATCTGCCCGGCCCGGCCGTCGTGGTGTTCCAGGACCTCGACGATCCGCCAGCAGCCGCCACATTCGGGGAAATCCTCTGCACGACCTACCAGCGCTTCGGAGCGGTTGGTCTGGTGACATCGGGCACCGGCCGCGACATCCAAATGGTGGAACCCCTGCGCTTTCCTTGCTTTGTCACGGGAACCCAGGGCGCCCACGGCTACTGCCACTTTCCTCAGTTGGGCATTCCCGTGCGCGTTTGCGGGCTTGTCATCCGTCCGGGCGATCTCCTTCATGGCGACCGCAACGGCCTGACGGTGGTTCCGCCCGAAATCGCGCCGGTGCTCGAGCGGGAATGCGATGCCTTCATGATGGCCGAAGCCGTGATCCTTGATTACCTCAAGGGAACCGATTCACCGAAAGTGGCGCAATTCGCCGCAGCTCGGAAGGAATGCGGCCGCCAAATCCGTGAAATTGGTGCCAGGCTTTCGGCTTTCGTTTCGAAGCGCCCTTGACCCGCCGACAGGTAGTCCACAGCTTATCCTTGCCTCCTCTCCCCGCCCAGGAGGGCCAGTCATGGTTCACGACCGCCGCACGCGCATCGTCGCCACCGTTGGCCCCGCCAGCCGGGAACCCGGCATGCTTGCCGCGCTGGTGGAAGCCGGCGTCAATGTTTTCCGGCTGAACCTGTCGCACGGAACGCAAGAGCAGCACCTCGAGGTGATCAACCGTATCCGGCAACTGGGGCACCAGACCCGGAAGCACATCGCCATCCTTGGTGACTTGTGCGGCCCGAAGATACGGGTCGGTTTGTTTCCCGGCGGGTCGGTTGTCCTGAAGGCGGGCGCCGAAATCGTCGTGACCACCCGTGATGTTCCCGGATCGGATTTGGTTGTTCCCTCGCAATACGCCAACCTTCACCAGGATGTGCGTCCCGATGCGCGGATCCTGCTCGATGACGGGCTTTTGGAGCTGCGCGTCCTGCGCGTCGAGGGAAGCGAGGTTCATTGCCGGGTGATCCATGGCGGCACCCTGGGCGACAAGAAGGGGATGAACCTTCCGGGATCGAACCTGTCAACCGCGGCTCTCACCTCCAAGGACAAGGAAGACGCCGATTTCCTGCTCAAGCAGGGGGTCGACCTGCTGGCGCTGTCGTTTGTCCGCCGGCCGGGTGACATCGTGGACCTTCGCAAGGTGATCGACGCGGCGGGCCGAAGCACGCCCATCATCGCCAAGATCGAAAAGCCCGAGGCGATCGAATCGCTCGACGGCATCCTCGAGGCCGCCGACGGGGTGATGGTGGCGCGTGGCGACCTCGGGGTCGAGATGCCCCTTGAGATGGTGCCGATCATCCAGGCCGACATCATCGAGAAGGCGCGCGCCAAGTCCAAGCCTGTGATCGTGGCCACTCAAATGCTTGAATCAATGGTTTCGCAGCCGAGGCCAACCCGCGCCGAGGCGTCTGATGTCTCAACCGCGGTGTTTGCCGGGGCCGACGCCGTCATGCTTTCGGCCGAAACGGCCCGCGGACAGTATCCCATCGACACCGTCAGGACCATGGACCGAATCTGCCGGAAGGTGGAGGCCTGGCAATCGCTGGAGACGGGGTTCCGGCAACCGGCGGCCCGTGGAGACATCGCCGACCGCATGCATGCCGTTTCGCTGCGGAGGGCCATCGGTCGGTCGACGGCGCAACTGAGCCAGGACCTGCGTGTGAGGGCCATCATGGTGCGCAGCAAGGGCGGAACCTCTGCCGCCATCATCAGCAGCACCCGTCCGTCGGCCCCGATCGTGGCCCTCACCACCGACGAGCGGGTCGCCCGGAGGATGAGCCTGCTGTGGGGTGTCATTCCGAGGGTGATCACCCAGGAGGAGTTCGACCGGCCCAAGGCGACGGCCCGGCATCACGCCTTGGCGCTGGGCCTCGTCGAGCCGGGACAGCATCTCCTGCTTCTTTCGGGCCTGGGAAAGCTCGAACCATCCCTCACGGTGCTGCCGCTATGAGCCCCGGCAGGCCCGCCTGGCGGCAAGTCACGGTGGTCGTGCGGCCGTTCAGGGCCGAAGCGGTGCTCCAGGCCATCACCGACAAGCTGGGACCTGAAGGGCTTTCCGGCTGCGTGGTCCGCGAGGTGAAGGGTTACAGCCGCCAAAAGGGATACCTCGACCGCTACCTGGGCGGTGAGTACAGCATGGCATTCCTGCCCAAGGTCGAAATTTCGCTGGCGGTTCCGGCCGACTGGGTAGACGAGGTCTCGGAGCGGGCCGTCAGGGCGGCGCGAACCGGGCGCATCGGCGACGGCAAGGTGTTTGTGGTTCCAACCATCTGGGAAGGGGAATTCTGAGGCCTTGGCAGCCGCGGGCTTGCCCGCGCAAGCCCACGGCTGAATCGCTAAGTGCGGAGACCGATCACTTTCCGCCGGGAACAAGCGGGGCTTCCGCGTCGAGCTTTTCGATTTTTTCTCCCCCGGCGATCGTGCACAGGGCGCGGAATGTCTCGGGCTTGATCGTGGCGGGAATGAAGCGGATGCGGCCATCGGCCATGATGGCCATGGTTCCCTTCTCTTTTTTCTTGGTCGCCGGATTCTCGAATTCGCCGGATACGAATGATTCAACCGGGTTGGCTCCTTCCGGCACGCCCCGAACGGTGCTGCCTCCCCCGGCCACCCAGGGACCCTGCGAGGTGCTTGGCACCTGGATCACGGCGATCGTGTTTTCCGGACCGTCCTTGATATCGGTGATTTTGGTCGCGCGGTCGTAACCGAAAACCCCGAACTTGCCGGTATCGGAGCCCACGCCGAAGGATGGACTGTCGAGGCCCAACCCGGAGATGCCGACAAAGTGGGTGGCGCCAAGCGACTCGCGAACCGAAGTGAGTTGGACCCGCGGGGTGTTCGTCGCGGTTGCCGTGTTGACGAAGGCGGGAATATGCAGCGCGGCGACGGTTTCAAATTCCCTGTCGCGCCATGAAAGCCCCTTGTCCACAAGGGGCTTGGCCAATCCGGCATAGTCGGTGCCGGCCAGGTAAGGCAGCACATCGACAAACCAGCTCAAACGGAGGTCGGGGCGGTCGGTGCCGATGGTTCCCCTTGGGAAACCCTGCTTTTCACCCGAGTAGCGCCGCAGGGCGTTGGCCAGTTCCATGATGCCGTTTCGAGGCTGGAATGTTTCCGCCATGCCGCGGCCTTGAACGATGACGCCGCGAATGTATTCCATCATGCCGTTGAATGCTTCCGGGGGCACTCGCTTCAGCTCAACGCGGAGTTCGCCCCCGGTTTTCCTGGCGTTGAAGCTGATGGTGCCATTGCGCCCGGCACCGGTTGCCGAGCCATCGCCGCCAGCGCCCCCCGGCGCCGAACCGCCGGGAGCGACAAAGCCACCAACCCCTTCGCCACCGTCTGGACCGCCAGGTCCGGCGGGGGGCAATCCGCCGGGAGCGGGGCCACCGGGAATACCACCGGCATTTCCACCCGGGGCGCCGGCGATGCTCACATCAAGTCGGGAGTTGCGGAGCATGAACTTCAGCGCCGCGGTAAGTATCCCGCCAAACACCTGCGGCGGGTTCTCCATTCCCGTGAAGACGGCCATGCTCACGGAATCCGGCTGGAATTGGTGGAGGCTGGCGGCCAGCGACAATGTCTCGGGTTTCAGCACGCCAAGGATCAGCAGGTCGCCCGTCATCATCCGCTTGACGAATCCATCCTTGAGGGATGGATGCAGCAGGGGATTTCTCAGCGCCTCCGGGCTTGCGTAAAAGGTGACTTGTGGATCCAGGGTGAGCGATTCCACGCCATTGAGAGCTTCCATGGCGGCTTGGGGCAGGTTCAGGAATCGGGGTGGGGGAGGAGGCGGCATGTCATCGGCGGGAGGCGCTCCACCGGGGGCCCCCTCTCCGCCTGGAGAACCGGCGCCCGGAGGCAGTCCGGGTGGCATGCCGGGCGGCGCGCCGACGGGCGAACCACCCACGCCGGCGGTCGGCTTGGCGGCGGGCGGCGGGGCATCCAGCTTGAGGCCCGCGATGTCATTCTTCACATAGGTTTCAAGGCGTGAGCGGTCGGCCAGCACCACGGTGTGCGGGTCGTAGTGATAGAAGGCCAGGGGTGCCGTCGGGCGACGGGAGGGCGTCATCAAGAATGAAAGCCTCGCCGCCAGGTTCGTGCTTGTGTCGAGGTCGATACCAAGCACATGGATGGTGTCCTTGCCATCTCGGCCGCCGCCAACCTTGACTGGCTGGGCCTTCCAAAGCGTCGCAAATTGCTCGGTGGTGACGGGGGCGTGAAACTTGAAGACGCAAAGGGTCCATGGAGCCTCGAGGTTCATGCCCACGGCAACCTGCTGAATGGAGCCGGCATCAAGGCCCCAGGCCTGGGAAATCGCGTTGAGATCAAGCGTTCCCGGCATGTTGAAGAGGATCGCTCCGAGGGGCCCCGACCGGGCCCGGTCGAGGTGCACGGCAAGCGCCGCCTGGGTGTCGGCTGGCAGGAAATTGGCCGGGTCAAGGCCCGTGTCGTTGGCGATCCTCACGGCGCCGACATTTCTTGGCGCCGGCTTGCCGTCAACGGCCGGTTGGCCTTGCGGTCCACCCTCTTTTGCAACACCGCCCTCCATCGGATTGGGCATACCCGGTCCGCCCGGATTTTGATTGGCGCCCGGAGCGCCCCCTTCGGTTCCCGGCGGGGGAACCACGCCGGGGGGATTGGCCTTGGCCTGCTGGTTAACAGGTTGCGGCGCGGGCGGGGGACTGCCTCCGCCGGAAAAGAGCACAAAATACAAAACCACCCCGGCGACGATCAGGCCAACCCCGCCGCCCCCCGCGGCCAGCAGCAAGGTGGTGTTGTTGTCGCCCTTCTTGCCTTTTTTCTTCGAAGCAGGTTCTTCCGGCGCGTCATCCTCATCGTCGTCCGACTGGTTGGCCGGATCCTCGACGACAAAGCGGAACTGACACTTCTTGCAGGTGAATTTCTTGCCGACGAGCGAGGTGTCAAGCGTGATCAACTCTTCGCAACCCGGGCATTGCTGCTTGAATTTGCTCATGAGGAGGAACTCCCATGTTTCGGCACCGCCAGCTTTCCTTTTGGGAAAACACCGGCAAGGTGCGATCTGTTGGAGCTATCCTACTTCACAGCATGGCGTGAAGGCAAAGGAGTTCCTCGGGCACAAGGACCATGGCGGCCGCGTCGTCCTGGCGATAGATTGATGGGAGGGCACCGGGAGGGTTGGATCCGCCGCATGCGGTGATAATCAATCGCGCCTTTCCAAGATTTCCCGTTGGTCCAGCCTGGAGAGCCTCGCTCTCGATGCAGCTACCATCCGAGAGCCGACTGTTTCACGCCGGCCGCGTTTTGTGGCCCGGCCTCCCCCTTTCCCGGGCTTACATGGCCCAATCCCTGGCCCAAACCCACCAAAAAATCTCCCATCCTGCCGATTCCTCCGGCGGCAACTTTCATCTTGCCGATTGGTGGCTGGCCCGGGCCTGTCTCTGGGACGATCCCGAGGGCCGGTCCACCCGTGACAGGGCTTGGGGGCATCTGGTTGGCGCCACGGTCGCCCGCGAGGGGCGTTTTCTCACCGAACGGTTGGCCGCCAAGGCGTTGCGGGCCTTCCCGAGGGACGAATCGGCCCGTCAGGAGGCCATTGACGAATTTTGGGGGCAGTTGCTGGCGGGTGCCAGCGGCCCCGGTCGCCTTCACTCGTACACCGGTCGCCAGCCTTTGGTGCCATGGATGGTCGCCACCTTCCGCAATCTTTGCGTCGACAAGTTGCGCCGCAGGGGCCGCTCGCCTTTTCCGCTGGACCATGAGGATGATTGGCCCGGCCCTCCCGTTGCCGTCGCTGGTGAAGACCTGGGTGGCGCTTTCGATGCCAACGAGGCCCTCGATGCCTGGTTTGTCACGCTGACCGACCGCCAACGGGCTCTGGCCGACTTGCGGTTCCGCCATGGACTCAACCAGAAGGAGGCGGCCGTGGCGCTCGCGACCACCGAGTCCACCGTTTCGCGTGAATTGGCCCGGATCCAGGAAAGCTTCACGGCGCTGGTCGACCGCATCGACGGATGCCTGGAATCCCCGCGGGAGGCCATCGTCGAGGCGCTGCACATCGCCCTGGTTCGATGCCTTGGCACCGTCGCGGGCGGACAACCCCCGGCACGAAAGGTGGCGAGCGCGTGAATCGTCCGCACCCAGCCGTTCCAGGTGATCCAGACGCGCCGCTGCCGGGAGTGGTCGGATCGGGCCCCGCGATGACAAGAATTTTCCGGCTTGTCCGGCGCGTGGCGCCGACCCAGGCCACCGTCCTCGTCGTGGGGGAGACGGGAACCGGCAAGGAACTGATCGCCAAGTCGGTCCACACGCTGTCCAACCGGTCCGACGGCCCGTATGTGCGGGTGAACTGCGGGGCGCTGAACGAGAGCCTGCTTGAAAGCGAGCTTTTCGGGCATGTGAAGGGGGCGTTCACGGGGGCCATCGAGAACAAGGCGGGCAGGTTCGAGGCGGCGCACGGCGGCACGATATTCCTTGATGAGATATCGAGCATGTCGCCCAAGCTGCAGGTGAAGCTGCTGCGCGTGCTGCAGGAGAACGAGTTCGAGCGCGTCGGCGAAAGCAAGACCATCCGGGTGGATGTCCGCGTGGTCGCGGCCACCAACCAGCTTTTGGAGGACGAGGTCGAGGCGGGCCACTTCCGCGACGACCTCTACTACCGCCTCAATGTCGTGCCTGTTTACCTGCCGCCCCTGAGGGAACGGAAAAGCGACATTCCCGACCTGGCCAGGCATTTCATGCGCCGCCATGCCGAGATCAACCGCGTGGATACCCCGGAATGGACGCCGGCGGTCGAACCCGTGCTCTTGGGGCACGATTGGCCGGGCAATGTCCGCGAGCTTGAGAATTACATGGCCCGAGCCGTTGTCTTGTGCCGGGGCGGGGCGCTCGACCCCGTTGCCATCGGCCTGCCGGGCCGCTCGGAGAGGCGGTACAAGCCGGCGCCGTCGTCGCGCGTCCGCGGCACCGACCTGCCGTCGATGGTCAGGCACATTGTCAGGCTGGGAATCCAGACGCTGCCCGAGGGGGCCCTGCACGACCGCCTGGTGGGCGACATCGAGCGGGAACTCATCGAGCAGGTGATGGGCGATTGCGAGCAGGTGCAGGTGAAGGCGGCCCAGCGCCTCGGCATCAACCGCAACACCCTGCACAAGAAACTGGCTGATTATGAAAACGCCATGGACCGAAACGATCCGCCCCCATCCAAGTGACTCGGGACGGTCGCGGATTCGTGAATAACATGGAAGAATCAATCCAACTGTTTCCCGCGCGCCGCGGCTTTCCAATGGAGAATTCGCGATGATCCGGAAGGGGAAAGACCGATGGCCTTTGATTGCGTGACTTTCGGCGAGTCGATGATCAGGCTGGCGCCTCCGGGCCTCCGCAGGCTTGAGCAGGCCCGTTCGCTGGATGTGCAGGTCGGTGGCGCGGAACTCAACACCGCCGTCGGTCTGGCCCGTCTGGGCCGCAAGACCTCGTGGGTTTCCAGGCTCACGGACAACCCGCTGGGCAGGCTGGTGGCCAACCACGCCCGGGAGGCGGGTGTGGACACATCCCATGTGCTGTTCACCTCCGAAGACCGCGTGGGACTGTATTTTCTCGAATTCGGCGCCGCGCCCCGCGCCAGCGGCGTGCTGTACGACCGCAAAAATTCCGCCATCGCCGCCATCAAGCCGGGCATGGTGGATTGGCAAGCCGTTTTCGCGGGTTGCCGCTGGTTCCATGTCACCGGTATCCTGCCGGCGCTTTCGGGGTCGGCCGCCGAGGCCACGCTCGAGGCTTGCCGGGCCGCGCGCAAGGCGGGCCTGAGGGTCTCCATGGACCTGAACTACCGGAACAAGCTCTGGAGTCCCTCCGAGGCTGGGGCCTGCATGGGCCAGCTGATGGAGTTCTGCGATGTCCTCATCACCACCGAGGAGGACATCGAGAAGGTTTTCGGGATCAAGGCGGACACCTACGAGTCCGCCGCGGCCAGGGTGAACGAGCGGTTCGGAACCCCGACCATCGCCATCACCCTGCGGGAAAACCCGCTGGTTTGGCTCAACGACTGGACCGCCATTCTGTGGCGCAGGGAGGGCGTCTTGCGCACCCGGTCCTACAAGGTGGAGATTGTCGACCGCCTGGGCGCCGGCGACAGTTTCGCCGCCGGACTCATCCACGGCCTTCTCGACAACGACCCGCAGAAGGGCCTTGATTGGGGCGTGGCGATGAGCGCCATCAAGCATTCGATTCCCGGTGATTTCGCCTGGGTGACCGCCGCCGAGGTGGAATCCACGGTGAAGGGCGGAGGCTTGCGGATCAGCCGCTAGCCCTTCAGCTCTTCCCAAGGCCTTTCCGGCGCCTATCTTAATGGCATGAGCGAATCCCCAGCCGGCGGCCTTGACTACAAGGCCGCCGGCCTCGACCTCGACCTGTACGACAAAACCCTCGCGGGCATGGCCCGCTGGGTCCGCCGAACCCATACACCCCGGGTGATGGATGGATTCGGGGGATTCGCCAGCCTGTTCAGCCTCGACTTCAACTCCCGGCTGTTCAACCGCAATTACAAGCATCCTGTCCTGGTTTCGGGATGTGACGGCGTCGGCACCAAGCTCAAGGTCGCCGCCATGATGAACCGCCACGACACGGTGGGCATCGACCTCGTGGCCATGTCGGTGAACGATTGCCTGTGCGCCGGCGCCGAGCCGTTGTTTTTCCTCGATTACATCGCCATACCCAAGGACGACCCGGCCCTGGTCGAGTCGCTGGTGAAGGGGGTGAGCGAGGGGTGCGTGCAGGCCGGATGCGCCCTGGTCGGCGGCGAGACGGCCATCCTTCCCGATGTCTACAAGCCGGGCGACTACGACCTTGCCGGTTTCTGCCTGGCCGTCGCCGACCGCGACCGTTTGGTGACGGGAAAGAAAATCCGCCCCGGTGACGCCGTGATCGGATTGGCCAGTTCGGGCCTGCACAGCAATGGCTACTCGCTGGCCCGCAAGATCGTCTTCGAGCGGGCCGGCCTCAGGCCCGAAACCCATGTCGAGGAACTGGGGCGTACCGTCGGAGACGCCCTGCTTGAACCGACCCGGATCTATGCCCGGGTGGTTGTCGAACTCATGCGCCACTACCCCGTCAAGAAGCGGACGGTCAGGGGCCTGGCGCACATCACGGGCGAGGGGCTTGAGGGTAATGTGCCGCGAATCCTTCCCCAAGGATGCCGGGTGAGGCTCTGGCCCGGCTCGTGGACAATTCCGCCGCTTTTCAGCTGGCTGCAAAAGCTCGGCGGAGTTTCCGAGGCGGAAATGTTCCGTGTCTTCAACATGGGAATCGGCTTCGTCATCGTGTGCAGCCACCATTTCGCCGACAGCATCATCCACCAGGTGGAACGGCTGGGCGAGAAGGCCTGGCGCATCGGCGAGGTGATACCGGGCGAACCCGGCCTTGAGTTCGCCCCCCGGTCCCGACCGGAGTTCTGACCTGGCCTCGACCCCGCCATGCATGGAGGGAATCGGTTCATGCAGACCAATCCTTCGGATCGCGCCGCCGAGTTCACCCTGCGCGCCATCATCACCGGCACGGCCCTCGGCCTCGTTTTCGGCGCCAGCTCGCTGTATCTGGTCCTCAAGGTCGGCCTCACCGTCTCCGCCAGCATCCCGGTGGCCGTGCTTGCCATCACCCTGTTCCGCCTCCTCGAGTCGGCCCGCCTGACCCGCCGCACCGGCGTGCTCGAGAACAACATCATCCAGACCGCCGGCAGCGCCGGCGAGTCGATCGCCTTCGGCGTGGGCGTCACCATGCCCGGCCTCATGCTCATCGGTTTCGACCTGGACCTTCCCCGGGTGATGGTTGTTTCGCTTTTGGGCGGCGTGCTGGGCATCCTCATGATGATCCCGCTGCGCAAGCTGTTCATTGAAAAGATGCACGGCTCGGCCGGCCAACCCGGCACACTTCTGTATCCGGAGGGAACGGCCTGCGCCAAGGTCCTCGAGTCGGGAGAGAGGGGCGGAGCCCAGGGAGGCGCGGTTTTCCTCGGATTCACTGTGGCCATCGTCCACAAGTTCGCCACCGAGGCGATGGGACTGCTCAAGGCCGGCGCCGAATTGCCGCTGCACCAATTCTCGCGCGTGGCCCGCGTCTCCGGCGACCTCGCCACCGAGTTGCTTGGCGTCGGATACATCATCGGCCTGCGTGTCAGCGCCCTCATGCTGGCCGGTTCGGTGCTGGGCGGCCTGGTGATCGTTCCGGCGGTGGCGTTCTTCGGCGATGGCCGGCCGGATGTTCTGGCCCCGGCGTCCAAGCCCATCGGCATCCTTCAGGCCGGTGACATCGAGAAAACCTACCTGAGGTTCCTTGGGGCTGGATGCGTGGCCGCCGCGGGCGTTTTCAGCATGATCAAGACCCTGCCGCTGATCATAGGCGCCGCGTTATCCACCCTGGGTGGCCAGCGCGGGGCGCGATCGGACGAACGGGAAGGATCCTCCCGCCGCGACCTCCCGCCCGCCTTCGTCTGGGGGGGACTGCTGGCGCTCCTGGCCGCCTTGACGGCGTTCCTCGCCCCCGAGGTGGGCGTTTGGTCGGCCCTTGTCGGGGCCCTTTTGGTGCTTGTCTTCGGGTTCCTGTTCGTGACCGTCTCATCGCGCCTCACGGGTGAGATCGGCTCGTCGAGCAACCCGATTTCAGGCATGACGATCGCCACGCTCCTGCTCACCTGTCTCATTTTCCTGGGCCTGGGCATGGTCGGTCCGCGCGATGCCCTCCTGGCGCTTTCGATCGGCGGCATCGTTTGCATCGCGGCGAGCAACGGCGGAACCACCTCCCAGGATCTCAAGACGGGCTTTTTGGTCGGCGGGACGCCGTGGCTGCAGCAGGTGGCCATCATCATCGGCGCGCTCACCTCGGCCCTGGTCATCGGCGGCACGCTCCTTCTTTTCAACAGCGCCGGCGTCGTTCACAGCACCCGCAACCTGCCCGAGGCCGACCTCCGCGCCTATGCGGCCGAGATGACCGCGACCGAAACCCATGAGGGCAAGTCGTACAAGGTTTGGCGGCCCGGTCCCGAGGCCGTCAAGGCCGTCGCGGGCCTCAAACGGGCGCGATACCTGGTCGATGACGGATTCCGGGCGCGGTTTCTCGTCGATCCCTCGATCACCGGGGAATTCGATTCCCGCGACAATTGGGTCGCCGACGGCACGCCCGTTGCGGGCTTGGCGGCCTTGGCGCCCTCACTGCCTTCCACCGCCCAGGTGAACGGACTCACCTATCGCGTGGTGCGGGCCCTCGACCCCGAGCAGGCGGCCAAGACAACGGCCGCCGACCCGGCCGGCCTCACCGCGAAACTGAACGCCGTGTTGGCCAAGGTGCCTCCCGGTGAATACCTCGTGGATCCCGCGACCGGCGGCCTTGCCTTCAGGAATGAGCCGCAACCGGTGAAGATGAAGTTTCCCGCCCCCAAGACGCAGGTGATGGGAATCATCATCAACGGCCTGCTCAATAGCGACCTGAATTGGACCCTCATCATCCTCGGCGCCATGGTGAGCGTGGCCTTGGAACTGTGCGGAGTGTCATCGCTGGCGTTCGCGGTCGGCGTGTATGTTCCTATGGCCGCCACCACGCCCATCTTCGTGGGTGGCTTGGCTCGCTGGGCGGCCGACTGGTTCGGCCGCCGCGGTTCGGCCGCCAGCGATGACGCCGAGGAGATCGCGAAGTCGGAATCGGCGCCGGGCGTGCTGCTGGCCTCCGGATACATCGCCGGGGGCAGCCTGGGTGGTGTCCTGATCGCCTTCCTTGAGTTCGCCCCGCCCCTGAAGAAGTCACTAGAATGGGGCTCACTTGTCGAGCCTTTGGGACCTTGGCTCGAGGTGCTCTCGCTGGCGCTGTTTGCCGTGCTGATGGCGGCCCTCGTTCTGGTGAACCGCAAGAACCCGGAAAGATCCCGACCCGTTTCGCTGGAGGAACCGAGATGAACTGGATTACTTGGATGCGTGGAGTGCTTTTGGCCATGGCGGCGACGACCATTTCCGTACCGGCCCTCCTGGGCGACGAGGGCATGTGGCTTTTCAACAACCCGCCACTGGCGAGGCTGGCCGAACGGCACGGCTTCAAGCCCGACGCGGCTTGGCTGGAGCATGTCCAGAAAAGCAGCGTGAGGTTCAACTCCGGCGGTTCGGGTTCCTTCGTCTCCGCCGATGGCCTGGTCATGACCAACCACCATGTCGCCTCCGACGCCCTGCAGAAGCTGGGCACCAAGGACCGCAATTACTACCGCGACGGTTTTTACGCGAAGACCCGCGCCGAGGAAAGCAAGTGCGAGGCGATGGAACTCAATGTCCTTGAAAGCATCGAGGATGTCACCGCCCGCGTGAACGGCGCCGTGAAGGACGGCCTTTCCGCCGATGAGGCGTTCAAGGCCCGCAGGGCCGCCATCAACGGCATTGAGAACGAGGAGAACAAGAAGACCGGCCTTCGCTGCAATGTCGTCACGCTCTACCAGGGTGGCGCGTATCATCTCTACCGCTTCAAGCGTTACACCGATGTGAGGCTGGTCTTCGCCCCCGAGCAGCAGATCGCCTTTTACGGGGGCGACCCCGACAACTTCGAGTACCCCCGCTTCGACCTGGATGTCGCTTTCTTCCGTGTTTACGAGGATGGCAAGCCAGCCAAGGTCAAGCACCATCTTTCATGGAGCAAGAATGGCTGCGCCGACAAGGAACTGGTGTTCGTTTCCGGTCACCCCGGCCGCACCAACCGCCTCGCCACCATGGCCGAGCTTGCCTACACCCGCGACATCGGCTTTCCGTTCCTGATGCAGCGCCTCTACAGGCTCGAGGTGCTGCTGGCGGCTTTCAGCGCCCGCAGTGAGGAAAATGCCCGCCAGGCCAAGGAGATGCTTTTCAGCATCCAGAACAGCCGGAAGGCGCGCGTTGGCGGTCTGGGCGGCCTGCTCGACCCCGAACTGATGGCCCGGAAGGCCGCGGAGGAAAAACGCCTTCGCGATGCCGCCGCCGCCGACCCCAAGCTCAAGGAGGCTGTCGGCGCCTGGGACAAGGTCGAGAAGGCCCACAAGGTGCGCGCCGAAATCATCCGCCGCTACACCTTGCTCGAGGGCGGCTCGGCGTTCCTCTCCGACCTGTTCGGCGTCGCCCGCACGCTGGTGCGCGCCGCGGAGGAAAAGTCCAAGCCCCAGGCGGACAGGCTGCGCGAATTCATCGATTCGAACAAGGAACCCCTCGAGCTGGAACTGTTTTCCGAGGAACCCGTTTACGACGGGTTCGAGATCGTCAAGCTTGCCGACAGCCTCACATTCCTCGCCGGTGAACTGGGCCTGTCCGACCCGCTCGTTGCCAAGGTGCTGGCGGGCAAGTCGCCCCAGGCCCGCGCCGTGGAACTTGTCGGCGGCTCCAAGCTCAAGTCCGTCGCCGAGCGAAAGAAGCTTTACGAGGGTGGCAAGCCGGCGATCGACGCCAGCACCGATCCCATGATCCTCCTGGCCAAGCTCGTTGATCCCGAATCCCGCGAATTGCGTCGCCGCATGGAAACCGAGGTGGAGGAGGTCAAGCGGCAGGCCTACAACCAGATCGCCAAGGTGAAATTCGCCCTCGACGGCACCTCCACCTACCCCGACGCCACCTTCACCTTGCGGCTCAGCTACGGCGTCGTGAAGGGGTATGAGGAGAACGGCGCCAAGGTGCCCCCCTTCACCACTTACGACGGCTTGTTCAAGCGTTCCGCCGAACAAAAGAACAAGCCCCCCTTCGACCTGCCTCCGTTGTGGGAAAAGAAAAAGCCGGCGCTCGACCTCGCCACCCCCTACAACTTTGTCTGCACCGCCGACATCATCGGTGGAAACTCCGGCAGTCCCGTCATCAACAAGAAGGGCGAGGTGGTCGGATTGATCTTCGACGGAAATATCCAGTCGCTTGTCCTTGATTTCGCCTTCAGCGAGGAGCAGGCCCGCGCCGTTTCGGTCTGCTCACAGGCGATTGTCGAGGCCTTGAACAAGGTGTACGGAGCCAGCGACCTGGCCGCCGAACTCACGGCGGCCAAGTAACCCCGCGACTCATGGGCGGATCCAAAGGATCCGCCTGTCATCCAGGCCCGCCATGATGGTTGTGCCGGTACCGTCCATCGCGATCGCGGTGATGGTGGCTGGGAACTCCGCGCTGGCCTTCGTTACACCCCGATTGTCCGTCGCCTTGAGTTTCGACCGGCCTTCCACGATGGCAAGGTTCGTTGCCATGTGGCCGCATGCAACGAGTCGGGCACCCGTAGTTTCGGGGACATCCTTGTGGGGGGCGCCCAAGGGGCCGAAGTGGGCCACGCAACCACCCATTCGGGGCACGAACCAATCTCCTGTTCCCGCCGCCATGGACAGGGGTCCAAGGTGGTGGGGCAACCCCTCCTTCCACCGGAGCGAACCGTTGGCATCGGCGGCGCCGGCCATTCCGGCGGAGCCCGCGAAGGCCAGCCATGGATGCCTGTTCGCGAAGGCCATCGATGTTGCCGCGCAGGGCGCGGCCAACCGGCCTACCTCGATTCCTTGGCGGTTGATGAACGCGATGGTGCCATCCATCAAACCCACGGCGATGGTCCGGCCTTGATGGTCGATGGCCACCGAGCAAGGCTGGCCGCCAACGCGCAGGCTGGCGCGCGTGGCCAGGTCTTCTCCCAGAAGCAGCACCATGCCGTCTTGGCAGGCCACGGCGACGCATTGGCCATTCGCGCTGATGCAGGCCGCCGCGAGCCCGGGGTGGATGGCGGAGGCGGCCGGTTCACGGTCGGGGCCGTGCAGGGCGAGGCCCCCGTGCTTGTCCCATGACAGGAGGCAGCCCTTTTCATGGGCAAGGGAAAGGCCGACAGGCGCCCGACCTACCGACTTGCCAACCTCGATTTTCAACGGTTCGGGCCCCCAAGCCCGGGAGGAGTTCGCCTGAGTCGCTAACATACCATTTCGATCGGGAAACCGGAGTGGACGGGCATGGACCTGGTGGCGGAAGGCGATTGGCGAAGGCGGACCTGGGAAGCGGCCCGCACCGTGGTTGTGAAGGTGGGCACGCAGGTGTTGGCCGACGAGTCTGGCAGCCTGTCGAGGAGTCGCATGGCGGCCCTCGCCGGGCAGGTTGACCGGCTGAGAAAGCCGGGGCGCAGGGTCGTGCTGGTGAGTTCGGGCGCCATCGGCGCCGGCATGGGACGCCTTGGACTGGCGACACGCCCGACGGAGTTGCGAAACCTGCAGGCGTGCGCCGCGGTGGGGCAACCGTTCCTCATGACGGCCTGGGAGGAAGCTTTCCTTCCCTTTGGCTGCCATGTCGCCCAGATCCTGCTGACCGCGGCGGATTTCGACCATCGCGTCCGCTACCTGAACATGCGCAACACCCTGTCGAGCCTTTTCGAGATGGGCTGCGTGCCCATCATCAATGAAAACGACACCGTTTCCGCCGCGGAGATCCGCTTCGGTGACAACGACACGCTCGCCGCGATGGTCGCGGCCCTGGTTCAGGCCGATGCCCTGGTGCTGTTGAGCGGCGTCAATGGCCTGTTCACCGCCGACCCAAGGCATGATCCCGCCGCGCGAAGGGTGCCGCTGGTCCGACGCGTCGACGAGGTGCGGGGGTTGGCGCAGGCCACGCGCAGCAGGTTGGGCACCGGCGGGATGCGGAGCAAGCTGAAGGCCACCCGCCTGGCCGCCGCATCGGGTACCGCCGTGTTCCTTGCCGATGGCGGGCAGGAATCCGTGATCGACAAGCTGGCGACGGGCGAAGACATAGGAACCCTTTTCCTGCCCGAATTAGAGCAGCACATGCCGGCCTGGAAACGCTGGCTTGGATTCACGGCCCAGCCATCCGGCGATGTCGTGCTTGATATCGGAGCCTGCGAGGCGGTGCGGCGCAGGGGATGCAGCCTTCTGCCCATCGGGGTGACGGCCGTCAAGGGTGAGTTTGGCAAGGGAGCCGTCGTCAGGCTCGTGGATCCCGCCGGGGAGGAAATTGGCAGGGGCCTGACGGAATACCCTTCGGTGGAGATCGAGAAGTTGAGGGGTATGCGAACCGAACATATCAGGCGGTTGTCAGGTCCGCTGGCCTCGGAGGAAATCATCCACCGCGACAACCTGGTGGTGACCAAGGCCGATTGAGCCGGCGTTGCCTGGGCCTTGCGCGGGGCGTGTCAGGGTTTCAGGAGCCTGATTTTTCGAGGGAGGAAAGCTCCTTGCGGGCCTTCTCGACCTGCTCGGACATGCCCTCGATCTCCTCCATGATCCGCTTGACCTTGGCGCTGAGCTTGCGTTCCTCGCCTTGGTCGCCGTTGATCCGCGCGCTCTTGAGGTCGAGCTTCATTTCCTTGAGGCGGGCCCTGGCGGCTTCGAGTTCATCCTCCAGTTTCTTGAGTTCCTTTCGGGCCTGCTCCGCCAGTTCAGCCGGGCTGGCCCGCTTGACCGCCGTGGCCGAGACCTTGAATTTGCCGGCGATGAAGTCCGGCACAAGCTGCGCCACGAGTTCGCCGGGAAGGGCGTAGGATTCGACGCGTCCCGCGCGGGCGATGTTCAGCCCCACAACCCGGCCCGCCAGGTCGACCAGGGGTCCGCCGCACTCCTCGGGGCGGATCGCCGAGTCGTGCTGGAGGATTTTCTCGAACGGTCCCTTGAAGTGGCTCAAGGATCCGCCCATGGCGTTCTGGATTTCGCCGCGGGCGTTGGCTCCCATCGCGGGGCGCTTGCCGAGCGTCACTTCAATGACCGCTTCCTGGCCATCCCGGAGATATTTAAGCTTCACGATATCCCCGGGCCGGGTGCGCGACAGGGAACGGATCATCTCCTCGGCCTTGGCGACCTTGCCCCCACGCACCTCGAGGATGATGTCACCGGCCTTGAGGCCGGCCTTGGCGGCGGGGGAATCCTCCTTGACATCCTCAACCTTGGGGCCGGGTTCGCCCTCTCCCAGGGTCACTCCCATGAATCCGCTGGAGGTGGGGGCGTTGCGCTCCCGGAGCTTGTCTTCGCGGGTGGCCACGCTCACCACCCCGGCGGCGGCCGGTATCTCGCCGGCGCCCGCCACGCAGACCCAGTTTCCGACTTCGGCGACCTTGCTGTCCGCCCAGGTCACGCATGCCAGTCCCTTGGCGTCGATCTTCATCATCGCCAAGTCGTTTTTCTCATCGATTCCAACGACCGTTGCCGGAAACGAACGGCCGTCGGCAAGCTTGCAAACCACCTTGTCGTGGCGCACTTCGCTCGCCTTGGTCAGGATGTGTCCGTCGGGCTTCACCACGGTTCCCAGGCAGACCACCTTGCCTTCGCACATCACCGAAACGGTGGCCTTGGCGGCATCGGAAACCACCTTCTGGAAGGCCGAAAGGTACCGGGTGCTGTTCTTGAGCGACACGGTCCTGTCGGCCGCCTTGGTATCTTCCGCCCGGGCGGCACATGCCATGAAAGGCAGAACCAACAAGGCCCAGAACACGCGAGCGCGGATGCCTTTCATCGGATCGGACTCCCCCTCGGATTCGTTGGTCCAGTGCCCCCATGTCGGGTCAACTCGGCCTTTTGGCCAGCTTCACGGTTATTTCCTTGGCCTTGCCTTCCCGGCTGTATTCCAGCTTGATCTCGTCACCCGGTTTCTTGCGCGAGAGCAGTCTCGGCAACTCGTCGGGCGAGGAAAGCGCCTTGCCATCGATCTTCAGGAGCATGTCCTTGGGCTTGAGCCCGGCCTTGGCCGCCGGGGACTCGGCCACGACCTCGGCGATCTCCAGCCCGCCAGAGGTTTGGGCTACTTGCACTCCCAAATATCCAGCTTGGCCGGATCGGAAAAGGTCGAAGAAGCCGCCCGTGCCTCCCCACACCTCCGACTTCACCAGCCTGTCCCATGTCTCGTCGTAGGTGTCCACGGGCACATGGAAATTCACATTCAGGCTCAGCCCGATGCGGCTATGGATTCCAATGACCCGGCCCTCGAGGTCGAACAGAGGGCCGCCCGAGTCGCCACCCACCAGCGTGCAATCGGTCTGGACGGTGCTCCTGTCGACCTTCAGGATGCGGCCCACGCGCACCACGGGAGTCCTGCCTTGCTGGAAACCACCCGGATGGCCGATCGATACCACCCACTGGCCCACCTTGAGATCCTTCGATTTTCCGGATTCCGCATGCTCGAAGGCACCCTTGTCCACGACCTTGATGAGGCCGCTGTCGATGCCGTTGTTCGCCCCCAGGGTTTTCCCCTTGAGCCTTTTTCCGCCGGGCAGGACCAACTGGCAGTCACGGTCGGCGTTTCCCGAGACATGCCCGGCCGTGAGGACATAAAATCCGTCCTCCTTCTTGATCATCACCCCGCTGCCTGCCGAATTCCCGACGAAGATGCCCACGGTGGTCGGCCGGCATTTGGCCACCACTTTCTTCACCTGCTCCTGGAGGCTTTTCAGGTCGTCCACGGATTCAGGGACAATCCTGTCATTGACAGGCGGGTTGCGGTCGCTGGCCACCTGCGACGATGGGGCCTGGGCGCCGGCATGGGCGCCAATCCATAATGAAAGGGCCAAAATGGCCAAGGGTGACAGGGACACGGGTTTGACGATTTGGGTCATGTCACGCCTCACGGTCACCAGCGCCCGGTTATGGGCCGGTAGTCCTTGCGGCGCGGGCGGGGAGGTTGCCCGCGTTGCTCCAAGCCATCGCGGACACCGCGATGCCATCCCCTTCACTATAACATCATGGGTCAGCATCGGCACGGATAAACGCCAAGATTTGGTGACCGGGTTGGTGGACAGGGACACTATATATTAGCTTGGATTGATGGGATGGCTGGCCGTGCCGGTCAAATCGACAATTCAGGCCAGGATGGATTGTTCGACGCGGCCTTTCACATCGGTCAGTCGCATGTCGCGACCGGCATGCCTGAAAGTCAGCCTTTCATGGTCGAGTCCGAGAAGGTGAAGCAGCGTCGCATGCCAGTCATGAACATGCATTTGCCCTGTGACGGCCTCGAACCCCAGTTCGTCCGTTGATCCATGAACATGTCCGGCCTTGAGCCCGCCGCCCGCCATCCACATCGTGTAGCCCTTGCTGTTGTGGTCGCGGCCGTCGCCTCCCTGGCTGGTCGGCGTGCGCCCGAATTCACCCCCCCACACGACAACGGTGTCCTTTAGCAATCCCCGCGCATCAAGGTCGGCCAACAGGCCGGCGATCGGCTTGTCGATCGCTTGGCTTGAGTTCGACAAGGCGTCTCGAATTCCCCTGTGATGATCCCAACCCGGCTGGCAAAGCTCGACAAACCTGACTCCCGACTCCACCAATCGGCGGGCCAGCAGGCATTGGTGGCCGAAGTTGCGCGACGCGTCTTCGTCGAGCCCGTAGGCCATGCGGGTGGCCGCGTCCTCCGGTCCGATGTCAAGCACTCCGGGAAGTTCGCTCTGCATCCTGTAGGCGAGTTCCATGCTGTCGATGAGGCCGGCCACAGCGGGGTCGGTCGGGCCTGTCGGAGTCGCCTGACGGTTGAATTCCTGAATGAGGTCGAGTTGGAGCTTTTGCCTGTCCTGCCGCGACGCGGTCCGTGGCGTCAGGTTGGGTATGCGCGCCGAAGCCATCGGCCTGCCGGCCTGTCCGAGCTTGGTTCCCTGGTAAACCGCGGGAAGGAAGCAGCTTCCATGATTCGCCGTTCCGCCATTGATGGCAGGCGGGGAGATCGAGACAAATCCCGGAAGGTTCGCGTTGGCTGTTCCCAGCCCGTAGAGCACCCACGAGCCGAGGCTGGGTCTTGGGAACTGGAAAATACCGGTGTGCATTTGCAGGAATGCCTGCGGATGGTTTGGCTGGTCGGTTTGCATGCCGCGAAGGACGCAAAGCTTGTCGGCATGGGCTGCCAAATGGGGAAGGGTCTCGCCGATTTCGATACCGCTTTTCCCGCGTTTGGGGGCCTTGAATGGGGAGGCGAAGAGCTTGGCGCCCAGCAACCTGCCGCGATTGACGGTCTTGCCGTCAGCCTTGGCCAATGCCGGTTTCGGGTCGAACAGGTCGATGTGGCTTGGCCCGCCATCCATGCAGAGGAAAATGACCCGGCTCGCGCGCGGAGCATGATGCGGCGGCTTGGGAGCCAGAGGCGATTCGGCCGCCCCGACATCGCGGGCGCCGAGCGCGGCATGGGCCAGCAGGGCGAATCCCGAGGGGGCCGCGGAGATCAGGGTTCGCCGATGCAGCATCTCCAGCACTCCGTCAAGGTTTCAGGGGACGAATAGGAAATCCGCCGAGGCAAGTTGGGCCTGCGCCAGGGCCGAGTAGGCATCAACCCGGGCGCGAGAGGGAAGGCCTCCGCGCTTGAGGACGAAGGCCTCAAGGAATGCGATGGCCGATTCGGTTTCACGAGGCCTTGCCGGCCTGCCCCACACCGCCATCGCGAGGCGGTTGACCCGTTCGGCATCGGTGCCCGGTTCCTCAAGCGCCTTTCGGGCCAGCGCCTCGGAGCACCTGGCCATCTCCGGGTTGTTGAGCAGGAAGAGGCCTTGCGCCGGAGTCGTGGTGGGATGCCGCTCGGGAACAACGAGGTTCGGATCGGCGCCATCAAACAGGGCGAGCGACTCGGGTGCCCCGTCGCGAATCACGGGCAGGTAGACCGAGCGCTTTCGGGTCTGGATTTCTCCCTGTCCCAAGGCCATCGGGGTCATCGCCGGCCCCTCGCTTGGCTGGGGCAGCAGGGTTCCGGCGGGCGGGTTCCTGTCGAGCGAACCGGAAACCGCAAGCAGGCAGTCGCGGAGAACCTCGGCGTCGAGCCTTCGCCTTTCATGCCGCCAGGAGGTCGAGTTCTCGGGATCCTTTTCCATGCCCAGCGGATCGGCTTCATGGCCAAGCTGATAGGCGCGGCTCGTCACGATTTGCCGGATGAGGCTTTTCGTCGAACCGCCCCGGGCCAGGAATTCGGAGCAAAGCCAATCAAGCAGGCCCGGGTCGGTGGGCGGATTTCCCGCGGATCCGAAATTGTCTCCCCCGGGAACCAATCCGCGGCCCATCAGCCTCTGCCAGATCCGGTTGACCGCCACGCGCGCCGACAATGGATGGCCAGCGATCCAGCGAGCCAATTCAAGCCTTCCGCTGCCTTTGCGGATTGGTTCCGGCGAACCGCCCAACTGGCTGGGAAGGCCCCTTTTCACGGTTTCGCCCGGGTGTTCGATCTCACCACGCTCGTAAATGGGCACATCCACCTGGAAGAAACGATCCTTGACGCCCATGGCCAACCGCTTCGGTTCGCCATTGTCGTGGTAAAGGTCGATCCTGCCTTGCACGACTCCCTGCTGGAGCCGGAGGCGGACTCCCCGGAGGCTGTTGAAAACGGCGGCGGGATCCGACTTTCTCAGCTTCTCGATTTCCTCGGAAAACGACAGGGATCGATTCTTGAGGCTTTCGATCTCCCCCGCCGACAACGGTTCCCGGCCCGGCGGAGCGGATTCGGAAAGCCAGAGCAGACGCGAGGGGTGTTGGGCCTGCACGACCCGGATTGTGCCGTAGCAGGTGTCGGTGCTGCGGAAAATGGCCGCCAGGGCCGTGTATTCCGCCTGGGACACGGGGTCGTGCTTGTGGTCGTGGCATCGGGCGCAGGCGACGGTGAGTCCCAAAAACGCCTGCGTGGTGGCGTCGATTTGTTCGTCGGCCATGTCCATCGCGAATTGCGCGGCGTTTCGCTCGTTGAGGGCCTTGGCACCCACGGCGAGAAAGCCCGTGGCCACACGGTTGGCATCGCGCGATTTCGGGTTGGATTCCTCCATCAGGTCTCCGGCAAGCTGCCTGGTGACGAATTCGCCATGCGGCATGTCGGAATTGAACGCTTCTATGACCCAGTTTCTGTATCTCCACGCGTGTGGATAGCTGAAGTTCACCTGCTTGCCCGTCGTTTCCGCGAACCGCGCCACATCAAGCCAATGCCTTCCCCATTTCTCTCCGAAGGCCTGACTGGACAGGAGACGATCGACCTCCCTGGCATAGGCCTCCCGGGTTGGATTGCCGAGGAAGGCTTCCACCTCGGAGGGCGACGGCGGCAATCCGGTCAGGTCGAGGAACAGGCGCCTGAACAATCGCTCGGGGGCGGCATCACCCACGGGGCGGATACCCGCCTTTTCCTGGCTGGCGCGGACGAACCTGTCGATGTCGGACTTGGCCCAACCGGCGTCGCGGGGCTTGGGAACCGATGGCCGGGCCAACGGGGCTAACGACCATAGCGGCTCAGTCTTGGAGGCTGGAGGGGTATGGGGATAGAAGGCTCCCAGACGAATCCATTGTTCCAATTCCCTGATCGCCTCATCGGCCAGCTTGCCCGAGGGCGGCATCTTGAGGTTGCCATCGAGATGTCGAACCGCCTTCATGATGAGGCCGCCATCGGGGTCCCGGGGGTTCAACGCCGGGCCGGTGGCGCCTCCCTTGGCCAGTCCTTCGGCGGTCGAGAGGTCAAGTCCTCCCTTGACCTTGCCGGCCTTCGCCGAATGGCAGGACAGGCATTTGGAGGCCAGCAGGGGGCGGACCTTGGTCTCGAAATGGCGCGAGGCGGATTCATCGGCCCCAAGGGCGATGGCCAGCGTAAGCACCGATGCCAGGGTGAGCATGGTTGGTCATCCTCCTCACTCGACTAACATCCTAAGGAAAGGAATATTACATCGCATCGCATGAAATTTTCATGACAGGAACCATCTGGACGGTTAATTTTGGGGCTTGATCCATTGACCTCCCAAGGACCCCCTCCCATGACCAGACCCAATCGCCGCCGATTCATGGCCGCATCCGCCGCCTTGGCCGCGACCGGATTATCCGGCCGCGCATTCCAGGCCCCAAGCGACCGCCTCCGCCTCGGATTCATCGGCGTCGGCAAGATGAACAGCGGCCACCTTGGACATTTCCTCGGCCAAAAGGACTGCCAGGTGCTGGCCGTTTGCGATGTCGACACCACGCGTCGTGAGAACGCCAAGAAAACCGTTGAGAAACGCTATGCCGAACCCACCAAGAGCGGCCAGTACAAGGGTTGCCAAGCGGTGGTTGATTACCGGGAAATCCTTTCCCGGCCCGACATCGACGCCGTCGTGATTGCCACCCCGGATCACTGGCATGCCATTCCGGCCATCGAGGCCATCCAGGCGGGCAAGGATGTCTATTGCGAAAAGCCGCTGACCCTCACCATCCATGAGGCGAAACTCCTGATTGACGCCACCCGCAAGCACAACCGCATTTTTCAGGTGGGAAGCCAACAAAGGTCGTCCAAGGAGTTCCTCCATGCCGTGGAACTCGTTCGCAACGGTCGCATCGGCAAGCTCAAGGAGGTCTATGCCAATGTCGCGGGCCCCAGCAAGCCGTGCGACCTGCCCGAGGAAAAGGATGAACCGGGCCTCGATTGGGACCGCTGGCTCGGGCCGGCGCCCAAGCGCCCCTACAGTTCGGTTCTTTCGCCCCGTGGCGTTCACAACCACTTCCCCAGTTGGCGCAACTACCGGGAGTATTCGGGCGGCATGATGACCGACTGGGGCGCCCACCACTTCGACATCGCGCAGTGGGGCCTTGGCATGGACGAGTCCGGCCCCGTTGAAATCATCCCTCCGGCGGATGTTTCCAAGGGCAAGGGGGTGCGCTTTGTCTACAGCAATGGCGTGCCGCTGATCCATGGCGATGAGTATGAACCGGGCAAGAAGGTCAACGGGGTCGCCTTCATCGGCACCGAGGGCAAGATTTTCGTCAACCGCGGGTTCATCGCCAGCGAACCCGATGGCATCGTCAAGATGACGCTCGGCGACGGTGACAAGCGCTTGTACAACTCGCCTGGCCACCAGCGCGACTGGATCAACTGCATCCGTGACCGCAAGCGACCGATCTGCGATGTCGAGGTCGGTGCCCGCTCGGTTACCGTTTGCCATCTTGGGAACATCGCCTACTGGACCGGCGAGAAGATCAAGTGGGATCCGCAAGGCTGGAAGTTTGTCGGCGCTTCCAAGGCCGTTGAGGGATGGTACGACCGCGAGCGCCGCGGGAACTGGCAGCTACCCAAGGTCTGATCAGCCGAGGTTGGCAATCCATCGGGCGGGCGGCGGTCTCAACCGCCGCCCGCCCATTTCATTCTTGCGGGCCTCCGGTTTGTTCGGACATTCGGCCGCAAATCATGGGCACGGAACCGGCATGCGTTCGGGAAGTGGCGAAGAAAGAGGTTTGCGGCTTGAGTCATGAGGCATGAGCCAACTCGCCCTGTTTGAGTCATGAGTTCCGACCAGGGTTCGCTGGTGTTTTGCGTTTGTCAAGCACTGGCCATTTCACCACCTGCCGAACCGGCCATGCCGGTCCCGTGTTCCGGTCTCCCCGTCATTCGGGGAGAATTTCGTATCCCTCGGGTAGGGGAACCTTGGTGGTCGCGTTGTAGGAGTCGATCTCCTCCTGGGTCTGGAAGATCTCCTCCTCGATCGTCCTTGTTATCTCTTGCCGTTCCTCGAGCTTGATTTCAGCGACATATTCACGCTCGAGGTAGCCGCTGGTGTCCTTGCCCGACTTGACATCGAGTTCCTTGAGCCAGCCGAGCATGGTTTTAAGTTCGGAGATCCTTAAAATCCGTCCGCGTTGCTCTCCCTGGTTCGCGTCCTCGAGGAGTTGCTTGATGTTGACAAGTCGCTCGAGCGTCAGCTTGTGCGCCTCAAAGCTGCCGCGGACATTCACCGGGTGTTCGCCCACAATCCTGCTGTTGTAAAGCCTGACAATTGAGCCGGTCTCCGCCAGACGGGAGACATAGCGGTTCTTGAGCTTCAGGAGCCTTGCCAGCGTGATGTTCGCCATGTTTTTTCCTCTTTGTGGTTGGTTACCTGTCCAAGATCGTTTCGCCAGGAAGTCCAATTGATTCATTCAGTGGCGCAAATTTCCGGCAAGTGAAGGAGGTGGCGCGGGGCGGCAGAGCGCCCTCATCCGACTTGCAAATCAGCTACGGCAATGGGCCGGCACCGGGGCGAATCCACGCCAAGGCCCGGGTTCGTGATGGGAATCAGTACGGGGGAGGCTTGTTGAGGCGAAACCGGAGAAACAGATGAGGGGGGGGGAATGGACAGAGTGGGATTTGAACCCACGACCCCAGCATTTTCAGTGCTGTGCTCTACCGGCTGAGCTATCTGTCCCCATTCGGCGCGAACCGAATCTTAGCGGTCGCCGCCGCGTGGCGCAACCACGCGGCGACCCGGCGCGCGATCAGCGCTTGATCTTGTTTGTCGGGCGGATCATCACCAATCCGCCGTTGGGGCCGGGAACAGCGCCGCGAACCAGCAGCAGGTTGTTCTCGGCGTCGATTCTCACGACGGTCAGGTTGCGGATGGTCACCCGCTCGTTGCCGTACTGGCCAGGCATCTTCTTGCCCTTCTTGGGGCGGCCGAAACCTCGGTTGCTGGCCAGTGACGAGGTGCTGCCCACCGAGCGGTGGACCTTCTTGGCACCGTGGGCGGCGGGAAGGCCCGCGAAGTTCCAGCGCTTCATCACGCCCGTGTAGCCGCGGCCCTTCGTATTGGCGATGACATCAATCTTTTTGGTGTCCTTGAAGATCTCGCCAACCACCAATTTCGCGCCCACCGCGACGGTGGCGGCGGCGTCGAGACGGAACTCGCGGACAAACCTCTGGGGCTCGCATTCGGCCTTGGGGGGAAGCGATTCCAGTTGGCCCGCGAGCTTGAGCTTTTCCCGGCGCTTGGAGACGAGTTCGCTGGAGACATGTCCCCTTTCGGCCCGGGTCGCGCGGGCGCGGGACTTGTCCTCAAACCCGATCTGCACGGCGTTGTACCCGTCCCGTTCGGTGGTGCGCACCTGGAGAACCGGGCACGGACCGGCCTGAAGAACGGTCACGGGCTCGACTAGCCCCTTTTCATTGAATACTTGGGTCATGCCCACCTTGCGGGCCAGAAGTCCCAGCGGCATGGCTGGATTCCTTTCATGTCATCGGCCGTTCAACGGGCCACTGCTCAGCGCCACTGGTGGCGGGCATCATGGCCGGAGGGCGTTGCCGCCACTCACGGAAGGCCAAAATATTAATTCATATCAAGGCTTCGGGCCTGTCAAGGGTCAACGCCACCCCGCCGCCCAGCTTTTCCATGTCGGCCATAATGTGGTTGGGGTGATGCCGGCCTTGGAGAGAGCCGACTCGACGGGAACACTTTCCTGGTTTTCATCCGGGCGGAACGAGTTCAAGAATGCCGGGAATTTCTCGGCCGGTGGGCCGTAGGCGAGCAGGTACATCAGGCTGTAGCGTCCAGCGGCACCATCTTCGCCCGTCGCCGAGTTGTTCCATGGGGAAACGGCAAGGTTGCGGTATGCCTGGTTGGCCCTGCGCTTTTCCGACAACAGGAACTGTCGATGTGTCGGAATGGCGAGCTTGTGGGTGGTCGCCCTGCCGAATCCATCGGCGATCCAGTCGGGCGACGGGTTCTTCACACCGATCCTGCGCGCCGCCACGCAAGCGGCCACCAACTCACCGACTTGCGCGTCCGATGGGGCCATGGTCTTGCCACCCTTCAGGAACATGCCGGCATGGAGCTGGTCGTCGGCCATCGACCATGAAGTGGTTTCGCCTGTTTCCAGCATCCTTTTCTGGACGCGGCGCACATAGGTTCCAAACTCCTCTTTTCCCGGAAGCACCAGCACGACCAAGGGATCCTGCCAGGGCGCCTCATTGGCGTAGCCGCAGGCCTTCGTTGCCGCCTGACGGTATTTTTCGGCGGTCGCGAGGTATTCTGCCGCCTTCTTCTCCTGACTTTTGGTCATGATGATCGCGATGTGCTCGTTGGCCGCCATGGCATGGGGTGCGGCGTTCACGGTTTCCCAAACGACCTTGGCCCTTTCGCCGACGGGCGGCAGCTTGTCCTGGCCTTGGGCGGAAACCACCGCCAGGCCGCAGGTCAGGCCGGTCGACACAACAATCCGTGCAAGGACATTCATGGGATTTCCTTGATGTTGCGGAGACACGCTTCGCGCGGGTGGAATGATACTATCAAAATGTTCCCAAGTTTCATTTTTTGTGTGGAGAAGCGACATGACACGCCGGGCGTTCGCATTGCTGGTGATGACGGTATCAGCGGTTGGAACCCTGCTGGCCCAGGGCAAGGGTTCGGAGTCGGTGGTGAAGGCCGCCGTTTCCATCAAGAAAGATGGAAACGCCAGCGTTCTCGTGGTCAGCCTCGCCGTGGAAAAGGGCTGGCACATCTATGCCAACCCGCCCGGCAATGACGACCTGAAGCCCGTTGCCACCTCGGTCGTTCTCCAGGGAGGCGCCAAGGGAGAGGTGGTTTACCCCGCCGGCAAGCAGGTGGTCGATCCCGTCGTGGGCAACTACCGCGTGTACGAAAACAGCGAAGAGATCAAAGTCAAGTTCGCCGAGGCGCCCAAGGGGCCCTTGAAGGTGCTGGTTTCTTTCCAGGCTTGCAATGAGAAGTCATGCCTTCAACCGGCGAAGGTCATGCTGGAGGCGAAGTAGGCTCGCCCGCCTCGAACGCCAGCACGATGCAGGTGGCGTTGTCATGCGAGCCCTTTTCCAATGCCATGTCGACGAATGCCTTGGCCAGGATGTCGGGATCGGCGGGCATGCCCGCGATGTCGCCGATCTCGTCTTCCCCCAACAGTCCCGACGCGCCGTCGGACATGAGGATGAGCCTGTCACCCGGTCGCGGCGGGAAATCGTGAACATCGGCCAGTTCCTTGAGTTCGGGTGATCCCAGGTACTTGTAGAGCCGGTTTCTCAAGGGACTCCTGCGGGCCTGATCCGGGGAAAGGGCGCCTTTCCTCACCAATTCCTCCGCCACGGTGTGGTCGAGCGTCAGGCGGATCACCCTTTCGCCCCTCACAAGATAGGCCGGGCTGTCACCCAGGTTGGCCACGAAGACCCTGCCGGGCCTGACCAGGGCCACGACGGCTGTCGTGCCCATCCGGATTGATTCTCCGCTGCTGTTGGATTTGGCGAGGATGGCCTGGCTTGCCGATTCGATCGCGGTTCGGAGCGCCTCGTCGGGCCTGTCGTGCCGGCCCAGGCGTTCGATTACCTTGGGCGGTATGAAGTCAACGGCCAGCCGGCTGGCGACTTCTCCCGCGGCGAGTCCGCCCATGCCATCGGCGACAATGAAGACTCCCAGGTCGGTCCGAATGGAGTGGGCATCCTCGTTGTTGTCGCGTCGGCCACGCTCGGAATGGCCTCCGGCGACCACCACGGGTTCACCCATCGAAAATCCTCGGTGCGTTCATTGCGGTAGCATAACTGGGACACGGTTCGTTCGCCAGTTGCGCGCCACGCCTGGAGGATCCTTTGCCCCCGCCCCGCCTGCTCCAATCGGAATGGATGGACCGCGACGACCTGGATCCCGGCCTTCACAGGCAGGCGCTCAGGGGATTGGCCCGGCTGAATTCCGTGAGCCTTGGCGCCGGCATGCTTTGGAAAGCCTTGCGCGCCGAACTTTCCACCGAGGGGCCCAACACGCTCCTGGATGTCGCCACGGGCTCGGGCGACTTGCCCTTGGGTTTGGCCTGCCGGGCCCGCCAAAACCGTCTCCCCCTGGCGGTCACGGCCATCGACCGGGCTCCCTTGGCCCTGGCCGAGGCGGAAATGGCGGCCCGCGGGCTCGGAATCGGAGTTTCGGGAGAACAATCAATCAGGTGGGTCAATTCCGATGCCCTCGATGACCGGAATGGATTGCCGGCCGGCCCCTTCGACTTTGTCACCTGTTCCCTGTTCCTGCATCACCTGACCGAGGAACAGGCCGTTCGCTTGCTGGCGGCCATGGCGGCCAGGACACGAAGGCTTCTTCTCGTCAACGACCTGGACCGGGGTTACTGGGGGGCGTTTGTCGTCGGATTGGCGTCCCGCTGCCTCACCCGCTCGCCGGTGGTTTGGTTCGACGGTCCGGCCAGCATGGGGGCGGCGTTCACCCGTCCGGAGGCGCGGGAGTTGGCCGGCCAAGCCGGCTTGCATGGCGCCAGGGTCTCGTGGCGATGGCCCTGCCGCTGGCTTCTCGAGTACCGCCCCCGATGAATCCCTCATGGCCGGTGGTGGTGGTGGGCGCGGGGGTCGCCGGTTCCTTCATGGCGGCGCGGCTGGCCCATGCCGGGGTCGGGGTGTTGCTTGTCGAGAAGTCGTTGTTTCCCAGGCCGAAGGTGTGCGGAGCCTGCCTGAGCGGCAGGGCCCTGGCGGTTCTCGACCAGTCGGGCATTCCCGCCATGGCCGGCCTGCCGAAAAAGCTCGGGATGATTCCACTGGACCGTTTTCGGCTTGGAACAACCGCCGGCGAGGCCACGGTGGCCTTGGGGGCGGGCGGGGCATTGAGCCGAATCGCCTTTGATGCCGCCCTAGTGCAAGAGGCGCGCCGCTCCGGCGCCACGGTTTGGGAAGGAACGGAAGCCGTTGCCGTGGAAGATGGCGACGGCTTCCAACGGCTTCGCCTGCAAGCCCCTGATGGATCGAGGGATGTCGAGGCGCGCCTCGTGGTCATCGCGGATGGATTGGGCGGAAAATTGTCCAGCCGGCTCCTGCCCGGTTCGGTGGCAAGGGATTCCCGCATTGGCGCGGGGTGTGTCCTCGGGCCGGATCATGCCGGCTCCTATGCCCCCGGAACCATCCACATGGCCTGTGGGGACGGCGGTTATCTCGGGTTGGTGAGGCAGGAGGACGGGTCGCTCGACTTGGCGATGGCTGCCGATCGGCCGGCGATTCTCGCCGCGGGAGGCCCGGGACCCCTCGCGGAACAATGGCTGGAATCGTGCCGATGGCCGGTTCCTTTTGGCTTGGGGCGGGCGGCTTGGCGCGGGACGCCGCCGCTGACGCGGAGGCGAGTCGCGGGCGTTCCGGGTATCGTGGCCGTGGGCGATGCCGCCGGGTATCTCGAACCGTTCACCGGCGAGGGGATGGGATGGGCCCTGGAAGGGGCCGAATCGTTGTCGAGGATCATCCTGTCGGAAATGTCGCGCGGGTTCCCGGGCGCGGCCCATGTCCGTTGGGCCCGGGAGCATGCCAGGGTTTCGCGCCGAAGGCACGCCGCTTGCCGAATCATGGTCGGCGCCTTGAGGATTCGCGGGCTTCCGGCCCTGGCCGTTCGCCTGCTGAGGTGGTTTCCCGGCGCCGCCTGGCCCGTGACATGGTTGCTCGACCGCCAGTCGGTGCCCCGGAGGTTGCCGTGAAGTTGGAAATCGTTGGGATTGGAACGGCCTTGCCGGAAACCGTCCTGGATGTTGACGCCAGCCTGTCGGTGGCCCGGGCGCTGTCCCAATCCACTCCCGAGCAGGGAACCTGGCTCGAGGATGTCATGAGGGGATCGGGAATCCGCTCGAGGAACATCGTTTTGGGTTCGGACCTCGTCGACGACTTGCGCGCCGGAACGCTCCTGAGCGGTTCGCCGTTCCTGCCCGGTCGCGGCGGCCCGGGGGGGCCGGCAACGGGCGAGCGGATGAGGCACTACGCCCGTCTCGCCGCGCCCCTGGCCCTGGAGGCGGCGCGGAAGGCCCTGCGGCGCTCATCGACCGATTCCTCGGAAATCACCGACATCGTCACCGTTTCCTGCACGGGCTTCGCGGCGCCGGGAGTGGACTGCAGGCTCGTTGACGAATTGGGACTATCTCGATCTGTCAATCGTACCCATGTCGGATTCATGGGTTGCCATGGCGCTCTCAACGGCATGCGCGTGGCGCGTGGCCTCGCCGCTGCCGGGGCGGGCGCCGTTCTGGTGGTCGCCGTGGAACTTTGCAGCGTTCATTACCATTACGACACAGAACCCGGCCATCTGATCGCGAATTCGCTTTTCGCCGATGGCGCCGCGGCCTTGGTGGGCAGGGCCACGCGGGAGCCATCGGGGGCGCCTTGGACGCTTGCCGGCAACGGCGGTTGCGTGATTCCCGGTTCCGCCGGGGCGATGACATGGACCATCGGCGACCACGGCTTCGCCATGACGCTCGGCAGGCAGGTGCCAAGCCTGATTTCCAGCCACCTGCGGCCCTGGATTGTTTCCTGGCTGGCCGGTTTCGGGCTTCACATTTCAGACATCCGCACCTGGGCCGTCCACCCTGGCGGCCCGCGGATCCTCGATGCCACCGCGGAGGCGCTGGGATTGCCGTCCGGCGCGCTCGATGTTTCAAGGGCCGTGCTGGCCGATCATGGCAACATGTCTTCCCCGACCATCCTGTTCATCCTCGAGAGGTTGATGAACTCAGGCGCCGGCGCGCCTTGCGTGATGCTCGGGTTCGGTCCCGGGTTGGGGATCGAGGCGGCGCTCTGGAACTAGGGCCGGCTTCCAATAGATGAGTTGGATTGATCATGCCGATAAAAATGCCGATTTAGCATGTTAAAAAGAGCCCCGAACGGAGGTGCGAGCCACTGTCCCGCGGGGTCGCCGATGTCCACTCATGAGTCTGAACACCCGGCCCCCCCACTCAACCGCACCCCCCGGTCGGTGTTGAACACCTCCGGGGTTTCATGGAGTTGTCCCTCCTGCTGGCGTTCCAAGACTATTGCTTGGTTACGACACGGCCCAGGCAGACGCGGAAGCCGTCGCGGGAGTCGGAGTAGGTCGGACTCTGGATTCCCAACCGAACGGCACTGCGGGCGTTGCCGGGCACGTCGAAGTAGTTTCCGCCGCGGCACACGGGGCGTGACACGGTTCGCTTCGCGGCGTTCTCGTAGTAGATCTCCTCGTGCCCGCCCTTCGGGTCGAAGTGGTCGATAACGAACTCCCACACCCCGCCGCACGTGTCAGCCAGTCCGAAGCCGTTGCGCCCCTTTTCGCCGTAGTGGTCCACGGGCGAGACGAACGCAAAGCCATCGCTCCATGGCGCCTTCCCTAGTGGCCAGGTCTTCTTGCGACCCGGCAGGAAGTCGATGGCAGAAATGTTCAACCGGCCTTCGCCGCGTTCGAGGTCGTTGCCCCACCAGAAGTAGAGGCTTTCCTTGCTACCGCCGCGACACCCGTATTCCCACTCGGCTTCCGTCGGCAGGCGATACTCCAACCCTTCCGACAACCGACCGGCCTTATGTTCCCGATCCGTGAGCCACTTGCAAAAAGCGTTCATGTCATTGTAACTCACGCACACCACGGGGAAGCTATCCCGATTCTGGAACCCCCAATGGGGATCGCGCCAGCTTTTTCCAACCATCGACTTCCACGGGTGAGCCACCTTCGTCGTCAGTCGGTAGCCATCCCATTCCGGGTCGAAGACCTGAGTCTTGCCGCCGGGCTTCTCAGCATCGGTGACGTACTTGCTCTCTTCGGCGAATCGTTTGAACTGCCCGACGCTGACTTCCGTACGGCCCATCCAGACGCCGTGCTTCACGCGAGTGAGTCGCGGCTTCTCGCCTTCAAACGATTCGCGATCCGTCCCCGGCTGAGCACCGCCTTCGATGCCGGTGGCCCACTTCTTCTCCTCCGGCGTGCTGCCCATCAGGAACTCGCCGGGCGGCAAGTAGACAACCTCCAGCGCGACGCCATCGCCGAGGTCGATCCTCTTGGATTCGCCCGTCTTCGGTTCGACAGCGTGCATCGCGGCCAGTGGCGCGAGAAGCAGTGAAAGGAGGAACATGTGAAGGCGAACGACTGGCCGCATCATACAGCTCCCTGTTGAGAATGTTTTTGCCGACGCGCGAACATCCGATTTTCGACCCAACCGCGTAGCCGTGCAACCGGCCACGGCGAGAACGGTCACGATCTCGCGACGCATGGCGAACTCCCTCCGGGGCCGAACGCTGGCGGTAACCGGCCCGCGGCCAAGAAACTATGATTTCAAAAACTCGCGTCATCGGCGGTTCCGGTTCACCGCTTTGTTCGGCGTTTTCATTCAGGCGAAATGGGTTCGCATCCGGTCAATCGAGTAGTCGGGGGTCACTGGTTCCGAGGACCTGCTTGAGGACCATCGGCCCGAGCGACAGCGTGTGCAGTGTAATCGTCGCGACCACGGCAACGACGGCCAATATCACCGCGGCCACGGTCATATTCAGGACGAGCAATCCGACCAACAGTGCCAGCAGACCCGCTGCCGCCGCCATGACGAACATCCCCGCACGCGACGCCAGGAACCGCTGAGTGGGCGACGCCTGTTGCCGATAGCGTTCGTAGTATTCCGAGATCCGCTCACCGGTGTCGGCCCAAGCGAACTCTGTGATGGGGAACGCATCATCGCACTGCGCACAATAGGTGCCGGTCATGTTCGCCAACGGGTCGGCCAGCGCTGCGAACTCCGGCCCTTCGATGACGGTGACAGTCTTGCACTTGTGGTGGACGTATTCGCGCGCAGTGCGCTGCTTTCACTTGGCCATGCCGGGATACCCACTGTTTGTCATGAGAGATATTCTAGACCGCAAGCCGTTTTCACAGCGTCAACGACCTGCCACCGCCGAACTGGTGGTTAGATAGACCGGGGCCGGTCTATCTATCACCGTGCCGGTCAATCTATTCCGGTCGCTCGGTCTGTCCATTACGGCCCGTTTCCCGAGTATATTGTCACTCGACAAGACCTGCAACCGGCAATCAAGAGAGCTGGAGGAGCGAGCCAATTTTTTCTTGACCGGCATTTCTCGGATAGTGTGCTAAAGAACACATTCACCCATATCCGCGTTGTTGCCCGTCGTAGGAGGAAACCTTGGGCACCACTCTTCCAACTCAACCAATTCCACAGGTCGCCGCGCCGCAGCCACCTCGCCTGCTCGACCAAGCCGCTCGCCGAGCGCGAGGTGGCTGAGGCGGAGAGTCAAAAGAAGGATTGACGCCGTGGCACGGCCATCAAGCAACCTTTCTTGGTCTGGTTGACCCGCTCCTCCGGCGCTTCGCACCTCCGTTTGGGGATCTTTTTAACATGCTTAAGCGGCATTTTTATCGGCATGATCAACGCAACTCATCTATTGGAAGCCCGATCTCAAGAACCACCAGCAATGTGAGGGGCTGACTGGCATCATTTCCCAACGATTGGAAGGACATGGGCTTCGAACAACCCCAATCGTTGAAGTTGGCTATAGCCGGGCAAGGGGTCAGCCCAGGTCGCTCGTGTCGAGCTGGCCCTTGGCCAGCAGGTCGCGGAATATCCGGAGCGTTGCCGACAATCCCTCGGCCAGCGGCGTCGGCGGCAACGGGCCGTAGTCGGACTGCAGGGAGGCGTCGCTCAGGTCGGGGGCGATCTGCAGTTGGCTGTCGCCGTGGCTGATCAGTGAACCGGCCCGCGGGTCGACTTGCGCCAGCGTCTGGTGGAATTGCCCGATGTCAACCACGGTGCCCCTCAGGTTGTAGGCCTTGGGGCCCTTCCATGGGGCGCAGAGGCATCGGGTGAACGCCTTGGCGACGTCGGGCATGAACTGGAGGTCCTGAACGCCTCCGTACGAGATCTTGTAGGGGCGTTCAAGCGCGAGGCATTTCACCGCGCGGGTCGGCTCGCTCGTCATGCCGACATCGCGCCCGGGGCCGTAAACCGTCCAGGGGCGGAGAGCCACGGTTTTCACGCCATGGTCGGTGCCATACACGCGGGCGTTCCCTTCGTTGCACAGCTTGTACCAGCCGTAATGGGTGCCCGGTGAAAGGCGGACATCGTCCGGCAGGGGGCCGGCCGGGTAAATCGAGGGAGGTCCGAAAACCGCGGCGCTGCTCGCGAGCACCACCCTGTCGATGGACTCGCCAAGCTGGCGCGCGGCTTCCAGCACCTCGAGCGTTCCCAAAACATTGACCCGGGCGCCATCAATCGGCCGGGCCCGGCAGGTGGGCACCTGAAGCCCGGCCAGGTGAATGATTCCGCCGACGCCATGCTCGCGGCAAGCCCGCAGCACCGCGCCCGGGGCGCTCACATCACCCTGATGGAAGGGCAGGCTGGAGATCTGCTCGGCGGTGAGCACGATCTCGAGGCGCCGGGGATTCTGGTCGAGGTCGAAAAGCACCGGCTCGTGACCTTGTCCGAGCAGTTCGCGGACAATCCACGCGCCAAAAAATCCGTATCCACCGGTCACAAGCACGCGCATCGCGGGACTCCCGTTCGGATGCCGGGTCAGGGCGCGGGCGGTGCCGCATCCCCTTCCGTGGCGGGCGCCGGTTCCTCGTGCGCCACCACGGCGAGGCTGGCCACCCGGTCGCCATCGCGGAGGTTGATGAGCCTGACCCCCTTGGTGTTGCGGCCGCACAGGCGGATCTGGCCGATCGGGCTGCGGTTCACCATGCCGCTGGCGGAAATGAGAATGAGATCCTCGTCGCCCTTGACCGCGGCGATGCCGATGACCGGGCCGTTGCGGCCTTCCACCTTGATGTCGCGCACGCCCTTGCCGCCCCGGCGCTGGAGGCGGTACCTGAGGGTGGATGGTTCGGGGATTTCCTCGCCGTCCTCACCGCCGGCCGGTTCGGCCACCTCGGCCTCGGGGACCTCGTCCTCTTCCTCGACATTCGAGACGCCGAAGGGGGTGCGCTTCCCGAATCCGTTGGCGCAGACGGTGAGCAGGGCGCCGGCGGGATCGACCACCACCATGCCCACGACCTCGTCGTCGCCCACCAGCTTGATACCCTTGACGCCGCGCGTGTTGCGGCCGGTGTCCCGGGTGTCGGAAGCGTCGAACCGGATGGCGAGTCCGTTCCGCGTGACCAGCATGATGTGCTCGCCCTCGCGGACGATGGCGCTGCCGATCAGGCTGTCGGCCTCGTCGAGGTTGATGGCGATGATGCCGCCGTTGCGGGGCCGCGAGTAATCCGCCAGGGGCGTTTTCTTCACCACGCCGCGCCGCGTCACCATCACCACCGACTGCCCGTCGGTTTCCGCGAGGGAGGCCACCGGCAAAATGCCTGAGATCTTTTCCTCGGCCCGAAGCGAAAGCACATTGGCCAGCGCCCGTCCCTGGCTGGTCCGGCTCAGCTTGGGCACCCGGAAAACGCGCATCCAGTAGACGAGGCCCAGGTTCGTGAAGCACAGCAGGTAGGCATGGGTGCTGGCGACGAACATCCGCTCGACGAAGTCGTCATCGCGCGTCATGCCACCGGAAACGCCGCGTCCGCCGCGGTTCTGGGTCCGGTAGTCGGTAAGCGACTGGCTCTTGATGTAGCCCAGGCGGCTCAGGGTGACGACCCTGTCCTCCTTCTCGATGAAGTCCTCGTCCTCGAGTTCCTCGGCGTCGCCTCCGATTTCGGTTCGGCGGGGCTGCCCGTGGCGTTCACGGAGTTCGACAAGGTCGGCCCGAACCACGGCGAGGATGTTCCTCTCGTCGGACAGCAGTGCCTCGTAACCCGTGATGTCGCCCCGGAGGCCTTGGAACTCCTTGAGGATCTCGTCGCGTTCGAGCGCGGCAAGCTGGCCAAGCTGCAGCCGCACCACGGCGTCGGACTGGGCTTCCGTCATCCGGTATTCCGGCAGGTCTCCCAGTTCCCGTGTCAGCGCCGCGAAGCCCTCGGCGCCCAAGGCCCGCTCGAGGACCGCGCGTGAGACAGGCATGTCCATCAGGTTGCGCTTGGCTTCCTGCCGGTTCGGCGAGGAACGGCAGATGCGGATCACCTCGTCGAGCGAACTGATGGCGATCAGTTGGCCCTCGAGAACATGGCATCGTTCCTTGGCCTTGCGGAGCAGGAACTGGGTGCGGCGCCTGATGACCTCGGTGCGGTGCTTGAGGAAGCACTCGATGAGTTCCTTGATCGTCAGGAGGCGGGGGCGCCCGTCGACGAGCGCCAGCAATATGATGCTGGCGGTCCGCTCCAGGGGCGAGAACCGGTAAAGCTGGTTGAGCACCGTCTCGGGGTCTGCGTCGCGCTTGAGGTCGATCACCAGGCGGACGGGTTCACCGCCGCGCTGGCTCGACTCGTCCCGAATCGCCGAGATCCCCTTGATCCGCTCCGCCTTGACCAATTCGCCGATCTGCTCGGCAAGCCGGTTGCGGGTCTGCTGGAAGGGAACCTCGGTGATGATGATCTGGTTCAGCCGGCCCTCGGCATGGACATGGGCCCGCGCCCTGAGGGTCACTCGCCCGCGGCCGGTCAGGTAGCCTTCGCGGATGCCCCCCCGGCCGCAGATGATGCCGCCTGTCGGGTAGTCCGGGCCGGGCAGCAACTCCATCAGGTCGAGGATTCCCACCGAAGGCTCGTCGATCACGCGGATCGCGGCGTCGCACACCTCGGCGAGGTTGTGGGGCGGGATTTCCGTGGCCATGCCCACGGCGATGCCGTCGGACCCGTTGACCAGGAGGTTCGGGAACCGGCTGGGCAGGACCAGGGGCTCACGGTATTTGCCGTCGTAATTGTCGATGAAGTCCACCGTCTCGCTCTCGAGGTCCTCGAGCATTTCAGCGGCGACGGGAGTCAGCCTGGCCTCGGTGTACCTCATCGCGGCGGGGGGAAGCCCCGCGATCGAACCGAAGTTGCCCTGGCTGTGCACCAGCCTGTGGCGCATGTTCCAGTCCTGGGCCATGCGGACCAAGGTCGGGTAGATCACCTGCTCGCCGTGCGGGTGATAGCGTTTCATCGTCTCGCCGACGATGCCCGCGCACTTGCTGGTCGCGCTTGTCGGCCCCAGCCCGAGGTCGTTCATCGCCACCAGGATGCGGCGCTGGGATGGCTTGAGGCCGTCGCGGGCGTCCGGAAGCGCGCGGCTCACGATCACGCTCATCGCATAGGTCAGGTAGCTGTCGCGCAACTCGTCGGCGATGTCGAGGGGTTGTGAGCCCTCTCCCGGCGGCACCCCCTCTTCGGCGGGCGGATTGGTTGGCGGTAGGTCGGACAAGGCCACGATCCTCGCACTGGGCGGGCGCCCGGCCGCTGGGCCGAATCACCTTCATCTGGTTATTGTAATGAAATCATGAAGGATTGGCCCGGCATTCACCCCGTGAATCCAAAGATCCTCCGGGCGTTGCCGTTGAGCAGTTCAACCGCCGCGGCAACCGCCTGTTCCTCGGTCAGGTAGCCCGGTTCCACGAGGTCCTCCGCGAGAACCCGGGACAATATGCCGCGGAACATCGCGAACTTCGGCAGGACGAACTCCAGCTTGTAGGCGTCCGAGTAGTATCCCACCAGCTTGCCCAGCGGCGCGGCCTGCAGCCTTTCCCGCAGGTCGCGCGTGATGATCCCGGGGATGTTGGCGTACCACCAATGGCCGTGGGCCACCACATTCGGGAATATCCACGCGTGGCTGGCCAGTTCCTGGTTCTGCGCCCCGTCCAGCACGGAAACGGGGAAAACGACCTTCGGAAACGCGTTGAACAATTTCCGGAACTGAAGGAGCGAGGTGCGGCGGTCGAACAGGTCCTGACCTTGGAAAACGCCGTTCTCGTACACCTTCCGGTTGACGCCAATCATGAGGTCGAAGGGTAGCTGGTGATCCTGGCAGAACTCGGCCAGCATCCAGAAAAGGCCGTTTTGCCTGTCCGGGTTGCCCGCCTCATTCGACTCCAGGGCCCTCCCGAACGCCTCCGGGCTCACCGGCTCGGGACTGAAGTCGGGCGGCAGGGATATGGCGCAGGCCTTCGCCCCCTTGGAAATGAAATGCTTGAACAGCCTGCCGACCGCCTCGCGAACGCCCGGGCCGTCGCGGCGGTCGATGCCGGTGGCCTTGGCCAGTCGGGCCCTCACCTCGTCCTTGTGGAAATGAAAGACGAGATCATCGGTCCGCAGGCAGGGCACATAGCGCCGGGTGTCAAAGCCGGTCAGGGGGTCGTCGAAATCGTTGGTCAGGAAGACGGCTTCAACCTTGGTGCGCTTCCAAAGCTCCTGCTCCCAACCGGCCGCGTTGAAAACCTTGGCCGCGGAATCGAAAAGAAAATCAGCGTCGGCCCGGGTGGGCGCGTGGCTGGCATAGCCAAGGTGGTCGCGGCAAACGCGCACAAACCAGGAATGCTGCGCCGTGTTGGCCAGGCGAGGCAACCATTCAAGAAGGGTGCGGCATCTCTCGCGGGGTTCGAAACCCGGTTCCAGGCAGGTCTTGGGCATCCCGGCGGAATGCGCCAACTCGGTGTAGTAGTGGTAACCCAGAATGTCATCGAGGCTTGTGGCGGTGGGTTTGGGGCCCGGCACATGGGAATGGGAATCGACGATCGGAATGCGATCGATTTCCGAATGCAATCGCTGAAGCAGGGACTGGGACATGATGGTTGAACTTTCCGCCTGTGCCGGTTGTAACGGTTACAACATTGAATCTTTTACTGTTGTAAATCCTTCCATGCCCGGGGGCGAGATGGCCAAACCATCCGGGCGAAATAAATGGCATTGAAATTTTAAGTGTTGATTGAGCCTTGTTTTGCGTCCGTTGGCCAACCCGTGCTTTCTGATTGGCACAAGGGGTGCATTGTTGCTTTCGTTCAAGACAGTCAACCTTCGGGTTGGTGCTCCCCCCGGGCATATGTCTTGAGCAGGCGAGCCAACATCCCCCCGGTGCTGGCTGGTTCTCACAGAAGATGGGCCGTTCCCCCCGGTCGGCCATCCTCCTCCTTGCGCGGCCCTTCTCCCCCCGGGAAGGGCCGCGTTCCTTTTTCATGGCCGCCTAAATTTCCTACAATTCCCTTGTGAAAATCGAACACGGGAGGAATCACCCATGATGGCGATTTTGCTGGCGAACCTGTGGCTCGACGCGGCCCAGGCGGCCGGAGCGGCGGGCCCGGGAGGCGGGAAACCAATGAACCTTGACGATTTTTTCAGGCTTGAGCGGATTTCCGATGCCCGGGTCAGTCCCGATGGCAAGCATGTGGCCTATGTGGCGGCCGTGCCCAACCTCAAGGAAAACAAGACGACGGCATCGATATGGATCGCTGAAATCGCGACCGGGAAAACGATGTCCCTGACAAGGTCGGCCAAGCGCGACCGCCGGCCCCGGTGGTCGCCCGACGGGAAACTGATCCTGTTCGAGTCGAGCCGCGGCGGCGACAACCAGCTCTGGGTGATTCCCGTCTCGGGCGGCGAGGCAAGGCAGGTGACAACCATCGGCACCGAAGCCTCGGCGGCGGTTTGGTCGAATGACGGTAAGAAGATCGCGTTTGTCTCATCGGTGTGGCCCGAGCACAGCGACAAGCCCTTCGCCCAAAGCGACGAGCTGAACCGCAAGCGCAAGGACGACGCCGAAAAAAGCCCCGTCAAGGCCAAGGTCTTCAACCGGCTTTTTTACCGCCACTGGGACGAGTATGTGGAGGACAGGCGCCAGCACCTTTTCGTCTGCGCCTTCAATCCTGAAACGCTCCAGGCTTCGGAACCCAGGGATGTGACCCCGGGAGACCGGGACGCCTACCCGACCTCGTCCACCTTTTCCGGAGGCGATGATTATACCTTCAGTCCGGATGGCGAATGGCTGGTATTCACGGCGGTGCCGGCCCGGGATGAGGCTTGGAACACGCGGCATGAGCTTTGCCGGGTCAGCGTCGCCGGCGGCGCGACGGCTTGGCCGGCGCTGGGAACCGGAAGCGCGGGCGCCGAGGGCGCCCCGGCCTTCACGCCCGATGGCAAGACCCTCGTCTTCAGGGCGCAGCGCCGCGCGGGGTTCGAGGCCGATAAATGGGAACTTTTCCAGGCGCCCTGCGGCCCCGATGGCAGCCTCGGGGGCAAGCCCGTCGAACTGACCAAAAACCTCGACCGGTCCGTCGACGCTTTCGTCACTGCCCCGGCGGGCGAGGTTCTTTTCCAGGTCGAGGAGAGTGGCGGCAACTCGATCTATAAGGCTTCCGCGGGCAAGGATCCGGTCAGGCTCTGCGGGCCGGTGGGAATGCTCGGGTCGCTTTCAGCCGATTCATCGTGCCGGGTGCTGGGAATGACCGAGGCGCGCATGAACAGGCCGGCCGAGGTGGCCATCTATGAGCCCGGCAAGCAGGAACCCCGCCTGCTGACCGCGCACAATGCCAAGCTTTTGTCAGCCCTCGACCTGCCCCGGCCCGAGTCGCTGTCGGTTCCCGTGGAGGGGGCCACGATGCAAATGTGGCTCCTCAAGCCCCCCGGCTTCGACCCCGCGAAAAAATGGCCGCTGGTTTATCTGGTTCATGGCGGTCCGCAGGGCGCCTGGGAGGATGGATGGAGCTGGCGGTGGAACCCGTCCCTGTGGGCGGCCCGCGGTTATGTGGTGGCTTGTCCCAACCCCCGTGGTTCCACGGGATTCGGCCAAAAATTCGTTGACGAGATTTCAGGCGATTGGGGCGGCAAATGCTATCGCGACCTCATGGCCGGCCTGGATGTTGTTGAAAAACTCCCGTTCATCGACCGCGAAAGGATGGCGAGTGCCGGGGCCAGCTTCGGCGGCTACATGATGAACTGGTTCCAAGGAAACACCACCAGGTTCAAGACGCTCATCACCCACTGTGGCGTCTACAACTTCGAGTCGATGTACGCCACCACCGAGGAACTCTGGTTCGACGAGTGGGAGCATGGCGGTCCCCCCTGGGGACCGAACAAGCAAAGCTATGAAAAACATTCCCCCCATCGCCTCGCCGCGAACTTCAAGACTCCCATGCTGATCATCCACAACGACCTCGATTTTCGGGTGCCGGTCAGCGAGGGCCACCAGTTGTTCACGACGCTCCAAAGGCTGGGTGTGCCCAGCCGGTTCATCAATTTTCCAGACGAGGGGCACTGGGTGCTCAAGTTGCGCAACTCGGAATACTGGCACAAGGAAGTCTTTTCATGGCTCGAGAAATACGCCGGGCCAGGTGGGCGCTGAGCTAGAATGCTTTGGGGCCGGTGATTTGTTTTCCGGCCATGCGACGAGTGGAGAACACGCATGAGGTTACTTGGATTGGCGGTGATTCTTGGCGCGGCCGTCATGCTGGCCGGATGCGGAGATGGGGCCGCCGACGCCCCGCCCAGCGGCTTTGACGGCTATGTGGCCACCGTTCAGGGCATGACATGACTTTCCTGCCCCGAGAAGGTGCGGTCGGCACTGAGCAAGGTGGCATGGATTGACTCGGAAACCCTGGGTGCCAGCAGGGTCACCCAGCAGGTGTGGTTCAAGGTCAAGCCGGGCGAAAAGTTTGATCTCGATGGATTGAAAGCCGCCATCGGGGGGACAAGCGGAAGGTATAAATTCGGAAAACTTGTGACGGAACCGCCCAAGCCATCTAGCTGATTGCTGGTTATCAGGTTCTGGAGGCGGGGACCGGTGTCCCCGCCTTTTTTTATTTTGGGTAATTTGGTGAAGATATTTCTATTTCTTCACTTAGGACGAAGTTGAGGCGACACGGTTCGCTTTCCTCGCGTTATTTTCAGCTTTCCAAGGCTCTTCCTCATAACTTCTCACCGATACCGAAAGCGTGACACGCAGGAGGCGTTCACCAGGCTTCTCTCCCAAAACGCTGCCTGTCTCATCCAATCCAGTGGCGCGCCTTAGCGCCATGACAGGGAGGTCTCGCTCTATGTGGCTTTCATGGTGCTTGAGTGGCGCTCTTGCGGCGGGGCAGGTTGTGGCCCCAGCCCCGCTTCCCTCCAACGATGCGATTCCCCGCATCATTCCGGTTCAGGCCAATCAGCCGGCCAACCCGCTGGAAATCAAGGAGGAGGAACCCGCCCCCGCTTCCGGCGACAAGCAACTCCTCATGGAATTGCTGAGTGGCACATCGTTCGGTGACCGCCTCGACCGCAACGGCATCGTCATCAAGGGATTGACCAACGGCAACTTCACGGCGAGCACCGCTCCCAAGAACAACCTGCCGATGGCCATGAACTACCTGGCCAACCAGTTCCTGCTCGAGCAGAACACGCTCATCATCGAGAAGGCGATCGACGCCTCCTCCGATGAGTTCAACTGGGGTTTCAAGTCTTACACCATCCTTCCCGGTTCGGATTACCGGTTCACCCTTTCCAACAACCTGGCAGACAGCCAGTTGAGGATGAACAATGGGTTGCCGAACACCTACGGCGTCGACCCGACCGAGTTCTATCTTCAAGCGTATCTTCCAGGCTTGCAGACGGATGTGAAGGTCGGCCGTTTCGCGACCATCATTTACAACGAGACGATCGACCCGACAGGCAACAGGGTGGTCAGCCGCGCCCTGACCTTCATGAACAACCCGTTCACCAACTCGGGCGGCTTGGCGACGACCAAGCTGAACGACAACTGGACCATCGCCAACGGTATCGTCGCCGGTAACGATGTGTTCTTCGGGCCTGCCGGTAATCCCGCCTACCTCGGTGGCGTTCGCTGGGACAACACCGACAAGACCACCTACCTGGCCTTCAACACCACGCTGGGTTCCGCCGAGTTCAACCAGTACCTCCGCACCAACAACCAGTACGATGTCTTCGAACTGCAGTTCAGCCACAACTTCTCCGAGAAGTTCAACTACCTGCTCGATGTCATGTACAGCTTGCAGAACGGCATTTCCGGCGCATCGATCTTCGAGCGGGATGGCGCCACCCCCCGCGGCTTCGAAGGCAACGCCACATGGTACGGCTTCGTGAACTACTTCACCTACACTTGGACCGACTCGTTCGCGAGCACCTTCCGGTTCGAAGTGTTCGACGACAACAAGGGCTACCGCACCGGCTACGAAGGCATCTACACCACCTACACCCTGGGTGCCGTGTGGAAGGCCACCGACGGCCTCTGGTTGCGTCCCGAGTTCCGCTACGACTACAACGGAACCACGGCTGCCTATAGCGGCAGCAACGGCCTCTTCACCGCGGCGGCCGACTTCATCATCCGCTGGTAACCAGCCCGGGTGAAAAAGCGGGGGGCCGGAACCGATGGTTCCGGCCCCTTCGCTTTTTGCCGATCAGGATTACTTCTTAAGGTTGGCCTTGATGTAGGTGGCCACTTCCTCGGCATGCGTGGCGGGGCTCACCTTCATGTAGACCTTGCGAATCACGCCTTCCTTGTCGATCACATAGCTGTAACGGCTGGACATGCCCCGTGGGGAAAGAGCGCCAAGGGCCTCCGACATCTTCTTGCCGTCATCCGCCAATAGCTGGATTTTCAGGGATTCCTTTTCAATGAACTTGCCTTGGGTGGCGGCGTTGTCGGTGCTGATGCCGAACACAACGGTGTCGAGTTCCGCGAGCTTGTCAGCCAACTGGCTGAACGCGCGGCATTCCACCGTTCACCCCGGCGTCATGGCCTTGGGGTAGAACGCCAAAACGACATTCTTCTTCCCCTTGAAGCTTGAAAGCTTGACCTGTTCCGATTTGCCTCCGGCGCCAACGGCCGTGAGTTCCACATCGGGAGCCGGTTTTCCTTCCAGAGTCAATGGATCGGCGGTCATTCCGAGCCCTCCCAAAAGTAAGGCGGCCAGGCAAGCAAGTCCGCCGCAGACCTTGAACCCTTTCTGCATGATGTCACCCCCATGGTAGGTTGTTAACGGGTACAAGTTTCACATCCCGATGGCCGTTGCGCAAGGATCAGCAAGCCTGTCCCGGGGCAATCCAAGTCCCACGGCCACCAATTCGCCGGTGAAGGGCCGGGCGATTCGGTCGGTCAGTCCCGCCTTCAATCCACCGATGCTTGCCGTGAGCGTGGCGCGGACCGCCAGGTCGCCGACGGGTTTTCCGCTATCCGCATCCAGTCCGCTGGGAACATCAACAGCCAACACGGGCAAGCCTGAGGCGTTGATGGCCTCGACCGCCCTGGCGAACGGCCCGGCGAGCGGCCTCGACAGACCGACTCCAAAAATCGCGTCCACCACGCATCCCGCGCCCTGAAGCCAGTGGGTCAGTTCGGTGCCATCGCTGGCGATGGCGAGGGGATACCCGGCCGCCGTGAGGGCACCGGCCTGCAAGCGGCAATCCGCGCCGCAGGATTCCAACGGGCCGATCAGCATGGCACGCGAGGCGATGCCCATCGCGTCCAGTTGCCGGGCGATCGCCAATCCATCGCCCCCGTTGTTGCCCCTGCCGGCGATGATGGCCACGGGCAGAGGAAAGCGTTGTTCATGGAAAACCAACCCGGCGATGTTCCGCGCGGCATTTTCCATCAGCACCAGGGAAGGAATGCCAAGTCGTTCCATGGCCCACGCCTCAAGGGCGCGGGTTTGAGTCACGGTAAGGATGGGCGGATCTTGAATGAGACCCGAGGCTTTGGGGCCGTTTTGAACAGGTTGCATGGGTCTGCCGGGTTACCGCCAACTGCGTTTCTATCTTTTTGTAGAAAAAAATAAAAAATCATGCCCGGTTTATTCATCGGGGAACGCTAAGTCAGGTGAGGCCCGATAAGATGGGGTAAATCTCACTGGGGAGCATCGATGTTCACGGCAGCCCGTTCAAACCGCCAGAAATCACGCAAACCGAATGGCCTCCAGCGCCCACTGGCGCTCGAAGCGCTTGAAAGCCGCGAGGTGCCCACCATTTCCAACCTGCTTCCCACGATGGCGGAACTGGAAGCCAGCACCACGGACATTTTCAGGATCGACCTATCGCTGGGAAACCAGCAGCGGGTGGTCCGTCAGGAAACGAATGTGGCCGGCGAGGTCGACATTTATTCCTTCACGCCCCTTTGGAGCGGTTCTTACCGCTTCACGGGTGACGCCGTGCGTGGATCGAAAATGGATCCTGTGATCGCCGTTTATGACCCAACAGGCGAGCGGATCGCCTTCAACGACGACGCCTCAAGCCGAACCACGAACAGTTTGGCATCGGCGACGCTGGCGGCGGGGGTGACCTACCAGTTCGCGGTGTCAAGCTTTGACACCACTTCGGTGGGCAAGTACAGCGTCAGCGTCACCGGGATGCTTCAGGACGATGCCTACGAGAACAACGACACCCTCGGACAGGCCCGGGCCTTGCCTGCCGCCAACACCGTTGTCCTCACGGGAGTCATGGCGGACTCGCAGGACTTCTACCGGTTTTCCCTCGCCGGGCCGGCCAAGGCCGGATCATCCGTGTCCATCGACTTTGCCAACGCCCAGGGAGACCTCGACCTGAGATTGCTGGACTCGCGCGGCCAACTCCTGCGCTCGAGCGCCGGGGTGGGCGACAGGGAACTGATCGACCTGTCCGGCCTGGTCGCCGGAAAATACCATGTCCAAATTTTTGGATACGCGGGATCCTACAATCCGTCCTACCAGTTGACTCTCGACGCCGCCGCGGAATCGGCCGCCCCGCCCGCGATCCCCGCCGACGCCTTCGAGTCGAACAACACGCTTTCCTCGGCCACCAACCTGGGCTCGATCACGGAAAACAAGCAATGGGGCAACCTGACGCTGACCAGGGGTGACACGGATTTCTTCAAGTTCACCCTGGGATCGGCGGGTTCCGCCGCCAGCGAGGTCCTTGTGAACTTCCGCCACAGCAAGGGCGATGTGGACGCCGAACTTCTCGACTCGGCCGGGAAGCGGATCGCGATTTCCCAGTCCGTTGGTGACCAGGAGAGGTTCAGCCTCGAGGGATTAGCCGCGGGTAGCTACTCCCTGAGGGTCTATGGTTACAAGGGCGCCGTCAGCCCGGCCTACGGCCTGGTCATCAACCACCAGATGCCGACCACCCCCGTCGATCCGCCCGTCGCGCCCCCCGTGAATCCTCCAACCCCTCCCTCGACGGGGGCCTGGACGATCATGGTCTACATGACGGCCACCGATCTTGCCACTTTCGGATTCCAGGATGTCAACGAAATGGAGGATGCCCTCACCCGCCTCGCCCCGGGCGTGAACATCTCCATTTTCTGGGACCAGTGGAATCAACGGTCGTACGCCACCGGCGGCGGGGCCCAGGCGGCGTGGGGCACCGCCGGCCGCGCCATCCTGCAAGCCGACGCCAACATGAATTCGGTCGCCACCACCTTCGACATCATCGGGGAACGGAACACCGGCGATCCGGCCACCCTTCGCGACTTCATCACCTGGAGCGCCGCGAACGCCCCGGCCTCAAACTACGCCCTCGTCATGTGGAACCATGGCGGCGGATTGTCGGGCGTGAACTTTGATGACGAGTCCGGCAACAACAGCATCACGATCGGCGACCTCCGTTCGGCCATCACCCAGGCAGGCGTTCCCCTTCAGCTTCTCGCCTACGACGCATGCCTCATGGGCATAGTCGAGCAAGCCTACGAGGCCCGCGAACTTGCCACCGTGCAACTCGCCTCGGAGGAAGTCATTGACGGCCCCGGCTACAACTACAGGACCGTTTTCCAGGCGCTCAACTCCAATCCGCAGGCCGTTGGCGCGACGGCCCTGGCCCAGGGAATGGTCTCGAGCTTCACGGCCTCGTACGGTTCCGACGGTTTTTCCACTTTCTCGGCCGTGGCCAGCGCCTCCGTCACCGGTGTCACCACCGCCCTGCGCGCGTTCACGACGGCGTCACGCGGCCTGACATCGGCCAATCTCACGGCCGTGAGGTCGATCCTCGCGGGCGTGACCCGTTTCGACTTCCCCGAGAACATCGACCTCAAGCAGTTCATGCAGCGCGTTTCCACGACGACTTCGCTTCCCGCCTCCGTGCGCGCCGCCGCCGCATCGGTTGTCACCGCGGTGGATCAAACCGTGTTCTCAAGGATGGCTGATTCCCGCCAGACCGGCGGACTTGCGATTTACCTTCCGTCATCGACGGCCCAGGAATCCTCGGCATACGGCTTGTTCACCGGCTTTGACGCCGCCACGGGATGGAGCGGTTTCGTCAACAGGCTCCTTGGGCGCACAACATCCACCCGCCTTGGGTCCGGCGCGGGGTTGTCGGGAATGGCCACTCGCGGAATTCACGTTTCCGGCATCGGGGCGCAAGCTGCCCCGCCGGAGTTCCCGGGCCGCATCCTGGCCAACGCACTCTCCCCCGTGAACGCGGTTCGTCCGCAACTGGAAGCTCAAGTCCTTCCAAGGGCCTCCAGCGTTGGCCATGGCCGGCCACCGGAAGTTTTTGTCGCTTCAACAGAGCCAGCCCGTTCACCGGCTTTGGTGGCCTCCGTTCGCAGGGAGGCAGCCGTGGATGCCATGTTTGTCTCCAGCCTTGATGAAGGCTTTGCCTCGGCGATCTGAGTTGGCTTGGCCAATCAAGAACGGGTAATGTGACAAATCCTATTCAAGTTTCCCAATCTTCCGGTTCGATATTACCGGAAGAATCCGCATTCTCGCGGGGAGGGAAACTCCATGGCCATGCCTCTGGTTCCTTGGTTCTTCCTCATGGCACTTGGGCCTGTCGGCCAATCGGCCGGGGAATCCAGCGGCGGCTTTTCCCCGGTTGCCATGCCCTCCAGCATTTTTGGCAGCGACTGGAACGCCTACGGAACCAAACCGGTTTCCGGTTTCACCAAGGGCCTCCCCTCCGAAACGGTCCAATCCCCGCCCAAGCTTGGCTCGGATCGTTTTCCCGGAAGCGGCGCTTGGTGGATTGAATCGGACTTCGTCTTCGCCTGGATCCGCGGCGCGAAGACACCGCCCTTGCTCGCGGCTGTTTCCGCGGGTGATCCCGCCAACCCCTTGGCTCTTCCCGGCCTTCCAGGCACCGTGATCCTGGCGGGTGGCGACCTTTCCAACGACGGCATGCGGCCGGGACTTCGCATCGGCACCGGATGCTGGCTGAACGAGGAGCGAACGATCGGGCTCCAAGGCGCTTTCCTGATGGTGGGATCGGGCGCGCGGACCGTGACGGCTGGAGGCAACCCGTCCAACACACCCTTTGTCCTGAGCCGGCCGGTGGTCGATGTGGCCACCGGGGCGTCCGCCGCGATTCCCGTCAATTTTCCTGGCCTCGTTCAGGGGGGCGCCGTGGTTTCGGCCAAGGCTGGATACCTTTACGGCGCCGATGCCGTGGCGAGGCTGAACCTGTTCCAGCGCCTGGGGCCCGACGGATCGGAGGCGCCCGACCGCAGCTTTCGACTCGACGGCATCATGGGGTACCAGTTCCTGCACTACAGCGACGGCATCGGCATCAGGCAGTCGCTCGCGCCAAACGGCGGCATCCTGCCGGGAATCCAATCCATCAGTTCGTACGAGCAGTTCAACGCCTCGAACATGTTCAATGGCGGCACCGCCGGGCTGACCGCCGAATGGTGGACCGGGCGGTGGCACCTTCAAGCCGCCGGCAGGATCGGCCTGGGCGGCCTTTCCCGGCAGGCCAGCGTCTCGGGTGAGAGCGCCTTCACCCTGGCTGGAAACACGGTCAATGTTCCGGCGGCGCTTCTCGCGCAGCCGAGCAACATTGGCGGCTACAGGTCCTGTTCGCTGGCCTGGTTGCCGCAGGCCGACTTCAAGGTCGACTACCGCCTCACCGAGAGGGTGATCCTGAGCGCCGGCTACACCATGCTGGTCTTGCCCGAGGTCTGGCGGGCCGCCGAGCAGATCGATCCCGTGGTGAACCTCGCGCAGACGGGCGGGATTCCCAGGCCCGTTTTTCCCGACACTAGGTCCGCGTTGTGGATGCAGGGGATCACGCTCGGCGCCCGGCTCGATTTCTGAGAGCGATCAACGCCTCAAGGAATAGTTGATCACGGCCTTGCCGAGGGTCGCGGCGCCTTCGAAGTCGTGCCCCAGGCAGTCGGGCGATTTCGCGCGTTCCAGGGCGCAGCCCAGGTCGATGGGGCTGTAGAGCACCACCCAGCGGCCCTGCCATTTCACGCCCTCCAGCCTTGGCGGGCCGGGTTCAAACCCCGGGCTTGGCTTTCCGCCGGGCAGTTCCCGTCGTTTCCTCACCTCGGTGATGCGGGTTCCATTGAGTTCGGCGCCATACAGTTCGTCGTCAAGGGGAACCGGTTCGAGCTTGGGCCTGGGCGTCCCGGGCGGTAGTTCGGAGTTCTTGAACAGGTCGTTGACGAACGACCTGAACGAGGCGTCGAACGCCTTGGATCCGCAGCAGGCATCCGCCAGCAGGATCCCCCCGTTTTCCAGCGAGAACCTCAGGCGGTCGAGGCGCGCGGGCGGGAAGGAAAACGCTTGCCGGCCATGCATGTAAAAGAAGCGGAAATCGAGGATTTGCTCGGCATCGGGAGGCAGCGTGGCGGGTTCGGGCACGACATCGAGGCCCAGCTTGCGGGCCTCGAGCATGAGGTGGCGCACGGCCTTGGGGGCCGGTTGCCAGTCTCCCTCGTGGCGGATCTGCGCGGCGCGGAGAAAGCCGCGCCTGACGGGGATCTTGTCCCCTCCGCGGGCCACCTCGACTTCGGTGAGGCGGGGCCTGGGCGGTTCGAGGCCCGTGGCGTACGCCACGATGCTGGCGCCCAGCTTGAAGGCGATTTCCCCGCGCTTCGACTTGTCGTCCTTGGCCTCCCAGTAACCGGCGATGGGCTTGGGAAGGTAAAGCAGCACGATCTTGCACCCTTGCGAGACCCCGTACACCGGGAACTCGTCATCGGGCACCACGAACTTGCCCGTGGCGGTCCAGAGCGGGTGCCCGGGCGGGAGGCGGAACATCTCGTTGTCGGGAAACAGGTCCTTGACGAGGGCGCGGAATTCGGCGTCAAACTCCCCCCTGCCGCAGCAGGCCTCCGCCACCACGAAACCTCCGTTGGCCAGGTACTCCTTGAGAAGGTCCTTCTCGCGTCCGCCCGGCACGCGCGAGTGGTGGTTGAAGAAGACGATGGGGCTGCCCAGCAACTCGTCGGCCAGCGCGCGGACGCTGTCGGCATCCTCGGCGGCCGCCTGGCGCACATCGAAGATCTGCCAGGCCAGGGGCATTCCCTTGAACACCTCCCTGCTGCAGAAATCGGTCAGGTTGCGCATGTCGGAACGCTTGTTGTTCCAGCCGTCGCCCACATTGTGGGCGAGCTTGGACACGAGAACCGGCGTGCGCCCCTTGGAAAGGAACAGCAGCGACAAGCTGGTGGCCACGACGGGCCAGTTGTCGAGGCCGAAGGCGGCCTCGCCGGCCTGGTAACCCCATGAGCCGTCCTGTTTCTGCTGTTCGACAAGGTACCGGCTTCCCACCCTGTACCAGTCATGGCCGCCGAAGAAGCGCTGCCCGGTGAGCCTTCCGGCCCGCTCGATGCCGTAGAGGGCGTAAAAGACATGGTGAAGCCGGCGCGTGGCCTCGCGGTTCATGCGCCCGGGAAAGTTCGTGCCGATCCAGTCAAGGGCCTGGCGAACCGGGCGTATCTCGTCGTACAGGCCGCAATTGGCCGCGCTGCCGTCGGCCTGGAGGACGGCCTTGCCCGTCTGCAGGTCCATGCCGCAGATGAGCAGGTTGCAAAGGCCGGCGGTGGTCATGGTCATCGTCGTGAAACCGCCACCCCGGTAGGTCCAGCCCCCGTCGCGCTGCTGCGACTGCAGGAAAAACTGGCGCACCGCCCGCAGCTTGTCGGGACTGACCTGGTGTCCCGCGAGGAGGGCCTCATGCAGCCCAAGGAGGGCATATTGGGTATTCGAATTATCGGGAATCGCCCCGTCGGCGGCGTAGCTCCACCCGACAAGGTTGGGGTGCCTCACCATCGCCCGTTCCAGCCAGGCGACATTCGCCTTGACGCGCCCCGAATCCTCGGGCTGGCCGGCGAGGCAGTACACCATCGTCTGGAGTCCGACGGTGTAGGTTTGCTCGGGCGGCAGGCCACGGAGGTACTTGAGTCCGCGCTGGATCATCTCGTCCTGGGGCGGAACCCCGGATTGCAGCAGGGCCAGCATGGCCAGCGAGGTCCATCCTCCCTTGCGGGCGGCGCTTTCGGCGTCAACCTCCCAGTTCCCCCGGCCTTTCTCCTGGTCCCTCAGGAAACGAATGCCCCGCTCGATGGAAACCCTCACCTGGTCGACTAGCTTGGCTTCCTGCTGCGCTTGCGACGGTGCCGCCCAGGCCAGTAACAGGACCATGATCATTGTCAGGCGCATGCCGAACCTCCGCGTCATTCCCTTGTGACATTATCCATTCGCGGGCCCGGCAAATCCATGCCTTGGCCGATTCGGGGTGGATGAAAGGTTGCGGGTGGGTAAGATGTGATGAGTCGCCAGGGGTGCCGGCACGGAAAGCCGGCTGAGAGCAAACCCTCCGCACCTGATCCGGGTCATGCCGGCGAAAGGGAGCGCGACGGATCGTCGAACCGGTCCCTGGCCCATCGCGCCCGCGCGTCAGGAGACCCGCCATGACCCAGCTCGAAGCCGCCCGCAAGGGTATCGTCACCCCCGCCATGGAATTCGTGGCGCGCCGGGAGGAACTGGATCCCGAATTGATCCGCGCCGAGGTCGAGCGGGGCAGGCTGGTGATCCCCGCCAACATCCATCACCTCTCGGGCCGGCTGGAACCGATGGGCATCGGCATCGCCACCCGGTGCAAGATCAACGCGAACATCGGCAACAGCGCCGTCACCAGCAAGGTGGACGACGAGCTCGAAAAACTGCACACCGCGGTCCACCTGGGCGCCGACACGGTGATGGACCTGTCCACCGGCGGCGACATCGACCTGATCCGGCGGGAAATCATCGGGGCCTCGCCCGTGCCGATCGGCACCGTGCCCATGTACCAGGCCATCAAGGACATCAAGGATATCGGCGACCTCAAGGCCCGCGACCTCCTCGACATGGTGGAGCGCCAGGCGGCCCAGGGCGTCGACTACATGACGATCCACGCCGGCGTGCTGCTCGAGTACCTTCCCCTGACCGCCAAGCGGGTGACGGGAATCGTCAGCCGCGGGGGATCCCTCATCGCCCAGTGGATGCTGGTCAGGCATGAGCAGAACCCCTGGTACACGAACTTCGACGAATTGAGCGAGATCCTCAGGGCGCATGATGTCACCTACAGCCTTGGCGACGGCCTCAGGCCGGGGTCCCTGGCCGACGCCAACGACGAGGCGCAGTTCGCCGAACTCAAGACCCTGGGCGAACTGACGCTCAAGGCCTGGGAGCACGGCGTGCAGACGATGATCGAGGGGCCGGGCCACATTCCCATGCACCTCGTGAAGATGAATGTCGAGAAGCAGCGCGAGGTGTGCCACGAGGCGCCGTTTTATGTGCTCGGGCCGCTGGTGACGGACATCGCGCCGGGATACGACCATATCACCTCGGCGATCGGCGCGGCGCTTGCCGGGGAGGCCGGCGCCGCCATGCTGTGCTATGTCACGCCCAAGGAGCACCTCGGCCTGCCCAACAAGGACGATGTCCGCCAGGGAGTCATCGCCTACAAGATCGCGGCGCATGCCGCCGACATCGCCCGCGGCCGAAAGGGCGCCCGCGACCGGGACGACGCGCTCAGCAAGGCCCGCTTCGAGTTCGACTGGAACCGCCAGTTCGAGCTGTCGCTTGATCCGGAGACGGCCCGGCGCATGCACGACGAGACCTTGCCGCAGGATGTGTTCAAGAGTGCCAAGTTCTGCAGCATGTGCGGGCCGAAGTTCTGCTCGATGCGGGTGACGCAGGACATCCGCAAGCTGGCCGAGGAGCAGGAGGCCAAGCGCACCGAACTCAGCATGGCCTGAGTTCGGCGCCCTCAGGGCCGGGTGGGGCCGGCGGGGTCCCCGGTTTCGAACGAAAAGCCGGTGAAAACCACCACGGCCTCGGCGGTCGGCAGCGAAAAAACGCCATTTTTTGTGGGATAACCCGAGGTGATTCCAGGTTTTCCCTTGGGGGTGAACGAGTTGCCGTGCGGATTCCAGATGGTAACCATGTCGGCCCCGGGATCGTAGTCCAGCACGGCATAGGCGTGATTGCCTAGGATTCCCGGCACCTTGACTCCCGTCGTGCCCGTGCCGGCGCACGCGAGCAGGCGGCCCGCCATGTTGTCAGACAAACGCACGCGCAATTCATCCAGAAGCATCCGGGCCCGGTCCGGCTTGAGGGTAGGCTGCTTGAAAGGTGAGCAGGAGAAGCGGGCCGACTCCCGTCCGGTGAGGGCTTGCATCGCCGTGCCGGCGGAACCGCCCCTGCCGATCGCGGCGACGGGTGACACCGATGGCTTCTTGTCGCCCTGTTGGCGGGCCAGGCCCATCGCCTTCTCGTAGTAGTTGATCCAAGTGCCTCCGCCCGTGGTTGTGGCGAGGATGGCGACCTCGCCGTCGGTGAGCGCCGGAACGGCGATCCAGCGTCCGCACGCATGGACCTCGACATGGCCGTCCCTGGAGCGGAACAAGGCGCGGACGGAATCGCCGTCGCGATGAACCCACCCGCCCAAGGGCGCCAGGCAGAAGCAGTCGCCCACGCGGCCTTGGTGGATGTCCGCCAGTGACGGCGCGCGGTTGGTGAAAAGGTCGCGGGGCGTTTCCCTGATCCGCTTGAGGGCGGAGGCGTAATGGCTTTCCAGCTTGGCGCCCGCGTTGTCGGGGTCGGGTTTCGCGATCGCCTCACGCGTGACAGGTGCCGGGAGCGGTTTCAGCCTGGTCCGGGCGGCGCGTCGCAGGGCCGCCACGGCGGCCGCGTGGCTTCCTTTCAGGGAAGGATCGGCGAGGGCCTTGTCCATTTCCTCAAGCGAAAGGGAACCGCTGGAATCGGAATCCAGCCTTGGAAACGATTCCAGCAACAAGGCCCTGCAAGCGGGGTCCGCGCCCGGCGGGCCGCCCATCGCCAGCATCAGGATCAACGCAACTTTCATGGCGGGCCTCCCTCAGCGGACTCATCATGCATCAATCATAACGAAAAGTGCCCCGCGGCCTAAGCCACGGGGCACCAAGATACCCCCAAGGGGATTCGAACCCCTGTCTTAGCCTTGAGAGGGCTATGTCCTAGGCCTCTAGACGATGGGGGCATGGTCCTGTTGTGGACGGGCCCGGTTTCTCGAATCAGGCTTGGGCGGCTTCCGGCTTGATCACATTGATGCGGCGGCCGGACCGGTCGAACACGACAACGCCATCGGCAAGGGCGAACAGCGTGTCATCACGGCCGATGCCGACATTGCGGCCGGGGTGGTAGCGGGTCCCGCGCTGCCGAACCAGGATGTTCCCGGTGAAGACAGGAGTTCCGCCGTAGGTCTTCACGCCGAGCCGCTTGCTTCGCGAATCGCGGCCGTTCTTGACCGAGCCTTGACCTTTCTTGTGTGCCATGACAAACGATCCCCAGCCTTGGCTTCAAAGTTCGTGAAATGAAATCTTAACCGCGACCGCGGGTGTTGTCATGGCATTTTCTTGGGATCGGCGGGGTTTTGGGGTGGCTGTTCCTTGAGAGCGGTGACAAGCGGTCCACCCCGGTAGACCCACCTCGGGGTTCCCACCATCTCAATTCTGTCGCTGTTTCCCACCCGGCGGAATTCCACCTGGAGGGTCTTCCGGCGGACAATTGTCTCCGGTTCCCCGTTCGGACCGGCGTTGTTGCCGGTGGCAATCGACCAACCGTTCGAAAGGCCGGTCACGAACAGCGTGTAGCGTTGGGCTTCGGGTTCGATGTCATCCCAAAGGGCGACCCCCGTCACGGGACGGCCCAGCTTGGTGGTGGAAACGGGAAGAAGGTCCTGCGAAATGGTGACCGAGTTCTTGATGGCGTCGGTTCCGGCGGGATCCTCGACCCGGCCGACGGCGGCCTCGACCGCCGGGAGAATCTGGTCGGCGTGGACGGTATCGGAGGAATCGGCCTTGATCTCGAATGAAGGAATCAGCTGACGAGGTTCACCGGTGAAATTGTAAATCTGGTACCAGAGATACCAGCATAGCCTTTCACCCTTGCCGGGGATCTTCACCTTGACGACCCGGGGATCCTTGAACTTGAAGTGCAGAACCCACACGGGCGGTATTCCGGGAGGATCAACCCCTTCCCCAAGGCCGTTGAGCTTGGGAGAGGGATCCTGCGGGCTTGGACCGGGGGCCACGACCCGGTCGTTGGGGCCCTTGGGAATGAACGGCCCTCCCTGGTCTTGTCCGGTGGCGATGGGCGCCGCCCATGCCGCCAAGCCCAAAGCGGCCGCCAAGGTGCAAGCGCCCAACCTGGCTGATCGTGGCATGGAATCCACTCCGTAACCCGCGCGCGCCGCGCCAATACCTATTTAGCAGGTCGCGCCGCGCGCCAGTCAACTCCTCCTTCACCCTACCGGCATTGAAAATCGGGAATCAAGCCGGCGTGGCAAGGTATCTGGCGCCCGGAGCGCCCACGGCATTATCGTCGCTTCCGCCAAGGAGGCGATCAGGATGCAAGCATTGGCGTTGGCGGCACTATGGGCAGGATGGGGCGCGGTCGGGCAGGTCCCCGAGGCTCCTCCGGCCTTGGCCCGGCCCCTGCCTCCCCCCGACAGGCAGGAGCGTGACCGGCGCAAGGCGCTCGACCTTTACATCAAGGGGCTCAGGGCCCAGCACGACGGCAACCTCATCGAGGCGATGAACCTGCTCGAGGATGTGCGCCGCCTCGACCCGGACGCGGTGCCTCCAAGACAGGCGCTCATGCCCCTTTATCTTGGATTGCTGCGGATACCCGAGGCGCTCGAATCGGGAGAGCGGATCCTGGCCTCCCGGCCGGATGACGCCGCCTCGGCGCTGTTCCTTGCCGAGGCGCTCAGGCGAAGCAACAGGGAAGGCGAGGCCGCCGCCGTTTTGGAGAAGACGCTGCCCAACATGGCGGACAACCTGCCCGGACGGATCCGCATGCTGATTGTGATCGCCACCTTGAGGGAGGAGCAGAAGGACAGCGAACGGGCCGAGAAAACCCTGCGCGAGCTGGCGGTGTTGCTGGATCGCCCCGAGGCTTCCGAGATTGGTGTCTACGGCGTGGAGGACATCGAGCGCAAAAGCGCCGAGGTGCATGAGAGGATCGGCCGATACGCGGTCGAGCGCGGGGACACGGAAGCAGGCCTGGCGAGTTATCTCGAGGCATACCGTCGCGATCCGGTGCGCACGGCAAGGCTTGGCCTGAGGCTGGCGGAGATCCAGGCGCGCAAGGGCCACCGCGATGAGGCGATACCCCGGTTGGAGGAATATCTGGCGACCAAGCCGCAAATGCTCGATGGCTACGAGTTGCTGGTGAGGCTCAGGAGGCAGGCGGGCGCCGACGCGCGCCTGCTTGAGGAATTGAGGATCCATGCCCAGAACGATCCGGGCAACGCCGATCTCAGGATGCTTTGGTCGAGGGAACTGGCGCGATCGGGACGCAAGGAAGAGGCGCTGGAACAGGCGATGCGGGTGCTTCGCGAACAGGCGCACCCTGGTGCCGCGCGCGAGGTGGTTCTCGGTCTGCTCGAGCGCGGCCAACCCGGCGCGATGAGAATCGCCAAGCTCATGGACGAGTGGGTCGTGCCCGAGGATGGGGGCCCGGCCGGCGGCCCGCCTCCTTTCCCGGGTTCGCAGGGCGGCCCCGATGCTTGCCGGGTGTTGGTTCAGGCGCTGCTGGAGGATCCGGCGCGGCTCAAACGGGTGCTGGATGCCATTGCCGGGCAAGCTGGTGAAGGCACGGCGGCGAACCAGGGGGCGCTGGCGGGATTCAAGCCCCAAACCCTGGTGCTTCTGGCCGAGGCGGCCACCCGATTCCGCTCCCATGCCCAAGCCAGGTCGTTCGTCATGGAGGCCCTGCGCCGGCCCGATCCCGGGCAGGCGGTGAGGTTGGATGAACTCAGGTTCTTCATCGTGGAGCTTTGCCTGAGGGAACACCGCAGGGACGAGGCCCTGGCCGTCTGCCGTCGCATTCGCGACGAACTTCCGGAGGCCGCCCGCCCGAGGCAGTCGGCGACATGCGCTTCCATCCTGCTGTCGATGGGACGGTACCCCGAGGCCCTTGCGGAACTGAAACAGGCGGTCGACGCCTCCGATCCCAAGGTGGCCTTGTGGGCCGGAAGGCTCAAGGCGCTCACCTTGGCTCACCTGGGCAAGGCCAGCGAGGCGGATGCCCACCTGCTGGCCCTGGAAAGGGAACACACCTTGCCGGGTGAAAAGCGGGACATCAGCCTTGCCAGGATCAGGGTCCTGAAGCAGACGGGCCGGGACAAGGAGGCCTTGGCCGAACTGGAATCCCTCGTGGAGCGGAACGCCGCCGACCCCGACCTGGCGAATGAACTGGCCTATGAGTTGGCGGAGAAAGGCGCGGACCTGCCGCGCGCCGAGAAGCTGATCCGCGAGGCGTTGGAACTGGAGGCGGCCCAGCGAAGGCAAGGGGTGATGCCGCGGTTCGAGCAGGCGGCCTGGACCTCGGCCCATGACAGCGCGATGAAGGTGGACAGCTTGGGCTGGATCCTCTTCAAGCGGGGAAGGCTGGACGAGGCGTGCCGTGAACTGGAAAGGGCCACCCGTTTGCCTGAAGGGGATGACCCGGTATTGTGGGATCATCTGGGTGATGCCTTGTCGGCGCGCGGGGAACCCGCGGCGGCCCGAGCCTGTTGGGAGCGCGCGGCGGCCCTATGGCGCGCCGGCCAGGATCGCCCCGGGGAAAACAGGCTCGAGTTGATCGAGCGCAAGCTGAAGGGGGGCGCCAAGGCTGCCCGCCCCAACTGAGGTTGAATCGAATGGCCGGACACAGTCATTGGGCGAACATCTCCCGCCACAAGGGAATCCAGGACAACAAGCGTGGCAAGCTTTGGAGCAAGCTGTCCCGCTACATCATGATCGCCGCGAAGAACGGTGGCGGCGATCCGGCGATGAACCTCAAGCTGCGCTATGCCATCGACAAGGCTCGCGCGGTATCCATGCCCAAGGACAACATCGAGCGCGCCATCAAGAAAGGCTGCGGTGAAATCGACGGCGTGGTCTTCGACGAGATCATTTACGAGGGTTTCGGTCCGGGTGGAACCGCGGTCCTGGTGGATATCCTCACGGACAACAGGAATCGCACGAACGGCGAGGTGCGAAAAATCTTTGAACGGGGCGGCGGCAACATGGGCGCCCCGGGTTGCGCCGCCCACATGTTCGACCGAAAGGGACTTTTCGTCATTGCCGCCTCGTCAACCGACGAGGACACCCTCATGGGCCTGGCCCTGGACGCCGGCGCGGACGATGTGCGGTCCGCCGGTTCCAACTTCGAGGTCACCTGCGAACCCGGGATGTTCCAGAAGGTGCAGGAAGCCTTCGCCAAGGCCGGAATCGCTCCCGAAAGCGCCGAGGTGACCCGCATTCCCAAGGAAGCGGTCAGCGTCGACAAGGAAACCGGCGGCAAGATCGGCCGACTGCTGGAAGCCTTGGACGACCATGACGATGTGCAGAATGTTTTCAGCAACGCGAACATCACCGAGGACATGCTCGGCTCCTGACTCGCGCATGGCTCCATCGCCTATAATGGAAATAGGCAACGGAGCAACGGTAATGATCCTGATATTCGCCGCGTCCCTCGCATTGGGTTTTCCACCCGCAACACCAACAGCGCCAACGGTATGGAACCAATGGCGTGGCCCAAGCCGTGATGGCAGGATTCCCGATCCCGCCAACGCTTGGCCCGACAGTCTCAAGGAAACCCACCTGAGCCTTTCATGGCGAGTCGAAATGTCCGCCGGTTATCCCGGGCCGGTCGTGGATGAGTCCAAGGTTTATTCCGCCGAAACGGCCGGCGCGCGCAACGAAGTCGCGAAGGCATTCGACCGGGCCACGGGCAAGCTGGTTTGGCAGGCCACATGGCCGGGCGCCATGAGCGTGCCGTTTTTCGCCAAACGAAACGGCGACTGGATCAGAAGCACGCCCACGCTTGATGCTGACGCCATTTATGTCGCCGGAATGCGGGATGTGCTGGTCAAACTTGATGCCAAGACGGGCCGGGAACACTGGCGGGTTGATTTCGTTGAGCGGTTCAAGAGTCCCTTGCCGGCTTTCGGTTTCGTTTGCTCCCCCATGGTCGATTCAAAAGGCGTTTATGTCCAGGCCGGAGGAGCCTTCGTCAAGCTTGACAAGAACGATGGCAAAACCATCTGGCGATCCTTGGAGGATGGCGGAGGGATGTACGGCAGCGCCTTCGCGTCTCCGGTGCGCGCCACGCTGGCCAGCCGCGATCAATTGCTCGTTCAGTCCCGCACTCACCTCGCTGGAATCGACCCTGAGACTGGCAAGGTACTTTGGAAAAGGGAGATACCGGCCTTCAGGGGCATGAACATTCTCACCCCGGCCGTTCACCAGGGTGGCATCTTCACCAGCGCCTATGGTGGGAAGGCCCATCGCTTCGACATTGTCTCCAAGGGTGCCGGTGACATCGATTCCGTGGAGGCCTGGAAGGTAGGCAACGCGGAAGCCAACATGTCGAGCCCGATCATTCATGACGGGCATGCCTACATGCACCTGCGGAACAGGCGTGTTTGCTGCGTGAATTTGGCGACGGGAAATGTCACCTGGACATCTCCCTCAAGCTATGGCGAATACTGGTCGATGGTGGCCCGCGGCGACCGCATCCTCGCGCTGGACAACCGGGGCATCCTGTACCTGTTGAAGGCCAACCCGCAAAAACTGGAGATCCTCGACGAACGCAAGGTGAGCGATCAGGAAACCTGGGGCCACCTTGCCGTTTCCGGCAATGAACTGTTTATTCGGGAACTTAAGGCCCTGGCTTCGTGGAAATGGAATCAGGCATCCGCCGCCAGGTGAATTCCGGCCGGAATTTTTCTCAAAAAGCGATGAGGCGGGCTAAGCGGCCCGCCTCATCGGCTTCAGGGTTGAAAAAGTTCCTTTATCAGGCCAGTTGGGTCATGTTCATGAACTTGGAGAGGGATGAGACCCATGGTTCGCGATATTTCTTTGTGAGTAGGGCCGTCGCCTTGGGTTGGTCGGCCTTGAAGGCCTTGCCATCCCAGTTGAATGCCGTGCCCGCGCGGTAGGCCACGGTTCCAAGGATCACCATTTCCGAAAGAAGGCCCGAATAGTCGAAGGAGCACATCGGCTTGCCTTCGCCCTGAATTCCCTTGACGAACTCGACATAGTGGCCCGGAGACGCCGCGATCGGCTCGATCTTGAGACCCTTCTTGGCATCTTCAGCCTTGATGCCGATGAAGGAATGCTGTCCATAATTCGACTGGATCATTCCCTTTTCCCCGACGAACAGCACGCCGTCGTTCCAGGGAAGCATTCCTTCAACCTTGGGCTTCCGGCCGCCGTCGTGCCAAGACACGGTCACCGGGGCCCTGTCCCCTCGCTTGTCGAACTTCCAGGTGGCGGTGAGTTCCTTGGCGGCCATCTCCTCCTGGACCGGGCTGCCGCTGGCGGAGACATGGATGGGGTGGTCGAGGTTGAGGGCCCAGAAGGCCAGGTCGAGGTAGTGGCATCCCATGTCACCCAGGGTGCCCGTGCCAAAATCCCACCAGCGGCGCCATTCGAAGGGCAGGTGGGCCTTGTGGTAAGGCCTCATCGGGGCGGGGCCGATCCAGAGATCGTAATCGAGTCCCTTGGGAACCTCGGGGGTGTCGGAAGGTCGCTTGCCTTCTCCGCCCCAGGACTTGGCGCACCAGACATGCGCCTCCTTGACGGAGCCGATGGCCCCGGCGCGGATCAGTTCCACAACACGCCTGTAGTTGTTTTCCGCATGGACCTGCGTCCCCATCTGGGTAACCCGCTTCTTGGACTGGGCGAGGTTGTTGAGGATGCGGGCCTCGGCCACGGTGTGCGCCAATGGTTTCTCGCAATAAACATGCAGCCCCGCATCCATGGCCAAGGCGGCGGCGGGGAAGTGGGTGTGATCGGGTGTGGAAACCACAACAGCGTCTATGTCCTTGCGGTCGAGGATGGTGCGGAAATCCTGGGTGAACTTGGCGTCGGGGAACTGCTTCCTGGCCTGTCCGGCCCGTGTTTCGTCGACATCGCAAAGGGCCACGACCTTGGCGCCCGCCGATGTGATGCCGGCCAGGTTGCTGGCTCCGCGGCCGGACACGCCGATCACTCCCACACGCACCTGGGAGTTCGCCCCGGCAAAGCTCAGGCGAGGAATCGACAGGGTCGCCGCCGTCGAGGCGCTGGCAAGGACGAAGGAGCGGCGATTCAGTGGCCTGGACATGAAGAACTCCGGTGGGGGAGGGCATGAATGAATCTGAGGAACATTTCGAAACTAACCAATCGATTCCGAAGACTCAAGCGTCACAACTGAAATTGCAGCCGCAAGGTTCTGTCAACCGTTCATGGGCCTGTTCCATCGGAAATGATTGTGAACTTTGGCAAGCCTGCCAAAATATTCCTGTATTCTTGACACTGATGGATTTAGCGGGCAAGGATAAGGGTGAATGATTTGATGCCGTTGTGGATGCGGTCTCTGCGCACGAGCGGCCTGATTATATTTTTTTATATCTTTTGATTGCAGCGAGGTGGTTCCAATGGCGGTTGAAGATCTCATGCGGGCCTGGTTCCATTCGACTCGCAAGCCGTCCTCGGGTACGAGGCGCCTGAACTTGGAAGCGCTCGAGGATCGCGCTGTTCCCGCGGTGGTCTACGACCTGGCCAGGGTGCAAGCCCGCCCGCAGGATTTCAGCACCAAGTCGGTCCTCGTGAATTTCGCCCCATCCTTCAAGCCCTCGACCGCTCCCAACGCCTATGCGCAGGGCCTGCAAATCGGCCGCGGCTACAACCTGATTCCCGGACTGTACGAAGCCAAGGTCACGGGTGTTTCCGTTCCTTCGGTGCTCAGGTCGCTGCAAGCCAGCAACATCATTGTTTCAGCCTATCCCGACGGGATCATCCGCGCGTCCGCGGTCATTCCCAATGATCCGGCGTTTTCCTCGCTCCATGGCCTCAACAACACGGGGCAAACGGGCGGCAGGCCGGGAGCCGACATCAACGCGCCCGAGGCCTGGGAGGGGTTCACGGGCAACGGCAACACCATCGTGGCGGTGATCGATTCGGGAGTGGATTACAACCATCCCGACCTCAAGAACAACATGTGGGTCAACAACGGGGAGATCCCCAACAACGGGATTGATGATGATCGAAACGGATATGTTGACGATGTTAATGGATATGACTTCCTGAATAATGACGCCGACCCGATGGATGACGACGGTCATGGCACGCACTGCGCCGGAACGATCGGGGCCGTCGCGAACAACGGATTGGGCGTTGCCGGGGTCAACTGGCGCGCCAAGATCATGGCCTTGAAATTCCTGGGTCCCAACGGCGGAAGCGACTCGGGCGCGATCAGGGCCATTGATTACGCGGTCCAGATGGGTGCCAAGATATCCAACAATAGTTGGGGCGGCGGTCCGGCGACCCAGTTGTTGAGAAACGCGATCGACAGGGCCAGGATTGCCGGCCACATTTTTGTCGCCGCGGCGGGAAATGAATCGAACAACAACGACATCACTCCGACCTACCCGGCGAACTTCAACATCGACAATGTCGTCTCGGTGGCCGCCATCGACCACAACGGGGCCATCGCCAATTCCTCCAATCGCGGCGTGCAGACGGTGGACATCGGGGCCCCGGGCGTCGACATCCTGAGTTGCAAGCCTGGCGGCGGGTACCAGTACCTCAGCGGCACCTCCATGGCCGCCCCGCAAGTGACGGGCGCACTGTCTCTGCTTCTGGACAAGTATCCGTCCCTGACCTACAAGCAGGCGATCGACATGCTTTACGCCACGGCAACCGTCAGCCCCCAATTGCAGGCCGTGGTGGGCGGTGCCGGCCGTTACCTCAACCTGCAGGCCCTTCTGAACGCCACTCCTCCCGTTTCCGGGATCACGCCGAGCCCGAGTTCCCCGGGAACCGTCACGGCGCCCGTGTCCACGGTGGCCTGGACCGCGACGGGACAACCGGCCAACGCCGGCACGATTCCCGATGGAGGCAGCAAAATCTTCACGATCAACTATCCCAACCCCGCGATCGTGGCCAATGTCGAGGCCAGGGTATCGATCAACCATACCTTCGTGAGCGACCTGATCATCAAGCTGGTTTCGCCGTCGAACAGGGAAGTCACGCTGTTCAATCGCCGGGGCGGATCCTCCGACAACCTCACCAATACCCGCTTCAGCGACTCCGCCGGCATCGCCATCGCCGCCGGCGCCGCGCCGTTCACGGGTGTTTTCCGCCCGGAAAGCCTGCTCGCCGCATTCAGGGGCATGAACGCCCGGGGTAATTGGAGGCTTGTGGTTTCCGACAACTCCCCAATGGACTCGGGTGGCCTGCTTTCCTGGTCCATCGATATCACGGCCCGAACGCTGCCCGCCATCAGCTTGAGAAACAATACCGCGGTTTCCCTTGCCGCGGGGGGAACGATCTCGTCGACCATCCAGGTGACCCGTCCGTTGGCCATCAACGACATCAATGTCACGCTCGGCCTGAATGTCGCGCAGGCCGGGGATGTGAGCATCGTCCTCAAGAATGCCCAGGGAGTTTCCGTGGCCCTGTTCAATGGATTGACAACCGTCAGCCCGGCCTTGGCCGTTGGCTTCGATGACCAGTCCAATACGGCGATTCCCTCGGTCTCCCAACCCGGCCAGCAGGGTGGCGCCCCGCAATCACGACTGCTTTCGGGAACCTTCCGGCCGGCAAGCACGCTTTCGCGCTTCAACAGCCTGAGCCAGGTTGCCGCCGGAACCTGGACCCTTGAGATCAGGGACAATCGAGCCCAAGGATCCGGCCCCGCCTCCACCCTTACGGGCTGGGGGATGTCGATGATCGCCCTGGCCGGCTGAAATCCACCGAAGAAGCCTCAGGCGAGGATGGCTTCCACCACTTCCCCGTGCACATCGGTGAGCCGCATGTCCCTTCCTCCGTATCGGAAGGTGAGTCGGGTGTGGTCCACTCCGAGCAAGCGCAGCATGGTGGCGTGGAGGTCGTGGATTTCCACCCGGTTTTCCACGGCCCTGTAGCCCCATTCGTCGGTCGCCCCGTGGGTGATGCCGCCCTTGACTCCCCCGCCGGCCAGCCAGATGGAAAAACCCTGGGGATTGTGGTCCCGCCCGTCGCCGCCTTGGGCGAACGGGGTTCTTCCGAATTCGCCGGCGAAGACCACGAGGGTGGATTCGAGGAGGCCGCGGGACGCGAGGTCGGCCAGGAGTCCGGCGATCGGCTGGTCCACCGCCTGGCAGTTCCTCTCATGCCCCGACTTCAGCCCCGAGTGCTGGTCCCAGCGGTCGGTTCCCACCGACGGGCATGTGAGTTCCAGAAACCTGGCGCCCCGTTCCACGAGCCTTCGCGCCACCAGGCATTGCCTGCCGAAAATCCGGGTCGGCTCATAGGCGGCATCGAGGCCGTAGAGCGTCTTGGTGGCCTGCGATTCACCTTCGATCGCCAAAAGCTCGGGAACCGAGGCCTGCATGCGGAACGCCGTCTCCTGGTTGGCGATGGCGGCCTCCAGGGCGTCGGCGGAGCCGTCGCGTTCCAGCGACTTCCTGTCGAACTTGCCGGCTAGCTCGAGAATGGCCCGTTGCTGGCCGGGAATCCTCTCGGCCGGATTGAGGTTGGGGACGGCCTGCCCCCCCGACTTGAAGATCGAGCCCTGGTAGGCGGAAGGCAGGAATCCGCTGTTGAAGTTGTCGAGTCCGCCGGGGGGAACCAGCCCGCCGTTGAGCACGATGAACCCGGGGAGGTCCTTGTTGAAGCTTCCCAGCCCGTAGCTGGCCCACGCGCCCCAGCTCGGCCTTCCCTGCAAGCCGGATCCGGTGTGAAGGAAATAGTTCGCCGAGGTGTGCTCGGGGAACTTGCTCACCATGCTGCGGATGACGCACAGCTTGTCCGCCTGCCTGGCCACGAACGGGAACAGGCTGCTGACCGGCAGGCCGGAATCCCCGTGCCTCCCGAACCGCCATGGCGACGCGAGGACCCTGCCGATGTTGTTGAACTGGGTCGGCTCGACCTTGAACAACTCCCGGGGATCGCGGCCGTTGAACTTGTCCAATTGGGGCTTGGGATCGAAGGTGTCGACCTGGCTGGGCCCCCCGTCCATGTAAAGGAAGATCACCGAGCGGGCCTTGGCGGGATATTGCAGCCCGGTCGATGCCGGGGCGCCGCGGGCCTGTTCTTCCGCCAGCAAGCCCGCCAGGGCCACCGCGCCGAAACCGTTGGCGCACCGCGCGAGCATCTGCCGGCGTGAGCGGAGCGTTCGCCTGAAATCAGCGGACATAGGCGAACTCCTTGGTGTTGATCAGGGCGTGGGCCAAAAGCGAGAGCGCCTCCTCGCGGGTCGTTCCGGGTTCCCGGAGCCTGTCGGCGATGAACGCCAGGGCGTCGGCGACATCCTCGGCGGATGGGGCCCGGGAGTATGCGCCTGAAAGCAGTGACCGTGCCGCGGCGGCATCATCCGCGCCGGCCTTCGCCTCGCGCTCGGCCCACAACCTCGACAATTGCCGCACGAGCGGGTCGTTGAGCAGCACGAGGGCCTGCGCGGGGACATTGCTCACGGTCCTGCGGCCGACGGTGGAAAACGGGTTGGGCGTGTCGAAGGCCAGCATCCACGATGACAGGAAATTGCGGCGAACACCGAGGTAGATGCTTCTCCTGCCGTTGCCGTCGAGGGGCCCCGATCCCGGCTTGCCCCGGCCATCCTGGAAAGGAGTGAGATAGGGGGGCACGGGAGGGCCGAAGCGTTTCTCGTCGAGTCGGCCCGAAAGAGCCAGCAGCGTGTCGCGGAGCGATTCACCTGAAAGCCGTCGGATGCGGGCCGAATGGAACAGCAAGTTCCCGGGATCCTTTTCGGCCGACGCGGGCGCCGGCCGGGAGGACATCGCATAGGCGTCGCTCAGGGCGACGCGGCGAATGGCGCGCTTGAGCGACCAACCGTCCGCCACGAGGGCGAGCGCCATGTGGTCGAGCAATTCCCCATGCGAAGGATGGGCGAAACGGTCTCCCAACTCGCCGAGGTTGTCGACGCTGGCGATAAGCCCCCGTCCCATCATGTGGTGCCAGATCCGATTGGCGATGACGCGCGGAACCAGGGGTGAAAGCGCCGGGTCGGTCATCTTGCGGGCCAGTTCCAGCCGGCCGCTTCCCGAACCAGTAAGGGGGGCCCCATCGAGGGCCTCGAGGTACCTGCGGGGAACAACGGGGCCCGCCGCCCGAGGGGAACCGCGCACGAACACATGCTCGTTCATCCCTGTTCCATCAAGGCATGCCGGGGCCAGCCGGGAAGGTCCGGGGATTTCCTTTTGCAGGCCCTTTTCCGCCTCATTCCACGCGGCCAACGCGGCGCCGACCTCGTTCGACTTGGCCATCGGCGAGCCCAGCAGGGCCGAGAGGAAGGCGGCTTCACCGGGGGAATCGGTCAGCGGCTTTCCGGAGCGCGCCCGGGTGGCGGCGGACTTCAGCAGCGCCACCGGGTCCGCGGCGAAGGGCGCCGCCGGGGTGGAAGAACCCGGATCATCCCCCTCCACCACCATCGCCAACGCGGCGCCGGGATCGTCGCTCGTGAACTCAATGTGGCAGGGAAGGCCCTGATACCGTTCCAATGACATCCTGAACCAGCGGAATTGGGCACCGTTGTTGAAGGCGCGCGCCATCTCCCCGTGCAGGGGGCCCGCCAGCATGACATGGGAGCCGATACAGGCGCGCACATGTCCTTTTCCGGACATGAGAAGGTGGATTTTTCCCGGGCCGATGCGGAACGCCGGCGTGGAGAGGGTGCGCCCCGCGCGGGCGAATGAAAGGCCTCCCGGTTCACCCTGGCAACCGGCCGCGTCCGCCGGCGCCGGCCAGAACCGGTCGCGACGCGCCGCGGCCCGCGTGTTCACCGTCATCTGGCCGTCGGGCCCGGGGCCGAAGGCGCCCACCGGAACGGGGCCGTTGCCGAAGCGGGGGCCATCCTGCAGCCAGCCACCATCGGGCAACCGGGAATAGTCGATGAGGATGGTGGCTTTTGCCGACGCCTCGGTCGTGGGTGGTTTCAGGACGACATGGAGCGGATGATCCGGGGCCTTGGCCTCGCCCGCGATGCGGGGCCAATCATCGGCGAGTTGCGCGAGCCTGGCCGCCAGGGCGTTTCCCGCCTCCTTGGCTTGGATTTCCCGGGCTTGCCAGAGACGCTTGGCCAAGGCGTTCTCAGCTTCCAGGGTGTCGAAGCGGGCCTGCCGGTAGTGCGAGCTTTCAAGGATGCCGTAAAGAGCGTAATAGTCGCTGGTGGAAATCGCGTCGAACTTGTGGTCGTGGCAGCGGGCGCAGGCGATCGTCAGGCCGAGGAAGGTCTTGCCAAGCACATCGATCCGATTGTCGATGCGGTCGGCCTGGTCCTGCCGCACATCCACCGGGCTATGAACTTCCTCGCCCAGGAAGAAAAACCCCGTGCCCAAGACCGATTCGTTGAATCCTTCCGCCTGGTTCCGCCTCGGATCGGCGATCAGGTCGCCGGCGATGTGCTCGCGCGTGAACCTGTCGTAGGGGACATCGGCATCCAGCGCGCGGATCACATAATCCCGGTATTGCCAGGCGTTGGGGATCGGGAAATCAAATTCGTGCCCCCGGGTTTCCGCGTACCGCACCAGGTCGAGCCAGTGCCTTGCCCAATGCTCGGCAAACCGCGGCGAGGAAAGCAGCCTGTCAACCTGCTTTTCCAAGGCATCCGGGGCCTTGTCGCTGGCGAAGGCCTCGGCTTCGGCCGGGGTTGGGGGCATGCCCGTGAGGTCAAAGCTCAGTCGGCGCAGCAGGGTCCGCCGATCAGCCTTTGGCGCCGCCTTGATTCCGGATTCGGCCCGGCCTTTTTCAAGCAACCGGTCGATGGATGTGCCCGATCCACCGGGGATCGCGGGTTCCAGGAGCGGTTTCCAGGCCCAGTGCCGGGATTTGCGTGAGGCGATGTCGAAGGTTTCTTCCTTCTTGGGCCGATTGTCACCGCTATCCACCGGCCATGGGGCACCCCCCGCCACCCATTCCCTGATATCGCTGATCGCCTTGGCTGGCAACTTTCCCTTGGGGGGCATCTGCAGGTCGGCGTTGAGATATTCAACCGCGGCAACAAGACGGCTCTTGGCCGGGTCGCCCGGAACAATCGCGGGTCCGTTGTCGCCTCCGGCCAGAACGGACTTGCGGCTGTCGAGGCGCAGGCCTCCCTTCACCTTCGCTCCATCGCCAACGCCGTGGCATTTGCCGCAATGCTCGACAAGGACGGGCCTTACCCGGGATTCAAAAAAGGAGGCATCAACCGGCAGGCAAGGCAGGGTGATGATGGTTGCAAGCAAGGAGAGCATGGCGAGGCTCCTCGTGATGCGGGAGCAAATGATGAAGATTCATCAAAATAACCGCAATTCCTTCTTCGGGCAATGCGGCGCCGGGGTTCGCGAAAAACGGCATTTCCCTTGAGGGGAGGCGACTGAGGCCGACCTGTTCCGATCGGGCCGGGGTTTCAAATTCGATTCGCTTGCCGCCGGCGCGCTTCAAGTGGGGTTTGGCGGCGGCCTGCATGGCTACCGGCCTCGAGGAATGGCCGGCCAGTCAGGCGTTTTGCAAAAAATCGGGTGATTCGCTCCCGGGTCCTGTCACGAAACTTGCCACCGGATACCGGATCATATTTTCCAGTATTCGGAACCAAACGCGTGTCAGGTTCCAGGAAATGCCTTTCAGGAGAAAGTTTGCAGGGCCAGTTCTCCAATGAGGCGGCCCGATTCCAACCCGGCCTCGCCGTCGAACAGGAAATGGATGCCACCGAATACCCGGCTCCAGCTTGCCTCGGTGGCGGCGTCGGAAAACCCGGCGAATGTCCTGTCGGCGATCGTGGCGACCTGTCCTGCCGGAACATCCGCCCGTGTCGTGAAAGGGGTGTCATCGCCAAAGAAACCGGCCAACACCGTTGCCGCCGCCCCGCTGAATGTGCTGTGCCCTGATGTGTAGGTGGGGAAAGGCGGCGTCTCGATCAACGGCCTCCAGGCGCTGTCTTCCTCCGTCGAATCATTGCCATCCTCGGATGCCCGGTTGATGGCCGTGACGGGCCTCCACATGGAATACTGGTATTTGGCCTTCCAGCATGCGATGCCAGCATCGGCCAGGGCCGTGTTCAGCGCGGCGAAAAGTTTCGCGTTTTGCGCAAGGTTGTTTCCTTGGGAGGAGGCGATGTCGGCGGCGATCTGGTTCCAATGACCGGGAGGCGTGAAGGTTCCCCCGCCATCGGCCCAGAACTTGGCGATGGCTGTCTGGTCCGCCGTGCGGGAGGAATCCGTCTTGGAACCCAAGGCCTTCACCTGATTGAAAGCGACGGCATATTCGGGGCTGTCCAGGGCGGGAGGGGGCGGAGGCAGCACATCGTTGGCCGAGGCGAGCAGGAAGGGCGTGACGGAAGGCCACTGGGGCAACAGGGCGACTTTGAAACCGGAGGGAGTTGGAACCCACTCGCCAGGCTGGTCCGCGGCCGGGTTGGTTGTCAAAACGGATGAGCCGTCATTGGCGCGGTCGAGCAACACCCGGGCCGCAGCGGCTTTTCCAATCGCCACGGCTTCCGATCGGATTCTCCCCGGCGCGACTCCCAGCAGGCATTCGGTGAATGTCGCGTTGAACCGTTGGGCGGCCACCGCGCCCGGGTATAGCGCTCCCATGACATCCCTGGCCGCCGCCGCGGCGGCAACCTTCGACATGACGAGCGCGTTGGAAAGTCCCCGGGAGGCCGCGGCGGACTCCGCTTCCTTCACGGCATCGGCCATGGCCAAGTGCATGATGGCCAGGTTTCGGGCCGCCAGTGGCGGAGGGGTGAGGACATTCCTGCCCGCTCCGATGAGATTTTCGTGACGGTAATCCTTGATCGTGTCAAGATGCGTCCGGTTCCAGCCAAGGATGGCGTCTCCCACCGTGATTTCGTGGCGAGCGGAGGTCCGCTGGCCAAACGGCCCGGTTGCCAAGACGCGGCAAACTGAGGTGCCCGCCGGCAGCGTGGCGGCGAAGGATACCTGCCCGGCGTTTCCGACCCTGAACCTCCTCGCGCGTTGGCCCTCCATCGACACCGAAAGGCTGGCACCGGCGATTGCCGAGCAAACCACCGTGGCTTGCCTTCGCGCCACCACCCCGTTTTGGTCCGGGTCGATGGCTGATGAAAGCCTTGCGGACAGATGAAGGGGGCGAATGGTTGTTGACACGCCCATGTTCGAACGCGCCATGCGCGCATCAGAGGCGGAAATGATGCCATCGGCGTTCACATCCGCTTCCGGGGAGTAACCCGGTTGTCCGAATGATTTGCCCATCCTGCTGGAAATGACTCTCAGGTCCGTCGCGTCGACCCGGAAGTCGGCGTTGGCATCACCGGCCAGGAAGGCTTGCAAGGTCCAGTTGGAGCCCACGGAGCTCTCGGGGAGTTTCAGGGAGTATGCCTGGGTCCGGAGGATGCTTACCGTCAATCCTCCTTGTTCGGTGCCCGGCAAGCCGGCCTTGGCGGAAATGGTTTGGGTCGACCCGTTGGCGGCGGATGTCGCCCGAATGGATCCGTCTGAGACCGACCTGAGGATGAACCCGACAATGGGAGACCGTTCATGGGAATGGAAATCGGTGGCGCCAACCCGTACCGAAATCGATTCCACACCGGGGAAGTCGGTTGACTTGAACTGCGCGAAGGCGTTGAGGTGCGAACTGGGCAACCAACGGGTTTCGAGTGACTCAATCGATGGAATGGTGTGCGATTTCATGGCGCTGCCCGTGCAAAAGGGATGGCTAGGAAACCATGACTGACGGCGGTTGGGCATGCCTGTGAAAAAAGCGGGATCCGATCAATTAGCCACAGGTTTGGTCAACATGGGCTGTTTATTCCATGTATGCCGGTCAAGCCGATGCCAATTCATGGCGGGCCGGCCCATCCAACCGGAACCTGTCAGGTGATGCCGGGACTTTGTTCCAGACCGGGGTGATGGAAGTGGCAACCTGATATACTTTCGCCTATCCCCGGCCAATGCCGGGACTTGCGAGTCCAAGAATACGATGGATATGCCATGCCGAGCTATCATCCCGCCGCGATCGAACCCAGGTGGCAGAACTATTGGGTAAGCAACAAGACATTCCGGGTCGAGGCCGATCCGTCCAAGCCCAAATACTACATTCTCGACATGTTCCCGTATCCCTCCGGCGCCGGCCTCCATGTCGGCCATCCCGAGGGCTACACGGCGACCGACATCCTGGCCCGCTACAAGCGCATGCGCGGCCATTGTGTGCTTCACCCCATGGGCTGGGACGCCTTCGGCCTCCCCGCTGAGCAATACGCCATTGAAACGGGCACCCACCCGCGCGAGACCACCGAGAAGAACATCAACAACTTCCGCCGGCAGATCCAGATGCTCGGCTTCAGCTACGACTGGGACCGGGAGGTGGACACCACCGATCCCAATTATTACCGCTGGACCCAGTTCATCTTCCTGCTGCTGCACGACACCTGGTTCGACGCGGGCGCTCGAAAGGGTAGGCCGATATCCGAGCTTCCCATTCCCTCCGAAGTGGCCGCCAGGGGCGAGGATGCCATCCGCGCATACCGGGACGGCAAGCGCCTTGCCTATCAGGCCGAGGTGCCGGTGAACTGGTGCTCGGCATTGGGAACCGTGCTGGCCAACGAGGAAGTCATCGATGGCCGCTCGGAGCGTGGCAACCATCCCGTGGTGCGTCTGCCGCTTAAGCAGTGGATGTTGCGGATCACGGATTACGCCGACAGGCTCATCGAGGACCTGATGCTGGTCGACTGGCCCGAGTCGATCCGCGACATGCAGCGCAACTGGATCGGCCGAAGCGAGGGCGCCGAGGTGGACTTCGCCGCCATCGCCCCCGACGGAACCGAGTCCGCCGTGCGCGTTTTCACGACCCGGCCCGACACGCTGTTCGGCGCCACCTACATGGTTTTGGCGCCGGAACATCCGCTTGTACCCAAGCTCACCACCAAGGCCCAAGCGGCCGCGGTGGAGGCCTACCGCGACCAGGCTTCCCGCAAGAGTGACTTTGAACGCACGGAAATGGCCAAGGTGAAGACGGGCGTCTGGACCGGGTCGATGGCCCGCAACCCGGCCAATGGCGAATTGGTGCCTGTCTGGATCGCCGATTATGTGCTAGCCGGGTATGGAACCGGCGCCATCATGGCCGTGCCGGCGCATGACGAACGCGACTTTGCCTTCGCGAGGCAATTCGACCTGCCGGTGAAGGTGGTGGTGGAACCGTCGCAGGCATGGCTCGACAAAACCGGCAGCAGCCTTGGCAACCTCACCGCCGCCTACACAGAATCGGGCCAGGCCATCGCTTCCGGATTCCTGAGCGGACTGGGCACCGCCGAGGCCAAGGCGCGCATGACGGCTTGGCTGGCGGAACAAGGTCGCGGATCCCTGAAGGTCAATTACAAGCTGCGCGACTGGCTTTTCAGCCGGCAACGATATTGGGGTGAGCCGTTTCCGCTCCTGCACGAGATCGACGATGACGGCAAGCCCACGGGCCGCATCGAACCCGTTGATGATTCCGAACTGCCGCTGCGGTTGCCCGACCTCGCCGACTTCAAGCCGTCGGGCCGGCCCGAGCCCCCGTTGGGCAAGGCGACCGAATGGGCGGCGGTGGAGAGGGGCGGACGAAGGTATCGCCGCGAGTTGAACACCATGCCGCAGTGGGCCGGTTCGTGCTGGTACTACCTGCGCTACCTCGACCCGAAGAACGACAAGGCTTTGTGCGGCAAGTCCGCCGAACAGTACTGGATGCCGGTGGACCTTTATGTGGGAGGGGCCGAGCACGCGGTATTGCACCTCCTTTACTCGCGGTTCTGGCACAAGGTCCTGTTCGACCGCGGACATGTCTCCACTCCCGAGCCTTTCTCAAGGCTTGTGAACCAGGGAATGATCCTCGGAGAGATGGAATACACGGCGTTCCGCAAGGATGGCGCCTGGCTTTCGGCCGCGAAGGTTGAGTACGACGGCAAGGCCGCCAAGGATGCCTCCGGTGCCGAGGTCGAATCGGTGAAAGTGGAGGAGGATGCCGTCGAGAAGAAGGGCGAGCATTTCGTCCTCAAGGCGGACAACGCCATCCGCATCGACGCCCGCGCCTTCAAGATGTCAAAAAGCCGGGGCAATGTGATCAACCCCGACGAGGTGGTGCGCCAATACGGCGCCGACAGCCTGCGGCTTTACGAGATGTTCATGGGCCCGCTCGAGGCGACCAAGCCCTGGAGCATGCGGGGCGTGGAGGGTGTGTACAGGTTCCTCACCCGCGTCTGGCGGTTAGTGATCGACGACCGCAGCGAGGAGAACCGCACCAGCCCGCAAGTGACGGGCGATGCCCCGTCGCGGGAAACAATGCGCCAACTCCACCGCACCATCCAGCGGGTGACCGACGACCTTGATGGCATGCGCTTCAACACCGCGATTTCGGCGATGATGGAATATGTGAACCATCTCACGCCGCTGGCCACGCGGCCCAAGGCGGCACTGGAACCGTTCATCCTGCTGCTGGCGCCGTTCGCGCCGCACTTGGCCGAGGAACTGTGGCGCGCGCTCGGCCACCCCGGCACCCTGGCCTATGAGCCATGGCCCGCGTTCGACCCGGCGATGCTGGTGGCCGAGTCGATCGAGGTTCCCGTGCAGGTGAACGGCAAGATCAAGGCGCGCTTGACCGTGGCGCCGAACACCGACGGCCCGGCCCTGGAGGCCCTGGCCCTGGCCGATGAGAAAGTGCGGGAACACCTGGGTGGCAAGCCGCCGCGCAAGGTGGTGGTGGTTCCCGGAAAGCTGGTGAACATCGTCGCCGGCTGACCAGTCCGGCCCCCCGCCCCGTAGGATGGGTTGGGCGAGGTCATCATGGAAGAAACCCTCCGGGGCACCATCGAACGCGTCACCTTCCACAATCCCGAGAACGGGTTCTCGGTGCTGCGTGTGCTGGTGGCCGGCAAGCGCGACCTGCAGACGGTCGTGGGCCATGCCGCCGTGGCCGGCCCGGGCGAGATGCTCGAGGCCACGGGCAGTTGGGTGAACGATTCCCGCGGCCTTCAGTTCCGCGCCTCCACGCTCAAGTGCATGCCACCCCATACCCGCGAGGGTATCGAGCGCTTCCTGGCCAGCGGCCTCATCAAGGGCATCGGGCCCGAATACGCCAAGCGCATCGTCTCCGCCTTCGGCGAGCGCACCCTGCAGGTGATCGACCAAAGCCCGTCGTTCCTTTCCGAGGTGAAGGGGATCGGTTCCAAGCGCCTGGCCCTTATCCGCCAAAGCTGGGTCGAGCAGCGGGCGGTGCGCGACATCATGGTGTTCCTGCAGACCCATGGCATGGGGCCGGCGCGCGCCATGCGCATCCATCGCACTTATGGTGACGACGCGGTGGCCAAGATCCGGGCCAACCCCTACAGGCTGGCGGCCGACATCTGGGGAATCGGCTTCCAAACCGCCGATGACCTGGCCGGGAAGCTGGGCATCGCTCCCGACTCGCCCGAAAGGGCGCGCGCGGCCCTGAGGCACGCCCTGCGTGAATTCTCCACCGACGGACATGTCGGCTACCCGGAGGAAGGGGTCGTGGCCCGCGTGGTGGAGATGATCGACATTCCCGAGGCGAATGCCCGCGTGGCCGTCGAGGCCGAGCGGCTCGATGGCGCCGTGGTTCGCGACAGCCGGCTCAAGCCCCCCTGGCTATATCTCAAGAGCCTTTACCTGGCTGAAACCCACTTGGCCGCCCGGCTGGCGGAACTTGGCAAGGGAAATCCGCCCATCGGAGCCGTTTCCGACGAAGCCCTCGCCGTCATCGAATCAAAGATGGGCATCGAGCTGGCGCCCGAGCAAAAGGACGCGCTGCGCCTTGCCGGTTCGAGCCGAGTCATGGTGATCACCGGCGGACCCGGCGTGGGCAAGACCACCATCGTCCGCGGCATCGTCGAGCTTTACCGGCAGAAAAACCGCAAGATCGAACTCTGCGCGCCCACGGGCCGGGCGGCGAAGCGCCTGCAGGAAACCACCGGAATGGAGGCCCGCACGCTGCACCGGTTGCTGGAGTTCGACCCGGGCCGCGGCGCCTTCAGCCGCGACGGCGCCAACCACCTGGACGGCGACATCTTCCTCGTGGACGAGGCGTCCATGCTCGATGTCACGCTCGCCTGGAATTTCGTTCGCGCCATTCCCGCGGGCGCGAGCCTGGTCATGGTGGGCGACATCGACCAGTTACCATCGGTTGGCCCCGGAAGGGTTCTTGCGGAACTCATCACCTCCGACTGCCTGCCCGTGGCGAGGCTGAAGCGCGTGTTCCGCCAGGCGGCCCGAAGCGGCATCGTGCGCGCCGCGCACGCGGTGAGGGAAGGTGAAATGCCCGAGCTTGAAGTCGCCGCCGAGGATTTCTTTTTCGTGAACTCGGACGAGCCGGCGGATGTTTCCGAGAAGCTCGAGTTGCTGGTGCGCGAGCGCATCCCGAAGAAGTTCGGCCTCGATCCGATGCGAGACATCCAGGTCCTGACGCCGATGAACAAGACGGAACTGGGCGTGGCGGCCCTCAACGCCCGGTTGCAGGGCGCCCTCAACCCCGACCGGGGTCAGCCATGCGTCGAGCGGTTCGGCCAGAAGTTCCGCTCCGGCGACCGCGTGCTGCAAACCCAGAACAATTACAAGAAACAGGTCTACAATGGCGACCTTGGGGTCATCACCGCAATCGACGACATGAACCGCGAGCTTGTCGTGCGGTTCGACGGCCGGGATGTGCCTTACGACTTCGGCGAACTCGACGAACTGAGCCTGGCCTACGCCCTGAGCATCCACAAGTCGCAGGGCTCCGAGTACCCCGCCGTGGTGATGCCGCTGCATACCCAGCACTTCATGATGCTGCAGCGCAACCTGCTGTACACCGGCCTCACCAGGGCGCGGAAACTGGCCGTGATCGTCGGTTCCGTGCGGGCCCTCAGGCTGGCCGTCGATCGGCAGGACACACGGGAACGGCACACGGCTTTGGGCCGGCGGATGCGCGAGGCCCTCAACGGGGCCAAGCCCGAACTGCCTGACAGTGATCCGTTCGACCCCTGATTTTTCCATCCCGATCGCTCCGGCCGCGCGGCCCGGTCATGTTTAGATTCCCGCATCTCCCGCCTTTGTCCGCATGGGAAATGGATGCTTTTCCCGATGCGGGTGAAATCGGCCCGGTTCGACCCGATGGTGGCCAGTCCGTAGCATCTCCAAACGGAGATGGTCCATGGTTGTCCGCGTGGAAAACCTGGTGAAACGCTACGGCGCCAAGGCGGCGCTGGGCGGCGTTTCGCTTGAGGTCGCCCCGGGCGAAATTTTCGGCCTCCTGGGCCAGAATGGCGCCGGCAAGACAACCTTGGTGAAGGTGTTGCTTGGGCTGGTCGCCCCGACCGACGGCAAGGCATGGCTTTTGGACGAACCGGTGGGCAAGGCCCGGGTTCGCGAACGTATCGGCTATCTGCCCGAGGACCACCGGCTGCCCGAATACCATACCGGCCCGAGCCTGTTGGACTTTTACGGGGCCATGCAGGGCGTGCCGCGCCCGGTTCGGCGCCAGCGAATTCCGGAACTGATGGCCCGGCTGGGCCTGTCCGGCCGCGAGCGCCTCAAGGTGCGAGGGTACTCCAAGGGCATGAAGCAGAGGCTGGGCCTGGCCCAGGCCCTGTTGGCCGACCCGCGTGTGCTGTTCCTCGACGAACCCACCGACGGGGTCGATCCCGTGGGCAGGCGGCAGATCCGCGACCTGCTGCTGGCCGAGCGCGCCAGGGGCGTGACCCTGTTCGTCAATTCCCACCTGCTGTCGGAAATGGAGCAGTTGTGCGACCGCGTCGCCATCCTCAAGGGTGGGCGGATCGCGGTCACCGGCGCGGTGGGCGACCTCACCCGCCATGCCGACCGCTGGCGGATCGACCTTGCCCCCGGGGACGAGTGGCCCGCCGGGCTGCCTGTCGCGGCGCGCCCAATATCGCCGGGCCGGCATGAGGTGGAGCTTGCCGATGCCGGGGAGATCGACGCGGTCCTGAGGGTCCTGTTGGACGCGGGCGCGCGGGTGAGGCACCTGGAGCGCTGCCGGGGAACGCTTGAAGACCTGTACCTCGATGTCGCCGGGGAGGCCCGGCATGAGTGAGGTCCCGTGGCACCGCCGGCCATCGGCGTTCCTGGCCGTCCTGGCCGACAGTTGGCGTGAAACGCGCGACAGCAAGGTGCTGTATGTGCTTCTGGGCGGCATCGGGCTGCTGCTGGGCGTGGTGCTGACGGCGAACTTCGAGCCGTTGCCGGGGTCCAAGCCCTACCTGCAACTGGCGGCGCGCGCCTGCGGCATCGAGACGGCCGGCCTCGACCTGGCCAACCTCGATGTCGCCGAGCTGGCCGGACGACTCAAGGGAGCGCTTTACTCCCTGGAAAGCTCCGCTGTTCTGGACGACGCCGATGATCTCCCGTCAGCCCGTTGGGAGGTGGTGCTCAGGAGGCAGGGCGTTCCGCTTGTGGGCGGGCGCGAATCGGCCGAAGAGGTTTCCAGCCGCTTTGGCAAGGTTGCCGAGGGCCGTTTGTTCGTGGTGGATTCCATCGGGGAGATCCGCGACCGCCTGGGCGACCTCACGGGCGTCCAAAGGTGGAAAATGACGATTTCCGCCGGTCCCGACCTGCGCGTGGCATGGCCCCACCGCATGACGCTGTTCTGGGGGGCGGTGCAACTGACCCCCGACTCGGGCGCCCCGCTGGGCCTGCAGATCTTCATCCTGTACAAGTTGCTCACCACGGGCTTCGGCGCCTGGATCATGCTGCTGGTGGGCGTGGTGGTCACCTCGTTCTTCGTGCCGAACATGATCCGCAAGGGAACCCTCGAGTTGCTGCTGGTGCGGCCGATCCCCCGCTGGAGGCTGCTGTTTTACAAGTACCTGGGCGGGCTTCTGTTCGCGCTGGTCCTGCTCTTGGCCCTGGTGGGCGGGGCGTGGCTGGCGACGGGCCTGCGCGCGGGGCTTTGGTCTCCCACGGTGCTCCTGGCTGTTCCGATCGTGATGCTGTTCTTCGCGCTCTTGTACGCCTGCTCGACGATGGTGGCGGTGATCACCCGGGCGCCGGTGCCGGCCATGCTGGTGACATGCCTCTACTGGGTGGCGCTGTTCATCGTGGGTGTCCTGCACGGGGTGGTGGAAACCAGCCGGGTGGAGGAATCCGGGGAAAGCCGGCCCAAGGCGGGCGTGAGCCTTTCGGAACTCAAGTCAAACCGGTCGGGTCCGCAGAGGCGCGCCCCGTCCCGCCCGGTTGATCGCAAACCATTGCACGAAAGAACCTTCGGGAAGGTCGTCGAGGCCATCCATGCCGTGTTGCCGCGTGATCGCGACCTCGATAACCTGATGGATCTGCAGTTGGTGCGGGACTTGGCCCTGGCGGGCCCGCTGCGCGACTTCGCGACCCGTTCCATGTCGTCCGCGTCGGTGGGGCTGGGGATTACCTTGGCTCACCTGGGTGGATTCCTGCTCGTGGCGTGCCTGATTTTTTCCCGACGCGATCCGTGAGCCCACCATGTCGACGGAACCGGTCTACCAGAAATGCCTCCATCCCGACTGCGGCGCCACGCAGGAGGCCCGGGTGGCCACCTTCACCTGTCCGGTTTGCGGCGGCCTCCTGGATGTGGCCTACGACTGGAGCCGGCTGCCCCCGCCCAGGAGCCTGCGCGAATTCGAGGCCAAGTGGTCCAGGCGCACCGATCCGATCTCCTTCAGCGGCGTCTGGCGATTCCGCGAATTGCTTCCTTTCGCCAGCCCTGAGGAGATCCTCACCATCGGCGAGGGGCAGACCATCCTGCAAAAGGCCGACGGACTGGCCCAGCGGGTGGGCATGAAGCCCGGTTGCCTGTTCATGCAATACGAGGGCATGAACCCCTCGGGCAGCTTCAAGGACAACGGCATGACCGCGGCGTTCACGCACGCCCGGCAAACCGGCGCCCGCCGCGCCGCCTGCGCCAGCACCGGCAACACCAGCGCCTCATTGGCGGTCTTCTGCTCGGCCACGGGCCTCATGCGCGGCATCGTCTTCATCGGCTCGGGCAAGATCAGCTATGGCAAGCTGGCCCAGGCGCTCGACCACGGCGCCCTCACGATGCAGATCGCCGGCGACTTCGACGACGCCATGGAACGCGTCCAGCAGGTCGCCAGCCGGCTGGGGGTTTACCTCGTCAACAGCATCAACCCGTTCCGCCTCGAGGGGCAGAAGACGGTCATGTACCGGGTGCTCGAGGCGCTCGCCTGGGAACCGCCCGACTGGATCATCGTGCCCGGCGGAAACCTCGGCAACTCAAGCGCCTTCGGCAAGGCTTACATGGAACTGCGCGAGTTGGGCCTTGTCACCAAGGTGCCCCGCCTCGCGGTCATCAATGCCGGGGGAGCCCGCACCTTCGATGAACTGGTGAACAAGCGCGGCCTCACCTGGAACGGCGGACGCTACAACAAGGGAATCGTCGACGGGTATTATGCCGAACTCGACGCCGCGAAAACGCGGGCCAACACCATCGCCAGCGCCATCGAGATCAACCGTCCCGTGAACCTGCCCAAGGCCCTGCGAGCCGTTGAAGTGATGAACGGGGTGGTGCGGATGGCCTCCGATCAGGAGATCATGGACGCCAAGGCACTGGTGGGCGCCGGCGGCCTCGGCTGCGAACCGGCGAGCGCCGCCAGCCTGGCGGGCCTTTTGCAACTCAAGGAGCAGGGCATCATCTCCCCCTCCGACCGCGTGGTGTGCATTCTCACGGCGCACCAGATGAAGGACTCCACCGCCACGGTCGCCTACCACTCTTCCGATCCCGAGAACTTCCAGAGCGTTCTGGGCGTTCGCGGCGTCAAGCGCGCCAGCCATGCCAACCGCGCCGTCCAGGTGCCCAACGACCTTGAGGCCATTGTCCGGTCGATCGAACTCTACGCCTGACCTGCCCCCGGCGCGTGCCGCCCGCCTCATGACGCGCATCCTCGCGATGCGGCGCCGCGGAATGATTGCCCGGCCGCGGCCCCAGCCTTATCCTTTCGGAGTTGCCCATCCGCTTCCAAGGACACGCCATGACCCCCTTGCTGTTCCCTTTCCTGCTGATCCTTGCCCAGGCGCCCGATGCGGCCACCACGCGGCAGCAGTTCCTCAAGTTGCTCGACCGTCCCCGGGTTGATCCCCGACCCAGGGAACTCGGGCGCGAAACCAAGGACGGCATGGCCCGCATCCGCTTGGAGTTCATCAGCGAGGAGCGCCCGGGCAAGGCTCCCGAGAAGGTTCCGGCCCTGCTTGTCAGGCCCGACAAGCCCGGCAAATTTCCCGTGGTCATCGTGCTTCACGGCACGGGGGGCAACAAGGAAGGGATGATGTCGTGGCTGACCGAATTCGCCAAGAAGGGCGTGGCCGGCCTGGCGATTGATGCCCGCTACCACGGGGAACGCGACGGCGCCAGGAACAAGGCCGAGGGGTACACCGAGGCGATCGCCCGCGCCTGGCGCGACAAGGGCCCCAACCCCGAGCATCCCTGGTTTTACGACACCGCCTACGACCTCTGGCGATTGATTGATGTGCTGGAAAAACGGGACGACATCGACGCCACGCGCATCGGCATGCTGGGCACCTCCATGGGCGGCATCCAGACCTGGCTGTCCGCCTCGGTGGACGAACGGGTCAAGGTCGCCGCGCCCCTCATCGGCGTCCAGTCGATGCGCTACGGGCTTGAGAACGACGGCTGGCATGCCCGGGCCAACACGGTACGCAAGGCGCATGAGGAGGCCGCCAAGGATTTGGGCGAACCGGTGGTGAACGCCCGCGTGGCCCGGGAACTCTGGAACAAGGTCCTTCCCGGCATCACCGACCGGTTCGACGGTCCGGCGATGATGCCCTTGTTCGCGCCAAGGCCTCTCTACATCGGCAACGGCGAGAAGGATCCCAATTGTCCCATCGTTGGCGCCAGGCTGGCGTTCGCCGCCGCGGAAAAGGCCTACGCCGCCAAGGGGGCCTCTGAAAAGTTGAAGGTGGATGTGGCCCTTGGCGTTCCCCACAAGGTGACCGACGGGCAGAAGGCCGATTCCATCGCCTGGTGCGTCCGCTGGCTCACGGAAGGGAAGTGATCAGGCGGCCCGGGACTGAAGCGGCGAGCCCGCCAGTTCCGCCAGCCTCTGCCTGAGCCTGTGGGAGGCGGCCACCGGATCGAGCACGCGGCGGGCCAGCGCCCGCCCCCTCAGGGCCACGCTCCGCGCCTCGGCGGGCCTATCAAACATGCGCCTCAGGTGGTCGGCCGCCTCGTCCTCATCGGGTTCGGCCCACGGGATGCCGGCGGGGTACTGGGGCAGGTCGCGGGCGATCGGAACCTTGCGATAACCCACCAGGTACGAGGTGCGCTTGGTCATGAAGTCGCGGTTGCCCGAGTAATCGGTCGCCACCACGGGCTTCCCCAGGAGCATCGCCTCGGCCATTGTCAGCCCGAAGCCTTCGGCCCTGTGGAGGCTGGCGTAGGCGTCGCAGCAGGCCGTCAGGGCGTTGGTGTCGGCGCGCGTCATCAACCGGTCGATGATGATCACCTTGCCTGCCGCCTCCTCGTGTCGCAAAAGCGCCATGGCGCCGGGGTCATGGTCGCCCCGGGTGACCTTGATCGCCAGCACCGCGTCCTCGCCGTGGCGGAACGCCTTGCGGAAGGCGCGAATGAGCCCGAGTGGATTCTTGCGCTCAAAGACGCTGCACATGTCGAAGCTGAACAGCACCAGGAAAGGCGTCTCGGGCAATCCGAAATACGACCGGGAGCGCGGTTCGAACGGAGCCATCGCCAGACCCGGGGTCATGGTCCTCACCGGTACCTCGAACGAGGAGGCGAACGAGTCGCGAATGAAGCGGGTGGGCGCCCAGATTTCCTGGTAGGCCTTGGCCCGTTTGGCCCACAGGGCCGGGGCGCGCTCGAGTTCCCAGTACCACACGGCCACGCGGGAGGCGTGGTGCCTCGAATGGCTCATCGAACGGGCGTGAATGTCGGCCAGCGCATGCTCGGGCGGCAGCAGGTGAATTGAAACGGGGTGGATTTCCGGGCCGCGCATTCCCTCGCGGTCGAGCTTGTCGTGATGCACGGTGGCGGGCATGTCGCGGGGGGCGACCGGCACGCCGGCGGCTTCCAGCGCCCGGCGCATTTGCCAGGCGGCTTCCGAAAGGCCGCTTGGATAGCAAAAGTGGCCGTAGAGGTTCACGCCGCCGGGGGCCGCCGTTTCGACCGGGCCCACCACCGGGGCCGTTTCGGCCGGAACCATGCGGCGAGACCTTCCGCTGGCCCAGGCCAGGAACAAGGCGCGGCCCGAATCGAGACCTCGGGGATGGGCCCGCTGCCAGGCCGGGCTGTCGAGCCACATCTCGTCGGCGCCGGCCGAGGGATCCTCCCCCAATTCGGCCATGAACCAGAGAGCGCTCGATACGGGCGTTCCATGCACCAGGTGGGCGGTGCTGGCCATCCACCGGAACAGGGAGCGCCTCCACGGTGGAAGGATGCCCTCGGGAAGCATCGAGCGCAGGTGGTCGAGGTGGTGCCACAGGCGCCGGGCGGCCAGCGAGGGGCGGCCCAGCCACAGGTCGCGCACCCTGGCACGGCTGGCCGGGGGAACGGGTGTTCCCTCCGACCCAAGCAGCCACCGGCCGAAGGGGCCCTCGGGGCCAGATGTTATGGGGCGCTGTTCCGCCGGCCAACCTTGCGCCGCATGGATCACGCCCCGCAGGAGAGACTCATCGTCGTTGGCGGCCACGGGCGGCCATGCCAGGCCCAGGGCGAGCATCTCGCGGGCGCAGTCGTCGGCGTCGTGGATATCGAGCGGCGGGTAGAACCGGGCGGTGACCCAAGCCTGAAGCACCAAGCGGGTCATGCGGGCCAGCTTGAGCAAAAACCGGGGGGCGCGCGCCAGCATGCGGGGCAAGGCGCGCAGGCCGCGCGCCCGGGTGGCCCCCGCGCCTTCCATGGTGTTCGCCGCCATCCTTGGCATCCCCCAAGGAAATGATGGTACCGGCTGCCGCGAGCGCCAATCAAGCCGGCATCAAGAGGGCCCCGGCTTGCGCCGGGGCCCTGGGATCACCGATCGGTCGGCAAGTTCCCAGTTCTATTCATTTCCGGCCTTGCGGAACTCCTCGAGGCGCTTGCGCATCTCGGCGGTTTTCGGGCCGTCCCCGGCCAACTTGATGGCCTGTTCCTGGGTTTTCACCGCCCCCGCCTTGTCGCCCGAGTGGAAGCGGGCCAGGGCCAGGGTGTCGAGAATGTTGGCGTCCTTGCCCGAGGCGGCCTTGTCGGCGGCTTCGGCGAGGATGACCGCCACCTTGGCGTGGAACGGCGTGGGGTTCTTCACGCGGGCCGGGTCGATGAAATTCCAGGCGAAGCGGTTGAGTTGTTCGGGTTCATCCTTCATGAAACCGGTCGTCATCTTGCCGGCATAGGCGAGCGCCTCGGGTTCCTTCTTGGTGAACACGAGGATTTGGAACTTGAGGGCTCCAAGGGTTTTCTCGGCGTCGGGGTCGATCTCGAACGCCTTGTCGAGAGCCTTGACCGCCTCATCGGCCTTGCCCGAGCGGATCAGGGAGATGGCCTCGACTTGGGCCTGCTTGAGGCGCGCCTTCACGGCGCCCTTCTTCACGGCCGCGGCGAGGTCGAACTTGCCGGCGGAAACCTGGGTGAGGGTCTGTTCGAATTCGGGGTTCATCGGATGGCCGATGAACGCCACCTTGCCCTCGACCACGACGAACGCCGCAGGAATGCCCTCCTCGCCGGCGGCCTGCATCCAGGCGGCGTTCGTGGCGCGGTCCTTGTCGATGACGACGGTGTAGTCCATCTTGGCGCCCATGTCCTTGACGAACGGCTCGACATCCTTTTCCTCCTCGTCGGTCACGCCGATGAACGGGATCTTGGGATGCTTTTTCTGCAGTTCGGTCAGGTGGGGAATGCTCGTGCGGCATGGCGGGCACCAGGTGGCCCAGAACTCCACGACATAGGTCTTGGCCCTGTCCTCGGCCTTGGGTTCCTTGCCCTTGACCGTCTTGGCCAGGGTGAGGGGCGGCGCGGAGTCGCCGACGGCGAGGCTGGACTTCGGCTTCGCCGGCGCGTCCTTTTTCGCCTCGGCGTCCTGGGCCCGGATGCCCAAAGCCAGCGCAACGCAGGCGGCCAGCGGGATCGTGAATCGGAGGATGTTCATGATGAGCCCTTCTTGCTTGGTCGCGGAAAAACGGACCAGCCCATGACAGGCTATCACGGGCCGGAGTGTTGCCGGAAGCGAAATCCGCCCGATTACTTGGCGGCGATCTCCTTGATGCGGATGTTGCGGAACGAGACGGCGTCGCCGTGGCCGGCGAACCCGAACGATCCCTTGGCGTTGTCCTTGCCGGGGTGTGGCTTGTTGCCCATGAATTCGGTGACCTTCGACAGGTCGGTTTCGAGAACCTTTGAGCCGTTGAGTTCGGCGACGATGGTGGATCCCTTCACGGTGACCTCGGCCATGTTCCACTCGCCGACGGGTTGCATGTAGCCGCGCTTGACGGCGGTCATCCCGTAGGCCGAGAGGTTGTACTGCCTGGGGTCGAGCTTGGAGTACTTTTCGGCGGTGTCATCGAGGATCTGGAGTTCGCACATGCCGGTGTAGGCGGTGTCGCCGGTTCCCGGGTAGCGGATGGCCAGGCCGTTGTTGCCGCCGGGCGGGACCTTGTACTCGAGGCGCACCACGAAGTCGGTGTAGTCCTTGGGAGTGTGGAGCACGCCACCCTTGCCGGGCTTGCAGCGGATCGCCCCGTCGGCGACCTCGTAATTGTCGACCGCGCCCTTCCAGTCCTTGAGGTCGGTGCCGTTGAACAGCTGGGTGAACGACGACTCGTCGTCGTAGGCGGCGGCCAGGGCCTTGAGCGCCTCGGCGGGCTTGAGTTCGCGGACGAAGATGTTGCGCCAGTGGGCGTCGCCCTTGGGGCTGTGGGTTTGCAGCAGCACCTTCCCGGCGCGCGGGAGGGGCGACTTGCGGTCCCAGTAGTTCTCCAGGCGGGCGTTCTTCACCACGAGCTTGCCGTTGAGATGGATGGTGGTGCGGTCGCCGACCTGCAGGATGCGGAAGGTGTTCCACTCTCCGGGTGGATTGTCCGCCTTCACGAGCGGGTCCCTGCCGGGATTGCCCTTGCCGTTGTTCCACAGCCCGCCCGAACCAAGGGCCTTGCCGAGGCCGGAGGGATCGGGTTCGGTGGGGTCCCACACCTGGACCTGGGGGCTGTGCTTGAGGTAGATGCCGCGGTCGATCTTCGGCCCGATCTTCCAGTCGATGAGCAGTTCGTAGTCGGAGTAGTCCTTGTCGGTGGTGAGGTAGGCGCCCTCGCCGTCGTTGATGAGCAAGCCGGTTTCCACGCGCCAGTGCTTCTTGGCGTCCTCGGTCCATTCCTCCACCTTCGCCTTGCGTTCATCGGCGGAAAGCTTGGCCATGTCGGCAGGGGTGCCGCCCTTGGAATGGATGGCCCAACCGTGCCAGCCGGTGAGGTCCTTGCCATTGAAGATGGCCGTGAACCCTTCGGGTGGCTTGGGTGCCTCGGCGGGCTTGGCCGCCGGGGTGTCCTGGGCGCGGAGGCAGGCGGCGCACGCCGCCATGGCGACGATCGAACGGATCGCGCGTGTCATGCTGGGAAACTCCTGATGCTGGTGTGAAGCCTTGCCGGGACGGGCCTGCCCGCTGCCGCGGCGTCAGCTAAACTGCAGGATTGGAAATCTAATGCAACCGGGGCCGACTGACCATGAAAAAAACCGCCATTCTTCTGATCGACTGTCCCGACCAGAAGGGAATCGTCGCCGCGGTCGCCGAGTTCCTCTACCGCCACCAGGCCAACATCCTCCACGCCGACCAGCACCAGGATGCCGAACGCGACCTGTTCCTCATGCGGGTGGAATGGGACCTCGAGGGATTCGGCATGGACCTCGACGAGTTTCCGCGCAGGTTCGCCCCCGTCGCCGACCGGTTTTCCATGCGCTGGCGGCTGGAGAGGTCGGACAGGCCCCTGAGGGTGGCCCTGTTCGTCTCCCAGCACCTGCATTGCCTGGTCGACCTGCTGTACCGGCATCAGTCGGCTGAACTGGCCTGCGAGATTCCGCTGGTGATCGGCAACCACGAGCAGGCGAAACGCTGGACCGACTTTTACGGCATTCCGTTTCACATGGTGAAGGTGGAGCAGGGGGGCAAGCCCGCCGCCGAGCGCCGCCAGATGGCCCTGCTCGAGGAGCACAAGATCGACCTGGTCGTGCTGGCCCGCTACATGCAGGTCCTGTCGCCCGACTTCGTGGCGCGGTACCCGCGGCGCATCATCAATGTGCACCACTCGTTCCTGCCGGCGTTCATCGGCGCCAAGCCCTATCACCGCGCCTTCGAACGGGGCGTGAAGCTCATCGGCGCCACCAGCCACTATGTCACCGACGACCTCGACGAGGGGCCGATCATCGACCAGGATGTCGTGCGCATCTCGCACCGCGACGCGATCGGCGACCTGCTTGAGAAGGGCCGCGACCTCGAGAAGATCGTGCTTTCCCGGGCGCTCCGCTGGCACCTGTCGCACCGGATCCTCGTGTACGACCGCAAGACGGTGGTGTTCGACTGACGGATATTGGCCCGTCAGGGAACCAGCTTGAGGATGCGCCCGTTCTCGCTGTCGGAGATGTAGAGCGTTCCCTTGTCGTCGACGGCGACTCCATGGGGATGCTTGAGCGCGGTGGCGAGTGGGTCTCCTCCCGCCGGGCCCTTGCCGGCCTTGCCGGTGCCCGCCACCGTGGTGACCATGCCCGTGGCGGGGTGGTAGCGCCTGATGGCGTGGTTGGATGAATCGGCGATGAGGACATTGCCGTTCTTTTCCACCCAGAGGAACTTGGGGCTGTTGAGCGTGCACGAGGCGCCGGGCCCCTCGGTGACCGGGCCGGCCTTGCCGGTGCCGACGACAGTGCGGATGATCCCCTTCGAATCCACCACGCGCAGCGCGTTGCCTCCCCTCTCAAGGATGTACAAGTTGCCCTGGGAATCCGCGGCGCAGGCGCGAGGGTCGACCAGTGGCGCCTCGGTGGCCTTGGAACCGTCCTTGGGGGCGCCCCGGGTGCCGTTGCCGGCCACCGTGGAAACCATGTCGCCCATGAGTCGGACGCGCCTGTTGCCAAGGTCGGCGACAAGGAGGCCGGCGCCCTTGAAGGCGACATGGTAGGTGTCGTTGTAACGCGCTTGCGATGCCGCCATCCCGTCGCCGGCGAAGCCCTTCTCGCCGCCCGAGATGGTGGTCGTGGTGCCGTCGGCGGGATCCACGACCTTGATGAGGTGGTTGAAGCTGTCGCCAACGATGATTTTCCCGTCGGGGCGTACCACGGCGTTGTGGGGGCCGTTGAACAGGGCCTCGGTTCCCTTGCCGTCCTTGCTTCCCTTCTTGCCGCCTCCGGCAAGCACGCGGGCCTTGCCCGCGGGAGTCACCAGAACGATGTTGCTGCGGGAAAAGTCGGCCACCACGAGGGTGCCGTCGGCCATGAAGTCGATGCCGAACGGCATGGCCAGTTCGGGGCTGTTCTCCACCAGCGCCTCCAACTTGCCTGCCGCGGCGGCGACACCGCCAATCCCGACGAACAACATGAGCGAGCACAAGGCGCGAGCGGACATGGGAAGCCTCCGGCACGGGTGGGATCTTGGATCAAGCTAAGCTAGGACACGGCGGGGTTGTCCGCCAACGGGGCCTCATGGCCCGGGAAGCCAGCCATGTTGGCGGATGCCGTGATCATTGGTGGAGGACTCGCCGGCACGGCGCTGGCGTGGGCCCTGTCGCGCCACGGCAAGCGTTCCGTGCTGGTCGACCCGGCCGCGGCGGCCACGAGTTCGCGCGTCGCCGCCGGCCTGGTCACCCCGATAGCCGGGCAACGCTTCGTGGTGTCGTGGGGGTACGAGGAGTTTTGGCCGGTTTCGCGGGCCCACTATGCCGCCTTGGAAAACGAATCCGGAACCGCCCTGGTGCGCGACTTGCCGATGACCCGGCTGATCGAGAACGACAGGGAGGCCGGTTTCTGGGCCAACAAGCGGAACACCTTGCCAAGACACCTGTGGCGCGACCTTTCACCCGAAGACCTGCCCCCGGGCATCGACGCTCCGCTGGGAGGCATGGTGATGCCCGGGGCCGCCCGGTTGGATGTGCCGGGCTACCTCGAGGCCTCGCGGCGAATCTTGCGGGAGCGGGGATTGTGCCGCTACTTCGATGGCCGGGTGGCGTTGCCCGAGGGGCTCACCGGCGGCCCCGGCGCCTGGAGGGTCGATCCCCCCGGCGTGGTCGCGCCCCTTGTCGTCTTCTGCCAGGGATTCGAGGCGGCGGGAAACCCCTGGTTCGGCGGCCTGATTTTCAACCCTTCCAAGGGTGAAATACTCGACATCGAGGCGGACGGCCTCGCTTCCGCCGGCACACTTCACCGCGGCGTTTGGCTGGTTCCGGAGGAAAAAGGCCTTTATCGCGCCGGTTCCACCTACACCTGGCACGACACATCCTCGATCCCCACGCCCCGGGGCAGGGAGGAAATTGTCGGCCGCCTGGAGCGGTTCCTGCGCCTCCCTTTCCGGGTGACGGGGCAGAGGGCGGGCGTGCGGCCGAACATTCATGGCTTCCTGCCGGTGATCGGCAGCCATCCGGCGCTTGCCGGGCTGGCGATGTTCAACGGGCTGGGCTCGAAGGGTTCACTTTTGGCGCCGGCCATGGCCGGGATGCTGGCGGATCACCTGCTGCTTGGCGCGGAGATCCCCAGGGAAATTGATGTCCGCCGGCGCATGGCGGGGGAAAGGCCATGAATTCGCCCTCGCCGCCGCTGACCGGACAGGCACGGTCCCTGATGCAAGCGGCGCTTCTTCCGGGCGACCGTGCCATCGACGCCACCTGCGGCATGGGCCGCGACACGGTGATGCTGGCCCGCGCCGTGGGGCCCCTCGGAAAGGTTTTGGCGATCGATGTGCAGGAAATCGCCGTGAAGGCCACCGCCGCCGCGCTGGCCGCGGAAAATCTTGCCGATCGCGTGGTGGCCATCCGCGCCAGCCATGGCGACCTCGACCAGCTGGTTCCGGCCGATTGGAAGGGCCGCGTGGGAGCGGTCACTTTCAACTTGGGCTATCTTCCCGGGGGTGACCATGGCATCACAACCGCATGGTGGGAAACCCGGCGGGCCTTGATGGTTGCGCCGGGCCTGCTCAGGCCTGGCGGCGTGCTCACCGTGATTGCCTACACGGGACACCCCGGCGGGGCCGAGGAAAAGGAAGGGGTGGAGCGCGAACTGCGGCTGTTGGACCCCGAAAAATGGGTCCTGGAGGTTCATCAGCCGGAAAAGGGTCGACGATCGCCGCCCTGGCTCTATGTTGTCCGCAGGATCGGAGGTGCCCGACCTTGCAACGACGCGCCCGACTGACAGTCATTCTCCTGGCCTTGGCGTGGCCTTTCCCCCGAGTCGTTGCTTCCTCCGTGCCGGATCTTTCCCCTTGCTGGGTTACCCGCAAGGCCAAGGATGGCCCCGAGATATTTCTGCGGCTTGCCAATCTCTCACCATCAGCCCGTGGTCTCGGGCTTACAATTGAATTGATGCGTCTTTCAGACGGATTTCGCATGGAATCGATCGGGGTGGTGTGGATCTCCGCCCGCGATTCGATCGAATGCCCCGCCGGTTCCGTCCCCGTGGGCGATACCGGCGAACCCAAGCCTTTGCGGCTCGACGATCCCGGCCCGTGGCGGATCACCGCGGTGATCTCCGCGATGCAACCCGGATCGGCGGCCGTCTCCAAACTCTCCCTGGTTGTCGGGAAAACATCGGAAAGGATGACTCCCGCGCAACCAAGGAAAGTGTCCGCCCCCCGTGGGGCGAGTCATGGGCCTGGTCCCAAACGGAAAGGAAGGTGTTTCATGGCCAGCAATATCGACCGCGCCTACCGGTTGGAGGTGCGCCGACCGTTCGCGGTGAAGGGTGACGGCTTCCGCCACATCCTCACCAAGGGAACGGTGTTCCAGGCGCGCATGCGAACCTACCACCGGGGCGGAATCGAGGTGGCGGACCTGAAGCTGGAACAGTGCGGACAGTCGGGCGGCCCCGGCGCCGCCACCGCCGTTCCCTGCGGCAGCATCCGCTTCGCCGAGGACAGCGCCAAGCCCGATGGTAGGGCCTCCGGGGCCTAGCCCAGCCTGCCGATCCGTTGGCCTTTCGGGCCGGGGCTTGTCCCCGGCCTTTTCGTTTGGGGAATGCCGGCTACTGCCGCGGGGCGGTATCACTAGAACAAGACAAGAGGCACCGACCACCAGGAGATTCGACATGCCCGTCCCGACCCACCTTGCCGCTTGGAAGGCCCTTGAGGCGCACCGCGCCGAGCTCGGCTCCGCCCACATGCGCGACCTGTTCGCCGCCGACGCCGCCCGCTTCGACAAGTTCCACCTCAGGTTCGACGAGATTCTCCTGGATTTCTCCAAGAACATCGTCACCGGGAAAACGATCGGCCTGCTGCGCGACCTGGCCCGCGAGGCCGGCGTGCCAGAAATGGCCCGCCGAATGTTCGCCGGGGAAAAGATCAACACCACCGAGAACCGCGCCGTGCTGCATGTGGCGCTTCGCAACCGGGCCAACACGCCCATCGTCGTCGATGGCGCCGATGTCATGCCCGAGGTGAACGCCGTGCTCGCCCACATGAAGCGGTTCTGCCACGAGGTGCGTTCCGGCGCGTGGAAGGGTTATACCGGCAAGGAGATCACCGATGTCGTGAACATCGGCATCGGCGGGTCCGACCTCGGCCCCGTCATGGTGACCGAGGCGCTCAAGCCCTATGGCCACGATCGGATACGGGTGCATTTCGTGTCGAACATCGACGGCACGCACCTCGCGGAGACCCTCAGGAAGGTGAATCCCGAGACCGTGCTGTTCCTCGTCGCCTCCAAGACCTTCACCACCCAGGAGACGATGACCAACGCCGAGAGCGCGCGGGAATGGTTCCTCGCCGCCGCGAAGGACAAGGCCCATGTGGCCAGGCATTTCGCCGCGCTTTCCACCAACTCGGCGGAGGTCGCCAAGTTCGGCATCGACACGGCGAACATGTTCGGCTTCTGGGACTGGGTCGGGGGCCGATACTCGTTCTGGAGCGCCATCGGCCTGTCGATCGCCCTGTACATCGGATTCGACCGCTTCGAGGAACTCCTCGAGGGCGGCCACGCGATGGACCGCCACTTCCTCGAGACCCCTCTCGAATCCAACCTTCCGGCCACGCTGGGCGTCTTGGGTGTCTGGTACAACAACTTCCTCGGCGCCCAGACCCACGCCATCCTGCCCTACGACCAGTACATGCACCGCTTCGCCGCCTACTTCCAGCAGGGCGACATGGAAAGCAACGGCAAGAGCGTCACCCGCGACGGCGAGCCTTGCCTGTGGTCGACAGGCCCGGTGCTCTGGGGCGAACCCGGCACCAACGGCCAGCACGCCTTCTACCAGCTCATCCACCAGGGGACGAAAATCATCCCCTGCGACTTCATCGCCCCGGTGGAAACGCACAACGCCCTGGGCCAGCACCACCGGATCCTGCTTTCCAACTACTTCGCGCAGACCGAGGCGCTGCTCAAGGGCAAGACGCCCGCGGAGGTTCGGCACGAACTGGCCGGGTCGAAAATGTCCGCCGCGGAACTCGACAGGCTGGTGCCGCAGAAAACCTTCGCGGGGAACAAGCCCACCAACTCCATCCTCGTCCAGAAAATCACGCCCCGCTCGCTTGGCATGCTGGTGGCCATGTACGAGCACAAGATCTTCACCCAGGGGGTGATCTGGAACATCAACTCGTACGACCAATGGGGTGTGGAACTCGGCAAGCAACTGGCCAAGGCGATCCTGCCCGAACTCGACGGGCCGGCACCGGTGGCCAGCCACGACAGTTCCACCAACGGCCTCATCAACGATTACAAGAGGCGCCGGCCCAACGGCGCCTAGGGAATCGCCAAGGCGGAGCGACACCAACCGTGCTGGGCCCGATCTTCACCCGCGAATGGCTCATCCTGCCGCGCAACGGCCGCCTCCAGGCACAGCGCTCGGCGTGGATCGGCCTGTTTTGGGTGATCGCCCTGACCACCTGGCTGGGCACGGCGGAATGGAGCCGGCCGGGGCAGTACCTCGACCTCTCGAGGCTCGGCCCGCTGATCTTCCAGGTGTTTTCGGTGGTGCAGGTGGTGCTGCTGGTGTTTTACGCCGCCCTGGCCGCCGCCAGCGCCGTGGCCCTGGAGAAGGACAGGCGCACCTTCATCCTGCTCCTGATCACCGACCTGGCCGACCGGGAGATCGTGCTTGGCAAGATCATCGGCAGCATGCTGCCTCTGCTGAGCCTGCCCCTGGCCAGCCTGCCGCTCATGGCCCTTTTGGTTCTCACGGGAGGCGTGGGAGCCTGGCAGGTGTTCGCCGTGACGGCGCTCACCTGGACCGCGATGCTGGCCAGCGGCGCCCTGGGCGGCCTGATGGCGCTGTGGCGGGAGCGGACCTTCCCGGCGTTGGCCCTCACCGCGCTGGGCCTGGTGCTGTACCTGCTTTTGGCCCGCATCGCCGGCTTCATCCCCGGTTCCACGGGCGAGGCGGTCTCCACCATCCTCGATCCGTTCCTCGCCTTGGCCGTGGCCCTTGATCCCGCCACGCTCATCCTCGGGCGCGGCGGCTGGCTGCTGGGCCATTTGGCATGGATGGCGGGGTTGGGCGCGGGCCTCCTGGGCGCCGGCATGGTGATGCTGCGCGTCTGGAACCCCAGCGGCAAACCTGTCATGCAGCGTGAGGCCCCCGACGACGCGCCCGCCGAGGAAGTCGACCGCATGAAGGCCCACGCCGCGCCCGGCAAGGTGCGGCCCGTGGAAGGCAACCCGATCCTGTGGCGCGAGACAAGCACCCGGGCCTACGGCCGCAGGCCGTTCATGATCCAGGCCGGGTATCTCATCGTGCTGGGCCTCATCCTCTACGGCACGCTGGTTCCGGTGCTCGCCGGGCAGCGATTCCCCTTCGCCGCGGCTTACGGCCTGGTTCCCGTGCTGGTGCTCAGCCTGCTCCTGGTCGCCGCGCAGTCCGTGACGGCCATCACCACGGAAAAAGACCTGGGCGCCCTCGACCTGCTGCTGGTCACCGACCTCACCGCGGGGGAATTCATCTTCGGCAAGCTGCTGGGCATCCTGCGTAACACGCTTCTTTACATCGCCCCGCCGCTGCTGCTGGGCGGCGTGTATGCCCTGTATGGTTTCCTGGCCACGCCCCCGGCGCGCTATCCCGAACTGGGCCAGTCGATGAACGCCATGGCCCTGTTGTGCCTTTTGGGCGGCCTCCTGGTGGTGTTCGCCTTCTGCATGGTGCTGGGAATTCACATCGCCTTGCGTAGCCCGACTTCGCGCGCGGCCATCCTCACGGCCCTGGGAAGCGTGTTTTTCCTCACGGTTGGCACGCTGGTGACGATCGCGCTGATTCTGGTGAACGGCCGTTTCGAGTACCAATGGGCCAGTTTTCTCGCCTTTTTGGGTGCCGGCATCGGCGGAATGTGGTGGGTTCTCAACGGGGAAAGGCCTTCAGGGGCGCTGACGCTGGCATCGTGGCTGTGCCCCTTGGCCGTTTTTTACACCGCCGCGACGGTGGTGGTGGGCAAGCCGGGCACGGGTGAGACGGGCGACCCGCTCATTCCTTTCCTGGTGGTTGCCGGGGCCTTCGGATTCGCCATCGCGGCGATGCTGGTGCCGCTTTTGAGTGAATTTGATGTGGCCATGGGCCGCACCAGTGGCGGGGCCGATTAACCCCACCACCGGGCCGTATTCACCCTTCCGGATTGCCTTGCCAATCCGGGGATCGGTGGTACGATCATGATTGTTGATTCAAGCCCTAGTAGCTCAATTGGCAGAGCAGCTGACTCTTAATCAGCGGGTTATAGGTTCGAGTCCTATCTGGGGCACTTTTCCCACCTCTCCGCATCGTTTCATCATATTGTTCTAATATTTTGGCCTGCTGGCCAACCCCCAATCGCAATCCATCATCAGAAATGTCATGAGTCGCGAAGTGAGCCGAGGGCGCGGTGGCTGGGGGGGCTCTAGAGCCAACTTCAAATGATTGAGCTGCTCAAGACCCCGGCACCCGCCATCATTGTGTTAGCCCTTTCATGTCCATGAAGCGTCGAACGGCGCGAGTGACTTCTGAACTGGAGCCAAGTTGTTGAATGTCCGCGAGAGCCCCTCACTCCGCTGGGGGCTTATAAGCATCGTCAGCCTTTGTCTGGCCTTCATATTGAGATCCGTTCATCGCTTAGTGAGGGGCGAGTCGATCAAGGAACAACACCATGAGCCATAACAGAAACAAAAGAGCCCCGAACGCAGGCGCGTAGCGCCGGAGTGAGCGGGTCGATTCCGGATCCAAACCTGCTCATTCCGCCTTCGACAGCGTTCGGGGCTTTATTGGTTTTACTCACCGCACATTTGTGTTTGTTCTGTCGGCGTCAACAATTCAACTCACCCACTTGAAGCCTGCTCTAGCGCCGACTCGCCCGCTTCTGTGCCTCGCATCTCCGTTCGGGGCTCTTTCTGAAATAACGGTTTTCCATTTTTGAAGTCGGCCATCACAGGCATTCGGGCCATGGGTGCGGGACTTGCTCAACTCCCCTTGGGCCATCGGCCGTCGAGGATGGGGCGGGCGACAAGTTTCGCCGGGTCGATCACCACATGGCGCACCTTTTGCCGCTTCCAGGTGTAGGTGATGTGGACCAGGCCGTCGGCCGACTGGATGATCGCCGGGTAGCTGTATTCGCCCGGTTCACTTTCCAACACCAGCGCGCCGGACCACTGCTCGCCATCCTTGGAGGCCGCGAGGTTGAGCGGACTTCGGCCCAGTCGGGTGTGGTTGTACACGAGCAAATGGGTGCCATCACGCAGGGTAACAGCATCGGTGCCGGAGTTGGGGTTGGGAAGCTGGGAAAGGGTTATCGCGGACCATGAAAGGCCATTGTCGGCCGAGGCCGTGGTGAAGATCGCCCCCGAGCGGGTGCGCCCGAGCGCCAGCAACCGGTTGCCACCCAAGGCGAGGATGCTGGGCTGTATGCAGGCGGGGCCATCCTTGGCCACGGGGATGGCCAGCTTGGTCCAGTTTTTTCCGCCGTCGGTGCTGCGTTCGATGTGGGCCTGCCAGGAGGGACCACCCTTGAGACCCTCCAAGCTGCTGCCGCTGACGATGGCGCCGTCGGGCCGTTGCACCGGCTTGTTCTTGACGGGGCCGACGAGTCCATCGGGCAGGCGGACGGGTTCGCCCCAAGTCTTGCCGCCGTCGGCGCTGTCCTTGCGCATTCCCCACCAGGTGCTGGGGGAGGGGCCGACCTTGTAAAAGAGCATCAACGGGCCGTCCTTGGGTTGGAACAGCACCGGGTTCCAGCAGGGCAGGCGCTTGCCGTCGGTTTGAACTCCCGTGGCCACCTCCACCGGGGCCGTCCAGGCGTTGCCATGGCGCCTCGACACCCAGATGCCCACATCAGGCTTGCCTTCCGCGGTGCCGCCAAACCAGGCGGCCACGAGGCCGTCGCGGGTGTCGGCAATCGTGGTGGCATGGCAACTGGGGAAAGGCGCCTTCTCGTAGATGAACTCGGAAAGCACAACCGCGGGATCAGCGCGGAAGGCGCACAGGCTTGCGAGAAGAAGAATCATGATTGGCTCCAGCTAGCGTGCGCCGGAGCGCCCCGGATTCACCAGATGATAAAACCGGCCATCCTCGGCGCCACCCAGGAAATCCAAAATCCCGTCGCCCCGGAAATCCACCACCGTGGGGCTGACATCGTGCCCCTCGATGTTGCGGGTGGCCAACGGGCCCTTTCTTTCAAAGCGCCACAGTCCGTCCTTGGGGCCCAGCCCCTTGTAAAGATCCGCGTTGGCTCCATTGAGCAGCAAGTCGGCGATTCCGTCGCCATCCCAGTCGGCCAGGCAGAGCTTGCGCCGGCCGCTGCCGCCCGCGGCGCGATCGGTGAGCCTGAGAGGCTTGCCCGAGGCATCGACCAGCGATCTGACGGGCGGCTTGAGGGCCAGCTTGCCCGACACGCGTTGACGCTCGAAGAACGCGAGGTAGCCCTCGTGGTCGAGCATCACCAAATCGGGCAGGCCGTCGCCGTTGAGGTCGGCCACGAACGGCGTGGTGCGCCACTGGGTGGCCAGCGTGCCCGGTTCGGGGTTCCACCATGTCCAAGCCGGCTTGGGAGGGGCGCCCGGCCATTCAACGACAACCGGTTCCTCCCCGGCCAGGGCCGGCCGCGTGCGCGTGCCGGTGTTCCTGAGCCACTTCACCTTTCCGTGGATCGAGTTGAGGACGATGTCGGGAAGGCCGTCAAGATCCCAGTCGGCCACGCTGAGCGTGGTGTAGCCCCACTTGGCCTCGGCGGGGCCCTGGATGCTGCCATTGGGGCCGGCCATCACCCGAAAAGGCTTTCCGCCCGCCTCAAGCCTGCGGGGTGCGGCCCACTTCGGGTTGGCCACGCCGGGGCCCGAGAGGTTCTCAAACCACTCAATCACGCCCGCGGTGTTTCCCGAAACAATGTCGGTGTCGCCGTCGCCGTCCCAGTCGAAACCGACAGGCGTGGCGAGGGCGCCGCACTTGAGCGTGTCGGCCGCCTGCCGGAAGTAGCGGGGAGGCAGGAACAGCGGAGTCCGGTCGACGCCCAGCTTGCCCGTGTTCTCCACGAACGCCACCCGGCCGTCCTCGTCGCCGACGATGAGGTCGATATCGCCGTCGCGGTCCCAGTCGAAGGCCACCGGCACGATCATCTGCAGGTCCATGGCCAGCCGCCCGCCGGCGGGTGATTTGAGGATTTTTGCAGCAGCATATTCGGGCTTTTGGCGCGTGCCGGTGTTCTCGAAGTAGGTGAAGCCATCGAGGAATTCCCCGCAGAGCAGGTCGAGGTCGCCGTCGCCGTCGAAGTCGGCGAAGTTGGGCGAGGGGCAGCCGAAGGTGTCGATCGGCTTGCCACCGGCGTTGAGCTTGAAGGGAGGGGCGTAATCGGGCTTGTCGGTTGATCCGGCGTTGCGGAACACGAAGACGAAGCCGTGGAGCGGGCCGTTGGTCCATTGGCCCTTGGGGTTCCAGGCATCGTCCCAACCGTAGTCGCTCCAATCCTCGATGCCGACAACCAAGTCGAGTGTGCCGTCGCCGTCGAAATCGGCCAGTCGCCACTGGTTGTGCCTTACCTTGGGGCCCTTGGGCTGCTTGCCAACGGGTTGGTAGAAGCGCGCCGGAACGCCAATCGGTTTCCTGTTGGCAAGGCCCGTCGCGGTGAACCCCGGGTGTTCGAAGCCCGGTGAGAATACGCGGAGCCCATCGGGCGTGAAACTGGGCATCACATAGTGGACGGTGGGCCCGAGTTTTCGCGCGGGCCTAAAGACGGGCATGGGGTTGGCGCGGGTGTCACCGGTGGTGTTTTCAAACAGCCAGACGCCATTGGAAGGTTTGTCGGGGCAGGAGACGATGAGGTCGTAATCGCCGTCGCCATCGGCATCGCACGGCACCGGCCAGGCCCACAGGCCCACACCCAAGTCAACCTCCAAGCCGGGGTGGTTGTAGGGAAGGGGCCTGAGTTCCTGCAAGAATCCGGCAAGGGAGATGGCCAAGGAGGCAATCAGCATGATGGCCAATCCAAAGAAAAAGGCGCCGCGCTCAATCGCGCGACGCCTTGAAGTTTAGACGGGAATCGGAAACCAACCAGTGGGTCAATCGAGGTTGGTGATTATGCCGTCTTCAGCACCGCAGATGAACTTGAGGGTGGCGGGGTCGATGGAGTCCTTGAGGAAACGGACGGAACCATCGGCCATCACGGCGTTGCAACCGCCGGAGTGGAAACCGAACGGTTCATCGTTGGGGCCGCAGTTGTTGGTGGTCCAACGACAATCAGCAGGACCGCCGATAGGTGAATTGCTGTTGTTAATTTTGGCTCGCCGGTTTGCCGCGACAGTAGAGTTGTTGGGACCTGAAACACCATTGGTGGCGGCATCAGGGTCGGCCCAAGCAAACACGCGGCGGGCGCTAGCGGCAGGGGAGGTCATCGCATTGGAAGGTGCGTTGAGGGCGGAGAGGCGGCCGTTGCTGGCGTTGGCACCGAATAAGCCAACGGAAGGATGGGCGCGGCCGGCGTCTTCGATCACCAAAATCGTGTTGGAAGAACCATCCTGAATGTTGCTGATCTTGCGGCCATCGCAGGTCATGGCGCCGAAGACGGCATCGGCAATCGCACCCCGAATTCCATAACCGGCAAATGTTGGCGTATTCGCCGTGGCAGTGGCACCGGTACGAATGTCACTCAAGGCGACGGCCATGTAGTCGATGCCGCCAAGGCCATGGACGGGGTCGCGGGAAGGCCCGGCGATAGGGGCGCTGGGCAAATGTAGGTTTTGATTTGGGCCTTGGCAGCGTTAAACGCGGCGGCGCCGTTGGCCGGATCATCGTAGGCGCGACCGATCGATTTGGGATGAAGCGATGCTTGGCGATAGGCGGCGTTGCCGATCGGGTTGAAGGTGGTGTCAAACTGCTTGAAAACCTGTTCCTGTTCGATCTGGGGAAGAATTTGAACAGACCACCCAATGCAAGTGTAGGTCACGGTACCCGTGGTCGATTCGCACTGGCCCACGGAAGGCATGGTTCCGGCGGCGCTTTCGAAGCTGTGGATACCCACGCCAATCTGCTTGAGGTTGTTGGTGCAGCTCATGCGGTTGGCGGCTTCGCGAACCTTTTGAACGGCGGGAACCAAGAGGCCGATGAGCACGGCGATGATGGCGATGACGACGAGCAATTCGATCAGGGTGAACCCCTGACGATGGTTTCGATTCATGAGAGGTCTCCAAAGTTATGCACAAGGACGCAACAATAACTTAATTGCGATGCGTGACGCCGCTAGGCAGGTATCGTGAAAAGTGGATGAAGTTTTTCTTTAATGTGAAGAATGCGTGAAAAACTGATGAATTCGTTCTCTCGAGGCCTTGGAAACGGCCCCGGTTGTGTTAGACGACGATGACCAATTCCTTTTTCAAGAAAAGTGCCCGCGGCCGATGACGGCCACGGGCGCAAGAAATGTGCAAAGCCACGAACTTCAGGCCGCGCGGGCCAATTCCTGCTCCTGCTTGTAGGGGTGCAGCATGACTTCCAACGCCAGGATCAACCTGTCGGGGCCCCGGCCATCGATCAACTGCCGGGCGCAACGCGACATCGCCTGCCGTTCGAGCGGGCAGTCGAGCAGGTCCTGCACCACCTGCCTGAGGTTGGTAAGCGACAGGTTCTCACCGGAACCGATGCAGGTGGCGGCGCCCTCCTCCTCGAGGCGGCGGGCGCTAGGCCAATAGCATTCCTGCTGCACGACGATCACCTGGGGCACGCCGAGGCACGCCAAGTCCATCGACCAACCGCTGCCGCCGGACACCGCGACATGGCAGCGGGTGAGTTTCTGCACGATCTCCTGCGGTTCGGAGGCCAGTTCCATCCGCCCGTCGGATTGCTCGGCCATGGCCTTGAGGGCCTCGAAGTCGGGATGATGCGCGCGGACGGCGACATCGACGCGGACACCCTTGAGTCCGGCCAGCAGCGACTTGGCCATGGGCATCGACTGGCGGGCGGGGTCGTGCTCTCCGAGCGCCACGAGAACGCGGAGGGTTCCCGCCGGTTCCTGGGCCCGCTGCGGCCTTTGCCGGCGCACCTCGGGCCGGATCATGGCGTACCGTTCGCCCAGCAGCAACTGGGTGCCGGCGGCGTGGTCGTAATCCTCGCGGCCGGGACCCAAAAGCGGGTTGATGACAAGGCCGGAGGGGAAGCGGAAGCGGGCGAGGTGGTCGAAGGTGACGACGAGGACGCCGGCGCGGTGAAGGGTCTCGAGGTATTGCATGGTGACGAGCGGGGAATCGACGACGACGGCGGCGGGGGAAAGCCTGCGGACCTCGCGGAGCGTTTCCTGGAGGTCGGCGGGGGTGCCGATCGGCTGGCCGGCGGCGATGTACTCATTTCCCCCTCTCTTGAGGGGCAGGATTTGGGAGGCGGGCTCCACCCTCGAGAGGAAATAGGCCTGGCGCCGGCGGCGCTGCAGGGCGGCGGCGAACACCTGGCAGCGGCTCATCGACTCATGGCCGGCGATGGTGTCGGCATCGACTCGGAACAGGACGGGTGAACGGCTCATGCGTGGCTTCCTGAGTTCATGGATCCGACAAACTGACGATGGCGCGCGGCAACCCGCCCGCTTCCCGGAACCCGCCGGCGGCCGAAACCGGCCACCGGCGAACCGTCAATCCGAGGCCATCCTGGCCGCGGACCCGGGAAAGAACGAAGGCAACTCAGGGTGTGGGCTCGAAGGAATCCCTGGCGAGGCCGGCCGGGCGGGATGGAGGCGGTTCAAGCGGCTCATTCCCGTGCTCCCTGTCAGGCCCTTTCGCGGCGAATCAGACCAAGGATTCCGGTCCGCCGGCCGCATCCGTGGGGTCTTCCCTGACCACCAAACCAGCTGCGACGGGGACAAGTCTAGAACGATCTCCGGCGACAAAAAAAGCCCAAGTTTTCCCGGAAAAAGACTCCCCGGGCGGGACCTCCGCCCCCGCCCCGGGCCCCGGCCCGGGCACGGGAAACTGGTATCCATTCCGATCCGCGCCCTCGGGTAGCCTTTCGCGGCCGGACCCATGGTTGGGTCTGGCGCTAAGAGGGGTTTGGCAGGTGGCGCTCGGCTGGCGGATCCGGCAAAAGCTGCTTTTGGGCGTGGCGTTGTTCGCCCTGCTCTTGGGGTTGGGCCTGTCCGGCACCCTGATGGGCCTGTGGTCGTATTACCAGACGGTTTCCAGCGTTCGCGGCCGCCTCGCCGAACTCAAGTCGGCCGAGGCGCTGAAGTCGGCCGTCGCCCGGCTGGTTTCCCCTTCCATGGTGCTGAGGCTCGGCGAGTCGCCGGGCCGCCTGCTGCAACCGCTGGCCAGGGCCAGGGAAACCGTCGAGGAATATCGGGCCCAGATCGACGAGCCTGCCGAACCGGTCCGGCGCCGCCCCGCCGACGGCCTCCTCGAGCGCGAGTTGGCCGCGGTGATCGAGCAGGATCTCGCCTCGCTTTCCGCCGCCCTGGCCTCGCTGATGGCGCCGAGGATCGGCGGCGCGGCGGCGGTGGGCGCTCCCGATCCGCTCGCCGCGGCGCAGGCCGCCTGCGAAAAACTCGAACGCGACAGCCGCGACCTCCGCGACAGCATCCATGAGGACCTCGACCACAAGATCAGCGCCTCAAGGCGCAACTACCAGTTCAGCCTCTGGCTGGCGGTGCCCGCGTGCGGCGTCGGCCTGGTCGCCTTGGCGGGCCTCCTGCGCGCCTTTTACGCCTGGGTGTTCAACCCGATCCGCGACCTGCAGGAGGGCGTCCGGCGCATCGCCGGCGGCGACCTCGACCACCGGCTCACGATCGAGAGCGGCGACGAGATGCAGGACCTCGCCGAGGCGTTCAACGCCATGATGGAGCGCCTGCAGTCGCTTTACAGCGACCTGAACCGCCAGGTGGCCGACCGCAGCCGCCAACTGGTGCGCAGCGAGAGGCTGGCGAGCGTGGGCTACCTCGCCGCGGGAGTGGCCCACGAGATCAACAACCCGCTGGCGAGCATCGCCTTCTGCGCCGAGGCGCTCGAGGCCCGGCTGAGGCAATCGGCGGGCCGGCTCGATTCCCCCGAGCAGCGCGAGGTGTTCGAGCGGTACCTCAACCTGATCCAGGAGGAGTCGTTCCGCTGCAAGGGCATCACCGAAAAGCTGCTGGCGTTCAGCCGGGGTGGCGAGAAGACGCGGGAGAGCGCCGATGTCTGCCGGCTGGCCCAGTCGGTGCTCGACGGGGCCCAGCACCTGCCGGTGTGCCGCGACAAGCGCATGGTGCTCGACGCTCCGTCGCCGGTGCGCGCGTGGGCCAATCCCGAGGAGATCAAGCAGGTGGTGCTGAACCTGGTGGTCAACGGGCTGGAAAGCATGGACGCGGGCGGGACCCTGAAGGTGCGCGTCGCCCAGGATGGCGACCAGGCGCTGGTGGAGGTCACCGACTCCGGGGTGGGCATGGACCGTTCGACGCTCGAGAACATCTTCGAGCCGTTCTTCACGAAGAACCGCACCGGTTCGGGCACGGGCCTGGGGCTGACGATCTCCCACCGGATCATCCAGCAGCATGGCGGTGAGATCGAGGCGACGAGCGCCGGTCCGGGGCAGGGCAGCATCTTCACGGTGAGGTTGCCTTCGCGGGCGGTGGAGGGGGCCAAGCCGGCTCCCGACAGCAGGAGCATGCCGCGCCTGGCGGCCTGACCATGGCGGATTGCGGGGTAGAGAGATGAGCCGATTGCGGGTTTTGTTCTGCGACGACGAGCGGCCGCTGCAGGAAATCATGCGCGCCGAACTGACCCGTCTTGGCCACGAGGCCACGGTGTTCGGCGAGGGCCGGCTGGCCCTCAAGGCGCTCGAGAAGGATCACTTCGACGCGGCGATCCTCGACCTCCGCATGCCGGGCATGACCGGAATCGAGTTGCTCGAGCACCTCAAGAGGGTGGCTCCCGACACCGAGGCCGTTGTGATGACCGGCCACGCCAGCATGGAAACGGCGATCGAGGCGGTGCGCCTGGGGGCCTTCGACTACATCACCAAGCCGGCGAAGATGGCGGAGATCGAGGCGATCCTTGGGAAAATCGCAGAAAAACGCGATCTCAAGAATGCCAACCTGGCGCTGCAGACCCGGCTCCAGGCCGTGGAGGGGCCGAACATCCTTGTCGGCGAGTCACCGGCGATGCGCGCCGTGCACAGACTCATCGCCACGGTGGCGCCCACCGACACCACCGTGCTCATCAACGGCGAGACGGGAACCGGCAAGGAACTGGCCGCGCGCACGCTGTGGATGCAGAGCCGGCGGGCCGCCAAGCCGTTCGTGCCGGTGAACTGCGGGGCGCTTTCCGAGAACCTCGTGGAAAGCGAGTTGTTCGGCCACAAGAAGGGATCGTTCACCAACGCCCTGCTCGACCACAAGGGATTGTTCGAGGTGGCCGGGGGCGGAACCCTGTTCCTCGACGAGCTCGGCGAGCTCAACAAGTCGATCCAGGTGAAGCTGCTCAGGTTCCTCGAGTCGGGCGAGGTGCGGCGCGTGGGCGAGACCAGCCCGTTTCGCGCCGATGTGCGGGTGCTGTGCGCGACGAACCGCGACCTCAGGCAAATGGTGCAGGACGACGATTTCCGGGAGGACTTTTATTTCCGGATCAACACCTTCGAGTTGCGGATGCCGGCGCTCCGTGAACGGCGCGAGGACATCGTCCCCCTGGCCGGGCACCTGCTCAACCGCGCGGCCGGCCGCCCCGCCGGCGTCCCGTGCCAGCCGCTATCGGCCGGCACCATCGACCTGTTGCTGAACCACTCATGGCCGGGCAATGTCCGCGAATTGGCCAACGCGATGGAATATGCCCACATCCTCTCCGGGGGGGGGGAGATCCTGCCCGAGCATTTCCCGCAGGGTGTCAGGAATCCGTCCGGTTCGCTCAGCTTGCGGGCCCATCCGGTGGAATCGACGCCGAGAACCCTCGAACAGATCGAGATGGACCACATCCTCCGCGCCCTCGACCGCAATGGCGGCAGCAAGAGCGCCGCGGCGGCCGAACTCGATATCAGCCTCAAGACGATGTACAACAAGCTCAAGGTGTATGGCGACAAGGACCGAAGGGCGGGTTGATCCGCCCCGGCGACCTCCGGCCCGGTCGCGGTTCAGGCTCCGCGCGTTTGGCGTCCACTTAATTGAATTAGCCATTTGTGATGGAATTTTGGGCCAACCTTGCCGGTTCTTCCTTCCTTACTTCCTGAATAAGCCGTCAACACGGCATTCCTTGCCCCGGCGGAATTTTCGTTCCTTCCGATGAATGCCCCGGGGCCTTGGCCAAACATGCCGGGCTTGGCGATGGCATGCAATGAACGGCTCCTGCCTTATCCTGGCATTTCTGGCGCTAGGGGACGAAGCCTCAGCCGAGGTCTTGCCAGAACTCGCCATTCCCCCGCTTCTTGAGACACGGCCCGAATGGTGGGACCGTGCGCCCCGTCCGCAGGTGTTTCCGCCTCCCGGCAACTTCGTCACGCCTCCCAGGCATTCCGGTTATCACTCGGTGCGCGACTGGTTTTTGGGAATCGAACGCGAAAGCCTGCCCAAGAACCCCTTCTCGAACCTGGCGCCCCAGCCTTTGCCGTTCTTTGAGACCAATTTCCACATCGTCGACCCGCCCGGGGAAGACCGCTCCTTTCCGTGGTTCGACAGGCTCAAGCGCGTGCCGCGCGGCGACCATTGGTTGTTCGCCTCGGGTGGCGAATACCGCTGGCGTTTCGCCAATGAGGGAAATGCCCGGCTGACAACCATCGACAACAACTACTACCTGAACCGCCTGCGGGTGTTCGGCGACCTGTGGTATGAGGACAGGTTCCGCGTCTACCTCGAGTTCATCTCCGCCGACATCGCGCACAACGACCTGCCGCCGGTTCTTCCCGACCGCGATCCCGCGGATTTCCTCAACGCCTTCGTGGAGATGAAACTGGGTGAGATCGACAACCGGGCGGTGGCGTTGCGCGCCGGCAGGCAGGAACTGCTGTTCGGTTCCCAAAGGCTCATAGGCACCCTCGACTGGGCCAACACCAGGCGCACCTTCGACGGCGTGCGGAGTTATTGGCGTGGGGAGGACCACGATTTCGACCTGTTCTGGGCTCAGCCGGTGATTCTCTCGGTCACGGGAATCGCCTCACCCAACGAGAATGTCAACCTGGCGGGCGCGTGGTGGTCGATCAGGCCCCAAAAGGATTTCTGGGCCGACATTTACGCCCTTTACACAGGCAACGCCAGTACCACCACGACGAAGGGAATACCACAGGCCCCCGTCGGCATCGCGACGCTCGGTTCCCGCCACGCCGGCAGGCGCGATGGCTGGCAGTGGGACGCGGAGGTGATGCTGCAACTGGGCGCCATGCAGGGCAACGGTGGTGGCCGGCGCCACCACCGTTGGCGCGGGGCGTATCTTTGCCGACCTGCCGCTTTCCCCCAGTTACTGGATCTATTACGACATGGCCACCGGCACCCGGAATCCGGGCGAGTCGCCCGCCAGCACCTTCCAGCAACTGTTTCCATTCAGCCATTACTACCTGGGATGGACCGACCAGGTCGGCAGGCAGAACATCCGCGACTTCAACCAGCACCTTTACCTGTATCCCGCCCCGTGGCTTACTTGCTGGATCCAGTATCATCGGTTCTGGCTGTTCTCGGCGCGCGACGCGCTTTACAACGCCGCCGCGCAGGTCTCGCGCGTCTCTCCGAACGGTTCGGCGGGTTACGATGTCGGCCAAGAGGTGGACTTGGTGCTCAATTTCCACCTTGGCCCCCGCAGCGACATCCTGGCGGGGTATTGCACCCTGTTCGGCGGCGATTTTCTCCGCCAGACAGGACCTTCCGCCAATTCCAGCCTTTCGTTCGTGCAGTACCAGTTCCGGTGGTAGGCCCGCCACGGGAACTTGCGCCAGGCCGGGAAATGGATGAGAATTATTTCTCCATACCAATGGGAACTCCGGCCCCGCGTCAACCAGGCCTTCTCATGACCAACCAGCGTTCCCGGATGCCGCTGCTGCTTGCCATGGCCTTGGCGCACCTGCTCGTCACGGGTGCCAGGGCTGAGATCGCTGTTTTTCCCTCGGCCATCGACCTTAATGGCCCTGAATCCACCGTGCAGGTGGTTGTGCTGCGCAAGGGCAAGGATGGCCGTGGCGCGGATGTGACGCGCGCGGCCCGGTTCCGCATCGAGGGAACCGCGGCGCCCATCGCCAGGATCGACTCGACGGGCCTGGCCAGCCCGGTTTCCGAGGGAACGGCCACGATTGTGGTCGGGGAAGGCGGCGAGGAGGCGCGGGTGCCCGTGCGGGTTTCCGGCGTCGTGAAGCCCGTTCCGGTTTCATTCGCCGGCCAGGTGATTCCCGCGCTTTCCAAGGCGGGATGCAGTTCCGGCGGTTGCCACGGCAAGGCTGAGGGGCAGAACGGCTTCAAGCTGTCGGTGTTCGGTTTCGATCCCGCGGCGGACCACCGGGCCATCGTCGCCGAGGGACGCGGCCGCCGGATCAGCCATGGGGACCCTCGCGCCAGCCTGCTGCTTCTCAAGGCCACAGCGGCCGTGGCCCATGGGGGCGGCAGGAAAATCCGCGAGGACTCGTGGCCGTACCGTCTTCTGGTGAGGTGGATCGCCGAGGGCGCCCGCACCGACTCCGCCGAGCCTTTTGAAACCGCAAGGCTGGTGGTTGATCCGCCGGGGCTTCGGGTTGTTCCCGGGGAGAAAAGGCAACTGCGCGTCGAGGCGGTGATGCCGGATGGTTCGCGGCGGTGCGTGACATCGGAGGCGGAGTTCGAAAGCAACGCCCCGAACATCGCCGGTGCCGATTCCCGCGGGCTCATGATGGCCGGATCACTGCCCGGCGAGGCCGCCATCCTGGCCCGGCACATGGGTGCCGTGGCGGTGTGCCGCGTCACGCTTCCGGGGAAGGAATCGGGCTTTCCGCGCCCCCCGGAAAGGAATTTCATCGACACGCTCACATGGAACCGGCTCGAGGAACTGGGAATCAGGCCCGCCGGCGAGGCCGACGACGCCGCGTTCATGCGGCGAGCCTGGCTGGACACGGCGGGCACCCTTCCGAGCGCCCGCGAGGCGCGCGCCTTCCTCGCCGACAAGGATCCCGCCAAGCGCGCGAGACTGGCCGACAGGATCCTCGCGAGCCCCGAATACGCCGACTACCAGGCGATGCTCTGGGCCGACCTTCTCAGGGTGGACCGCGACGCCCTCAAGGCGCAGGGCGCCGTGGCGATGTGGCGGTGGCTCCGCTCGGCCTTCGCGGCGAACATGCCTTACGACCGTTTCGCGCGGGAGGTTGTCTCGGCGCGTGGTTCGGTCGCCGGCGATTCGCCCGCCGGTTTCCTGAGGGTGCTCGACAAGCCCGAGGTGGTGGCCCGCTCGGTGAGCCAGTTGTTCCTCGGGGTGAGGATCGAGTGCGCCCAATGCCACCACCACCCATCCGAGAAGTGGGGTCAGGACGACTACGCGGCGCTCGCCGGCTGCTTCACGGGCCTGGGGCGCAAGGTGATGCCCGACGGTTCCGAGGCGCTGTTGTCGGAAGCGGCCAAGGACATCAACCATCCGCGCACGGGAAAGCCCGTCAAGGCGCGCCCCCCGGGCGGACCGCCCCTGGAAGGCGACCCGCTGCTCAGGCGGGAGGAGTTCGCCGCCTGGATGACGGCGCCCGCCAACCCGTTCTTCGCCAAGGCCGCGGTGAACCGGGTCTGGGCCCGCTACTTCGGGCGGGGCCTCGTCGACCCCGTCGACGACCTGCGCACCACCAACCCGTCGGCCAACGACGAGTTGCTGGAGGCGCTGGCGAGGCGGTTCCGCGAATCGGGCCACGACCTCAAGGCCCTCGCCAAGTTGGTCATGATGTCAAGGGTGTACCAATCGGCGCCGGGCGCCGGTGGCGCCAACTTCGAGGGCGCGGCGCACCGGTTGCTGCCGGCCGAGGTGCTGCTTGACGCCGTCTGCCAGGCGACAGGCGTGCCCGAGGATTTCAACGGCCTGCCGGCTGGCACGCGCGCGATCAGGCTGTGGGACAACCGGATGCCCTCGTATTTCCTGCAGGTGTTCGGCAGGCCCGTGCGCGCCACGGTCTGCTCGTGCGAGCGCGGCGACGCCCCGAGCATCAGCCAGGCGCTCCACCTGATGAACGCGCCGGAGATCAACGCCAAGCTCAGGTCGGCGGGCGGCACCGCGGCGCGGTTGGCCAAAACCGGCCTGTCGCCCGATGAGCTTGCCGACGAGATCTACCTGGCCTGCCTGTCGCGTTTCCCCACGGAGGAGGAAAGGCGGGCGGTCGCGGGGTTGGTCGGCGAGGGCGCCACGGCCCGCCGCGAGGGCCTCGAGGATGCGCTTTGGGCGATCCTCAATACCCGCGAATTCATCTGCAACCACTGAGACGCCGGAGGACTTGTCATGGAGCCCGGAGATATCGCCCGCCCCGGAATGGTAGCCCCCAGCCGGCGCCGGATGCTGCGGCTGGGCGGCACGGGCCTGATCCCGTGGCTGAGCCTGCCCGGCCTGATGCGGATGCGCGCCGAGGCGTCCACGGGCGCCGAGCCCAAGGCCAAGTCGTGCATCTTCCTGTACCTGCAGGGCGGCCCCTCGACGATCGACATGTGGGACCTCAAGCCGGAGGCGCCCGCGGAGATCCGCGGCCCCTACAAGCCGATCGCCACGAGCGTTCCGGGCACGATGGTGGGCGAGCATTGCCATCGCAGCGCCCGCATCGCCGACAAGTTCACCATCCTGAGAAGCCACAGCCACAACGACAACGGCCACACGACCGGATCCCACTATGTCTGGACCGGACAGCGGGCCGCGTTCGCCGACGGCGCCAACTCGCGCGTTCCGGTCAACGAGGTGTATCCGTCGATCGGTTCGGTGATCTCCCGGGAGCTGGGGGGCCGGGGCGGTGTTCCCCCCTATGTGAACATGCCGCATCCGCTGACGGCTGGGGGGCCGGGGTTTTATGGCGCGGAGCACGCCCCGTTCGTGATCGAGTCGGATCCCGTCCAACCCGACTTCGAGGTGAAGGACCTCAAGCCGGATGGCAGCCTTCCCGAATCGCGCCGGCGGAGGCGGTTGGAACTGCTGGGAAAGATCCAGCCCGCCATCCCCCTGGCCGGGCTGCCCGCCACCCTGGGCACCTACCAGGAAAAGGCGAGGGAACTGGTTTCCTCGCCCGCGGCGCGGCAGGCCTTCGACCTGTCACGAGAAAAGGACTCCACGCGCGACGCCTACGGTCGCACCTCGCTGGGCCAATGCTCCCTGCTGGCCCGCAGGCTGGTCGAGGCGGGCTGCCGGTTCGTGGGCGTGGACCATGGCAGTTGGGACACCCACTTCACCTGCTTCCCGAGCCTTGAGAAAGACCTGATGCCCCATGCCGACATGGCCTTCAGCGCCCTGGTCTCCGACCTGGCCGATAGGGGAATGCTCTCCGAGACCCTCGTGGTGATGATGGGGGAGATGGGCCGGACACCCCGCATCAACAAGCAGGCGGGACGCGACCATTGGTCGATGACCCAGAGCGTGCTGCTGGCCGGCGGCGGGATTCCCCCCGGCAGGGTGGTCGGGGCGACGGACAAGACCTGCTCGTACCCCACGAGCGACCCGGTGGGAATCTCCGACCTGCTGCGGACGATTTTCCACCTGATGGGAGTCGACGCGGACAAGGTGTACCTGACGCCGCTGGGAAGGCCGGTGTCGATTGTCAGCGGCGGCCGGGTGGTCGAGAAACTGCTGGCCGGGTGAAGTCGCCATCATGACAAGCATCGCCACCGTCGTCGTTCCCCTTCTCGCGTTGCCGGCCATCTTCGGCCAGAAGCCCCCCGAAGCCGGCTACTGTTTTCCTCCCGGCGGTAACCCGGGCACCGTGGTCCGCGCGCGCCTTGCCGGATCCGATTGGACGCCCGATATCTCCCTGCTGTCGGAGTCGCCGGGGGTGAAGATCGAGGCGCTCGGCGCGCCGGGCCCCGTGCTGCTTCCCGAACCGCCTTACTGGCAGGGAATCCGCAGCTTCCTCAACGACCCTCCGCTTCCCCGCGAGATGGAGGCGCGCATCTCCCTGCCCCCCGGCATGGCGGAGGGCCCGGTCCGCTGGCGGGTGGTGAACGCCTGCGGTTCCAAGGGCGTGGGAACCTTCTGGGTGGACTCCGCGAGGCAGGTGCTGGAAGACACCTCCCGCGGGGTGGTCACGGATGCCGGAACCCTGCCCGTGACCATCTCGGGGCGCTTGGGGCTCATCGGCGAGGTGGACCGCCACCGGTTCGTTCCCGCCCGGTCGGGAACCGTTTCGGTGGACATCCTCGCCCGCAGGCTTGGTTCGGACCTCAACGCGGTCATCGAGGTGCGGGACGCGGCGGGCGCCGTGCTCGCCGAGGCCGCTGACACCGCCGGCCGGGAGGCGTCGCTTCGCTTCCGCGCCGAGACTGGAAAGCCCTTGGAATTGTCGGTCCGCGACATCGACTACAAGGGCTACAGGTCGCTGGTTTACATGGCGCGGATCAGGCATGTCCCCGAGGGCGCGCCGATGGAGGCGGCCCATGCCGAACCCGGGTTGATCACCGGGACGGTCGACCTGCCGGGTTGCCTGGGGCCGGACCGCCGTGAGGCCAGCTACCAAGTGCGCTGCGTCAAGGGCGAGGAAATCGTCGCCGTCGCCCTGGCCGCCGATGGCCTTCACGCCGACCTGTACCTGCGCCTGATGAACGACAAGGGTGTCGTCGTCGGCAAGGGTGACGACCATGGCGGCGGCACCGACCCGAGGATGCCATATCTGCCCAAGGAATCGGGCGACCTTGTCCTGATCGTCGGGGATCACTCGCCGGTGTCGTCGGCGCGGAAGGTTCCGTTCCGGCTGGTGATCACGAAACCCCGGCCGGGATTCAGGCTTGAGATTCCGCAGGTGATCCAGTTGCCCGCCGGAGGCGACGCCGCGCTCGAGGTGAAGGCGATCCGAACGGGTGGATTCGCCGGCCCGATCCGCCTCGAGTTCGCGGGCGCACCCGCGTCGGTTTCCTTCTCCGGCCCATTGGAGATTCCCGCTGGTGCCGAAAGCCTCAAGGTGAAGGCGGTCGCGGGCAAGTCGGCGCCGGCCACGCACGCGTTGCTGCGCGTCAGCGGCACGGGTGAATCCGGCGGCGGCGTGATCACGGCGCCCGGGATCGCGCCCCACTCGGGACTTGGGGGCGCGGCCTTGCCCGAGAACGGCGCCCCGTTCACCCTCTGCTGCGTCGTCGTGCCGCCGCCGTTCAAGGGACGCGTCGTGGAGGCCGACGGCGGACGCCGGGTTCATCGCGGCGCGACGCACCTCGCGGAGATCGCCCTGGAGCGCAACGAGGGATTCACCGGCGAATTGGTCCTCGACATGGCCGGCACCCAGCAGCGCCACAGGCAGGGGATCCGCGGCCCGGCCGTGCCCGTCGCCCCGGGCGTCGCCCGCGTCGATTACCCCGTCTTCCTTCCCGAGGGCCTCGAGACAAGCAAGACATCAAGGATCGGACTCGTTGCCATGGCCCGGGTTCCCGACGCCTCCGGGGCGCCACGGTGGGTCCTGGCTCCCGTCGAGGGGCAGATCACCATGTCGATCGAGGGCGCCCTGATGAAGCTGACGGCGCCCGCGGCCGAGGTCGCCGCCGTGCCTGGACAGCCGTTGAAGGTTGTCCTGAGGCTGACGCGGGGCAAGGGGATCGAAGGCCCCGTCGTGGTCAGCCTGGCGGATGGCCCGCCGGGGATCAGCGGGCCGGAGGTTTCCGTGCCGCCCGGTTCGGAGGCGTTCGAGGTGCCGCTGGTGGTTTCGCCCCGGGTGAAGTCGGGGGGCACCCTGCGCTTCAAGGCCAGCTCGAAATGGCGGGGCCATGCCGTCGAGTCGGAAGCCGAGGTGAGCCTCGAACTGCTCATGGCACCCGGGGCCAAAGCGCCTCCCTCCAATGAGCCTCGATGACGCTCCTCTTGAGCTTTCCCAGTTCCGTGAGTTCGCCGCGTTCCACCGATAGGGGGCGGTCGGCGAAAACAACCCTCCCGGGCCGGACGCGCTTGTCGAGCCGCTCCATGGCCAGCATGATTTCCTCCTCCGACCCGGCCGCGCCGTCGCGCCAGGCCAGCAGCACGGGGTAGGGCTTGCCGTGTCCGCACACAACGGCGCGCCTCACCCAGGGGATGGCCATCGCCGCCATTTCCGCGGGCAAGGGAGGTACCTTTCGTCCGGTGGAAAGCGCCAGCAGGTCTTTCTTCCGGCCATTGACCACGAGGAATCCATCCTCGATCCGCCCCAGGTCGCCCGTGCGCAGCCAGCCACTCTCCAGAGCCTCGGCGGTGGCCTTGGGATCGTTCCAGTACCCGGGCATCACGCCCGGGCCCTTCACAAGGATCTCGCCATCCCCGGCGATGCGGACTTCCGTGCCGGGCACCACGGCGCCCGCGGTGCCGATGCGATGCGCCCGGGGCGTGTTGAGACTGACAAGCGGCGAGGCTTCCGTGAGGCCATAGCCTTCCAGCAGCGGCAGGCCCCGGCTCGCGAACCATGCGGCCAGCCACGCGGGAAGGGGCGCGCCCCCGCATCCCGCCCAGCGCAGGCGGCGGCCCGTGAGCCCTTCGAGGGGGACACCGGCGAGGGCCTTTTCGCGGATCTTCTCATAAAGCCTCGGCACCGCATGGAGGTGCGTGGGGTGGAACCGGGCGAGCGCCTTGAGGATTCGCGCGGGAGCGACCCGGCGCACCGGCACCCGAGCGATGACCGATTTCAGCAGGTCGGCACTAAACGCATACGCGTGGTGCAGCGGCAGCCAGCTTAGGGTGAGGTCACCGGGTCGATGGTCCGCCAGGGCGGCCCGGACACCGGCGGTGTGGAGCAGGTTGCCATGGGTGAGCGCCACGAGGCGGGGTTCGCCGGTCGACCCCGATGTGGCCATCAGCGCGGCGACGGCCCCGGGTAACACCTCCGGAAAAGAAACCCGGCTCCTTTTTGTCGACAAAGGCGATCCCAGGACATGCGCGCCATTCCGGGAAGCGCCTGAATGGATCCGCAGGCGCGTTCCCGCCAAGGCGGCAACGCGCCCGGCATCGCCCGCCGCGGGATCGACCGGAACGATGATGCCCCCGGCCTTCCAGACTCCGGCGACGATGGCGGGCCAGCAAGCCTCCGGGGCCAGGTGGAGCGAGACGGGTTCCCCGGGTTTCAGGCCATGGTGGATCAGTCTGGTTGCCAGCTGGCACGCATGCTGCGCAACTTGCCGAACCCGCCAAATCCGATGCCCGGCGAGCCACACGGGGGCATCGGGTGCTTCGGTCGCCCAACCCTCGAGCAACCCGGCAAACATCGGGGTCATGTCCGCTTCCCGAAGCCATCCAGCCCGGCCGCTTTCGGATGGCCGCAGGCCATCGTCAGGTTTTCCCCCATCACCGCGATGGCGGGTGCGTGGTGTTCCGACATAATGCCATTGTCGCGGGCCGAAAGGTCCGTGCCGGAAACCCGAAAGGCGCGGGGGGTGCATTTCAAGTCCCGGCGTTTCGGTCCCCTGCTCGGGGCCAGTGGTTTCCTTGATCCGGTGAAGTTGAGTCGGCAATTGGGATTTCCAGCGTAAGGCCGCGGGAACATAACCCTGGTGTCTGCCGTCCATTTCGCCGGAGGTTTCGGGCCTGGGAACCCGGAACCAAACGCCAAGGTGGTCACCGCTTCGCACCCGGCGGTTCCACCGTCGCGCCGCCCTTGAGCGCCAGCAAACGCGATTCGTCCCGAACGAACATCATGCCCCGGGCCGGCACCGGGCCCGTCCAGCATCGTCCGTTGCGCGGACCCGCCTCGCCAAACGGTTCGTGCCTCGCCACCTCGATGGGGCCCTCAGGCGTCGCCTTGAGCAAGGCCAGGGTGCCCTTTTCGCCCAGCACGGCGAGGTGGCCTTCCAGGGCGACAAGTGTGCCCTTGGCGTAGCCCCTGTGCTTCCAGGCGACCTTGCCGGTTCGCCAGTCGAGGCAGACCAGCATCTGCTCGTCGAATCCGTAGATATGGTCCCCCACGCGGACGGGGGTGCCGAAATGGCTTCGCAGGCCGCGCACATGGTAGACCTGCCGCGCCTCGAATGAGCCGCCGATTTCCGAGACGCGGATGAGCGCGCAACCCTTGCCGTAGCCGGAGGTGATGAAGACATAACGGATCCCGGGGTGTTCCTCGCCCCCGGTCCAAACCAGCGGCGTGGCGGCATTCACCTCGAAATCGGTTTCCCAGGGAAATTCCCAGAGCAGCGAACCGCTCGCGGGATGTATGCCGGCGACCCGCCTTGCCGACAGGGCTACAACCTGAGTTCCGCCGGGGAAGGCGGCGGCGACGGGGGAACTGTATCCGGCGGGATCGGAATCCAACCCCGCGGCCCTCCACGCCTCGCGACCCGTGGCCAGGTCCCAGGCCAGAAGTCCGGCGGGAGCGCCGGCCTGGGCGATCACCCGTTCGCCCAGCACTAGGGGTGAACCGGAATAGCCCCACTGCGGGGTGGCTCGGGCCAGGCCGTCCGCGAAACGAACCGACCACGCCGGTTTTCCATCGTCGGCGTTCACCACCCTGAGGTCGCCGGCGATGCCAAGCGAGACCACCTTGCCGCTGGCCAGAACGGGGGTTGCACGCGGCCCATTCCCGAAATCGCACTTGAAGGGGGTAGGCCACGACTGTTCCCACACGGTTTTGCCCGTGGCCAGTTCCAGGCAGCAGAGGGTCTCGTCGGGTTCCCGCCTACCCATCATGTAGACGCGATTTCCCGCGATCACGGGGGAGGAATATCCCTCTCCGGGGGAATGTTCCCAGGCTAAGTTGCCGGGAAAGGAATCCACCAGGCCGCCAGACACGATCGGGGCGGGTTTTCCCTCGCGTGTGGGGCCGCGCCACTGGGGCCAGTCACCGGGTATTTCAAGGCCGACGGGGCCCGATGAGACCTTGGATTCGAGGGCCTCAACCAGAAGTTCCTCGGAAAACTCGTCGCGGTTTCGCGACTGTTGCCAAGCGAACCAGCCCAGCCCGGCCAGGGCCGCCGTTCCGAGTGCCAAAAACGCGATCCATCGGCTGTTCATGCAAGTCTCCATCTTTGCCGATCATTGTGGCGGTTGGAGCGGTCGCGGGTAGTGGCGGAATGGCCGGATGACGATTGAATCGTGAATGTTTTTTCAAAGACTCCTCATTTTCTCATGATTTGGAGGCAATAAATAAGGATGGTGAATCAGGGAGGAAATTCCATGCGCGGCCAGATGGGTGTGGCGGTCTTGGCGGCCCTGATCTCGGGAATGGCGTTGGCGCAGTTCCCCCAACCGGGCGGTGACCGGGGCGGATTCGGCGGCGACCGGGGCGGTTTTGGCCGGGGTGGCGGATTCGGCGGTCCGGGTGGCGGCGGGTTCGACCCCAGCCAGTTCGCCGGCATGGCCTTCGACCGCGCCTCCAACGGCAAGCCAACCATCACAATTAGCGAATACACCTCCCGCATGGACCCCGAGGCCAGCAAGAAACTCGCCGAATGGGCCAGCAAGAGGGGCATCACCTCCGGCCAGGTCAACCGCGACCAGTTTTCCGAGTATATCAAGGAGCGCATAAATGAGCGAATGTCCCAGGGAGGCGGCATGATGCGCTTTGGCGGCGGCCCTCCCGGTGGGCCATCTCCCCCTGGAAACGACCCCGGGGCCCAACCCGGCGGCGGGCCCACCGGCCCGGGCGGCATGGACCCGGATGCCTTCGCCAAGCAAAGGTTCGAGCAATACGACACCAACAAGGACGGCCAGCTTGATCAAACCGAGGCACAAGCCTCCAGCAGGCTTCGCGAATCATTCCTGGAAGTCGACAGCGACAAGAACGGATTGGTGAGCCTCTCCGAATATACCCAGTACATTCGCGTCAGGTTTGCCAATGGTGGCCCGGGGGGGCCGGGCGGCAATCCCGGCGACCCGAATTCCAATCCCTGGGGGCAGCCGGGCTACTATGTCCCGGTGGTTCCCGAGGCCAAGAAGGTGGCGGTTTACCGCATTGGATCCCTTCCCAAGGATCTCCCGGACTGGTTCACCAAGCTCGACATGGACAAGGATGCCCAGGTTGGCCTTTATGAATGGCGCAAGGGCGGTCGGGAACTCTCCGAGTTCCGCTCGTTCGACCTTAATGGCGACGGTTTCATCACCGTGGATGAAGGGCTTCTTCCCACCAAGATCGCCGCGCGCAGGAAGGAAATGGGCTCCACGGCCACCGCATCGGCCTCAGCCTCGGGTTCCACGGGTGGTGATTCATCCGGCTCACGCGGTGGCTCGGGCTGGGATCGGACCGGCAAGGGTGGCTTTGGCAGACCCGACCGGGGAGGCTTTGGAAAGTCCGATTCCGGGTCCTCCGACCGGGGAAGCTTCGGCCGTCCCGACCGGGGATCGTTCGGCAGCAAATCCGACTCCGGATCCTCCGACCGGCCTTCCAAGCCTGAAAAGCCTTCCAAGCCTGATCGCATGGAAATGAAGAAGGAACGCGGCGGGGAGAAGTGAGGCGCACCCGGTGCCTGACGGGCGAAGACCCGGCGCCTGACGGCGCTCGGCTCCAAGTGCTTGGATCGTCACGCCGGGAAGCGAAATTCAAGGAAAACATCGAGCCGCCAGCGCAAGCTGGCGGGTTTTCGTTTTTTGACTGGAATGACCCGGCGCCTGACGGGCCATGACCCGGCGCCTGACGGCGCTCGGCTCCAAGTGCTTGGATCGTTGCGCCGGCAAGCGAAATTCAAGGAAAACATCGAGCCGCCAGCGCAAGCTGGCGGGTTTTCGTTTTTTGACTGGAATGACCCGGCGCCTGACGGGCCATGACCCGGCGCCTGATGGCGCTCGGCTCCAAGTGCTTGGATCGTTGCGCCGGGAAGCGAAATTCAAGGAAAACATCGAGCCGCCAGCGCAAGCTGGCGGGTTTTCGTTTTTTGACTGGAATGACCCGGCGCCTGACGGGCCATGACCCGGCGCCTGACGGCGCTCGGCTCCAAGTGCCCAGATCGTAACGCCGGGAAGCGAAATTCAAGGAAAACATCGAGCCGCCAGCGCAAGCTGGCGGGTTTTCGTTTTTGGACTGAATCATCCTGCGCCTGACGGGCGAAGACCCGGCGCCTGACGGCGCTCGGCTCCTACGCCCTTCGCGCTTTCAGGTCGGCCAGCACAGATTGGAGCGGCCGGGTGTTGTAAACCTCAGGCGCCGAAAGCCAGGCGCGGCGGGCCACATCTACCCCGTGGCTGAAATAGGCCAGTTCATCGGTGGAATGCGCGTCGGGATTGATGACCAGCGGCACACCCAGCTCGCGGGCCCGGCGACAATGAACCCAATCGAGGTCCAGCCGCATCGGGTTCGCGTTGATCTCGATCATTTTCCCGTGGCGCGCCGCGGCCTGGATCACCGCCTCAAGGTCGACCGCGTAAGCCTCCCGCCTGAGCAGCAGCCTGCCGGTGGCGTGCCCCAGCATGGTGACCGCGGGATGGGCCAGCGCCCTGCAGATGCGGGCCGTCATTTCCTCGCGGGTTTGTCCAAAATGAGTGTGGACGCTCGCCACGACATAGTCAAACCCGGCCAGGAGCGCGTCGTCGAAGTCGAGCGAGCCGTCGGGCAGGATGTCGCATTCGGTGCCCTTGAGGACGGTGATGCCCGAGAGCCGGGTGTTCAGGGCGTCAATTTCCTGCCACTGGGCGCGCACGCGGTCGGGCGTGAGGCCGTTGGCGACGGTGAGCGATTGGGAATGGTCGCCAATGCCCAGGTACTCAAGTCCCAGCGCCTTGGCGGCCCGTGCCATCGCCTCGAGCGTGTCGGCGCCGTCGGAGGCGGTGGTGTGGTTGTGGAACACGCCGCGGATGTCGGCGACCCGCACGAGGGCCGGCAGGCTTCCGGCCGAGGCGGCGGCATCCTCGCCGGTGCCCTCCCGCAGTTCGGGCTCGACATAGGCCATGCCGAGCGCCGCGTAGATGTCGGCTTCGTGGGAAATGGCGGCGTCGCACCCGGCCAGTTCGTACTCGTTGAGCCGCCAGCCGCGGTCGATGGCCCTTTGGCGCAGCAGCACATTGTGCTCCTTGCTGCCGGTGAAGTAGTTCAGGGCGAAGGGGAACTGGCCGGGAGCCACCACGCGCAGGTCGGCGTTCAAGCCGACTTTCCCGCCCATGGAAAGCCTGCCGCCGGAGGACTCGGCCTCGAGCACGATGCTGGCCTTGGTGTCGCCCTGCCCGATCACGGATTTCACTCCCGGGACCGAGACGAAGGCGGCGATCAGGGCGGCGGGGTCATCGGCGGTGGCGACGATGTCGATGTCCTTGACGGTTTCCCGCCGGCGCCGGAGGCTGCCCGCGATTTCCGCGCGCGAGACGCCCTCGACCGCGCGCAACCGATCGAGCAGGGCGCCGGCCAGGCCGATGGCCTGATCGAGTCGGACGCGCCTGCCCGAGCTGGTGACAAAGGCGATGCCCTGCAGGATTTTCTCGCTGGTTTTCGCACCGAAACCCTTGATGGCGGCGACCTTCCCCGACTCGCACGCCGCGGCCAGTTCGGGGAGCGTGGTGATGCCAAGCTCGAGGTGGAGCGCCCTCACCTTCTTGGGGCCGACGCCGGGGATGCGGAGCATTTCCAGGTGGCCGGGCGGGGTGCGGGCGCGGAGGTCGTCGAGGATGGAGCAGCTTTCGCCGGCGACAAGTTGCCCGATCACCTCAAGCTGGGTCTTGCCGAGGCTGGAGACGGCATCCTTGATGGTGCCGGCGCGGAAGAGTTCGGCGGCGGATTGCGGCAGGGTTTCGATCCGCCTGGCCGTGTTGCGGAACGCCTGGCTGCGAAAGCCGTCTTCCCCCTGGAGTTCCTTGAGGGTGGCGATTTCCTCGAAGGCCGCGGCCAGCGATGCGTTGTCCATGGCTTCATGCCCGGAAGGGACCCGCTCCCAAGCGGCGGGCCATGAACGCATCCTAGCGCATCAGTCGTCTTCCGCCCCGCCCGGCACGGGAGCGGCGGGTTGTTCCTCTCCCATGCCGACCAGGGGAACGGGGGCCCTTTCGGGCGCCAGCTTGCGGACCCGCTCGGAGGCCCAGGCGGCAATGCCGGGAAACAGGCGCATGCCGGTGATGCGGTCGTGCCTGCCGGCGGGGTCGCACACCACGGTGACGGGGATGTCGAGTTGAGCGGCGCGGTGGGCGAAGCTCTGCACCTGGGCGGCGACATTGAACTCGTCGCGGCCGCCATAGGCCAGGTAGAGGTCGAGTTCGCCCTTCTTCATGCCCGAGCGCTCGAGCACCTCCAGCGGGTTGATGCGCGCCATGCCGGGGATGACCTCGTCGCCGCGGCCGAACATCGGCTGGAAGAGGTCGCGGAACCGGAGGGTGAACATCTTGCGGGTGCCGAGGGGTTCGAGCAGCCTTGGCTTTTCCCTCACCCCCTCGTTGAGCGGATTGAAGTGGGCGCGGTACTTGCCCCGGCCGTCGACATAGCGGAGGTTCACAAGCGGCATGATGCCGACAGCCATGCCGATGCTCTCGCGGTATTCGATGCCGATGCGCACGGCGGCCGAGCCGCCCATGCTGACTCCCATCACGGCGTGGGCCTCGCGTTCGGGGCGGATGGAGTAGTTGGCGTGCATGAAATTCCAGATGTCGCGCATCAGGTAAGTTTCAAAATTGCCGGCGCGCGAGTCGGCCCAGAAGCTGGCGAGGTCGTGGAGCGTGGCGTGCCCGTGGATGCTGCCATCGGGAGCCGCCACGATGACGGGTGGCATGCGGCCGGCGGCGATCTCCCGATCGAACGGCTCGACAAGGGCCTGCATGAAGAACTGCTCGTCCTGCGCGGCGCCATGGAGGAACAGCGCCAGCGGGTAGTGCCTGCCCCGGGTGTACCCCGGGGGCAGGTAGACGAGCATGTCGCGCTTCTTGCCCAGGGCGGGCGACCAGACGCGGTTGTCACGCAACCCTCGCCGGGTGTGCGCCACCAGCGTGCCATGGAGGCGACGGTTCATCCTCTCGACCTGGTGCCAGCCGAGCATCCAGGGGGGAGCCTGCCCCAGGCCGATGCCATCGACCCAAAGCGAGACCATCCAGACAAGGCCTTGCATCGCCATCTCAACCGTGAATGTGGGGGCGGCGGAGACGGGATGGCCCGCCGCACGGAAAACCCTACACCGCGGAAACGGGGGCGGTCGGCCGGCCAGGGCTTGGACTTGAGGAAAAACCGAATTTTTCAGTTGGCCGCGTTCCGGTCGCGCGGGTCGGCACGGTCATGCCGCCAGACGGATCGGTTCGGCCACCTCGCGGACCATCTCAACGGTGAGGATTCGCTCGAGGTCGGTGAGGGCGCGCGCGGCGGTGGCGCCGTCGAACACGCGGTGGTCCCAGGTGAGGCGCACGGCCAGCGAGTTGTCCTTCTCGAGTATCCCGTAGTGGATGGCCGAGGTCAGGATCGGTTTGAGGTTCAGCAGGCCCGCGCCCTGCGACCCGATGGACGACAGGCTGAAGGTGCCGAAGTTGTGGCAGCGCCTGCGGCCGAACAGGTTGAGCGACAAGTACCAGAAAAGCGGCCTGATCGGCCAGGGGATCCGGCTGACTCCCACGGCGCGCTGGTGTGACCGCAGTTCGGAGATGGGGGCGTCGCGGTGGTGCCTGACGATCGCCTCGATTTCCTGGAAGGAACGGTTTTCCGGGGCCCTGACGAGGCAGAAAAGCACCACATCCTCCTCGGGAAGCCGGCGCTCGACATTGAGGGCGACGATGCTGTGCGGGTGTTCGTAGAACCTGGGCCAGGGCAGCTTGAGGTACGACCGCCTCAACTCGGGATAGTCGCGGCTGAGGATGCCGTAGGCCTTGGCGAAGATGGTGGTGTACGAGGGACGAACATCGGCCTTGGCGCGGGCCTGGACCAACTCCGAAAGGTTCATCCGGCGTTCGGCGCACACCGCGGGAACCTGCCCGCTGAAATGCATCAGGTCGCATACCAGTTGGCGGTAAGGGGAAATGGCGACGGATCGCCCACGAGGCTTCGACATGGCACACCTTCCTGGCGCGGACGGCGACACAATCCTTTCCCCGAGCTTCACGATACGCTGGCACCATCGGCGAAACAATGACGATAAGGCCAGCGAAACAGGGCCAAGATGTCCGCATGGGGGCCCCGATGGTAAGGAATGTGACGCCGGTGCTCGGAATCGACCTCGCCTGCCGGCGTTGGGCCGACATCGGCACCGCCCGCTTGGAGCCGGTAGCCGGCATCCGGGCGCGGGCCGTCAGTCCGGCCCTCGTCTTTCCGAAGGGTGATCCTGATCCGCGCGTTCTCGCGGGGTTGATCGACGCCCATTGCCGGAAGTTCGGGGTGGGATGGGTCGCGCTCGACGGACCGCATGCCTGGAGGGATCCGGCATCAACCCGGCCGGGCGCGGGGCGCTGGTGTGAAAAGCTGGCGCGCGCCCAGGGGAAGACCGGCGTCGCGGAAACCGCGCTGCCCCGGACGCAGTTGAGGTGGACGCGTTTCTGCATCGAAGTCTTTGACGCGCTTTTGGCCTTGCCGGGGGTGTGGCTCGCGGGTGATGGCCCGGCGGGCCATGCCTATGGCGTGCTGGAGACCTTTCCCACGGCCACTTGGCGGGCCTTGGGGCTGGCCCCGTTGCCAGGCAAGGCCGCGGCGCGAGTTGGCGGCGTGGAGACCTGGCGCGAACGGCTCGAACAGGCCGCCGGGCTTTCAGTTCCGGCCGGATTGGGGCATGACGACTTGCAGGCGGTGGTGGCCGCCTTGCCAGCATGGGCTTTGGCGGGAGGTGCTGGCCGGCGCGCCATGGCGCTGGGAGATCCGGCGCGCCTGGCGGGCGGAAAGCGCGCCGAGGGACTGATCTGGACGCTGGCGGACATGGAGTGACGGTCGCGGCCCACCGCTCGCCATTGAAGTCCGGCCGGCAAGTTTTCAGCCGATGTTCACCACGACCTTGCCGACTACCTGGCCGGCCATTCCCAGGGTGCTGGCCTCGAGGAACCGGTGCGCCTCGGCGGCTTGGGACAGCGGAAAACGCCCGGCGATGGGTGTCCTGATTTTCCCCTCGGCGAGCCAGCGCGAGATGTCGGAGGCGCAGGCGGCCTGTTCCTGGGCCGTGGCATTGAACATCGCGAAGCCTGTCAGCGTGAGTCCCTTCACATAGAACGGTCCCACCGGAAAAACCGGCTGCGCCGCGCGACCCGCGATGAGAACCATCCGTCCCCGGGGAGCCATCGCGGGCACCATCGTCATGAAATCGGGTTCCCGCTGGGTTTCGATCCAGGCATCAAGCCCCTTGCCCCCCGTGAAGGCGGATATTCGAGCCGGAATGTCGTCGCGGCGGTGGACCACGGTCTCAGCCCCCCACGACTGGGCCAGGCGGGCTTTCTCATCATTGCCCACCGAGCAAAGCACTTTCGCGCCTGCCGCGATGGCCATCGCCACGAGCATCGATCCGACTCCCCCGGTTCCACCGGGAATGTAGATGAATTCGCCCGCCTTGAGTCCGGCGTTGCGGAACAGGGCCAAATGCGCCGTGATGCCCACCAGGGCCGTGGCGGCCAGGGCCTCGTCCGTCACCCCGGGCGGGGAAGGATAGGCCCACTCGCGCTTGACGGCGATTTTCTCGGCGAGGGTTCCCTGCCTGCCCAGGAGACCCTGGTTGGATCCCCAGACCCGGTCGCCCGGCTTGATGTCGGTGACGCCCGGCCCGGCCGCTTCCACGGTGCCGGCGAAGTCGCAACCGGGGATGAATGGGTTGGGAAGGGCCATCGGCACCGTACCGGCGCGGATGTACAGGTCGATCGGATTGAGCGCCGAGGCGGTGACGCGCACAAGCACCTCGCCAGGGCCGGCGACGGGGTCGGGAAGCGTTCCAACCTTGATGGAATCGGGTCCGCCCGTGGCGGTGATGTGCGCGGCTTGCATGGCCATGGTACCTGCGAGACTTTCATGTTCATTCATGATGCTAGGAGGACGATGAAAAGGGGGAAGGGTTCTGTCGGTGGCCGCATCAGCAGGGGATGGCCCTGATAGTTGTTGTCACTTCAAAATTGATCGCATAGCTTATGTCTA